>NZ_JBYCZQ010000011.1:0-151816 GCF_057586315.1 Caulobacter sp. SRI_014 | reverse complement strand
TCATCTGGGCGACGCGGCCGGCGCGGACCGGCGAACGGCGTTGCCCGGGAGACCTTGATGATCGCGCCTCCGGATGCGATAGGCGAGAGCGGGTGCCCGGTCCTCTTGGCCGGTCAGGGTTTGCGCTGGTCGGGCCGCCAGCGGGGAGACCCGCGCCATGCGTCCCTCGACTCGTCGACCCTCCGTCCTTCGTGAATTCCTCGACAGCGGGGCGGCGGGCGGTTTGCTGCTCATGGGCGCCGCGGCGGTCGCCCTCTTCATAGCCAATTCCTCGCTGGCCGAGCGCTATTTCAGCCTCCTGCACGCGCCGTTGGCCGGGCTCGATGTTCTGCACTGGATCAACGATGGGCTGATGGCCCTGTTCTTCCTGTTCGTCGGGCTGGAGATCAAACGCGAGTTC
The DNA here is from genome assembly GCF_057586315.1 of Caulobacter sp. SRI_014. NCBI lineage: Bacteria > Pseudomonadati > Pseudomonadota > Alphaproteobacteria > Caulobacterales > Caulobacteraceae > Caulobacter > Caulobacter sp. SRI_014. The sequence goes on along the minus strand of NZ_JBYCZQ010000011.1, from coordinate 151,416 downwards.
CTGGACGGCCAGCTGTCCACCTGGTCCAATCGTGCGCTCCCCGGGATCGCCGCCGCGGGCGGCGTGATCGTGCCCGGGCTGATCTACGTGGCCCTCAACTGGGGCCAGGGATCCACCCTTCGGGGCTGGGCCATTCCGACGGCGACGGACATCGCTTTCGCCCTGGGGGTGCTGTCCCTGCTGGGCTCGCGGGTTCCCACCAGCCTGAAGGTTTTCCTCGCCACCCTGGCCATCGTCGACGACCTGGTGGCCGTGCTGGTGATCGCCGTCTTCTACACGAGCGACCTAAACCTGGCGGCGCTGGGCGGGGCCGGGCTCGTGATCCTGCTGCTGGTCGGCCTCAACCGTCTGAAGGTCACGCGGCTGGCGCCGTACCTGATGCTCGGCGCGGCCCTTTGGTGGCTGGTCCTGCTGTCAGGCATCCATGCCACGGTCGCCGGGGTGGTGCTGGCCCTGACCATTCCTCTTCGTCGGTCGAAGGGCGCTCCGGACGACATGACCTCGCCGCTGCACCGGCTGGAGCATGGGCTGAGCCCCTGGGTCGCCTTCCTGATCGTGCCGGTGTTCGGCTTCGCCAACGCCGGCGTGGCGTTCGGCGGGATGGGCCCGGGCGTGCTGCTGCAGCCGGTCACGCTCGGCGTGGCGCTTGGCCTGTTTGTCGGCAAGCAGGTCGGGGTGTTCGGGGCCGCCGCCCTGGCCATCAGGTTCCGGCTGGCCCACCTGCCTGTCGCGGCCTCCTGGGCGCAGCTCTACGGCGTCGCCCTTCTGTGCGGCATCGGCTTCACCATGAGCCTGTTCATCGGCCTGCTCGCCTTCCCCGACCCTGGCCTGCAGGATGAGGTGAAGGTGGGTGTGCTTGCCGGCTCACTGATTTCCGCGCTCTGCGGGGCCGCGCTGCTCGCCGTGGTCAAGCGCGAACCGCCAAAGGCCGCGCCGCCTCCGCTGGAGGAAGAGCCGCCCATACCGGAGCCGGAGACCACCGAGACGGGGGCGGGCCAATGACGGTCTGGATGTCCATAGGCCTTGGCCTGTTGCTGCTGGTGGTCGGCGGCGAGGTGCTGGTCAGGGGCGCCTCCAGCGCGGCCCGCAAGCTCGGCGTCAGCCCGCTGATGATCGGCCTGACCCTGGTCGGCTTCGGCACCTCGACGCCTGAACTGGTGACCAGTCTCCAGGCGGCGTTCGCGGGTTCGCCCGGGATCGCCATCGGCAATGTGGTGGGCTCGAACATCTCCAACGCCCTGCTGATCCTGGGCCTGACGGCCCTGATCGCTCCGGTGGCCGTGGACCGGCGCGCCTTCCTGCGGGACGGTCCGATGCTGGCCCTGGTGACCGCGGCGGCGGTCTGGGTCTTCCTGCAGGGCGAACTGACCCGGCAGTACGGGCTGATCGCGGTCGGCGTACTGGCCGGTTACATCCTCCTGATCTGGCTTTTCGAGCGCAAACGCCCCGACGCCGAGGGCGAACGGATCGAGGATGGCGCCGACCTGAAGTCCGGCTGGCGGGGCAGTCCCTGGATCGCGCTGCTGCTGGCCCTGGGCGGGATCGGCGTCACGATCGTCGGCGCCCGGTTCCTCGTCGACGGCTCGGTCAGCCTGGCCCGAAGCTATGGCGTTTCGGACACCATCGTCGGACTGACCATCGTCGCGGTCGGCACCTCGATGCCCGAGCTGGTCACCAGCGTCATCGCCGCGCTGCGCAGGCAGGGCGATGTGGCGCTCGGCAACATCATCGGCTCGAACCTCTACAACCTGCTGGGCATCCTCGGGATCACCGCCATCATCAAGCCGGTCCCCGTGCCGCCGGAGATGCTCGGCGTCGATGTCTGGGTGCTGGCGGCGGCCACGGGGGCGATGATCCTGTTCGCCTTCCGGGGGATGAAGATCTTCCGGCTGGAGGGTCTGGCGCTGGTCGCCGGCTATGGCGGCTACATGGCCTGGCTTCTGTGGACGGCCGGGGCCTTCGGAAAATAGCGAAACCCTCGACGATCCGCTGAACCGGATCGGCCCGGCCGACGACTATTGCGGTGAGGTGGGCGATGAACCGCGATATCGAGGCCGTTCTTGATGAGTACCTTGTGCTGGCGGCGCAGGGCGGGTCGGCGGACGCCTTCCGCCGGCTTGTCGAGCGGTGGACGCCCATGCTGCGGCGGCATGCCCGCCGGACGCTGCTCGATACGGAGGCCGCCGTGGACGCGGTCCAGGACGCCTGGCTGGCCATCGCCCGGGGCATCAAGCGGCTGGATGATCCGGCGCGGTTCGGGGCCTGGGCGTTCGCCATCACCAGCCGCCGCTGCGTGGATGAAATCCGCCGCCGCCAGCGCCAGCGCAGCCTGATCCAGGCGGTGGGCCAGGACGCCGCCGCCAGCCAGATTGAGGACCCCGCCGATCCGGCGCTGACTCTCGACCTTGCCGCCGCCCTGGTCCGCCTGGCGCCGGATCAGCGGCTGCTGGTCAGCCTGTTCTACGGCGAGGGCCTCTCCGTCGAGGAGATCGCCCGCGCCCACAACGTCCCGCCGGGGACGGTCAAATCGCGGCTGTTCGCGATCCGGCAAACCCTGAAGAGCCAACTGGAAAGGCCAGACCATGACCAACGTTGACGATGCGATCCGGCGCGCGCTTTCGCCGGAAGATCTCCGCGCCCTGGACGAACTGGGCCGCGAACAACCCATCATCATGCAGGCGATGCACGCCTTCGAAGGCCAGCAGCGCTGGGTCGGGGCGGTAGGCTGGCTGGGCGGTTTCCTGATGTTCGGGGCCGCCTGCTTCCTGGTCTATCGGTTTGCCACGGCCGATGACCTGCGGACGATGATCCTGTGGGGAGGCGGCGCCGCTCTGGCCGTGTCGGCCATGGCCATGATCAAGCTGTGGTTCTTCATGGAGATGCAGAAGAACAGCATCGTCCGCGAGATGAAGCGGCTGGAACTGCAGATCGCCGGCCTGAGGCTCGCCGCGTCCGGCGACCGCTGACCAAGCGGCCGGAGCGGGCGGCCGGGGATGCCCGGGCCTCGAGCCGTCCCCGGCCTAGCCCGGAAACACCAGATACCCCGTCTTCGGGAAATGGACGTGCACCGTGCCGACGGCAGGGTCCTCGCGGGCGATCACGGTGCGGTCGATGGCGGCGGCGACCAGGGTTCCACGGATCGGATCGCGGCCGTAGTCGTCGGCCATGACGGTGACGGCCTGGCCGACGGTTAGTCCCTGAGGGTTGGCGGCGTCGTGGGCCGGGGCGGGGGCCGGGTCGGCGGCCCTGGCGATGGCCAGGGCTTCGGGGCCGGCGAGCTCGGTGCGGGTTCCGTGGCCGAGGGCGGCGACACGGGCCTGCCAGTCCTGCAGCCGGGGCAGGCCGGTGGTGAAGCGCTCGACCAGGTGCGGCAGGCTGCGGCCGAGGAACCAGACGTTCATGTAGGCGGCGATGTCGGCCAGGCCGGCGGACGCGCCCGAAAGCCAGGGCGAGACCGCCAGCTGGTCCTCGACCCAGCCGGCCTGGGCGCGCCACTGGCTGGTCAGGGCCGGGGCGACCGACTTCATGGCGGCGGTGTCGAAGGGGCGGCCGGAGAGGGCCTCGCGGTCCTTGATGAAGTCGGCGGGGACGTGATCGCCCAGCTCGCCGAAGATGACCGGCACCGTGGTCTGGAAGAACAGGCGGTCGGCCCAGAGGTTGATCGCCCAGTCGAGGCCGCCGCGCACCGTCGGCGTCTCGGGGTAACGGCGCTCGAGCTCGGCGAGGATGACCTGGGTGTCGCAATAAACGTCGGCGCCGATCTGCAACGCCGGGGTGCGGCGATAACCGCCGGTCAGGGGCGTGAAGTCGGGCTTGGGCATGATCACCGGGATGATCACCGAGGACCAGGCCAGGCCCTTCAGCCCGAACAGCAGGCGGACCTTCTCCGAGAACGGCGAGGTGTCGTAGTGGTGCAGGATCGGGGTGGTCATGGCTGTTTCCTCGGGTCTTTTTTCCACCTTAGGCCGACGGACGGAGCGTAAACCAACCCCATTCGTCATCCCGGCCGGAGCGCGCAGCGTGGAGAGCCGGGACCCAGGAGCAGGCGGCAAACGGTCGGCGGCTGTGAGGTCGGAGCGCCGTCACCCCCTGGGTCCCGGCTCTGCGCTTCGCTCCGGCCGGGACGACGGAGGAAAAGCACTTTACAATGCAAAGTGACGTGGCTATACCGACGCCACACCCAAGGGCTTTTCAGGGATTCGCCCCCGATGACCAAAGATCAGATTCAATCCGTCCGTGACGACATCGCCTTCATGCGGGCGCTGGCCGAGGAGGGTACGCAGGTCCCGCTGCTGGGCGGCGGCATAAGCCTGGCGGCCGGGCTGATCTTCGCGGCGGCGTCGGTGGTTCACTGGGCCGTGGTGCAGGACGTCCTGCAGGTTCCGGAGTGGACCCTGATGATCATCTGGATCGGGGCCGGAGCCATCTTCGGCGTCATCTGCAACCGGCTGATCAAACGCAGCAACGCCCAGCCGGGGGCCAGTTCGTCGATCAACAAGGCGACCGGTTCGGCCTGGTCGGCGGTCGGCTTCGCCATCTTCGCGATGTTCCTGGCCCTGTTCGCCATGGTCTGGGCCACCAAGAACGGGGCGATCTTCAACGTCTTCCCGGTGCTGATCCTGGCGCTCTACGGGGCCGCCTGGAGCGTGGCGGCCGACCTCAGCGGGCGGTTCTGGATCCGCATCGTGTCGCTGGGCTCGTTCGCGGCGGCGGTGATCATGGGCCTGCTGGCGGTAAGCCCGTATCTCATGCTGGCCTATGCGGCGGCGCTGCTGCTGCTGGCGGCTTTGCCGGGGTTCATCCTGCTGCGGCAGGAACCGTCGGACACGATCTAGGGCCGGGGCCTCAGGAGAAAGGTCCGCGTGATGGACGATTTCGATATCGAGAACATCGACGAGGTCATTCACGGCCGGGTGCGGCTGGGGATCATGGCCTACCTGTCGGGCGCCGGGTCGGCGGACTTCAACGGGCTGAAGGCGAAGCTGCAGGCGACGGACGGCAACCTGTCGGCCCACCTGCGCAAGCTGGAGGACGCGGGGTTCGTGGCCATCGACAAGAGCTTCGTGGATCGCAAGCCGCTGACGAGGGTGACGATCACGGAGGCCGGGCGGAAGGCGTTCGGGGGGTACCTGGATGCGATGGCGCGGCTGGTCGAGGGGCGGGCCGAGTAGGCAGCGCCAGCGGCGCGCAAGAAAAAGGCCGGCTCCTTTCGGGGCCGGCCTTTTGTGCTGTTGCCAGCATGGATCCCCGCCTTCGCGGGGATAGTTCGCGGGCTGACGCCCTGCGAACTACTTCACCGGCTTCCCATCGGCATCCACCACGATCACCGGGCCGAAGCCGAGGGCCCGCAGATCTTTTTCGATCTTGGCGCGGTCGCCGACCACGACCCAGATGACGTCGTCGGCCTTGACCACGCGCCTGGCGGCGGCGTTGACGCCGGCCACGTCGACGCTCGTCAGGCCGGGGGCGTAGAGGTCCCAGAAGTTGCCGGGACGCTCCAGGGTGTAGAGGCTCGACAGCGAGCCCAGCACCGCATTGCTGGTTTCCCACTGACCCGGCAGCGACTGGGTCATGTCGGTCTGGGCCTTGGCCAGTTCCTCGGCGGTGATTGGCCGGGTGGTGCCGACTTCCTGCAGCTCTTTGCGGAACTCGATCATCGACTCCTTGGTCTTGTCGGTCTGCACGCCCGAGGTGGCGACGAAGGCGCGCGGACCGAGCGCCCCGTTCATGAAGCTCGAGGCGCCATAGGACCAGTGCTTGTCCTCACGCAGGTTCATGTTCAGGCGGCTGACGAACGAGCCGCCGAAGATGTTGTTCATCAGCTCGACCGACCGCTCGTTGCTCTCGTCGCGCGGGGCGGCGGGAATGGCGGCGAGGATCTGGGTCTGCTGGGCGCCGGGCTTGTCGACCAGGTAGATCGCCTTCTGGGCCGGGGCCGGGGCGGGCAGGGTGGCCCGCACGGCCGGGGTCGCCGACTTCCAGGATCCGAAGCGGGCTTCGAGCTTGGAGACCAGCTCGGGCATGGTGATGTCGCCGACGGCGACCAGCATGGCGCCGTTCGGGTTCAGCTGGGCCTTGTGGAAGGCGACCAGATCCTCACGGCTGACGCTGTTGATCGTCTCCTCCGTCACGTTGATGCCGTAGGGGTGGGTGGGCCCGTAGACCTTCTCGGCGAAGACCCGGAAGGCCACCGACTGCGGCTGCTGCTTGGAGCGTTGCAGGGCGGCGATGTCGAGCTTCTTGAGGCGGTCGAGTTCCGCCTGCGGGAAGGTCGGGCGCAGGACCACGTCGGCCATCAGGTCGAGCGAGGGATCGATGTTGGCCTTCAGCGACGACAGGCCGACCGAGCTGAACAGCGAACCACCGCCGGTCGACAGGCTGGCGCCCAGTTCCGACTGCTGGCGGCTGATGGTCAGGGCGTCGCGATTGCCGGCCCCCTCGTCCATCATGTTCATGGCCAGGCTGGGCACTGAACGGTCACCGGCCGGCAGGTTGGCGTAGCCGCCCGGGAAGATCATCGACAGCTCGACCACCGGCACGGCGGTTCGACGGGCCAGCATGACCTTCATGCCGTTGGACAGGGTGGCGGTCTCGTACTTGTCGAAGGTCGCCGCGGCGATCGGACCGACCGGCGGGGCCGGTTCGCGCTTGCCTTCGGGCAGCGCGCCGTCCTGGAACGGATAGGGCGTCAGCTCGAGGGTGAAGTCGCCGTCGGTCAGCCAGGTATTGGCCGCCTGTTTGATGTCGGCCGGGGTGGCGTCCTTCCAGGTCTGCAGGGTTTCCTTGTAGGCGTCGGGGCTGCCGCGGAAGACCTGGCTCTCGGCCAGAATGTCGGACTTGCCGCCGAAGCCGCCGATGCGCTCGGCGCCGCGCACGAAGCCGGCGGAGCGGTCGACCTTGATCTTGTTGAGCTCGGCCTGGGTCGGGCCCTCGCGAAGAAGCTTGGCAAGCTCCTCCTCGACGACAGCCTCGATCTTCGACAGCGGCACGCCGGGCTTGGCGGTCACCTGGATGTGGAAGGTCGATCCGATCTCGCCCTCGGCCTGGAAGGCGCTGACGGCGGTGGCGATCTGGTCTTCATAGACCAGGCGCTTGTAGAGGCGGGCGGTCTTGTCCGAGGCCAGCACGTCGCTGAGCAGGCTGAGGTAGTCGTTTTCCTTGGTCCCGACCTGCGGGGTGTTCCAGACGCGGTACCAGCGGGACTGGGCGACGCGGTCCTGGACCTCGGCGCGCTGGCTGCCGGTGCGCTTGGCGACCCAGGCCTTCTGCTTGATCACCGGCGGGCCGGCCGGGATGGCGCCGAAATACTTCTCGACCTTGGCCTTGGCCTCGGCCGGGGTGATGTCGCCGGCCAGGACGATCGTGGCGTTGGCCGGGCCATAGTAGGTCTTGAACCACTCCTTGACGTCCTTCAGCGAGGCGGCGTCGAGGTCGGCCATTTCACCGATGACGGTGTGGCCGTAGGGATGGTCGGCGTCGTAGGTGCTGGCGGTGATGATGTCCCAGCTGATGCTGTAGGGCTGGTTCTGGCCCTGGCGCTTCTCGTTCTGGACAACGCCGCGCTGCTCATCGAGCTTGGCCTGGTCGATGGCCCCCGTCAGCCAGCCCATGCGGTCGCTTTCCAGCCACAGGACCTGGTCGAGGGCGGCGGTCGGCACGTTCTGGAAGTAGTTGGTGCGGTCGGTGTTGGTGGTGCCGTTCATGTCGGTCGCGCCGAGCTTTTCCAGCGCCTTGAACCAGTCGGTGTTGGCGTTTTCCGAGCCGTTGAACATCAGGTGTTCGAACAGGTGGGCGAAGCCGGTGCGGCCCTTGGGCTCGTTCTTGGAGCCGACGTGGTACCAGATGTTGACCGCCACGATGGGGGCCTTGTGGTCCTCGTGGACGATGACGGTCAGTCCGTTGGACAGCACGAACTTGGTGTAGGGGATGTCGATGCTGGGCAGGGCCGGCGTGGCGGCCGCCGGCGCGGCCGGCTTGGTGGCGGCCATGGTCGGCAGGGCGGGCGTGGCGAGCAGGGCCACGGCGGCGGTCGCCGCGAGCAGGCGTTTGGCGAGATGCATGAAGTCCCCCGGGGAGAAAGCTGGCGGGGACGCCCCCGCGGATGGCGCAACCTAAGGGGAATGGACGCGCCTGTGGATTACGGTTTTGTCATGGAGCAGTTCCTCCCCCGATGGGGGAGGAACTAGGCTTGCGCAGCCGCCATCGTCATCGGCCGCATGCCGAGATCGCTGAGCATCAGGGTGTCCTCGTCCATGCCCGGCAGGGGCGTGGTCAGCAGCTTGCCGCCGACGAAGATGGAGTTGGCGCCGGCCAGGAAGCAGAGGGCCTGCAGTTCCTTGCTCATGCCTTCGCGGCCGGCCGAGAGGCGCACCATGGACTTGGGGCAAACCAGGCGGGCGACGGCGATGGTGCGGACGAACTCGATGCCGTCGATCTCGCCTTCCTGCTTGATCTTGTCGCCCAACGGCGTGCCGCCGACCGGGACCAGGGCGTTGACCGGCAGGCTGTCGGGGTGGGCCGGCAGGGTGGCCAGCTGGTGCAGCAGGCCGGCGCGGTCGGCGCGGGTCTCGCCCATGCCGACGATGCCGCCGCAGCAGGTCGACATGCCGGCGTCGCGGACGTGGGCCAGGGTGTCCAGCCGGTCCTGGTAGGTGCGGGTGGTGACGACCTCGCCGTAGTACTCGGGAGAGGTGTCGAGGTTGTGGTTGTAGTAGTCGAGGCCGGCTTCCTTGAGCGCCACGGCCTGGTCGGCGGTCAGCATGCCAAGGGTGGCGCAGGTCTCGAGGCCCAGCGCCTTCACCCCGCCGATCATGGCGGCGACCTTGGGCAGGTCGCGGTCCTTGAGGTCGCGCCAGGCGGCGCCCATGCAGAAGCGTTGCGCGCCGCCGGCCTGGGCGGCCTTGGCGGCGGCGATGACGGTGTCGGCGTCCATCAGCTTGGAGGCCTGCAGGCCGGTCTTGAAGCTGGCCGACTGGCTGCAGTAGCCGCAGTTCTCGGCGCAGCCGCCGGTCTTGACGCTGAGCAGCTGCGACAGCTGCAGTTCCGACGGGTCGAACCAGCGGCGGTGAACCTGGGCCGCCTGGAAGACCAGTTCCATGAAGGGCAGCTCGAACAGCGCCTCGATCTCGTCCTTGCGCCAGTCGTGGCGGGGCAGGGCGGGGTCAACGAACTGGACGGGGGCGTTCATGGGCAGGCTCCTATGGGGCTTCCATAGAGTCCTTCCTAGGACTTCGCCAGCCTCTTGCCATTCCACCCAGGAACAGCAAACTCGCGCTATAGTCGCACTGAAATCGGGGGCAAAATCAATGGACGAGTCAGAGGCCTATTCCGCTTGGCGGGATCGTTGGCAAGAGGCGGACTATACATGGGAAGGCTTGGCTACTCGGACAGTGGATGGCTGGACCATTGATGAACGCGGAAGGCTTCGTCTGGGCTGGCCCAGAGAAGGGCAAAGGTCGGCAACGCTACAGGACATTTGGAGGGGCGAAGCGACATCATTGGTCTCTGGGCCGGATGGCCGGTTCACTAGGTTCCATCTCCCAACAAGATGGTCGGATGGCTCGCCGACCCCAAAGGCCCGATGGAACCGGCGGCATGTTGCGCTCTTTAAAAGCCGACTGGCAAAAGCGTGCGCGCGGGTCCGACTTCTCAACAGAAGGGTTCACCGGAACGCCTCCGGTTACAGACTCCTTCCGCCACTCAACGGGATTGTTTTTCCAGAACATTCTATCCAGAGCGAGCGAGACTTAGGATTCCTGATTGAGGACGGCGTCAGCGCTGAACATTTGTACATTTCGGACTCCGTATCGCTGAGTGAGGTATGCTTTCGGAAGTCCATAAGGCTGGAGAACACATACTTCGGCGGCGAGCTACACCTTACGAGCGCCGATTTTGAGGGTGTTGTTGATTTGGACGGTGGCTCTTTTGCCGAAGAGGTTGGTGCATATGACTGCAAGTTTAAACGCAACGTCGACATAGATGGTGGAATATTTGCGGGTAAGGTCGGGATTTATGGGTGTATTTTTGAAAAAGATTTAAAAATAAATGAGTGTAAAGCGGCGGAAATCACTAGCTTCGCTAATACTTTCAATGAGCTTTGGGCGTCTGATCTCAAGGTGCATGTTTTTGGCTTTCGTAGATGTCGGGTGGAAAATGTATCGTGGTTCAGTGAGGCCGAATTCTACAAGGAAGCCGACTTCACTGAGACCGAATTCTCTCAGAACGCAAATTTTCAGAACGCGAAATTTAAGGGAAGTGCTCTATTTTTGAACTGTGGATTTAAGGCGCAGGCACATTTTTCTGCTGCCGAGTTCCCGCCAAAGTTCGAAACACTATCTACAATTTTCTTGGGCGCCAGATTTGACGATGCGTCCTACTTTTTAGGACTGAGTTCCAAGAAATTTGTCTTATTTAACGGTGCGCAATTTAAGCGGCCACCAGTATTAGATGCAGAATTCATAGAAAATATTGATATAAAAGCCGTCATATCAAACCTGAAAATTGATTACCAGCCGGGAGAAAGTCCAGAATCAAGGAGAATCTTCAATCGTAGGCTAAAAATTGCTGAATCCGCTCTTCGAGTTCTTAAGATACAGATGGAATCGTCTAAGCACAGAGAGGATGAATTCCGGCTTTATAGAAGTGAAATAATATCTAGGAAGGAAAGATTGGCGACAAAGTTACTGGCCAAGAGAACATTTGATTTGTATGGCCTTGTATCCGATTATGGATTAAGTCTAATGCGGCCAATTTACACTCTAGTAGGAATTTGGATATTTTTCTTTATGTTATTCTTTGGATCATTTGAATTGAACAAACACGTAGTTGGTGGATATTTTTACAACACGTCTATCGTCTCAAATGCTGAGTATTCTTTGGTTTTTTCTGCAAGAAATATTGCTAAGCCGTTGTCGGTGTGGGATCCGTTGCCGGTGCGACCGCATACTTGGTTGAAGAATTCCCTTGAGGCTGGGGGACCGCTTGGGCACGGCTGGGTAAAATTCTGGGCTTCAATAGAGTCCTTCTTGTCACTGCTTCTTATATTTCTGTCTGGGCTAGCCGCGAAGCGTCGCTTCCAAGTTGTCTAGGGCAGATGGTTCGCCTTGTAGATCCGTCCTCCGCGCATCACGAAGCCGACGCTCTTCAGCACCCGCACGTCGGTCAACGGATCACCGCTCACCGCAATCAGGTCGGCCTGCTTGCCGGGTTCCAGGCTGCCGACTTCGGTGGACAGGCCCAGCAGGTCGGCGGCGTTGACCGTGGCGGCCTGGATGGCCTGCATCGGGGTCATGCCGAACTTGACCATCAGCTCGAACTCGTCGGCGTTGCGGCCGTGTTTGGAGACGCCGGCGTCGGTGCCGAAGGCGATCTTCACCCCGCGCGGGACGCACATCTTCAGGCTCTCGCCGGTGATCTTGATGCGCCAGTCGATCTTCGCGCGCACCGCGGGCGGGTAGGCGTTCGGATCCTTGGCGATGCGTTCGAGGTAGCCGTTGATCGTCGACAGGGTGGGCACGTAGTAGGCGCCGTTCTTGAGGAACAGCTTGATGACCTCGTCGTCCATGATGGTGCCGTGCTCGATGCTGTCGGCGCCGTAGGTGAGGGCCAGCTTGATGCCGTCGGCCCCATGGGCATGGACCGCGACCTTCTTGCCATAGAGGTGGGCTGTGTCGATCAGGGCCTTGGCCTCGTCGTCGAACATCTGTTTGCCGACGCCGGCGCCGATGATGCTGTTGACCCCGCCGGTGGTGGCGATCTTGATGACGTCGGCGCCGCGCGACACCTGAAGGCGCACGGCCTGGCGGCAGCTTTCGGGGCCGTCGCAGACGTTGCTGGTCGAGACCACCTCGCGGAACTGTTCGTTCAGGCCCAGGCGCCCGTCCATGTGGCCCGAACTGGTGGAGATGGAGGTTGCCGCGTCGATGATGCGGGGTCCATCGACCCAGCCCTTGGCGATGGCGTCGCGCAAGGCCAGGGTGACCCCGTCGCCGCTGCCCAGGTTGCGGACGGTGGTGAAGCCGGCGAGCAGGGTCTTCCTGGCGTTCATCTGGGCTTCGTAGGCGTGGGCCGGCACCGACTCGGTGACCCCGACCAGCAGGCCCTCGACGCCCGCCCGGTCGCTGTCGAGGTGGACGTGGCTGTCGATCAGGCCGGGGAGGACGAAGCGGTCCTTCAGGTCGACGATCCTTGCGCCGGGCATGTCGACGAAGCCGTCCTTGATCGCCTCGACCTTGCCGTTCCGGATGACAATGCTGGCGTTCTTGCGCGGGGCCTTGCCGGGCTGGTCGAGCAGGGTCCCGGCGTGGACGACGGTCAGGTCGCCGGTGGGCTCGCCCTGGGCGACAGCCGAGCCGGCCAGCAGGGCGGCTGCGGCGACGGCGGCGACGGTCTTCAATGTCCTGAACATGCGGTGCTCCCAGCAGATGGCGTCAGCCTAGGACCCTCGTCCCTATCAAACAATCCGTCATCCCGGCCGCAGCGAAGCGGAGAGCCGGGACCCAGGGGCGAGTGGCAAGTAGGCGGCAGCGGTGAGGCCGGTGTTTCGTCGCCCCCTGGGTCACGGATCGCCCCTGCGGGTCGTTCGGGATGACAGAGGGAGGTTGCGAGGAATTAAGAAGGCTTGGCCGGCGCAGGTTGGTACGAAAGGCGCATGAAGCGCCTTCTGTCCCTGTTCGCCCTGCTGCTGGCCCTGCCCCTGATTGGGGCCGCGCCGGCGCCCGCCCCGCTGCTGTCGTACGAGCTGTCGCCGGTGATGGAGGACGGCCGGATGACGGCCATCGCCGTCACCCTGCGGTTCAGGGCCGACGAGGACGGGGAGACGCGCCTGGCCCTGCCGGACAGCTGGGGCGGCAAGGACGAACTCTACAAGCACCTGTCGGACCTGACGGTCGACGGCGGGAGCCTGCGCGTGGATGACGCCCGCTGGCGCACGGTCAGTCATGCGCCGGGAGCGGTGCTGACCGTCCGCTATCGGATCAACAACGGATATGCCGGTGATCCCGACGCCAATGACGACAACCCCTATCGGCCGATCGTGCGGCCGACCTGGTTCCACCTGCTGGGCAATACCTGGGTGGTGCAGCCCGACGGGCGGGTGCAGGCCGATGCCCAGGTCAGCTGGACCGGCTGGCCGAAGGCTTGGGCCATCGCTTCGGACCTGCAGCATCCGAAGAAGGGCGAGCGGCTCAGCCTGGGCGGCGTGATCGAGAGCGTGGCGCTCGGCGGCGCCGACGTGAAGGTCGTGAGCCGCAAGGTCACCGGCGGCACGCTGCGGGTCGCGATCCGGGGCGACTGGCCATTCACCAACGCGGGCTTCTCGGACGATGTGGCGCGGGTGATCTCGGCGCAGCGGGACTTCTTCAATGATGTCGAGGGGCCGTTCCTGGTCACCCTGATCCCGGTCGAGGCGCCGCCGGGGCGCCAGTCTGTCGGCGGAACGGGACGGGGCGACGCCTTCGCCCTGTTCTCGACCCGGGGCGATGTCGAGGACGAGCTGCGCGGCATTCTGGGCCACGAGCACATGCACAGCTGGGTGCCGCGCGAGATGGTGCGGATGCCCGATCCCGAGCAGGTGGACTACTGGCTGAGCGAGGGCTTCACCGACTTCTATGCCTGGCGCACCCAGGTTCGCGGCGGGGTCTGGAGCCTGGAGGACTATATCGCCGCCCTCAACGACGCCTTCCGGGAGTTCGACGGATCGAAGGCGCGGTCCTGGCCGAATGACAGGGTGGCCGCGGCCTTCTGGACCGACGGCGACGCTCAGCGGGTGCCCTACCGGCGCGGCGCCTTCCTGGCCATGCGCTGGGACGAGACGCTGCGGCGCGAGAGCGGCGGCAAGGTCGATCTCGACAACATCGTCCTGTCCCTGCGCAACGACGTGCAGGCGGCCCAGACCTGGCGCGACGTGCCCGAGGCGCGGCCCGGCCTGATCGCCAAGATGAAGAGCCGGGGGCTGGACCCGAGCGAGGACATTGCCCGCTTCGTGGACGCCGGCGAGGTGCTGGACCTGGATGGCGAGTGGTTCAAGGGCTGCGTGGTCATCGAGACGGCGCAGATTCCGGTCTTCGATCGCGGCTGGGATGTGCCGAAGACGTCCGCGACCGGCATCGTAACCGGGCTTGATCCGAGCCATCCGGCCTATGCGGCGGGCCTGCGCGACGGGATGCGGATTCTCAAGCGCGAGGCCGGGGCGCCGGGCGACAGCCGCGTGGCCTATGTGCTGCGGGTGAAGGACGGCGAGACCGAGCGGGTGATCACCTTCCGGCCCGAAGGCAAGGCGAAGATGCCGCTGCGGACGGCGCGTCTGGCGGCGGCGCTCGACAAGGCCGGGCGGGAGCGGTGCCGCAAGGCTATCGGCGGCATATAAGGATATCTTTATATCCCGGTTGCTACTGGACGGCGCCCCCGCTATAGACGGCGGCAATCATATTTCGCCGCAAGGAGCACTCCGTGGCCGACTACATCGTGCGCGACATCTCCCTGGCCGATTACGGCCGCAAGGAAATCGCCATCGCCGAAACCGAAATGCCGGGGCTGATGGCCGTCCGCGAGGAGTTCGGCAAGGACCAGCCGCTGAAGGGCGCCCGCATCGCCGGCAGCCTGCACATGACCATCCAGACGGCGGTACTGATCGAGACCCTGCAGGCGCTCGGCGCCGAAGTGCGTTGGGCCAGCTGCAACATCTTCTCGACCCAGGACCACGCCGCCGCGGCCATCGCCGCCACCGGCACCCCGGTGTTCGCCCTGAAGGGCGAGACCCTGGTCGAGTACTGGGAATACGCCCACAAGATCTTCGAGTGGCATGACGGCGGCTACCCGAACCTGATCCTCGACGACGGCGGCGACGCCACCCTGCTCTGCGTGCTGGGCCCCAAGGCCGAGAAGGACCCCTCGGTCCTCAACAACCCGCAGAACGAGGAAGAAGAAGCCCTGTTCGCGGTGATGAAGAAGTACCTGGCCGAGAAGCCAGGCTTCTATTCGGCCATCCGTGACAGCGTCACCGGCGTGTCGGAAGAGACCACCACGGGCGTGCACCGCCTCTACCAGATGGCCGCCGCCGGCGACCTGCCGTTCCCGGCCATCAACGTCAACGACAGCGTCACCAAGTCGAAGTTCGACAACCTGTACGGCTGCCGCGAAAGCCTGGTCGACGCCATCCGCCGCAGCACCGACGTGATGCTGTCGGGCAAGGTGGCCGTGGTCTGCGGCTACGGCGACGTCGGCAAGGGCTCGGCCGCCTCGCTGCGCCAGGGCGGCGCCCGCGTCATCGTCACCGAGATCGACCCGATCTGCGCCCTGCAGGCGGCGATGGAAGGCTATGAAGTCCAGACCCTGGACGACAGCGCCGGCCGCGCCGACATCTTCGTCACCGCCACCGGCAACAAGGACGTCATCACTGTCGACCACATGCGGGCGATGAAGAACAACGCCATCGTCTGCAACATCGGCCACTTCGACAGTGAAATTCAGGTCGCCGGCCTGAAGAACTTCAAGTGGGACGAGATCAAGCCGCAGGTCCACCACATCGAGTTCCCGGACGGCAAGAAGATCATCCTGCTGTCGGAAGGCCGCCTGGTGAACCTGGGCAACGCCACGGGTCACCCGAGCTTCGTGATGAGCGCCAGCTTCACCAACCAGACCTTGGCCCAGATCGAACTGTGGACCAACCGGTCGAAGTACGAGAACAGCGTCTACACCCTGCCGAAGCACCTGGACGAGAAGGTGGCCATGCTCCACCTGGCCAAGCTGGGCGCCAAGCTGACGACGCTGCGCAAGGAACAGGCCGACTACATCGGCGTGCCGGAAGCGGGCCCGTTCAAGCCGGACCACTACCGCTACTAGCCTCTGTCTATCGGTTGATACGGATTGGGCGGGCCGAAAGGCCCGCCCTTTTTCGTTGTGGCTCCTATTGGGCATAGCGCGGCGTTTGATGGTCCGCTAAGCCCTTGGCCATGCCCATGGCGCTCCTACTTTCCAGCCACGTTGCAGGCAGCCGCGTCGGCGGTTCTGCCCAGGCGTTGGCGCTGGCCAATTTCAAGATCGATCCGGTGCACATCCCCACCGTGCTCTACGGCCGCCACCCCGGATGGGGCGCTCCGGGCGGAGCGCAGGTGCCGATCGAAGCTTTCGAGGGGATGCTGGACGGGGTCGAGGCCAACGGCCTGTTCGGCATGACCGATCTGGTCATCACCGGCTACTTCGCCTCGGTCGAGCAGGTTCGCGCCGCCGGCCGGGCCATCGAGGCGGTGCGCGGCGCCCCGCGCGAAGGCGCCTTCGCCCGCAAGCCCTACATCGTCGTCGACCCGGTGATGGGCGACGCCGGCAAGGGGCTCTATGTCGGGGCCGATGTCGCCCGGGCCATCCAGGACGACCTGGTGCCGCTGGCCGACCTGATCACCCCCAACGCCTGGGAACTGCAACGGCTGTCGTCGCTTGACGTGCGCGACCCGGCTTCGGCCGTGCGGGCGGCGCGCAGCATGGGTCGGCCGGCGCTGGTGTCGTCGGTCATGCGCGGCGGCGAGATCGGTGTGGTCTTCGCCGACAAGCGCGAGGCCTGGCTGGCCGCCCACCAGAAGGTCGACAATGTGCCCAGCGGCACCGGCGACCTGCTGGCCGCCCTGTTCGCGGCCGCCATGCTGGAGGGCCAGACGCCGTCCTACGGCCTGGCGCGGGCCGTCGGCGGCCTGGCCGAGACCGTCGCCGCGGCCGGCATCTGGCAGTCGCCGGAGCTGCCGATCGTCGCCATGGGCGCCAAGATCAAGAACGCCAGCCCGACCGTACGCATGGAGCGCCTGGCGTGACCCCCGACATCAACGGCCACTGCGACGTCGCCTTCTCGGCCGTCTGGGAGGCCTTCGAGGCCAACTTCGCCGAGGGGTTGGAGCTGGGGGCGCGGTTCAGCCTGGTGCACGAGGGCGAACTGGTCGTCGATGTCTGGGCGGGGCACGCCGACAAGGCACAGACCCGGGCCTTCGACGAGCGCACCCTGACCATGGTCTATTCGACCACCAAGGCCGTGGCGGCGACGATGATCGCCCGCCTGGTCGAGCAGGGAAAACTGCGCTTCGACCAGCCGGTGGCCGAGGTCTGGCCGGAGTTCGCGGCGAACGGCAAGGGCGCGATCACCGTCGCCCAGGTGCTGTCGCACCAGGCTGGTCTGCCGGGCTTCGTCGAGCAGATGGACCCGGGTCTGTGGTTCGATCCACCGGCCATCGCGGCCAAGCTGGCCGCCATGGCCCCGATGTGGACCCCGGGCAGCGCCAGCGGCTATCACGCCCTGACCGTCGGCTATCTGACCGCCGAGATCTTCCGCCGCGTCGACGGCCGCAGCATGGGGACGGCGCTCAAGGCCGATATCTGCGATCCGGCCGGCCTCGACCTGTGGATCGGTCTGCCCGACAGCGAGCATGACCGCACCGCGGAGTTCAAACCCCCGACCGCCCTGCCGGCCTTCGGCGAGGTGACCGATCCCAAGAAGGCGGCCTTCCTGACCCCCTGGGCGGCCCCGAACGGTCGTGGCCCGGAGTGGCGGCGGCTGGAAGTGCCCTCGGCCAACGGCCACGCCACGGCCGAGGCGCTGGCGAAGTTCATGGGCGCCCTGGCCGGCGACGGCGAGCTCGATGGGGTCCACATCCTGTCGCCGGCCGTGCGCGACCAGGCCCGGGCTCAGCAGATCAAGGGCCAGGACCTGGTCCTGCCCTATGTGCTGAGCTGGGGCGCGGGCTTCATGCGCAACCCGCCCAACATGTTCTTCGGCCCCGGTATCCAGACCTTCGGCCACAGCGGCTGGGGCGGCAGCTGCGCTTTCGCCGATCCCGAGGCCAACCTCGCGGGCAGTTATGTCATGAACCGCCAGGACATCCACCTGATCGGCGACCCGCGCAGCCGCCGCCTGATAAACGCCGCCTACGAGAGCCTCTAGGCCACTGATCGCCGGGCCAGCTGGCCCGCGAAGGTCGCGCCCCCGGCGCGCAGGATCAGCACGAACTGACGGATGTTGGGGTAGAGGGCCAGGACCCGCTGTATGCAGAACTGCAGGTGCTCGCCCTCCATATGAGCCAGCATGCCGGTCGGGGTGCGGTCGGCGTAGCCCATCGCCGCCAGCCGGGCGACGAACCGGCGGGTGGTCTCGCGCGGCATCGCCGTCATGGCGGCGAGGGCGTTGATCGAGATCGGCCGGCGAAGGGCCTCCGGCGGCGGCGTGAAGCCGCCATAGAAGGCGTTCAGCCGGGCGTCCTGCAGCACCGATTTCTCGTTGGCCAGCAGCAGCGCGGTGTGAACCAGCATCAGCCGCAGGTCGCCGTCGAAGTCGGAGATGGCGCTCTCGACCCAGCGCAGGATGAAGCGGTCGTAGGTGCGGCCGACCAGCCGGGCCAGCTCGCGCGGCGCCGGCGTCGGTCCTGGCGGCGGCAGGTCGGGGCCGTCCTCCTGGGCGAAGTCGATGCCGGCGGCCCGCAGGTGATGGATGAAGTGCTCGACGATTTCGTAGAGCTCGTGGCGGGCGGACAGGGTGGCGGGGGTATCCTCGAGGATGGTCGGGACGATGAGGCCGTCGGCGACCCGTTCGATCAGGCCGTGGGCCTCCAGCACCTTGACGTGGCGCCGCGTGGTCTCTCGCGACACGCCCAGCGACTGGGCGATGGCGGTGGTCGAGATGGGGCGCGGCGGAGCGTCCCATCCGGCGGGGCGGTTGGCCTGCTGGATGGCGACGAGCAGGACAGCCGGCTCGAACTCGCCGTCGAAGGGGCGGGCGATGGCCTGAATCCACTGCAGGACCATCTCGCCGAAGGCCCGCGCCACGGCGCGGTGCTTGATCGGATCATCGGCCATGGCCGGACGATAACACGGTTCTGTGGATGCGCGAGGTCAGGCGGTCGACAGGACGCCGGCGATCTGTTCCTCGACGGCGGTAAACTTCGAGCGGCCGCGAATGTCGGCCAGCGGGGCGGCGGTCCCGTTGACCAGATAGCTCATGCCGCGCCCGGTCGCCGGCTCGACCCACAGGCCGGAAACCAGGCCATAGGCGTCGCCGGCGTGGCCGACCCAGCCGGCGCAGCCCGGGAACAGGCTGTCGCCGCCGGCGTCGGTGAGGATCTGCATGCCCAGGCCGTAGGCGAGGATGGCCCCGCCATAGGCGTCGCCGTTGGGCCCTTTTCCACCAGGGGGGGCGGCGTCGTAGCGCCAGACCGGGGTGGCCATCAGCTTGACGGTCTCGGGGCGCAACAGGCGGACGCCACCCACCTGGCCGCCGCCGGCGATCAGGCGGGCAATGACCTCCAGGTCGCGGGCGCTGGCCCGGAGGCCCCCCTGGGGCGAAAAGACGAAGCCGTTGCCGCCTTCGTACTCGTCGGGATGCAGGCGCAGAAGTTCGCCCTCCGGCGAGCGGGTGACGAGAATTTCCGGGTATTTCGGGATCGACGCGTCGAGTTGCGGTTGCCACGGTCCGGCGGCGTTCCACGGGCCCTCGTCGGACGGCGCCTTGCGGTAGAGGGCGGCGCCGTAGTTGCGCAGGTTTTGCGGCACGCCCGACCAGTTGTAGCCGCACTGAAGGCCGAGCGGCTCGAACACCCGGCGGGTCATGTAGAGGTCGAAGCGCATGCCGATCATCCGCTCGATAAGCTGGGCGATGACAGCGATGTTGACGTCGGAGTAGGCGAAGTACTGACCGGGCGGTTCGGAGGCGGGGCCGAACCAGGCGCCGTTGTCCCACTGCTTTCCGCCGGGGGTCAGGGCATCGGAAAGCTGCCGGCCGAGACCAACGGGAAAGCTCGGACCATTGCGCAGGCCGCTGGTGTGGCTGAGCAGCATGCGCGGGGTGATCGGGGTGTCGGGGAACAGCGGGTGGCGCAGCTGGAAGCGCAGAAGTTCGGAGACGTCCTCGTCCAGGCCAATGCGGTCCTGCTGCTGCAGCATCATGAAGCCGATGGCGGCGACCAGCTTGGAGATGCTGGCGATGCGCATCGGGGACTCGGTGCGCATGATCCGGCCGGTGTCGAAGCCGTCGATGGCATAGCCGCCGGCCTTGGCGAGGGCGGCGGTCTGGTCGGCCTTGCGGAAGGCGATGGCGGCGTAGCCGGGGACGGCGCGCTTGGGGTCCCCGGCGCCGGTCAGCATGCGGGCGAAGGGATCGTCCTGCGCCAAGGCCGGGGAGGCCATGGCGACGGCGGCCGTCGCCATCAGGGTCCGTCTGGAAATCACGCTCGGGGCCTCCGTTGAGGGGGGAGCATAGCCGCTATTCCGCCGGCGCGGCCACCGCCCTGCGAGACAACCGCCAGGCGCCCCAGGCGAAGACGGCGACGCCGGCCCAGATGAAGGCGAAGCTGAGGGCGCGCAGGGGCGTGAAGGTCTCGCCCAGCGCCAGGCCGACGAAGAATTGCAGGGTCGGGGCGACGAACTGCAGGAAGCCGAGCGCGGTGAGCGACAGGCGGCGGGCCGACCAGGCGAACAGGGCCAGCGGCGCGACCGTGGCCGGGCCGGCGGCCAGCAGCAGCAGGGAGACGTTCCAGCCGCCGGTGAAATGGCCGGCGCCGGTCGACTGCAGCCACAGCACATAGGCCAGGCCCGGCAGGGACAGGTAGGCGCATTCGAAGAACAGGCCGGTCTGGGCGTCGGCCTTCACCTGTTTGCGGATGACCCCGTAGGCGCAGAAGCTGATGCCGAGGCCGAGCGAGATCAGCGGCAGGTGGCCGAGCGCAACGGTCTGCACACCGACGCCGATGGTCGCCAGCACGATGGCGATCTTGCCGGCCAGCGGCATGCGCTCGCGGAAGAACAGCGCCCCGACCGCCATGTTGAGCAGGGGATTGATGTAGTAGCCGAGGCTGGCCTCGATGACCTTGTGCTGGTTCACGGCCAGCACGTAGATGGTCCAGTTGACGAAGATAGCCGCCGTCGACAGGGCCAGAAGGCCGAGCGTCTTCGGCTCGGTGAGGACGCGGCGCACGTCGGCGCCCTGGCGGGAGAGCCAGACCAGGCCGGCGGCCCAGAAGACGCTCCAGACCGTGCGGTGGGCGATCATCTCGGCCGTGCCGACGCCAAGGCCCGCCAGCAGGTGGAAATAGAGCGGCAGGAAGCCCCAGATGCCGTAGGCCCCGAGGCCCGCAAGCAGGGCGGCCTGACCTTCGTTCTGCGGTTTGGGCAAGACACACACTCCGAAATCTAAGACTTGGCCGAAAAGGTAAGAGGCCCGGGACCGTGGGGTCCCGGGCCTCTCGATGCTCTCCGCTTGTTGCGGATGTATCGACTAGGCCAGGGCCTTCTGGTTGATCAGGCCACGCTCGTGCAGCAGCTGGGCGATCTGGACGGCGTTGAGGGCGGCGCCCTTGCGCAGGTTGTCCGACACCACCCACAGCGACAGGCCGTGCTCGACGGTCGGGTCGTTGCGGATGCGGCTGACGTAGACCGGGAACTCGCCCTGGACTTCCTTGGCCGTGGCGTAGCCGCCGTCCTCGCGCTTGTCGATGACGACCAGGCCCTCGGCGCCGCGGAGGATTTCGCGGGCTTCGTCGTCGCTCAGCGGGTTTTCGAACTCGATGTTCACCGCCTCGCTATGGCCGACGAAGACCGGCACCCGCACGCAGGTCACCGAGACCTTGATGTTCGGATCGAGGATCTTGTGGGTCTCGTCCTGCATCTTGCGCTCTTCCTTGGTGTCGCCCGAGCCGTCGTCGAGGAAGACGTCGCACTGGGGGATCACGTTGAAGGCGATCTGCTTGTGGTAGACCTTGGGCGGCGGGGCCCCGAGGACGAAGACGCCCTTGGTCTGCTCCCACAGCTCGTCCATGGCCGCCTTGCCGGTGCCGGACACCGACTGGAAGGTCGAGACCACGATCCGCTTCACCTTGGCCGCGTCATGCAGCGGCTTCAGCGCCACCAGCAGGCCGGCGGTGGTGCAGTTGGGGTTGGCGATGATGTTCTTCTTGCGGAAGCCTTCGACGGCGTCCGGGTTCACTTCCGGGATGACCAGCGGCACGTCCGGGTCCATCCGGAAGTGGCTCGAGTTATCGATGACGACGGGACCGGCGCGGCCGATCTTCTCACCCCAGGCCTTGGACACGGACCCGCCGGCGCTCATCAGCACCAGGTCGACGGTCGAGAAGTCGAACTGCTCCAGATCCTTGCATTTCAGAATCTGCTCTTTGTAGGAGACCTCAATGCCGATGGATTTGCGGGACGCGATCGCATGGATCTCGTCGACCGGAAATTCCAGTTCCTCGAGGATGTTGAACAGCTCGCGACCCACGTTGCCCGTGGCGCCGACGACGGCCACTCGGTAGCCCATCGGTAGTCTCCAGTTTTACTAAGGCGCGGAGCGATACGCCTCCGCTGGAATCCATGCAAGGCGAGGAAACCTCTAGGCCCCTTAAGGCCCCCTTTTCGGGCGGTTTAACCCACGCCGAACCGGTCTAGGTCTGTCTCAGCACCCTTGAGAGGCTTTGATATGGCGACCCTGTTCCTGACCTACAAGCTGAAACCCGAAACTGCACCGGAAGTGTTCGAAGCCTGGATACGGGACACCGACTATCCGGCCATGCGCGGCCTGCGGCGGGTGGCGTCCTACGTCAACTACAAGACCACCGGCCTGCTGCTCGGTGAAGGCGGCCCCAGCGCCGACCACATCGAGGTGTTCGACATCCCCGACCTGGCCGGCTTTGTGGCCGAGGACATGCCGGGCGGCGTGGTCCAGGCGATCATGGGCCAGTTCATGGGTTTCGTGGACAACCCGGAATTCATCATCGCCGAGGCGGTGGTCTAGGGCGGGACAGGGGCGCCGCCTATCGAAGCGGCCTACGATTATACCCCGGCCCGCTGACGGAAAGAGGCTTGTTCTCGGCAAGCCTTTGACCCGGCGTGACATTCCGGTTGCGACCGAGGCTGTGAACGTGGGCGCCGGCGTTGACAGGGCGTAGGCGCCGGGGCCGGAAATGTTGACCTTCCGGTGAGGCGGCATGTCAACGCGACCAGGGCCGGGCGGCAGATCTTCGATCTACGCCCGTTTCCTTCGATGAATATGTCTAGACATATTGCTCAAACGCCCGGCGGGCGGGCATTTCAGCGCGCCCGGCGGTAGGTCAGGTCGAAGCTGGGCTTCCAGGTGGCGCCCTTGTCGGCCGAGGTTTCGCCGAATTGCCGGACCGTGCCGTCGGCGTTCGGGGTGTAGGTCATGCGGGTCAGCGTGCCGCCCCAGTCGCCCTGGATGACGATGGCCGCGCCGGTCCAGCCCCCGCGGAACTCGGCCCAGGCGCCGCTGCTGTCGAGCCAGGTCTGGCGCCAGCCCTTCTCGTCGGGCCGCCAGGCGTTGAGGCTGCCGCCACCGGTCCCCTTCAGCGGCTTCCAGTTCTCGCGCACGGCGCAGCCGCCGTAGAGCTTCTCGATGGTGCTACGGGCGACCATCACCTGGCTGGCGGCGTCGTAGACGTCCCATTCGCCGACCCAGAAGTCGAACTGCCGGCGCTCGGGCTCCTGGCAGGGGGCAGGGGCGGTCTGGGCGAGGGCAGGCGTGGCGGCCAGCGCCAGAACGCCAGCGATGAGCAGCGGCTTCAACATAATGAAAATCCTCCCGAATCGACCCTCGCCCCCAGCGTGGCCGAGCGCAAGTTAAGCATCCTTCACCGCCGACGCACGTAGCCGATGAAGGCCCTCGGCGGTCGCCCCCCAGCCCACCTCGACCGCGAGAAGCAGCCTACCTGCGAGGTCATGGCGGCGCGTCCCTGCTGCTGGCATGCTGGGCAAAACGGAGAACCGCCATGACCTTCGACGCCGCCGCCCTGCCTTTCGCCAAGCTGATGGGCGTCGAGTTCGTCGAGGCGACCAAGGAGCGGGTCGTGGGCAGGCTGCTGGTCCGCGACGATCTCTGCACCGCCGGCTCCATCCTGCATGGCGGGGCGGTGATGGCCTTCGCCGACAGCCTGGGCGCGGTCGGCGGGTTTCTCAACCTGGCGCCCGGCCAGCACACCACGACGATCGAGAGCAAGACCAACTTCCTGGGCGCCGCCAAGGCCGGGACGACAGTGACCGGAACCTCGACGCCGCTGCACATAGGCGGACGCACCAGCGTCTGGCAGACCCGGATCGAAGGCAAGAGCGGCAAGCTGGTCGGGCTGGTGATCCAGACCCAGATGGTGCTCGGATGACGGTCGAGGCCTGGATCCTGGAGGCCGGCGACGAGGACCTGCTGGCCCGGGCCTATGAGGCCATCGGCGAGGAGCGGCCGTCGGTGGAACGATGCCACCAGCTGCTGAGCAACCCGAGTTTCGTTGGTGTTGCGGCCATGGCGCCCGCTCCGGTCGGCTTCGCCTGGGGCCATTTCCTGGCCCACCCGGAGGGCGACGCCCTGCTGCTCTACTCCATCGACGTCGCCGAGGACGCGCGTCGGCAAGGCGCGGCCCGGGCCATGGTCGAGGCCATGAAGGCCCTGGCGGCGGCGCGCGGCTGCTACGAGATGTGGGTGGCGACCAACCGTTCGAACGCCGCCGCCATGGCGCTGTACCAGGCGGCGGGCGGGATTTCGGACGCGGACGACGAGGTGGTGTTCGCGTTTCCGTTGGGCGACTAGAGCAGCGCAGTTCCTCCCCCATCGGGGGAGGGGGACCGCGGCCGCAGGCCGTGGTGGAGGGGGTCCCCACCCGGGGTCCGGTTGCGAACAGGTTTACCCGCTGACGTGAGCGGTGACCCCCTCCGTCAGCGGCTTCGCCGCCGCCACCTCCCCCGAGAGGGGGAGGAACTGGAACGCTAGACCAGCGCCCGCTTGTACAGCGCCAGCAACTCCGTCCAGGCCCGCTCGGCCTCAGGTTCGTTGTAGGCGGCCGAGCCCGGGACGCACCAGCCGTGGTTGGCCTTGTAGACCTCGACGGTGGATTTCACCCCGGCGTCGTCCATCGCCTTCTTGAGGATGGTCTTGCTGTCGGGCTGTTTGGCGTCGTCGTCCTGCGCCACCCCGAAGTACATGGCCGCCTTGATCTTCGGCGCCAGCAGGTGGGGGCTGTCGGGCTTGTCGGTGGTCAGGCCGCCGCCGTGCCAGCTGGCGGCGGCGCCGACCCGGTCAGGTCGGGCCGCGGCGGCGCGGGTGACGATGGCGCCGCCCATGCAGTAGCCGGTGAAGCCGATCCTGGCCTTGGAGACATGGTGGTTCTTGTCCAGCCAGTCGACGAAGGCGCTGGTGTCGGTGTCGATGGTGGCGGTGGTCATCTTGGCGCGCAGGCCCATGACGATGGCGCGGTCCTCGGGCTTGGCGAAATCGAAGGTGTCCGGCACGACCGGGGCCTTGGCGTCGCGGTAGTAGGGGTTGATGACCAGCACGCTGTAGCCGGCGGTGGCCAGGCGGCGGCCCATGCGGCGGAAGGCCGGGCGCAGGCCGACGACGTCGGGGATGATCACCACGCCGGGCTTCTTGCCCTTGCCGTGGAAGAAGGCGGCGTCGCAGGTTCCGTCCGGGGTCGGGACGCTGACGTCCATCTCCATGATGCCGTCCTTGGCCAGGGCGGGCGCCGCGACCGCCGAACCGGCGGCCAGCGAGGCCAGGCCGAAACCGCGGCGCGAAATCTTGGGATCGTGGCGGATGCCGGCGGGGGCGTCGTCGTGGGGCATGGGGAACTCCTGCGGGGGTAAGCAGGAGATAGTCTGGATCACCGTGAAGGCGAGGTCACCCCCGCTCGCGCAGCCACCGCAGGCGATAGGCGTTCATCGCCACCACGCCCAGCTGGTCGAGCAGGCGGAAGTTGACGAAGGCGCCGACCGGGGCGCCGATGACCGGGATCAGCTGGGCCAGTTTCGCGAGATCGATGTAGTCGCGGTACTGCTGCTGGAAGGTGCGCCAGTCGAAGTCCTTCGGCGAGGCCGGGTGCTCGGTATCTTCCCAGGTTTCCAGGGTCTGCAGCACGGCCTGGCGATGGTCGGCGTTGGAAAAGGCCAGCTGGAAGATGGACAGGATGTAGAGCCGCTCCTCCCAGCTCTCGCCGTCGTGGCCGTAGAGGGCGGCGATCTCGAACAGCAGCTTGATCTTGAAGCCGATCAGCACCGGGAAGTCGGCCGCCGCCAGCAGGAAGCCGCCGGCTCCGGCCACGCCGCCCTCGGCCGCCGCCATGGTGCGGTAGGTGGTGATGCGCTGGCGGACCAGGCCTTCGCGCGCGCCGAAGGAGGCGTTCGTGAGCGGCTTGGCGGTGGTCAGGTCCGAACCGGTCAGGATGGTCCGGGTCAGGCCCTCGATGACTTTTGTTATGGCGGCGTGGACCTGTTCGGGGATCAGGTTGTTGACCGTCGCCTGCATGTTGCGGGCGGCGCGGTCCATGGGGCCGGGCGGCCTGGCGATCTTGATCCGCCAGGCTTCCAGTTCGGCGAGGGCGGCTTCCTCGTGCGCGTCTAACCTCGCCATCACCTCCACCCTCCGTCATCCCGGCCGGAGCGAAGCGGAGAGCCGGGACCCAGGGGCGAGTGGCAATCGGTCGGCAGCTGAACGTCCTCCACTCTGTCCCCCCTGGGTCCCGGATCGCCCCTGCGGGTCGTCCGGGATGACGGATGTTGGGAATACACTGACCTACAACGCCTTGAGGACCGCATCGCCCATTTCGACGGTGGAAAGGCTGCCGCCGAGGTCGCGGGTGCGGGCGCCGTTGGCAAGGGCGGTCTCGACGGCCTTGTAGAGGCGGTCGGCTTCGACGGGACGGTTCAGGCTCCAGCGCAGGGCCATCTCGAACGACAGGATGGCGGCCAGCGGGTTGGCGACGCCTTGGCCGGCGATGTCGGGGGCCGAGCCGTGGATGGGCTCGTAGAGGCCGGGAGCGCCGGCGACGCCCAACGCGGCGCTGGGCAGCATGCCGAGCGAGCCGGTCAGCTGGGCGGCGGCGTCGGACAGGATGTCGCCGAACAGGTTGTCGGTCAGCAGGACGTCGAACTGGGTCGGGGCGCGGACCAGCTGCATGGCGGCGTTGTCGGCCAGGATATGCTCGAGCTGGACGTCGGCGTACTCGCGTTTGTGCAGGTCGGTGACGACCTCGCGCCACAGCAGGCCGGACTCCATGACGTTGGATTTCTCGGCGCTGTGCACCTTGTTGCGGCGGCCGCGAGCCAGTTCGAAGGCCACGCGGCTGACGCGCTCGATCTCGCTGGTCGTGTAGACTTGCGTGTCGAAGCCTCTGCGCTGGCCGTCGGCCAGGGTCTCGATGCCGCGCGGCTCGCCGAAATAGACGCCGCCGGTCAGCTCGCGGACGATCATGATGTCGAGGCCGGCGACCAGCTCGCGCTTGAGGCTGGAGGCGTCGGCCAGGGCGTCGAAGCACAGGGCGGGGCGCAGGTTTGCGAACACCTGCATTTCCTTGCGCAGGCGCAGCAGGCCCGCTTCGGGCCGCTTGTCGCGCGGCGCGCCGGCCCATTTGGGACCCCCGACAGCGCCCATCAGCACGGCGTCGGCAGCGATGGCGGCGGCGACGGCTTCATCGGTGATCGGCGCGCCGTGGCGGTCGAAGGAGATGCCGCCGAAGTCGCGCTCATCGAGCTGGATGTCGGGGGTCAGGGTCCTGGCGACGCGGGCGGCCTGGGCGGTGACCTCGGGACCGATGCCGTCGCCGGGAAGGAGCAGGAGGGTGGTCAAAACGCTTCGCCTTCGCCGGATTCGTAGAGCTTGATATCGCGGTCGCGCACCTGGCCGGTGAGGGCCGTGCGCCAGACGGCCATGTGCGGCGTCTGGAAATGGGCCTGCAGCGCGGCGCGGTCGGTCCACAGCTCGGACACCCGCACCAGGCCGGGCTCCAGCAGGTCCAGGGCATAGGCGTAGGTCAGGCAGCCGTCCTCGGCCCGGCTGGCGGCCATCATCGCTTCCATGGCCGGACGCAGCCGTTCGATGGCGTCCGGATCGACCCGGACCGTGCCCATGACGATGACCATCGCTTACGCCTCCATCCAGGGCGTGCTGAGCGCCCGCTTGCTCTCATAGAGGTCGATGTCGCCGGCGTGCTGCAGGGTTTCGCCGATGGCGTCGAGGCCCTTCAGCAGCTTGTCCTTGCGGTCGGGGTCGATGTCGAAGTGGAACTTGGCGCCCGACGGGGCGGTGACGGTCTGGCTCTCCAGATCGACGGTGAAGACGTGGTTGCCGCCCTTGGCCTCTTCCATCAGGGCCTCGACCTCTTCGGGCTTGAGGATGACGGGCAGGAGGCCGTTGTTCAGGCAGTTGTTCTTGAAGATGTCGGCGAAGCTGGAGCTGATCACGCAGGTGATGCCGAAGTCCATCAGCGCCCAGGGCGCAT
The DNA here is from genome assembly GCF_057586315.1 of Caulobacter sp. SRI_014. NCBI lineage: Bacteria > Pseudomonadati > Pseudomonadota > Alphaproteobacteria > Caulobacterales > Caulobacteraceae > Caulobacter > Caulobacter sp. SRI_014. The sequence continues at coordinate 123,181 of NZ_JBYCZQ010000011.1, read as the reverse complement.
GCTCGCGGCTCGAGCCGCAGCCGAAATTGTCGCCGGCGATGAGGATCGAGGCGCCCTTGTACTCCGGCTTGTTGAGCACGAACTCGGGGCGCACCCCGCCCTGGTCGTCGAACCGCAGGGCGAAGAACAGGCCCTTGCCGAGGCCCTCGCGCTCGACGGTCTTGAGGAACTGGGCCGGAATGATCTGGTCGGTGTCGACATTGGCCAGCTGCAGGGGCGCGGCGCGGCCATCGAGGCGGGTGAAGGCCTTCATCAGGCGGCTCCGATGATCAGGGTGGGGACGCCGGCCGGGGCGTCCTTGACGGTGAAGACCCGGGTGCCGGGCTTGCGGCCCGGGCGGATCTCGCTGACGGCGAAGGACGCGGACAGGCGCGCGTGGGCGGCGGCGACGTCGGGGACGCGCCAGCTGAGGCCCCAGAGGCTGTCGGGGTCGTCGTTGGGTTCATTCTTCAACTGATGCGCCACCTCGACAACGAGGTCGCCGACCTTGAAGAACATCAGCCGCGTGCCCCAGTCGGGGTTGCTGCGGTCGAGTTTGAAGTCGAGGCCAAGCCTCGCGCCATAGAGGGCGGCGGCGCGGTTGGGTTGGCGGGTCGAGACGACGACGTGGTCGAGGCCGCTGACGGCGGCCGCTTCGTCGCCGACGATGGGGCAGGGGGGCCAGTCGGGGGTCTCGCCGATCAGGAAGGTGGTGACGCCGGCCGTGGCGTCGGTATCGAGGATGGAGGTCGGCCAGGTGCGGGCCTCGCCGGCCTCGTTCCTGGTCCGGATCGGCATGACGTCGGTCGAGGGCATCGACAGGCGGGCGAGACGCTTGCGCTCGGCCTCGACGTCGTCGCTGGCGAAGGCCAGGCCCCAGAGGCCGGGACCGTTCGCGCTCAGCCAGGCGCCGGAGGGGCCGTATTCGCCGGGGGCGATGATGTCGATGGCGGTGTTGCCCAGCTGGAACCAGGCATGGCGGACCGGGCCGCTGGCGCCGCGCCAGTCGGGTTCGCGGCCCAGCATTCTGGCATAGCCGTCAACGGCCGTGTCGAGGTCGTGGACGACCAGGGCGATGTGGTCGAGGGCGGTAATCATTGGTCCAGGAAGGTCCGGACGTCGACGATGTGGCCGGCGATGGCCGCCGCCGCCGCCATGGCCGGGCTCATCAGATGGGTGCGGCCGCCGCGGCCCTGGCGGCCCTCGAAGTTGCGGTTCGAGGTCGAGGCGCAGCGCTGGCCGGGGGCCAGCTTGTCGGGGTTCATGCCGAGGCACATGGAGCAGCCGGGTTCCCGCCATTCGAAGCCGGCGGCTTTCAGGATGGCGTCGAGGCCTTCCTCCTCGGCCTGCGCCGAGACCAGGCCGGAGCCCGGCACGACCATGGCCCGGACGTGGGGCGCGACCATGCGGCCGTGCAGGAAGGCGTCCTGGGCCACCTTGGCGGCGGCGCGCAGGTCTTCGATGCGGCTGTTGGTGCAGCTGCCGATGAAGACGACGTCGACCCTGGCGTCGGTGATCGGCTGGCCGGCGGTCAGGCCCATGTAGTCGAGGGCCCGCTCGACGGAGGCACGCTTGTCCGGGGTGGCGAAGCCGGCCGGGTCGGGGACATGGCCGCTTACGGCCACGGTGTCTTCCGGGCTGGTGCCCCAGGTGACGGTCGGATCGATGTCCTCGGCGCGGAGCGTGACCTCGCGGTCGAAGTGGGCGTCCGGGTCGGTGAAGAAGGTTTTCCAGTGGCTGAGCGCCATATCCCAGGCGGCGCCCTTGGGGGCGGCCGGGCGGCCCTGGATGTAGGCAAAGGTGGTTTCGTCCGGGGCGATGAGGCCGGCGCGGGCCCCGCCCTCGATGGTCAGGTTGCAGAGGGTCATGCGGCCCTCCATCGACAGACTGCGCACCGCCTCGCCGGCGAACTCGATGACCGAGCCGGTGCCGCCGGCGGTACCGATCTTGCCGATGATGGCCAGGGCCATGTCCTTGGCGGTGACGCCCGGCCCGAGCTGGCCGTCGACCGTGACGCGCATGTTCTTCGACTTGGCCTGGCGCAGGGTCTGGGTTGCCAGGACGTGCTCGACCTCGCTGGTGCCGATGCCCTGGGCCAGCGCCCCGAAGGCGCCGTGGGTCGAAGTGTGGCTGTCGCCGCAGACCACGGTCATGCCCGGCTGGGTGCGGCCCTGCTCGGGGCCGACGACATGGACGATACCGTTGCGGATATCGCCCATCGGGAAGTACTCGATCCCGTGGTCGGCAACGTTGCGGCCAAGCGTCTGCAGCTGCAGCCGGGCTTCCGGGTCTTCGACGGCGTCGACGCCCAGCGCCTGGCCGATGGTCGGGGTGTTGTGGTCGGCCACCGCGAGCGTGCGATCAGGCCGGCGCACCTTGCGCCTGGCGGCGCGAAGGCCGGCGAAGGCCTGCGGCGTCGTCACCTCATGGATCAGGTGCAGGTCGATGTAGAGGACCGTCTCGCCGCCGTCCTGAGCGACAGCGTGAGCGTCCCAGATCTTGTCGTAGAGGGTCTTGCCGGCCATGGGGGCGGTTTAGGACGGGCGAGGGCGGCTCGTCCAGTGCGGCGCAACAAAAGTGCGTTGAATGCGGGCTTCAACCCGGGCCGGGGGCAGGAAGTTGCCGCGCCTCAAGGTTTGATCACGTCCTGCGCCAGGATCACCTGCAGCTGGCCGACGAACTCGGCGGTGTCGGCCTTGAAGCCTTCGCGGGTGGTCAGATCCTCGACCCGGATGGTCACCATCCAGCGGCCGATGACCGTGTCGGCGACATAGGCGTAGCCCTCGCCATTGGCTCCATACTTCAGCTCGCGGTCCTTCATCGGAATGCGCGCGCGGCCCTTGGGGCCGGTCTTGACGACGGTGACCTCGCCCAGGCGGACCTTGTCCTCCGCCAGGGAGGCGGCGACGAGGCTTTCCAGCGTCGTACCCTTGCGGCCCTCGACGACCTCGACGGTGGTCGGATAGCTGCTGTTGTCGGTGACGCAGCGCACCCCCTCGCCGTGTTCAGCCGTCCCGGCGATCACCTCCAGCTTTTCCCCGGGCGCGCCGTCGAAGCCGCAGCGCGCGCCGCTGGGGCCATGGATGACCACCGTCCGGGCGCTGCTTGTGATGAAGTAGCTGAAGTCCGAGGGCCGGCCGGTCGCGCCGATCAGCCGGTCGGCGACGGCCTTGGCGGCGGCCTTCTGTTCCTCGGTCGGCTTGGCCGGCGCGGCCAGGGCCGGCGCCGCCAGAAGCAACGTCATGGCGGCCAGGCCGCCCAGAACCACAGAACGCATCAGATCCCCCCACGGAAAGCCAGACTGAGCCCCAGGCCGGCGCCGGCTGTCAAACCGGAAGGTGACAGAACGGAAAGATGACAGGGGCAGGGAACTGTGGACACATCCCTGCCGCGCTATTCCCGGGAGTCCTTGTTGTGTCCAGCCTGCTGATCAATCGCCGCCTTGCCCTCGCCGGGCTCGTTCTCGCCGGGCCGCTGAGCCAGGTCTCGCTGGGAGCCGCCTTCGCGCAGGACAGCGTCGATGCGAAGTTCACCGCCTTCCTCGACGCCTGTTTCGACGAGAGCCTGGCGCTGAGCCCGGAATCGATGACCTCGCTGGGGCTGAAGACCGACTACGGCAAGCTCGACGACTACACCGACGCCGGCGCCGACAAGGGCCTGGCCCTCAGCATCGACCAGCTGAAGCGGATGAAGGCCGGGTTCGATTACGCCAAGCTGGGCGGTCAGTCTCAGATCAGCTGGCGGCTGTTCGAACAGTCGGTGGAGCGCGCCAAGGAGGCCGTGCGCTGGCGCGACCACTTCTACCAGGCGACGACCAACGGCAGCCCGGCCGGCGACATTCCGGTCTTCCTGATCAACAACCACCGGGTCGACGGTATCGGCGACGCCGAGGCCTACATCAGCCGGATCAAGGATTCGCAGCGGGTGATGACCGAGGTCTCGGCGGGGATCAAAAAGGCGGCCGACAAGGGCATCGTGCCGCCGGCCTTCACCTTCGGCCCGGTCGAGAAGGACGCCCGCAACGTGCTGGTCGGCGCGCCGTTCGGGCCGGGCGAGGACAGCGCTGTCTGGGCCGACTTCAAGGCCAAGGTCGGCAAGCTGTCCGTGCCGCAGGGGGACAAGGATCGGCTGTTGAAGGAGGGCGAAGCGGCCCTGACCGGCCCGTTCAAGGCCGGCTACGAGCACTTCCTGGCCGTGCAGAAGAGCGTGCAGCCGCTGGCCAAGGGCAACAACGGCGCCTGGGCGCTGCCGGATGGGGCGGCCTATTACGCCTTCCGCCTGAAGGGCTCGACGACGACCGACATGACCGCCGAGGAGATCCACCAGCTGGGGATCAAGAACCTCGAGCGGATCCAGGGCGAGATGCGGGCCATCATGGCCAAGGTCGGGTTCAAGGGCTCGCTGCAGGACTTCTTCAAGTCGATCAAGACCGACCCGAAATACCAGTACCCCAACACGCCGGAGGGCAAGCAGCAGTACCTGACCGACGCCAAGGCCTTCATCGCCCAGGTGATGGCGAAAGCCCCACAATACTTCCTGCGCCTGCCCAAGGCGCCGCTGGAGGTCCGGGCGGTCGAGGCGTGGCGCCAGGAGACGGCCAGCGTCGCCTTCTACAATCGCCCGACCCCGGACGGCTCCCGGCCCGGCATCTACTACGTCAACCTGGCCGACATGACCCAGGTGCTGAAGCCTCAGGCGGAAGGCATCGCCTATCACGAGGGCGCGCCGGGCCACCACTTCCAGATCGCGCTCGCCCAGGAACTGCAGGGCCTGCCCAAGTTCCGCAAGTTCGGCGGCTACGGCGCCTACAGTGAGGGCTGGGGGCTGTACTCGGAACGGTTGGGCAAGGAGATGGGCTTCTACCAGGACCCCTATTCCGACTTCGGGCGGCTGAGCCTGGAGGCCTGGCGGGCCGTGCGGCTGATCACCGACAGCGGCATGCACGCCATGAAGTGGAGCCGTGAGAAGGCCATCGACTTCTTCCGCGACAACTCGATGCTCAGCGAGCGGGATATCGTGAAAGAGATCGAGCGCTACCTCTGCAACCCGGGCCAGGCGACCAGCTACATGGTCGGCCAGCAGAAGATCCTGATGCTGCGCGAGAAGGCCAAGGCGGCCCTGGGCGCCAAGTACGACATCCGCGGCTTCCACGACGCGGTGCTGAAGGATGGGTCGCTACCGCTGGACGTGCTGGAGCAGCAGGTGGACGCGTACATCGCGTCCGCAAAATAATCTCCGTCATCCCGGACGGCCGAAGGCCGATCCGGGACCCAGGGGTGACGGAGCGCTGAACCGGCTGCTGCGACCGTCCGTGCGGGCCGCCCCTGGGTCCCGGCTCTTCGCTGCGCTACGGCCGGGATGACGGTGGATTGTGAGGACAAGAGAAAGGCCCCGCTGTTTCCAGCGGGGCCTTTCCAAACTCAGACCGAAAGGTCGGCCTATTCGCCGGCGTCGGCTTCGACTTCCTTCTTGGCGCCCATGGCGCGTTCGGCGATGCGGGCCGACTTTCCGCGACGGTCGCGCAGGTAGTAGAGCTTGGCGCGACGGACGACGCCGCGACGCTTGACTTCGATGCTTTCGATCATCGGCGACATGATCGGGAAAACCCGCTCAACGCCTTCGCCGAAGCTGATCTTGCGGACGGTGAAGCTCTCGTGGATCCCGGCGCCCTGACGGCCGATGCAGACGCCTTCGTAGGCCTGCACGCGCTCGCGGTCGCCTTCCTTGATCTTGACGTTGACACGCAGGGTGTCACCGGCCTGGAAATCGGGGGTCTTGCGCAGACCGGCGAGACGCGCGGTCTCTTCCTTTTCCAGTTCCTTGATAATGTTCGCAGCCATCTGATTACTCCAATTATTTCCGAGGCTTACCCTTGTGGGCGCCGTTTGCCTGTAAGTTGGCGAGGTGGGCTGACCAGAGGTCGGGCCGTCGCTCGCGGGTCGTCAGTTCTCTCTGTTCCTGCCGCCAGGCCGCGACCCGCTTGTGGTCGCCGCTCAGCAGCACCTCGGGGATATCGAGCCCTTCGAACGTCCGCGGCCTGGTGTACTGCGGATGCTCGAGGAGACCGTCCTCGAAGCTTTCTTCCCTGAGGCTGTCCGCCTGACCCAGAACACCCGGGACCAGCCGAACACACGCCTCGATCGCCACCATCGCCGCCGCCTCGCCACCGGCCAGGACCGCGTCTCCGACGGAGACCTCCTCGAACCCCCGGGCGTCTAGCACCCGCTGGTCCACCCCCTCGAACCGGCCGCAGAGGACGATGATCCCCGGCGCCCTGGCCCACTCACTAACGCGCGCCTGGGTCAGGGGCCTGCCCCGGGCGCTCATGCACAAAAGCGGCCGTCCCGCGGTGTCGACACTGTCGAGCGCCGCCGCGATCACGTCCGCCTTCATTACCTGTCCAGGACCGCCACCCGCGGGGGTGTCGTCGAGGAAGCCGCGCTTATCCTTGGAAAAGGTCCGAATGTCCACTGTTTCAAGGCGCCACAGGTCGCTTTCCCGCCAGGCGGTCCCGATCAGGCTGACGCCCAGCGGGCCCGGGAAGGCCTCGGGGAACATGGTCAGGACGGTGGCGGTGAAGGGCATGGGGCGGGGCGTATAGCCCAAAGCCCCTCAAGAGTCGAAGGTGACCGTGGTCAGGGAGCCAGATCCAGGTTGAACTTCTCGGCGAAGTCCGGGTGCGGCGGGGTCGGCCAGCGGTATTCGGCGAAGACGTCGGCCATGCAGACGGCGACCTGATCCTCGCTGTCGCGGTCGACGCGGTCGAACTTGCCGTCCTTGAAGCTGACCACCAGGGAGAAGCTCATCCGCCGGCGCAGGGAGCTGGAGTAGCAGCGGTCGAACAGGGCCGTCGTCTTGGGTTTGAGGAAGGGGTCCATCTTCTGGTCGCGCCATTCCTGGGACTTGGGATCGTCCTTGTATTTGTCGGCGCGGGACAGGGCCTCGCCATAGGCCAGGCCGGAGCCGGACTGGAACATGAGGGCGAGGGTGATGGCGGTGCTCAGCATGTTCGGGCTCTAGGTGGGAACCATGGCGCCACGACGGCGGACCAGGCGCAGCAGGACGAACAGCAGGAAGCCGACCGGGCCGAAGAACAGGGTCAGCAGGAGGATCGGCGTCAGCAGCCAGGGCGACACGCCTTCCGCATCGCCGGTGCGGCTGATCCAGCCGCCAACGAACATGTCGAACGCCAGGTAGTGCACCCAGGCGACCAGCAGCATGTTGGGCTGGCCAAACAGGGTCTGCACCCCTTGCAGGGTGCTCATGTCACCCTGGGCGTCGCCGAGGTTCATGGCCAGCAGGACCAGGTAGAGGAGGGCGAACACGGCCGGAACGATATAGCCGCAGAGGGGATCGGCCCACGTCCGCATCGGCTTGATGAACCGCGCGAGGATCATCACGACCCAGAAGGCCATCGCGATCCAGTTCGCCCACAGATAACCGTTGGCCGCCATCGTCCCCTCCAACCTTCGTTGTCGTCGCCAGACTGGCGCAGGAGCGGCCCGCCGTCGAGCCGCTTGCCGCCCCGGACCTGCGGGCTTATGGCAGGCGCCATGACCGACGCCGAAGACCTGATCGCCACCCTGGCTCTCGAGCCCATCGAGCTGAACCTGTTCCGGGGCGTGTCCCCCAACGAGGGCTTCCCGCGCATCTTTGGTGGCTTCGTGATCGCCCAGGCTCTGCTGGCGGCCTATGAGACGGTCGAGGATCGCGTCTGCCATTCGCTGCACGCCTACTTCATCCGGCCGGGCGATGTGACCATGCCGGTCCTGTACGAGGTCGACCGGTCGCGGGACGGCGGCACCTTCACGACCCGGCGGGTCATCGCCATCCAGAACGGCAAGCAGATCTTCAACCTGGCCGCCTCCTTCCAGGTGGCCGAGGAGGGGCTGGAGCACCAGTCGGTGATGCCCGAGCATCCCGATCCGGAGTCGGTGAAGACCGAACTGGACCAGCTGCTGGCCAAGTTCGGCGACAAGCTGCCCGAGCGGATGAAGGAGCAGATGAAGCGTCCGCGCCCCATCGACCTGCGCTGGCCCGATCCGCAGCACATGTTCAAGCCGGTGCCCAAGCCGCCGCGCAAACAGGTGTGGATGCGGGCCAAAGCCCCCATCGGCCCGGAAGTGAAGCTGCAGCAGGCCTGCCTGGCCTATGCCAGCGACATGGCCTTCATGGAGACGGCCCTGCGGGTGCATGGCCTGACCTGGCAGACGCCGGGCCTGCAGTCGGCCAGCCTCGACCACGCCATGTGGTTCCACCGCCCGGTCGACTTCAATGACTGGCTGCTGTTCGACCAGGACTGCCCCAGCACGTCGCAGGGTCGGGGTTTCATCCGGGGCGAGATGTACACCCAGGACGGCCGGTTGGCCGCCTCGGTGGCGCAGGAGTGCCTGATGCGGGTGAAGGTCTAGTCTAGCACAGCTGGGCGCAAAAATATCGTTTTAAAATCAATAATATAGCGCCTACCGGAAGCCAACGGGCGGTCGGCGCGTCGGTTCATTTCGACCCCTGCGCCGCCTGCATCTGACAGGCCTGCATCCACCCTGGATCCACCCTGTCGCCCAGGGACCGGGCAGGTGCGCCGGGGCTGGATTTTCAGGGTCGCGGAATTTCACCCGGGTGAAATTCAGAGCCGCATGATCGGCTATTCCTCGTCCGCTTCTTCAGGGCGGACCTCGATCTCGGTCGGCCGCACGACGGTCAGCTTGCCGCCGGCGATGTCGACGGTGGGGACGGCCTCGCGGGTGAAGCCGAGGTACCAGGTCTGGCCGCCGAGGGCCGGGTCGATCTCGAGGATGTCGCCGGCGCCGAAGTCCTGGACCGTCTTGACCTTGCCGAGCAGTTCTCCCTCGGGGGTCACGGCGCTGAGGCCGATCAGGTCGGCGAGGTAGAACTCGTCCTCGTCCGGCTCGGGCAGGTCGGCGCGGTCGATGTGCAGGGTCAGGCCGCGCAGGGCGTCGGCGGCCTCCTTGCTGTCGATGCCCTTGGCGCGGGCGACGACGCCGCCCTTCGACGCTCGGGCCGAGGTGATGGTCAGGGCCGGCGAGCCGTCGGCGCGCTTGAGGTGCTTGTAGGCGGCCAGGGACAGCGGATCGGCCGTAAAGGTGCTGATGCGCAGTTCGCCGCGCACGCCATGGGCGCCGCCGACCCGGCCGATGAGGAGGAGGTTGGACATCAGGCTGACCACAAAGAAAAGCCCTCCCCCTCGAGGGGGGAGGGTTGGGTGGGGGTGTGTCCCCAGTCGTATGGGATGATCCCGAGAGGCGTCGTCGCCCACTTCGGATCAACCCGATAGAGCGGCGCGAGCACCCCCAACCCCGACCCTTCCCCCCTCGACGGGGAAGGGAGAGCCGGGAGGGTCCGCGCCACGAGGGCCTTAGCCTTCGGTCTTTTCTTCACCGGCGTCGGCAGCCGGGGCTTCCTCGGCGGCCGGAGCTTCTTCAGCAGCCGGGGCCTCTTCGGCAGCGGCTTCAGCAGCTGGAGCTTCTTCAGCAGCGGCTTCAGCGGCCGGAGCCTCTTCAGCGGCGGCTTCCGGAGCGGCTTCTTCAGCGGCGGTCTCAACGGCCGGAGCCTCTTCGGCGGCCGGGGCTTCGGCTTCCGGTTCCGGCTCGGGGGCCGGCGGGTTGGCGGCCAGTTCGGCGGCGGCGGCGGCGCGCTCTTCTTCGCGCTTGGCGCGCTCTTCAGCACGTTCCTCGGCCTTCTTGCCCGGCTTGCCCTTGTTCGGGTTGTTGCCGTGCTCCCACTTCACCAGGCCTTCCTTGGCCAGGAAACGGGCGACGCGGTCGGTCGGCTGGGCGCCCTTCTTGATCCAGGCTTCGATCGACTCCAGCTTCAGGGTGACGCGGGTCGGGTCGTCCTTCTTGAGGAGCGGATTGTAGGTGCCGACCTTCTCGATGAAGCGGCCGTCGCGGGGCGAGTGGCTGTCAGCGACGACGATCGAGTAGTAGGGGCGCTTCTTGGTGCCGCCACGGGCCAGACGAATCTTCAGCATTTCGGGTAGTCCTTGGAGTTGGTTCAGTTTTTCTTGAACGGGTTGAAAGAGGAGCCGCCCAGGCCGGGAAGGCCGGGCAGGTTGGGCAGGGAACCGCCGCCGGGTCCGCCCCCAGACCCACTTGGGAATCCGGGCAGTCCCTTCAGCTGTTGTTCGAGTTGCGCGGTGTCGGGTTCGGGCATCTTGCCGCCGCCCAGGTTCTTCAGGCGGTCGCCGCCGCCGCCGCCGAGCATGGCGGCCATCTTGGCGAAGCCCTTGCCGCCGCCCTTGCTCATCATCTTGAAGGCGTCGGCCATCTGGCGGTGTTGCTTGAGCAGGCGGTTGACCTCGGCCACGTCGACGCCGGAACCGGCGGCGATGCGGCGCTTCCGCGAGGCGGCCAGGATGTCGGGCTTCTTGCGCTCCAGCTTGGTCATCGAGCTGATGATGGCCTGCTGGCGGCTGATCGACTTGTCGTTGAGGCCGGCCTCGGCGATCTGGCCCTTCATCTTCTGGACGCCCGGAAGCATGCCCATCAGGCCTTCCATGCCGCCCATCTTCTGCATCTGGCTGAGCTGCTCGGAGAGCATGTCCAGGTCGAACTGGCCCTTGGCCAGCTTGCGGGCCATGGCCTCGGACTTGGCCTGGTCGAAGTCGGCGGCGGCCTTTTCGACGAGGGCGACGATGTCGCCCTGGCCGAGGATGCGGCCGGCCACGCGGCGGGCGTCGAAGACGTCGAGGGCCTCGACCTTCTCGCCCGAGCCCAGATACTTGATCGGCAGGCCGGTGACGGCCCGCATGGAGAGGGCCGCGCCGCCGCGCCCGTCGCCATCGGCGCGGGTCAGGATCAGGCCGGTCAGCGGCAGGCGCTCGTGGAAGGCTTTCGCCGTGCGCACCGCGTCCTGACCGGTCAGGCTGTCGGCGACCAGCAGGGTTTCGGCCGGGCTGGAGATGCGGGCGATCTCGGCCGCCTCGGCCATCATGCTCTCGTCCAGCGTCGTGCGGCCGGCGGTGTCGAGGATGAGGATGTCGTAGCCGCCCAGCTTGGCGGCGCTCATGGCGCGCTTGGCGATGTCGGTCGCCGACTGGCCGGCCACGATCGGCAGGGTGTCGACCTCGACCTGCTTGCCGAGCATGGCCAGCTGTTCCATCGCCGCCGGGCGACGGGTGTCCAGCGAGGCCATCAGGACCTTCTTGCGGTCGGTCTTGCTGAGGCGCAGCGCGAGCTTCGCGGAGGTCGTGGTTTTACCTGAGCCCTGCAGGCCGCTCATCAGGATGACGCTGGGCGGGTTGATGGCGATGTTCAGAGCGACCGGCTCTTCGCCGCCGAGCATCTCGACCAGACCATCATAGACGATCTTGACCACCTGGTCGGCGGGGCGGATCGAGCGGATCACCGCCTCGCCGGTGGCTTCCTCGCGGGCCTTGGAGATGAAGTCCTTGACCACCGGCAGGGCGACGTCGGCCTCCAGCAGCGCGACGCGGACCTCGCGCAGCGCTTCATCGACGTCCTTCTCGCTGAGGACGCCGCGTCCGGACAGGCGGTCGAAAACACCGCTCAGCCGTTCTGTAAGGCCTTCAAACATTCCATTTCCTCATATGCACAACGAAGCCAGCCCCCGTGGACGATTGCGTCGACGGGGGTCCTCTCCGTCCTCGTCCGATATAGGCATCGGGGTCGTGACGGGGGAGGGCGCTGGCAGATTGCGCCGGAAGGGCGCGCTTATGGGCGAAGGGGGAAGAAAGGTCAAGGAAGCCGGGCGGTCGGCTACGGCTTTCCTTGGCGTATGGAGGCGTTGATACGGGCCAGTGTGTCCTTGATTTGCTCGTCCAGGACCGCGAGGCGGTCGACGCGCTGCTGCCAAGGGGCGACGATCGGGCGATCGAGGAAGAACTTGGTTCCCTGCATCCGCCAGGACGACCGGCGCGAGGAAAGGAAGGCCGCGGCGTCGCCAGCCTGCACATAGTAGGTCATGCTCTGGGACCAATATTGGTCGATCAGCGTGTCCTCCCGGTTGACCTCCTGGCGAAGCTCTGCAGCCAGCCCGGCCATGTTGCGTCGGCTCTTGGATATCCGCTCGAAGGTGGCGGCGAGTTCGGCGCGCCGTTCGACCTGGCGGGTCTGGCGTTCGGCAATCAGCCCCTGGATCACCTTCAGCTTGCGCTCTGCGTCGAGGACGTCGGCGGTGTCGTCGAACAGAAGGGGATTGGCTAGATCGGCCTGGTTAGCGCGCGCGTCGAAACTGCGCATGTCTTCCAGTGCGGCCCGGCGGTGGGCGATCGCCGCCAAGGTCAGCTCCTTGGCGGGAAGAGCGACCACGAAGGCGGCGACCATGGCGCCGAACAGGCCGGCCCCCAGGATCATCAGGGACGCCTTGCCCGTCCCGAACTCCGACTTGCGCAGGATGAGAAAGTAAAGCGGCACGAAGAAGAGCAGCCCGGCGAAAATTCCCTCCGCCGTGGCATGGCCCAGCATCCAGGGACCCAGGACGTCAAGATCGCCGCCGATGTCGTCCAGCCGGGTATCATCGGTTCTGCCATTGAACCAGCCGACGACCAGAGCGGCGAACATTGCCAGCACGACCCAGATGGTCGAGACGATCGTCGAGCGCTTTTCGGCATAGGCGCGGATGCGGGCCGCATTTGCGGTGTCGGTCATCAGGCCTCTCCGGCGATCACGGCGTTGGAGTACCGGCTGTCGGCGGTGACCTCCTCGCCGAGCCAGTCCGGCCGTTCGAAGTCGGCGTCGGCGCTGGGCAGCTCGATCTCGGCCAGCACCAGGCCGGGTCGCGGGTGTTCGAACTCATCGACCTCGAACAGGCTTTGCCCCACCTGCACCGTGTAGCGGGTCTTCCGGATCACTCCGCCGTCGACCATGCCGCTGTCCAGGATGGCGGCGCCCTGGGTTGCGGGGATGGGGATGTTGAACTCGGGGCGTTCGCGGCCCTCGGGGTCGATAGCCTGGCCCTTGAGGGTCAGGATGGCGGCTTCGCCTTCGAAGCGGACGCGGATCGAGGCCTCCTTGCGGCGGCTGACGTAGCCGGCGCGCATGACCACGGGTTCGCCGACCACCTGGGCCCGCCAGGCGTCGTGCAGGACCAGGAACTTGCGCTCGATCTCGCGGTGGGTGGTCATTTGATGCGGCGGTCGATGAAGGGCTGCTGGCGGAAGACGGTGTAGACCCGCCTCATGTCGCGCTGGATCATGCCCATGTCGTAGTAGCTGTTGGACAGCGGGTTGCCCCAGCCGCCGCGCAGGCGGACGCCGTAATAGTCCATGGTCCAGGCGCCGCGATTGGCCCGTAGGTCGGCCAGGTATTTGTCGGCGATCTCGCCGTAGCGGGCGCGCAGGTCCCAGAACTTCTCGACCACGCGGTCGGAGGTCGCGACCTGGCGATCGAACATCAGCATGCGGTCACGCCCCTCCTGCGTGTCGCCGAGGCGGGCGGCGATGTCGCGGCGCACGGCGATCCGGCGGGCGCGGAAGGCGGCCGCCTTGGCGGCGACACTGGCCTTGTAGGCGTCGAGGCTGGCCTGGGCTCGGACCAGGGGATCGCCGCCGCCCTCGGCGGTCAGGACGGGGATGCTCTGTTTGGCCAGGGCGTTTTCGACGCTGTTGATGTCGGCCTGGGTGGCGCGGACGTAGGCGTCCTCCAGCTTGAAGACGTCGTAGTCGCGGAGGGCGCGCGGGCCGCTGACAACGCCGAGGCCCACAATCATTGCCAGGGTGGCGGCCCCGAACACGGCGAACACCGGCAGGGTGGCGTCCTTGTGCCCGGCCGGGCGGAGGACCATGAAGTACAGCGGCAGCAGGAAGAGGCCGACGATCCCGGCCAGGGCGGGAAAGGCGTAAAGGGCCAGCCACTTCCAGACCTCCCAGGGGGCCTTCAGCTTCAAGGGATCGACGTTGAGGATCGAGGCCCAGACGAAGCCGATGACCGCCGCGGCGATGGCCGCGGCGACGATGGCCAGGTGCTTGTTGACCCCGCCGCCGACCCCCAGGCTGCGGGTGTGTCCCTTGCTCAGATCGTAAGTCACGCCATCCCCGGAATGTCTTGAACCCCGCCCCGTCATAGCCTCCCGGACCGGATCAAAGCCAGCCCGTGCGGCGTTGGCGCTGAGCGGCGGCCTGATCGGGTGCTAGCCGCGCAGTTCCAGTCCGTTGCCCTCCGGGTCCTGGAGATAGACGCTGAGGCCCTCGCCGCCCGAGCCGTAGCGCAGGCCTTCGGCGCCGACCTCGACGCCGTGGGCGATCAGCTGGGCCTTGACTGTCTCGAGGTCGAAGTTGGCGACGTTGAGGCAGAAGTGGTCGAGGTTGCGGCCCTCGGTGGCAGGGCCGGCGCCGCCCATGCGGCCCAGCACGCCGTCGACGGAGACAATGTCGATCAGGCTGGAGCCGGCTCGCAGCTGGACCAGGCCGATGGCGTCCTGGCGCTTCTCGACGGTGAGGCCGAGGACGCCGGTGTAGAAGTCAACGAGCCGCTGCTGGTCGTGGGCCCGCAGAACGAGGTGGTCGATGCCGGTGACTCGCATCGTCAGGCCTTGTCCGGGAAGCCCCGGTCCCGGAGGATCGCGCCGACCTGGACGTCGCGGCCGCGGAAGTTGCGGAAGGCCTCGTCGGCGCTGACCGTGTTGCCGACGCTCATCACCGTGTCGTGCAGGCGTTTGGCGACCGTCTTGTCGTAGGGGCCGCCCGCCTCGAGGAAGGCTTCCCAGGCGTCGGCCGTGATGGTCTCGGCCCAGGCGTAGCTGTAGTAGCCGGCGGCATAGGCCTCGCCCGAGAAGACGTGGCTGAACCAGGTCAGGCGCGGGGCCAGCTCGCCCTCCTTGGGCAGGCCCGTGCGCTGGATCTCGGTCTCGTAGAAGGCCTTGAGGTCGACGTCCTTGTCGCCGGCCAAATGCAGCTGCATGTCGAGCATCGCCGCCGACAGCTGGCGGGCGGTGACGAAGCCCTGGTTGAAGGTCTTGGCGGCGCGCAGCTTGTCGGCCAGGGCCGTGGGCATCGGCTCGCCGGTCTCGTAGTGCAGGGCGAATTTGCCCAACACCTCGGGGGTCAGGGCCCAGCGTTCCATGATCTGGCTGGGGAACTCGACGTAATCCCAGGTGACATTGGTTCCGGCGAGGGAGCGGTAGGTCACGTTCGAGTTGAGGCTGTGAATGGCGTGGCCGAACTCGTGGAACAGGGCGACGGTGACATCGCTCCAGCTGAGCAGGGTCGGCTGGCCGGCGGGCGGCTTGGTGAAGTTGCAGTTGTTGGAGCAGATGACCGTGCTGTTGGCCGGGAACCGGGCCTGGGTGCGGTAGTCGTTCATCCAGGCGCCGGAGCGCTTTTCGGGCCGGGCGTAGGCATCGAAGTGCCATAGGCCGCGGTGTTTGCCGTCGGGGCCCTTCACCTCCCAGACCTCGACATCGGGATGCGGGGTGGGCACGCCCTGCACGCGGGTGAAGGTGAGGCCATAGACCTGGCCGGCGACCCAGAACATCGCCTCCTTCATCCTGTCGAGCTGCAGGTAGGGTTTGAGGGCGTTCTCGTCGATGTCGTACTTCGCCTTGCGCACCTTTTCGGCGTAGTGGCGGTAGTCCCAGGGACGGAAGTCGGCGGCGGCGTCGGCCGCGCCCTCGCTGGCGGCGATGGCCTTCATGTCGGCCACCTCCTGGCCCATGCGGGCGATGGCCGGCTTGAGAAGGGCTTCCATCAGGGTGATTGCGCCCTCGGGCGTGCGGGCCATGCGGTCGGACGTCCGCCAGTGGGCGAAGGTCGGATAGCCGAGCAGGCGCGAGCGCTCGTAGCGCAGCTTGAGGACTTCCTTGATCACCGGCTTGTTGTCGGTCGGTGCGCCGGTGTGATCGCCCAGGCCCATGCGCAGGTTCCAGCCCTTCTCCCGCAGGTCGCGGCGGGTGGAGAAGGTCAGCAGCGGGTTCATCGCCGAGCTGTTGTTCTCGATCACCCACTTGCCCGGCAGCTTGCGGCGCTCGGCGGCGGCCGAGGCGGCGGCGATGACCGAGGGCGGCAGGCCGGCGGTGTCCTCGATCCGGTCGAGGACCAGGACGTCGGTGTTCTCGTCGGTCAGCAGGTTCTTGGAGAAGGTGGTGTAGAGGTCGGCCAGGCGCAGGTTGATCTCGGCCAGGCGCTTCTTGTCGGCGGCGTTCAGCCGGGCGCCCGACTGCACGAAGTTGTTGTGATAGGCCCAGACCAGCCGCTGCTGCTCCTTGGTCAGGCCGGACTTTTCGCGGGCCTGATAGACGGCGTCGATGCGGGCGAAGAGGGCGCTGTTCTGGGTCTGCTCGTCACTGTAGGCGGCCAGCACCGAGGCCATCCGCTCCTCGATGGCCTGCATCTCAGGGACGATCACCACCGAGGTGTGGACGTTGTAGATGACGAAGAGATTGTTCAGCGCCTCGCCGGATCTCTCGTAGGCCAGGATGGTGTTGGCGAAGGTCGGCGCCGCCTTGTTGTCGGTGATCGCCTTCAGCTCGGCCCGCTGGAGGTTCATCGCCTCGGCGAAGGCGGGCTCGAAGTCCGGCAGCTTGACCTTGTCGAACGGCGGCAGCCCGCCGTAGGCGCCGGCCCAGGCGGCCAGCAGCGGGTTGCCGGACGCGGCCAGCGATTGCTGTGCCGAGGCGACGGCGGCCAGGGCGGCGGCCGAGACCAGGAAGCTGCGACGATCCATTTCAATCCCCCATCGATCAAGAAAAAGGGCCGCGACGTCTCCGCCGCGGCCCCTGTCTGTTTCAGTGCTTAGGCCTTGCCCGGCTCCGGGAAGCCCCGGCTGCGCATCAGGGCGCCGATCTCCGGGTCGCGGCCGCGGAAGTCGCGGTACTGCTGGGCCGGATCCTTGCTGTTGCCGCGGCTCATGATGGTCGCATACAGCCGGTCGGCGGTCTTGCGGTCATAGGCGCTGCCGGCCTCGACGAAGGCTTCCCAGCAGTCGGCGGTCAGGGTGTCGGACCACAGGTAGCTGTAGTAGCCGGCCGAGTAGCCGTCGCTGGAGAAGACGTGCCCGAACTGCGGGGTGCGGTGACGCATGACGATTTCCTCGGGCATGCCGAGCTTCGCCAGTTCCTCGCGTTCGAACTTGTCGGGATCGATCGTCACGTCGCCGGCCAGGTGCAGCTTCATGTCGATCAGGGCGCTGCCCAGGTACTCGACCGTGACGAAGCCCTGGTTGAATTTCGAGGCCGCCTCGATCTTGTCGACCAGCGCCTTGGGGATCGGCTTCTTGGTCTCGTAGTGGATGATGTACTTGTCCATCACCTCGGGCGTGGTCAGCCACTTTTCGTTCAGCTGGCTGGGGAATTCGACGTAGTCGCGGGCCACGCTGGTGCCCGAGACGGACGGGTAGACCACTTCCGAGCACAGGCCGTGGATGGCGTGGCCGAACTCGTGGAACATCGTCTCGGCGTCGTCCCAGCTGATCAGCACCGGCTTGCCGGCCTCGGCCTTGATGTAGTTGCAGTTGTTGGAAACCAGGGTGGTCTTCTTGCCCTTGAAGGTTTCCTGGGTGCGGTAGTCGGTCATCCAGGCGCCGGAGCGCTTGCCCTCGCGGGCGAAGGGATCGAAGTACCAGAGGCCGATGTGCTTGCCCTTGCGCGTCACCTCCCAGACCTTCACGTCGGGGTGGAAGACCGGCACGCCGGTCACCGGCTTGAACTTGAAGCCATGCAGCTTGCCGGCCGCGAAGAACATCGCTTCGCGCAGGTTGTTGAGCTCAAGGTAGGGCTTCACCTCGTTCAGATCGAGGTCGTACTTGGCCTTGCGGACCTTCTCCGCGTAGTAGCGGTAGTCCCAGGGGGCCAGCTTGAAGCCCCCGTTCTCGGCGTCGATGATGGCCTGCATGTCGGCCACGTCGCGCTTCACGGCGGCGACGGCCGGAGTCCAGACCGCTTCCATCAGCTCCATGGCCCGCTCGGGGGTCTTGGCCATGGCGTTGCCCAGGCGCCAGTGGGCGTGGGTCGGATAGCCCAGCAGCTTGGCGCGCTCGACGCGCAGCTTGAGGATCTTGGTGATGATGGCGTTGTTGTCGGTGGCCCCGCCGCCGTCGCCACGGCCGACAAAGGCCTTCCAGATCTTCTCGCGGGCGGCGCGGTTGGGCGCGTAGGTCAGGAAGGGCTCGGCGCTGGAGCGGGTGTTGAGGATCACCGCCTTGCCGTCCAGGCCCTTGCCCTTGGCGCTGGCGCGGGCGCCCGAGACGAGGCTGTCGGGCAGGCCGGCCATGTCGGCTTCGGAAAGCTCGATCCAGGTCGACTCGTCGGCCAGCAGGTTCTTGTTGAAGTTGGTGTAGAGGCCGGCCAGCTCTTCGTTGATCGCCGCGACGCGGGTCTTGGCGGCGGGGCTGAGCAGGGCGCCGGAGCGCACGAAGCCGTCGTAGTAGACCCAGGTGACGCGCTTTTGCTCGTCGGTCAGGCCGGCGGCGCCGCGGGTGTCATAGACGGCCTTGATGCGTGCGAAGAGCTTTTCGTTCTGGTTGATCTTGTCGCTGAAGGCCGAGAGCTTGGGGTCCATCTCCTCCTCGACGGCCTGGAACTCCGGGCTGCTCATGTTGGAGGACCAGACGCCGTAGTAGCGGTACAGCCGGCCCAGCGTGCGGCCGGAGTCTTCCAGCGCGGCGATGGTGTTGGCGAAGTTCGGCGGGGCCGGGTTGGCGGTGATGGCGTCGATCTCGGCCAGGTTCTCGGCCATGCCGGCCTCGAGCGCCGACTTGAAGTCGGAAACCTTGACCTTGTCGAAGGCGGGCAGGCCGCCATAGGGGCCCGCCCAGATGGCCAGCAGCGGATTGCTCTCGGCGGCGAAGGCGGGGTTCATGGAGGCAGTCGCGAAGGTGGCCGCGGAGGCGGCGAGGAAGGTTCGGCGTTGCACGGGCGTTGGAGCTCCAGAGTCCTAATTGTTGCCATGGACCCTAGGGCATCCTTCCATGGGCGTCACATGAAGCGCCTGTAATGAAAGGGGCGGGGCAATGAGGTGGTTCCTTGGCTTGATGCTGGCGGTGCTGTTGACCGCGCCGGCGGCGGCTCAGACAGCGGGCGTGCCGCACAATTTCGTGCCTGGGCCCGACACGAGGCCCCAGTTTCTCAAGGACTGGGAAGCGGCGATGGAGCGCAAGCTGGTCGTCTACCCGGAGCCTTGGGAGATGATCTGGCCGCAAGCCTGGACGGCGCTGGTCGACAACGGCCAGCCGTCGCTATCGACGCCGGAGGTGCATGCGGCAATCACCCGGGTCGCCTGGCGGGCCTATGGAGCGCTCAATCAGGAGGTGCTCAGGCTCGAGCAGGAGGAGCGAGACGCCCAGCGCGCTTGCGCCGAGGCAATCGCGCAAAGGCCCGCCACGGATGTCAGCTGTGAGGTTCCCTGCAAGGGGAGTTGTCCAGCCAGGCTGACGCCGGCGGAGCAGGCCTCACAGACCCGCCGGGCGCGTACTCAGATGGCGCGGGAGAAGATGGCCAAGCTGGAGGAGCTGGCGCGGGCGAGCGACGCCTGGCTGAAGTGGAAGGCGGACAACACCAAGCCTTGAAGGCGGTCCGACGCCCTAGCCCACGATCATCAGGTCCATCACCGGCCGGGCCAGCGGCGGCGGGGTCGGGGCGTCGGCGCGGGGCGGCTGGGCGCTCCAGGCGGCGGCGGCGCTGAGCAGGGCGACGGCGGCGACCAGGCCCAGACCGATCAGCTGGCGGGTGCTGGTCGGGGCAGGCGCCTTCAGCAGGGCGATGCGGGCTTCCAGCGGGTGCTGGGCCGGAGCGGGCCAGTAGCAGCCGACCGGCAGGGCCTGCTCGGCCAGGGTCGTCTTCAGCATGGTCTGGGCGTAACGGCGCCGTTCCTTCGGATAGCGGGCGACGACGACGGCGTCGCAGCTCAGCTCCTGGTCGAGGCGGATCTTGCTCGCGGCCAGATGGACCAGCGGGTTGAACCAGAACAGGCACTGGATGGCGGCCAGCACGGCGTTGGCGCGGGCGTCGTCGCGGTCCATGTGCACCCGCTCATGGGCGCGGATCAGGCGTTGCTCTTCGGGCGTGAAACGCTCGGTGAAGTCGGACGGCAGGATCAGGCGCGGATCGATGACCCCGACGATGGCCGGGCCGGCCTGGCCGCGGGCGGCCTTGCGCATGAAGCGGCGCTGGCCGACGGCCAGACGCAGGGCCAAAACCACAGCGCCGGCGATCCAGGCGATGACGGCCAAGGCCGACAGCCAGACCTGGTCCTCGATCAGGGCGGCCACGGCGGGCACGGCGGCTTCTTCCAGCGGCACGCTGCGCAGGGCCGGCAGCAGGCTGGCGCTGGCGGCCATCGGCACGATCAGCCATGAGGCGTAGACGGCCTGGGCGCCGAACAGGCGCAGCAGGGGTTTGCGCAGGGCCAGAACGATCAGCACCGCCGCCGCGACGGCGATGTTCAGCTTGGCCAGGGTTATGAGCAGGTCACTGATCATCGCCCATCTCATCGATCAGGGCCTTGAGGCGCGACACTTCCTGCGGGCTCAACTTGCGGTGCTCGGCGAAGTGGGAAATCAGCGGAGCCAGTTCGCCGTCGAACAGGCGGTCCAGCAGGCCCTGGCTCTCGGAGGTCACATAGTCCTCGCGCTGGACCAGGGGGCGGTACTGGTGGCGACCACCGGCCCGTTCCGACTGGATGACGGACTTCTTGAGCAGGCGATTGATCAGCGTCTTGACCGTGGCGTCGCCCCAGTCCTGAGCCTGTTTGACCTCGGCGACGAGTTCGTCGGCGGTGCAGGGGCCCTTTCTCCAAAGGGCCTCCATGACCTGGCTTTCGGCGCTGGTGATCTGGACGGGTTCTCTGGCCATGAATTGAGACTACGCCCGTAATGCAGGGCGTCAACAAGAATTTATGGGTGTCATACAAGGTAAACGACGGGCGGCCCGCTTCCCAAGCCGAACGGCCCGGCCTACACCGCAAGCATGGCCATAGGCGTTTTCGACTCCGGCGTCGGAGGACTGACCGTGCACCGCACCCTGGTGGAGCGGCTGCCGCACGCGGATTTCATCTACCTGGCCGACCAGGCCAACGCGCCCTACGGCGGGCGGCCCGGCGAGGAGGTCGTTGATCTGACCCGCGCCGGCTGCATCCGCCTGTTCGAGGCCGGGGCGTCGCTGGTCGTGCTGGCCTGCAATACGGCCAGCGCGATCGCGCTGCGCCGGCTGCAGCAGACCTGGCTGCCCGGCTATCGCAAGGAGACGGGGCGGGCGCTCAATGTGCTGGGCATCATCGTGCCGACCATCGAGGCGGCTACTGGCCTGCCCTGGGAGCATGAGGCCGAGCGGCGTGGCGACAAGATCGAGAAGCTCGACATCCTCGGGGTGTTCTCTACGCCGGGCACAGCGGGCAGCCGGGTGTTCGAGATCGAGATCGACAAGCGCAAACAGGACCTGGCGGTGTTCTCCGAACCCTGTCCGAACCTGGCGCGGATGATCGAGGACGGGGCCGGGCCGGTCGAGCTGGCGACCGAGGTCCAGAACCACGTCGAGAACCTCAAGCGCCGCGTCGGCCGCTATCCCGACCGCGCGATCCTCGGCTGCACCCACTACGAGATGGTCGCCGACCTGTTCCGCGCCGCCCTGCCGCCGGGCACGCCGCTGATCCATCAGCCGGGGGCGACGGCGGATGCACTGGCGCTGTATCTGGAGCGGCATCCGGAACTGGATGCGGGAAATTCCGGTCTGCGGCGGTTCCTGACCACCGGGACGCCGGGTCGGCAGAACGGGCTGGTGCAGGGCTTCTGGGGCGCGCCGCTGGATTTCGAGGCCGCTTGATTGATCGTTCAAGTCAGGGTTAGCTGATCGCCGTTCGATCGGAGGGGATCATGCGCATTCTGTTGGCCGCCGCCTTGGCCGTGGCTTTGACCGGCGTGGCCGGGACGGCGTCGGCCGCCGTGAAAACCGCCGCCGAGGGCCGGCTGGAGCTGGAAAGCACCGTCGTCGTCGACGCCGCGCCGGACAAGGTCTATGCCGCCATCGGCCAGATCGGCGCCTGGTGGGACCCGGCCCACAGCTACGGCGGCATGATGACCCTGGACCTCAAGGCCGGCGGCTGCTTCTGCGAGGCTGTCCCCGGCGGCGGGGTCAAGCATGGCGAGGTGGTCATGGCCTTGCCGGGCAAGTTTGTGCGCCTGTCGGCGCCGCTCGGGCCGATGCAGGACTGGGGCGTCGCCGCGGCGATGACCTTCGAGCTGAAACCGGCCGAGGGCGGCAAGACCACCGTGACGATGAGCTACAAGGCCAGCGGCTTCAGCGCCGGCCAGCTGAAGGCCGCGCCGGGCATCGACGGCGTCGTCGGCGGCCAACTGACCCGGCTGAAGACCTTCGTGGAGACGGGCAAGCCTACCTAGCGGGTCGGGCGCGGCCGTCCCTCCCCGAATTTGGGGAGGGCAGGCGCGCGTTGCGCGCCGGGTGGGGAAGTCGGCCACAGACTGCGGCGGTCGGATGCTGGGGTAGGCGGAGGAAGTAGTGACCTACTTCCCCACCCGACGCGCGTACCGCGCGTCTGCCCTCCCCAATTCGGGGAGGGACGGCGCAGCTTCACCGCCGGCGCTTAAGCCGCCGCTTCTTCGCCCGCGATCACGCGGCTGACGGCGTTGACCACGGCGGCGATGCGCAGGGCCGCCTGCACCGAGGTGTTGGGCACGCCGTGCTTCTTCAGCTCGGCCTCGTGGGCGTCCAGGCACATGCCGCAGCCGTTGATCGCCGACACGGCCGTTGACCACAGCTCGAAGTCGACCTTCTCCACACCCGGGTTGGCCAGGATGTTCATGCGCAGCTTGGCCGGCAGGGTGCCGTACTCCTTGTTCTTCATCAGGTGCAGGGAGCGGTAGTAGACATTGTTCATGCCCATGATGGCGGCCGCGGCCTTGGCGGCGGTCAGCGCCTCTTCGCTCAGGCCGGCGGTGCGGGCGGCGGCTTCCAGGCCCTTCACGACGGCCGGTTGACCGACCGCATGGGCCGACGCGACGAAGGCGCCCCACTTCTGCTGATCGGTCAGCAGGGTTTCGGACGACAGCGACGAGAGGTTGAGGCTCAGGTCCTTGGCATAGGCGGGCAGCGCATCGCGCACGGTGTCGATCGACATCGGTCAGGTCCGTTCAAAACTGGAAAAAGGGGGCCGGGGTCTCCCCCGCCCACTAGGGGGGAGGGACGGGGCGGAGGAGCCCCGGCGCAGCGGTCCCTGGAGGGACGTGGGACCGCTGATCTGGTGCGGCTGCCTACTCGGCGGCCAGCTGCAGGACGTCGCCGCCGACCGCGCGGTTGCACGGGCACAGCTCGTCGGTCTGCAGGGCGTCGAGGACCCGCAGGGTGTCGGCCGGCGCGCGGCCGACGTTCAGGTTGGTGACGTAGACGTGCTGCACGACGTTGTGCGGGTCGACCACGAAGGTGGCGCGCTGGGCGACGCCCTCTTCCTCGTCGAGGACGCCGAGGGCGCGGGCGAACTTGCCGCCGTTGTCGGCGAAGTTCCACATCGGCAGGCTGTTGAGGTCCGGGTGCTCCCGGCGCCAGCCCAGCTTGCTGTGCTCGTTGTCGGTCGAGCCGCCGAGGACGACGGTGTCACGGTCTTCGAACTCGCGGTTCAGGCGGGCGAACTCGGCGATTTCGGTCGGGCAGACGAAGGTGAAGTCCTTCGGGTAGAAGAAGATGACCTTCCACTTGCCGGGGAACGACTCGTTGGTCACGGCTTCGAAGGCGCTCTCACCGTTCTCTTCGTGACGGTTGAACTTCGGCTTCACGCCGACGACTTTGAACTCAGGCAGTTTCTGGCCAACACCCAGCATTGCGTATCCCTCGCTTGGAAAAGGTTTGATCGAGTCGTTGAAGGCCGCCGGGCAGGGGAGTGCGTCGGCGACAGGGGTCAGATAGGGACCGACTCAGCCATTAGCCAATCGATAGTTTTTGCCGACGGCATAGATTCTTCCTATGTAGGCGTCATGCTCCCCACCCTGCGCCAACTGCAGTACCTCAAGCTCCTCGCCGAGCACGGCAGCTTCAGCCGCGCCGCCGAGGCCGCCCATGTGACCCAGCCCACCCTGTCGGCCGGCATCGCCGAGCTGGAACGGATCATCGGCGCCCCCGTGGTCGACCGCGCCCGCAGCGGTGTCATCCTCACCGCCGCCGGCGAGGAGGCTGCTCGGCGAGCGCGCGACCTGCTCGCGGGCGCGGAGGACCTGGTGCAGGCATCCCAGAGCGCCGGCCTGCCGCTGGCCGGGCGGTTCCGGCTGGGGGTGATCCCGACGATCGCCCCCTTCCTGCTGCCCAAGGCGTTGCCGATCATGCGGGCGCGGTTTCCCAAGCTGCGGCTGTTCCTGCGCGAGGACCTGACCAGCCGGCTGATCAGCGCCTTGAAGGCCGGCGCCCTCGATGCGGCCCTGATCGCGCTGCCCTACGACATGGCCGGCCTCGACTGGGCCCATGTCGTCGACGACGAGCTGCTGGCCGCCGTGCCGACCGGCCACGCCATGGCCAGCCAGGCCAGCATCAGCCCGGCGTCGCTGGACGGCGACGAACTGATCCTGCTGGAGGACGGCCATTGTCTGCGCGACCACGTCCTGGCCGCCTGTGGCCTGGGCCCGCCGAAGGGCGGCGAAGAAGAGGCCTTCGCCGCCACCTCACTGCCGACCCTGGTGCAGATGGTCGGCTCCGGGCTGGGAGTCTCCTTCGTGCCGGCCATGGCCGTTGAGGCCGGGCTGACCGGTCAGGCCCCGGTCACGGTGCGGCCGCTGCAGGCAGAGCACCCCAGCCGCGAGGTGGTCGTCGCCTGGCGCGCGGGCTCCAGCCGGGCCCGTGACGGTCGCCTCTTGGCGGAGACCTTGCGCGACGCCTAAGGTCCGTGTGGCTGAGGGAGTCATTCATGCGTTCGATTATCGCGGCGGCGGTCGCCTTTGCCCTGCTGGGCTCGTCCGTGCAGGCCGCCGGGCCTTCGCCCGAGGTCAAGGCCGAGGCCCGTACGCTGTTTTCAAAAATGATCAGCTTCAAGACCCAGGAGGGCAGCGGCCAGGTTCCGGCCATGGCGCGCTATATCGCCGATCAGCTGAAGACCGCCGGCTTCAAGGACAGCGAGATCGAGATCGTCCCCCTGGGCGAGACCGCCGGCCTGATCGTCCGCTATCCGGGCAAGGCCGGCGGGGCCAAGGCGCCGGTCATCCTGATGGCTCACATGGATGTCGTCGCGGCCAGCAAGGAAGATTGGGGCGGCCGCGATCCCTACACCCTGATCGAGGAAGGCGGCGTCTTCTACGGCCGCGGCGTCGTCGACAACAAATACGGCGTCCTGGGCATCACCCAGGCCTTCATGCGTCTGCGGCGTGAGGGCTTTGTGCCCGACCGCGACCTGGTTCTGGCCTTCACTGGCGATGAGGAGACCACCGGCAAGACCGCCGTGGTGCTGGCCGGAAAGCTGAAGGGCGCCGCCTACGCCATCAACTCCGACGCCGGCGGCGGTTTCCGGGGCGGGGGCAATGAAAAAGCCAGCTACGCCCTGCAGGTGGCCGAGAAGACTTACGCCACCTACGAGCTGACGGCGCTGAACGAGGGCGGCCACTCCTCCGCGCCCCGGCCGGACAATGCCATCTACGACCTGGCGGCGGCGCTGACCAGGATCTCTGCCTACAGGTTCGACGCCCGCTGGAACCCGGTGACCCTGGAGAGCTTCCGCCTGACCGCGCCCAGCCTGGAGGGCGATCTCGGCAAGGCCATGGCCCGCTTCGCCGCCAACCCGCATGACAAGGCGGCCCTGGCCGAGCTCGACAAGACCTGGATCAGCAATGAGCTGCGCACCACCTGTGTGGCCACCATGCTGCGCGGCGGCCATGCCGAGAACGCCCTGCCGGTGGCGGCGACGGCCACGATCAACTGCCGCATCTTTCCGGGGCAGACGATCGCCGAGGTGCAGGCGACGCTGCTGAAGGTGGCGGGCAACGACAAGCTGCAGATCAAGACCATCGGCGAGCCGCTGGAGAGCGACGTGTCGGTTCCACCGGATGAATTGCGGGCGGCTCTGGCGAAGGTGCTGGCCGTTCGGTCGCCGGGCGTGGTGGCGACGCCCTACATGGAAGCCGGCGCAACGGACGGCCTCTATTACCGCAGCGCCGGCATCCCGACCCTTGGGGTGGGCGGCCTCTTCATGTCGCAGGGCGTCGACTACAACATCCACGGCAACAACGAACGCCTGCCCGTGGCCCAGTTCGACGACGGACTCGACCACTTCTACGACCTGATCAAGGCGCTGACGGGCGGGGTGTAAGAGGTCGGCAAGCTCTTCCCCCGCGATGCGGGGGGAGGACCGCTCTGGAGCGTCCAGCGACAGAGCAGGAGGGGGAACCCCTGTGTCAGGAGGAGCCTCCCTACCGTCGGTGGGGCCCGCCTCCTGATTTCTCGCTAAGGCTCGAAATCTGTCCTCCCCCCACTTCGCGGGGGGAGAGCTTGGTGCGCGCCGCCTACGCGCAAAACAGATATATCTAAATACCTCTTGCGAACGCCGATTATCCGATATATCTAAAATCAGACATATCGAAACACATCGTATGTCAGACATATCTACAGGACTCATTTCAATGCATCGCATGTTCGGCTTTCACCGCCACAACCATCATCGCGGCCCCTTCGGCCATCACGGCCGCCACGGCGGCGCCCACCACGGCTGGCGTCGTCCCGGCCGGTTCTTCGACCACGGCGACCTGCGCTTCGTGCTGCTCAAGCTGATCGCCGAGAGCCCGCGCCACGGCTACGAGCTCATCAAGGCCGTCGAGGAAAACGCCGGCGGCGCCTACACGCCCAGCCCGGGCGTGGTCTACCCGACCCTGACCTTGCTGGAAGAAACCGGCCTGGTCACCGCCGAGGCCGAGGGCGGCAAGAAGCGCTACAGCATCACCCCCGAGGGCGAGGCCCAGCTGGCCGCCAACGAGGGCCAGGTGGCCGGCATCTTCGACCGTATGGCCCAGGCCGCCCAGGCCAGCGCGATGTTCTCGCCGCAGATCCTGCGGGCTCGTGAAAACCTCAAGACGGCGCTCAAGCTGAAGCTGACCGGCCAGTCGCTGACCAAGGAGCAGATTGCCTCGATCTGCGACGCCCTGGACGCCGCGGCGGCGGCGGTGGAGCGCGCCTGATGGACAGCCACGCCCGCCTGACCACCGACAAGGCGGTCCGCTACATGACCCAGCTGGGCAAGCACTGGAGCCACAAGTTCCCGGTGCTGCTCGGTGAGGCCGACTGCGAGATCGACCTGCCCATCGGCCGCTGCGTGATGCGCGCCGATGGCGAGGGCCTCGACGTCACCGCCACGGCGGAGACGCCGGAAGGCCTGAGCAGGCTGGAAGACGTCATCGCCAGCCACCTGGCCCGCTTCGCCTTTCGGGAAGGCGAGATCAACCTCGGCTGGACCCGCGCCTCGCCGGCTGGCTCGATCGATATCGCCCGGATGCGGGCCTAAAGCCCCAGCGCCGCCTTCACCCCCCGCCAGTCAATCAGTTTGAAGTTCTGCCGGGCCCGGGCGGCGGACTGGCCTTCGCCCTCGCTGTCGACGTCGTCCTGGGCGACCACCAGGCCCTCGCCATACGGTCCGACCACCCCGCCCAGGGCCGCGATTCCGTCCGTGCCCGTCACCGGATCGACGCCATTGCCGCCGACGGCGGAGAACCGGCCCTTGAACACCGGCGTCTCGCCGTCCACCCGCCAGACGGCGAAGCTGCTGTCGCCCTGGCTGGAGGCGATCAGCCAGGTCACCGGCCCCTCGCGCAGAAGGGTCAGGCCCTCGACATCCGGGGCCAGCATGGCCGACGGCGCGGCGGCGATCAGCGTTCCCTGCGTCGCCGCCGGGTCCAGGTCGAAGCGCCAGATGCCCGCGCCCTCTTCGCCCAGGTACAGCACGCCCTTCATGTCATCGACGACGCAGCCCTCTGTCTGGCTGGCCACCCCGAAGCGCTTCTCCTCGGTCGCCTTGAAGGCCCCGTTCGGGCCGACCTCGACCTTCACCTGGCGCACCTGGCCGTCGGTGCCGTTGACGATCACCAGAAAGCCGCCGGCCCGCCGGCCCATGCACAGTCCGTAGGGCTCGGTCAGGTCGAGCGGGACCACGCCCCAGGGCTCGAGCTTCAGCGAATCGGGGTCGAGCAGATACAGGGCCGCGCCCATCCGGCCCCGGTCCGAGGCGGCGACCAGCACCCGCTGGCCCTTCGGCGTGGCGAATCCGTCACGCAGGTCGACGTTGTTGAGCTTGCCGTCCGGGATGAAGCCGGTGATCCGGCCCTCCAGATCGTAGGTGTAGAGGCCCGCCTGCTTGTCGGTGCCGAAGATCACCACCCGGTCCGGATCGCGCGGATCGGCCCAGATTTCCGGGTCGTCGGCGGCGTCGGCCTGTGTGGTGGCCACCGATTGCGTCTCTTTCGACGCCAGAACCGGCGTTCCAACGCCAATGGTCAGTTTTCCGGAGTCCGACACCGCCTCTGGATCAGTCGTGGCGCAAGCACAGAGAAGAGCAGATGACAGAAGCATCGTCATGGAACTGTAATAAAACTGTCGAGCAAACATCACTGGCGTCTCTCTGCTGTCAAACTTAAGTCCGCCGCGTGCTGACCACGAGCGCGATCTCCCGTCAACCGCGCCGTCGCACGAGGGGCAATGTGATGACCAGAACCAAACTCTTTGCACTGACGGCCCTCGCGCCGCTCGCTTTCGCGGCCCAGGCCTTCGCCGCCGATGACACCGCGATCGCCACCGCCGCGCCGGACGCGCCGGCCACGGTCGAGGAGCTGGTGATCAATCCGGCCGTCACCTTCCGCAACCGCACCGAGGAAGCCGCGCCGGTCCTGTCCTATGACCAGGAGTACTTCCAGCGCTTCGAGCCGTTGACCGCCGGCGACGCCCTCAAGCGCGTGCCCAGCGTCACCTTCCTGTCGGACGTTCTTGAATCGGACGGCGCCCGCCTGCGCGGCCTCGACCCGGGCTACACCCAGATCCTGATCAACGGCGAAAAGGTGCCCGGCGCCGGCGCCGACCGTTCCTTCTTCGTCGACCGCATCCCGGCAGAGCTGATCGAGCGGGTCGAGATCGTCCGGTCGTCCTCGGCCAACCGCAGCGGCGACGCCGTGGCCGGGGCCCTGAACATCGTGCTGCGCGACGCCTATTCGCTGGACGGCGGCTATGTCCGGGTGGGCGCCATGATGTTCAACGACGGACGCGTGCGCGAAACCATCGGCGGCGTCTGGGGCGGTCAGGTCGGTCCGGGCCGGCTGCTGATCGGCGCCAGCCTGCAGGGCCGCCGCAATCCGAAGGACAAGTACTCGCAGCGCTTCGACGAGCCCGGCGGCACGCTGGACAACACCGAGGTCCAGACCGACGTCCGCAATGGCACGGACTACAGCTTCAACGCCAGCTACAATGTCGATGTCGGCGGCGGTAACCTGGACCTGGCGGGCTTCTTCGTGCGCACCGACCGGGTGCAGGACGAGGACTCGCGCGAGTATGTCGATGGCATCGAGGACACCGCCCACCTGTCGACCTACAACGACAACGACGTCGACATCCTGACCGACAACTGGTCGGTGCGCGGCAGGTACGAACGCGAAATGTTCGGCGGCAAGACGAAGTTCAAGCTCGGCTACGCCCGCATCACCGACGAGCAGTTCGAGCTGGAAGACGATTACGAGTACCTGCGCGACGCCAACCCCTTCCCCGAGGATGACCGGTTCACCGGCGACCGCACCTACACCGACAACGAGGACTCCGAACTGGTGGCGACCATCAGCCACAAGCGCGCGGCCGGCCCGGTCGATATCGAGTTCGGCGTCGATGTCAGCCAGAAGGACCGCGACACCAGCATCGTCACCGACCGCAACCGGATCACCATCCCCAACTCGCCGACCCCGCGCCCGACCCTGCCGGGCGTGTTCGGACCCTTCCTGCCCGAACCGGGCGGCATCAACGCCATCGAGGAAGACCGGATCGACCCCTCCTTCCTGGTCGGCGGCAAGAGCGACTTCCTGAAGTGGGAAGTCGGACTGCGCTACGAGACCACCCAGGTCACGGTCACCGACTTCACGGTCGCGCCGGCCCTGCGCGAGACCGAGAACGACTACAACATCCTGTTGCCCTCGGCCCATTTCCGCTTCAGCGTCAGCGAGAATGACCGGATCAGCGTCTCGCTGGCTCGGACCGTGCGCCGGCCGAACTTCGATTTCATCACCCCGGCCCGGCTGCTGGCCGAGTACGGCGACAACGACCTGCAGGGCAATCCCGAGCTGGATCCGGAAACCGCCTGGGGCCTGGACATCGGCTACGAGCACCGCATCGGCCGCCGCGGCGTCGTCGGCCTCAATGCCTTCTACCGCGATGTCACCGACCTGATCGAAACCCGCACCATCCCGGGCCTGGTCGGCAGCGAGGGCGCCGGCACGGTGGTGCTGCGGCCGGAGAACGTCGGCGACGGCAAGGTCTGGGGCCTGGAGTTCGACCTCTCCACCCCGCTGAGCATGTTCGGCTGGGACAACACCGGGGTGTTCTTCAACTACAGCTGGCTGGACAGCGAGATCACCGACGTGTTCGGCGAGCGCCGCTTCAACAGCCAGTCCGACTACGTCTACAACATCGGCTTCATCCAGGACCTGCCGAGCTGGCAGGCCGCCTTCGGCGTGACCTACCGCAAGCAGGGTGACGCCTACAGCCGCCTGGTCGGCGAAGAGGTCACGACCTCCTACGGCGCCGATCTCGAGCTGTTCGTGGAAAAGGGCTTCGGCAAGAACTTCGTCCTGCGCTTCACCGCCTCGAACCTGCTGGACTCGTCCAAGGACGAGGTCTTCGACAAGTTCACCACCATCGGCGATCAGATGGCCCGCGACTACGACGAGTACGAGCGCGAGACCGAGGAAGCCGGTCCGGTCTTCCAGCTGATCGCCCGCTACGCCTTCTGATCCACACCCTCCCTGGTGTGAACCCTCAGGCCCCGCCGGTTCGCCGGCGGGGCCTTTCCTTTGGGGCGTCAGTCCATCAACCGCCGCGACAGGTAGCTGTACTCCAGCGCCACCCGCATCGCCGTCTCGTTGAGGTTGGCGCTGGCCTCGTGGCCGCCGTCGATGTTCTCATAATAGAGGACGTCGTAGCCGAGCGACTCCATCTTGGCCGCCGCCTTGCGGGCGTGGCCGGGGTGGACGCGGTCGTCCTTGGTCGAGGTCTCGAAGTAGACCTGCGGATACTTCATACCAGGCCGTATATTTTGATAGGGGCTGTACTTGCTGATGTAGGACCAGTCCTTGGGATCCATGCCGTCGCCGTACTCACCGGCCCAGCTGGCGCCGGCGCCGCCCATGACGGTGTAGCGCTGCATGTCGAACAGCGGCACCTGCACGACCACGGCGTTGTAGAGATCCGGCCGCTGGGTCAGGGCGACGCCCATCAGAAGGCCACCGTTCGAACCGCCCATGATGCCGAGGCGACGGGGCGAGGTGATCTTGCGCGCGATCAGGTCCTCGGACACGGCGAAGAAGTCGTCGAACACCCGCTGACGGTTCTCCTTCAGCCCCGCCTGGTGCCAGGCCGGGCCGAACTCACCGCCGCCGCGGATATTGGCCAGCACATAGACGCCGCCACGCTCCAGCCACAGCTTGCCGATGGCGCCGCTGTAGTTGGGGTTCATCGACTGCTGGAAGCCGCCATAGGCGTACTGCAGGGTGGGATTGGACCCATCCAGCTTGATATCCTTCTTGTGGACCACGAAGTAGGGGATCCTGGTCCCGTCCTTGCTGGTCGCCTCGAACTGCTGGATGACCATGCCGCTGGCGTCGAACCTAGCCGGCGCGGCCTTGATCTGTTGCGGCGCGCCGCCGTCGGTCAGCCACAGGGTGGTGGGTTGAAGGAAGTTGGCGGCGCTGGCCAGCACCTGATCGGTCTGGGCGCCGACGGAGGCGATGCCGAGCGAGGAGTTGGCCGGCATGTCCAGCTTCTGCCGCGTCCAGCCGCTCTTGCCGGGCTTGTAGGCGTAGAGGGCGCCGGTGACGTTTTCGCTGAGTTCCACGACCAGGGTGTTGGCCGTGGCGCTGACCGACTCGATGGCCTGGCGCGCGGTCGGACGCAGGACCAGTTCGGCCTTCGCCTTGGCCGGATCGGCGAGCAGGGCCTTGAGGCCCAGCGAAACGAGGTCGCCCTGCTTCAGGCCCTGGGCGGTCCAGTCCTCATCCAGGGTCAGCACCAGCTTGCCGTCGACCAGGGCCTGGACCGAGGACTTCAGCGGGAAGGGCAGCTTGACCGGCTTGCCGTTCACCAGGGCGTAGGTCTCGCTCTCGAAGAAGCTGACCGCGCGGTTGATGAACACCGCCTCGACCTTGCCGTCCGGATCGCGCAGCGTGTAGCCGCTGACCGAGATGTCGTCCTCGGTCCCGCGGAAGAACTCCTTCACGGTGTCCAGCGCCTGGCCGCGTTTCCACAGGCCGAGCACGAAGGGATAGCTCGACTTGGTCATCGTGCCCGGACCCCAGTCGCGGGCGATCATCAGGGTGTCCTTGTCGAGCCAGCTGATGTTCTGCTTGCCCTCGGGGGCGACGAAGCCGCCCTCGACGAAGGTCTTCGTGACGGTGTCGAACTCGCGCACCGTCACCGCGTCCTTGCCGCCGTCGGACAGCGAGATCAGGCAATAGCGGTCGTCGGGCGGCAGGCAGTTGGAGCCCTTCCAGACCCAGTTCTTGCCCTCGGCCTTGGACAGGACGTCGAGGTCAAGGATGGTCTCCCACTGCGGCTCGGCCGTGCGGTAGCTGTCCATGGTCGTGCGCCGCCACAGGCCGCGCACATGGTCTTTGTCCTGCCAGTAGTTGCGCAGTTCCTTGTCGCCCAGACCCGCGAACCCGGCCAGCGGGATGCGGTCCTGGGCGGTGACGATCTTCAGGGCGTTGTCGAACAGGCCCTGGTAGCGGGCGTCGCCCTGCAGCACCGGCAGGGTGCGGGCGTTCTGGGCCCGGGCCCAGCCGAGCGCCTTCTCACCCTCGACATCTTCCAGCCACTGAAAAGGGTCGGCCTGGGTGGCGGAGGGGCCGCCCGGCGACTGTTGGGCGTTGGCGGCGGGGATCGAGGAAAGGGTCAAGGCGGCTACCGCGACGGAGAGGAAAAAACGCTTCACTGATCAATCCATAAGCTGACGGGAAAGGTAGACGTAGTGCATGGCCCAGCGCCTGGCGTTGGCCGTGGGGTCGGCGCCGTTGGCATGACCCCCGTCGAGGTTCTCGTAGTAGAGATAGGGCTGGCCCAGGCTCTGGAGCTTGCCTGCGAACTTGCGGGCGTGGCCGGGGTGGACCCGGTCGTCCTTGGTCGAGGTGGTGATGTACGCCAAGGGGTATTTCACCCCGGCTTTCAGGTTCTGATAGGGGCTGTAGGAGGCGATCCAAGCCGCTTCCTCGGGCTTTTCGGGGTCGCCGTACTCGCCGATCCAGGACGCGCCGGCCGGCAGCCTGTGATAGCGCAGCATGTCGAGCAGCGGGCTTTCGACCACCACGGCGTTCCACAGATCGGGCCGCTGGGTCATGGCCACGCCCATCAGCAGGCCGCCGTTGGAGCGGCCGTAGGCGCCCAGGCGCCTGGGGCTGGTGACGCCGTCCTTGATCAGGGCTTCGGCCACCGCGAAGTAGTCGTCATAGGCCCGCTGGCGATTGGCCTTCAGGGCCGCTTCGTGCCACGCCGGCCCGAACTCGCCGCCGCCCCGGATGTTGGCCACCACATAGACGCCGCCCCGTTCGAGCCAGAGCTTGCCGACGATGGGGTCGTAGACCGGCAGCTTCGACAGCTGGAAACCGCCATAGGCGTGCAGCAGGGTCGGGGCCTGGCCGTTCATGGCCAGGTCCTTGCGGCGCACCAGGAAGTAGGGGATGGCCGTGCCGTCCCTGGAGATCGCCGTCTTCTGCTCGACGATCAGCCCGTCCGCATTGAACCGGGCCGGCAGGATTTTCACCGGCTTGGACAGCGGTGTCGAACCGACCCCCAGCTTCAGGGTCGTGGGGGTGAGGAAGGTCTCCTCGGTATAGAAGACGTCGTCGCCCTTGTCGGCGGTGGAAACGATCGAAACCGCCGCGTTGTCGGACCCGAGGTAACGCTGCATCAGCCACACGCCCTGGGTCTGGTTGAAGGTGACCAGCGAGCCCCGGACATTGTTGTAGAGCACCGCAACCACCCGGTTGTCGGTCACCCGGATCTGGTCGCGGTCCAGTGCAATGCGGTCCTTGGGTTCGAACACCACCTGCGCGACGGGCTTGGGCGCCGGGCCGCGGTTGCGCGGCTGGGGCGAGAACTGGCCCGCCAGCATGGCCGGCACATCGACCGCGATCACCGAGCCGGACCTGTAGGCGGCGCCCTTCCACTTCCAGTCCTGTTGGATTGAGACGATCAGCCGGCCGTTGACCATGCCATGCACGTTCGACCGGGTCGGCAGCATCAGCCGCTGGGTCTGGAGCTGGTCGTTGACCACGAACCAGGCGGTGTTGAAGAAGTCGAGGTTCAGGCCGACGAGGACCAGCCTGTTGCCCTTGGCGTCCTTGACCACGTCCGGGCTGACGCTGACGTGACGGGTCTCGCCCTCGAAGATGGTCTTGGCGGCGCTCAGCGGCTGGCCGCGTTCCAGCACCTTGATGATCCGGCCGTAGCCCGACTCGGTCAGGCTGCCCGGGCCCCAGTCGCGGGTCAGGATCAGGCGGTCATCGTCCAGCCACTCGATGTTCTGCTTGCCCTCGGGCAGGTGGAACCCGCCTTTGACGAAGGCCTTGGTGTTGAGGTCGAACTCCCGCACCTCGACCGCGTCCTTGCCGCCGTTCGACAGCCGCACCAGGCAACGGTCATAGCCCGGCGAACGGCAGGAGGCGTCCTTCCAGATCCAGTTTGCGCGCTCGGCGGCGCTCAGGGCGTCGAGGTCGAGCACCGTCTCCCACTGGGGATCGGCGCTGCGGTAGCTTTCCAGGGTCGTGCGACGCCAGATACCGCGCACATGCTCGGCGTCCTGCCAGAAGGTGTAGACCGCCGTGCCGATGAACTCGGGCGTAGGGATGCGGTCCTTGGCCGACAGCACGGTCAGCGCCCGGTCGTGCAGCGCCTGGTAGCGGGGATCTCCGGTCAGCACCGGCGCAGCCTTGGCGTTCTCCGCCTTGACCCAATCGAGCGCCCTGGGGGCCTCGACCTCTTCAAGCCACTGGAAGGGATCGGTCTGGGCCACGGCCACGGCGGCCGACGCCAGCAGAGCGAAGCCGGCGAGGGCAGCAAGTCGGAACGAACGCATGGAAATCCCCGAAAACCTGAACCGGGGAGCATAGGCGCCCCCGTGGCGGGAGCAAGGCGGCAAGAGCGCTACTCGTTGGGCTTGAAGTAGGGCTCGACCGGGCCGGACAGCTTGATGGTCATCGGGTTGCCCTTGCGGTCGACCTTGTTGCCGACAGCGACCTTCACCCAGCCCTCGCTGACGCAGTACTCGTCGACGTTGGTCTTCTCCTCGCCGCGGAACTTGATGCCGATGCCCTGTTGCAGGAGCTCTTCGTTGTAGAAGGGGCTGCGCGGGTTGGTGCAGAGGCGGTCGGGAAGGTCGGCCATGATACGTCTCGAAATCGGTGGAGGGGGCTCCATACCCCCTCACGCCGCGTCGTGGAAGATCACCCCCAGCGTATGGCGCGAACCGGACCGCAGGGCGCTGACCCCGTGGCGCATGGTCACCCGGTAGGTCCCACGGGTTCCGGCCACTGGCCGGCTGTTGACCGCGAACACCACTCCGTCGCCCTGTTTCAGGGGCGCGACCATCACCCGCGACTGCATACGGGGCCGCTGTTCGGTCAGGACGAACTCGCCGCCCTCGAAGTCGCGGCCCGGCTCACTGAGCAGGACGGCGGCCTGCAGGGGGAAGACGTGCTCTCCGTAGATGTCCTGGTGCAGGCAGTTGTAGTCACCGGGACCGTAGCGCAGGAGCAGGGGAGTCGGCCGCCGCTGCTCGGCCGCGTGGCAGCGCTCGAGGAACTCGGCATGGGTCTCGGGAAACCGCGCCGCCATCCCCATCGCCTCGTGCCAGCGATTGGCGATCGGGGCGAGCCTGGGCCACAGCCGCTCCCGCAGGCCCTGCACCAGCGAGGGCAGGGGATAGCTGAAGTAGCGGTACTCGCCCCGGCCAAAGCCATGGCGGGCCATCACCACGTGGCTGCGGAAACCGTCCGGCTGATCGTAGAGGCCGGCGACCCGCTCGCACTCTTCGGGCCGCAGCAAGCCCGGCAGGACCGCGAAGCCCTGGGCATCCAGGTCAGCGGACACGGCGTCCCAGTCGACCGCCGCCAGCCGTCCCGTTCCGCCGCTCACGCCGCCTTCTCGCGGTTCAGCAGCGCCTGCTTGCGCTCAACGCCCCAGCGGTAGCCCGACAGCGAGCCGTCGTTGCGCACCACCCGGTGGCAGGGGATGGCGATGGCCAGGGCGTTGGCCTTGCAGGCGCTGGCCACGGCCCGCACGGCGCTCGGCTTGCCGATCATGGCGGCGACATCGGCATAGCTGGCCGTGGTCCCGGCCGGGATGCCCTGCAGAGCCTGCCAGACCCGCTGCTGGAAGGCGGTTCCCCGCACATCGAGCGGCAGGTCGAGGCCCAGGCCCGGCTGTTCGACCAGCCCCACGACCCTGGCCACCAACTGTTCGAACCCCTCGTCGCCGCCAACCAGCCGCGCCTTCGGGAAGCGATCCTGCAGGTCGCGCACCAGGGCGTCCGGATCGTCATCCATCAGGATGGCGCAGACCCCCTTGTCGCTGCGCGCCACCAGGATCGAGCCCAGCGAGCATTCGCCCACCGCGAAGCGGATTTCCGCCCCCTCGCCGCCGGCCCGATACGCCCGCGGCGTCATCCCCAGCAGGGCGTCCGACGCCTCATAGAACCGTCCGGCGGAGTTGAAGCCGGCGTCATAGATGGCCTCGGTGACGCTGCCGGCGGTCTCCAACCCCTCGCGCAGCCGCATGGCCCGGTGGGCGTCGGCATAGGCCTTGGGGGTCACCCCGGTCACCGCCTTGAACAGCCGGTGGAAGTGGTGCGGCGAGAGGCCCGCCGCCCGGGCCAGGGTCTCCAGGGCCGGCGGTTCCTCTGCCGCCTCGATGATGCGGCAGACCCTGGCGATCAGGGCCGCGTCCCGCTCAGCCTTCGGCGGCTGGTCGGGCTTGCAGCGCTTGCAGGGCCGGAAGCCGGCGGCCTCGGCCTCGGCCGTGGTCAGGTGGAAGCCGACATTCTTCGGATTGGCCGGCCGGGCGGCGCAGCTGGGGCGGCAATACACTCCGGTGGTGGCGACCGAATAGAAGAACGCCCCGTCGGCGCTGGCGTCACGCGCCTGCACGCGCGGCCAGCGCGGGTCCAGTTCGGTCGGGGTCTTGCCCATATCCTTGTTAAGTGTGCTCATCGGGGCCTTGAAGGCGAGAACGGTGCTCACGGCAGTGGTCCTTTCATCGTGTGATCAACACTCTGAAGGGATGCCGATGCGCCCGCGCTCCGGGTCTTGCTCTGTAATCGAAATCTAGGGCGCCTACTCCTCGTTCGGAATGCACAACACCTGGCCGCAGGCCTTGCAATGCACGGCGTCGGGATCATGCAGCAGCAGGGCGCACTGGGGACAGGCGTGGCGCACCTTGTGCGGCCGGACCAGCACCTGCATCAGCCGGATGAAGAGCGAAACCCCGCCCAGCATCACCCCGATCGACAGCAGCCGGCCCCAGGTCCCCTCCAGGCTGATGTCGCCATAGCCGGTCGTCGTCAGGCTGGTCACCGTCCAGTAGAGGGCGTCGACCCAGGTATCGATGCCGTGTTTGCCCCGGAACGTCGCATAGACCAGGCCGGTGATGACGAAGATGAAGGTCAGCAACCGCGTGCCGGCCCGCGCCAGGTCCTCGATCCGGGTGTCGTCGTAGCGCCGCCCGACCGTGCGCCAGAAGAAGTCGCTCTCGATCAGGGTCCACAGCCGCAGCACCCGCAGGAAGCCGAAGTTGGCCAGCCAGACCGGGAACAGCAGGGTGGCCAGCACGGCCAGGTCGACCCAGACCAGCGGCCGCTTCAGCCAGACCTTGATGTCGGTCGTCGCCAGGCATCGCGCCCCCAGGTCGAGGATCAGGAACACCGCGATGGCGTAGTCGATGGCATAGAAGGCCCGGGTTTCCTTGATGACCGGCGCGGCCACGAAGAAGGCGACGATGATCAGGTCCAGCACGATGATGCCGAGCCGGAACTTCACCGCCAGCGGCGAATCGCCGTGGTACAGCGCCCGCAGCCGCGCGCGCAGGCGGAAACTCTTGTCTCTGTCTTCCTTCTTCGTCTGCGCCATCCGCGCGCAACCCCCTCACGATCCAGCCTGATTTGCCCTATATAGCCCGCTTGATGTCCCGTCCGTTCCTCAAGATGAACGGGCTCGGCAACGACTTCGTCGTCGTCGAGGCCCGCGAGCAGCCGTTCCGCCCGACGGCCGACGACGCGCGCGCCATCGCCGACCGCGCTTCGGGCATCGGCTGCGACCAGCTGATCGGGCTGGAACCGTCCGAGCGGGGCGACGCCTTCATGCGTATCTGGAACGCCGATGGCGGCGAGGTCGACGCCTGTGGCAACGCCACCCGCTGTGTCGGCTGGCTGCTGATGCAGGCCAGCGGCAAGGACGCGGTGGTCATCGAGACTGGCGCCGGCCTCCTCCACGCCGCGCGGGGCCCCGAAGGCCAGATCAGCGTCGACATGGGCGAGCCCGGCCTCGACTGGCGCCAGATCCCCCTCAGCGAAGAGCTCGACACCCGCCGTATCGAGGTCTTCGCCGGTCCGGTCGGCCAGACCCTGCAACCGCCCGGCGCGGTCAGCATGGGCAATCCGCACATCGTCTTCTTCCTCGACCACGAGCCTGAGGAGAGCATGGTCCGGGGCCTGGGCAGCATGCTCGAGCACCACCCGCTGTTCCCGGAGGCGGTCAACGTCGGCTTCGCCCACGTCGAGGCCCCCGACCGCATCCGCTTCCGCGTCTGGGAACGGGGCGCCGGCATGACCCGCGCCTGCGGCACAGGCGCCTGCGCGGCCCTGGTCGCCGCCGCCCGGCGGGGCCTGTCCGCCCGCAAGGCCACCGTCGTCATGGACGGCGGCGAGCTGACCATCGAGTGGCGGGAGAGCGACAACCACGTGATCATGACCGGCCCGGTCGAGGTCGAGTTCACCGGCCGCCTGCCGCAGGCGGTGGCGGCGTGACCCATCCCGCCCTGCAGCCTGGCCACACCGCCATCGTCACCGGGGCCGCCGACGGCATCGGCCTGGCCGCCGCGCGGCGGTTCCTGTCGCTGGGGATGAATGTCGCCCTGGCCGATGTGAACGCCGAAAAGCTGCTGGCCGCCGTCGCCGGGCTTGACGCCGGCGAGCGGGCCATGGCCGTGCCGACCGATGTCGCCAACCCGCGCGCCATCGAGGCCCTGCGCGATGCGACCCTGGCCCAGTACGGCCCTATCCATGTGCTGATGAACAATGCCGGCGTCGGTGGCGGCGGTTCGGCCATCGAGCGGCCCGAGCGCTGGCGCGAGCTGATCGAGGTCAACCTGTTCGGCGTGATCCACGGCGTCCAGGCCATCGTGCCGGTGATGATGGATCAGGACACGCCCGGGCTGGTGATCAACACCGGCTCCAAGCAGGGCATCACCACGCCTCCCGGCGACACCGCCTACAATGTCACCAAGGCCGGGGTGAAGGTCCTGACCGAGGGCCTGCAACACACCCTGCGCACGACGCCGGGCTGCCAGGTCACCGCCCATCTGCTGGTCCCGGGCTACACCTTCACCGGCATGACCGCGCGCGGCCAGACCGAAAGGCCGCAAGCCGCCTGGACCCCGGACCAGGTCGTCGACTACCTGCTCAGCCATATCGAGGCCGGCGTCTTCTACGTCATCTGCCCCGACAACGATGTCGACGAGAGCCTCGACGCCGCCCGCATCCGCTGGGCCGCCGAGGATGTCGCCAGCCGCCGCCCGCCGCTCAGCCGCTGGCACCCCGACTACGAGATCCAGTTCGCCAGCTATGTTGGCCGCAGCCGCAAGTTCGAGGGCGATTTCCTGGCCCGCTACAACGACCGCATGGCCGCCGGCGAGACCATCCCCGGCGCCGAGGACGAGCCCGACCTGAACCTCGCCGGCATCGTCCGGGCCGTCACCGGCAAGCTGCCATGAGCGAAGAGGTCATGGACACGCCCGCTGTCGCCGAAACCGACAGCGGGACGCGCGTCGTCACCTTCGGGTGTCGGCTCAACGCCTATGAGTCCGAGCAGATCCGCGCCCGGGCCGAGGCTGACGGCGTCTCGAACGCCATCGTCTTCAACACCTGCGCCGTGACCGGCGAGGCTGTGCGCCAGGCCCGCCAGGCGATCCGCAAGGCGCGCCGCGAGAACCCGAGCGCCCGCATCGTCGTCACCGGCTGCGCGGCCCAGATCGACCCGGCGGGCTTCGCCGCCATGGACGAGATCGACCTCATTCTCGGCAACGCCGAAAAAGCCGCTCCCGGCGCCCTGCTGCCGCGGCCGGAGCTTGGCCGGGTGCGGGTCAACGACATCATGAGCGTGCGCGAGACCGCCGCCCACCTGTCGGACGGCCTGCGCGACCGGGCCCGCGCCTATGTCGAGATCCAGAACGGCTGCGACCACCGCTGCACCTTCTGCATCATCCCCTACGGACGGGGAAACAGCCGCTCGGCCCCGGCCGGCGAGATCGTCGAGCGCATCGGCCGCCTGGCCGCCGAGGGCTGGAACGAGGTGGTGCTGACCGGCGTCGACCTGACCAGCTGGGGCTCCGATCTGCCGGGCCAGCCGACCCTCGGCCAGCTTGTCGCCCGCATCCTCAAGCTGGTCCCGGCCTTGCCCCGCCTGCGCCTCTCCAGCATCGACGCGGCGGAGATCGACCCCGACCTGATGCGGGTTCTGGCGACCGAGGAACGCCTCGTCCCCTACCTCCACCTGTCTTTGCAGGCCGGCGACGACCTCATCCTCAAGCGCATGAAGCGCCGCCACCTGCGCGCCGACGCCCTGAAGCTGGTGGCCGACGTCCGCGCGGTGCGGCCCGACGTCGCCTTCGGCTGCGACCTCATCGCCGGCTTCCCGACCGAGACCGAAGAGGCCTTCGAGAACACCGTGAAGCTGGTGGAAGAGGCAGGCCTCTCCTACCTCCACGTCTTCCCCTACAGCCCGCGCCCGGGCACCCCGGCCGCCCGGATGCCGCCGGTCCCGCGCCCGGTCATCAAGGCTCGCGCCGCCCGCCTGCGCGAAGCCGGGGCGGCCGCGCTGTCACGCCACCTCGACGCCCGTGTCGGCAAGGTTCTGGAAGGCCTGGTCGAACGCCCGGGTCTCGCCCGCGCGCCGGACTTCACCGAGATCGCCTTCGAAGGCGAAGCGGAGGCCGGCTCTCTCCGCGCGATGCGCATCACCGGCCATGACGGCGTGCGGGCCTTGGCGACTTTGGCCTAAGCCTCCGGCGGCGGTTCCCGCCCGTGGAAGCCCGGCAGTCCCAGCTTCCAGTGGATGGCCGCTCCCCGCAGCGCAAACGCACAGCCGAATCCGATCACACCCGCGAAGATCCGGTCCACGCCCAGCCCGGCCAGCACGACGAACACCGCCGCCCCGAGAATCGTCGCCGTCACGTAGATCTCCCGCTGCAGCAGGATCGACGGCTCTCCGGCCACGACATCGCGCAGGACTCCGCCGAAGCAGGCCGTCATCATACCCATGACCACCGCCGACACCGGATGCACCCCCAGGGCCAGCGCCTTGGCCGCCCCGACGATGCAGTAGGCCGCCATCCCCACGGCATCGAGCCATAGCAGCGCGCTCATCCGCCAGGTCCGCCGCCCGACCAGCCAGACGACGATGGCCGCCGCGATACAGGCCAGCAGGTAGCCGGGGCTGTTGATCCAGAACACCGGCGCCCCGATCAAGAGGTCGCGCAGCGTCCCCCCGCCGACCCCGGTCATGGCCGCGAAGAAGGCGAAGGTGACGATGTCATGCCCCCGCCGCGCGGCTGCCAGGGCGCCGGACGCGCCGAACACCAGCACGGCGGCGTAGTCGAACAGCAGGAA
This sequence comes from Caulobacter sp. SRI_014, assembly GCF_057586315.1. Taxonomy (NCBI): domain Bacteria; kingdom Pseudomonadati; phylum Pseudomonadota; class Alphaproteobacteria; order Caulobacterales; family Caulobacteraceae; genus Caulobacter; species Caulobacter sp. SRI_014. The sequence continues at coordinate 81,204 of NZ_JBYCZQ010000011.1, read as the reverse complement.
GGCGACGTCGAGATTGGGCATGCGCGTCCAGCCTTAACCCACGGCTCCGCGCACAGCAAAAGGCCCGCCCCGACTTGCGTCGGAGCGGGCCCAATGCGGTTCAGTCGGTGAGGACTAGAACTGGTAGCGGAAGCCGATCTTCACCGTGGTGCTGTTGAAGTCGCTGTTCCACTTGTAGCCGCCGTTGACGAAGGCGGTCAGGCCGCCGTCGCTGAAGAGGTTCAGCTGGCCGCCGACGTCGGCGAAGGTGCCGGAGAACTCGTCGTCGACGGTGAACGGGGCGCCGGTGTTGTTGAAGGTGGTGCTGGCGTCGCCCGAGAACTCGTTCCAGACCTTGGCGTACAGCGAGGGCTGGACGCGGAAGCCGGTGAACTGGTTCGTCATGCCGACGCGGAGGCCGAGGCTGCCGCGCATGCTGTCGACGTCATCGATCTCGACGCTGCCGCCGGGGACGGTGACGTCGTCGAAGCTGGTGCTGACCCACGACAGCGAACCCATGGGCTCGATGAAGCCGGTCGAACCGATCGGGAAGCGCCAGCCAGTTTCGATCTGGGCGCCCAGCGAGTCGATGCTGCCGGTTTCGCTGTAGCTGACACCCGGGGTGGAGTTGGGGGTGTTGTAGCCCACGTCCAGCCAGTTGCCGCTGATGTTGGCGTCGACATACCAGCCGCCGCTGACGAACGAGCCGTAGATGCCGCCCGTCATGCCCTCGAGGCTGTAGAGGGTGTTGGTCTCATTGAAGGTCACGTCGGAGTCGACGTAGCCGATGCTCAACCCGGCCAGCCAGCCGCCGTTGTCGCTCGTGCCGCCGATCAGGTCGACACCGCCGACCAGGCCCGCAGTGTTCTGCTCGAAGCTGGTGTCGAAGGTGAAGACCGTGCCCAGGGAGTCGAACGAGGCGCTTTCGTCACGCTCGGTCTTTTCGCCGAAGATCTTCAGCCAGACGCCGGCCCGATCGCCTTCGCCCTTGAAGCCGTCGCGCAGATCGGCCTGGCGGTCATGCCAGGTGCCGGTGGTCAGGTGCCAGACGTCGCTGGCCACGCCGCCCAGCTGGACGAACTCGTAGGCCTCGGCGTCGGGAGCGCTGACCAGGGCGACGCGCGTCGTGCCCTGCGGGATTAGGCGGTAGAAGAAGAAGCCGGTGTCGATCGCGCCGGCCCCGCCACGGGTCACGTAGTTGGCCGAGCTGGGATCGATGATCAGCGAACCGGGCGTGATCGCGCCCGCTTCCACCAGGGTGATGCCGGCGGTGTTGAGGCCGCCCGGACCGGTGTTGGTGTTGTTGATCCGGATGCCGGTCGAACCGCTGACCGTGCCGCCCGGCAGGCTGAGGCAGTCGGCGATGACCGCCGCCGCGCAGCTGCCCTGGCCGGTGACGCCCAGGTTGACGTCCATGGCCAGCACGCTGCCGCCCGAACCCACGAAGGCCGTGCCGCCGCCGGTGCCGGTCATGACGATCCGGTCGTTGGTTTCACCGTCCGAAGTCGTGCCGCCGTTCAGGCTGCCGAAGAAGATGGCGCCGGAGTTGTTGAAGGTCTCCAGGCCGGTCAGGTTCAGCGTCGCCGCACCCGCCGTCTCGCCAGCGACCAGGCGGCCGCTGTTGTTGAAGACGTCGCGCGGGGCAACGCCGGTGTCGGCGGCGAAGTCGATCGTGGTGGTCCCCAGGGTGGAGATCAGCCCGCTGTTGGTGATGACGTCGTTGCCGCCGCTCAGGGTCGTAAGGCCGGTGGTGTGCCAGTTGCCGGCGCCCGTGACGTTGATCTGCGCGCGGTTGGTCCCCGTGAGGCCGGCGAAGTTCATGCGCCCGTCGATGCGGCCGGTGTTGTTCACCGTCACATTGCCGACCACGCCCTGGATGGCCAGGTCGGCGGCGGCGCCGGCGACCGTGGCGTTCGTCGAGCGGATGGTCCCGGCGTTGTTGATCGTGGTGGTCGAGCCGCTGAGGCTTTCCACCTGGATCGCCGCGTTGAGCGCGGTCGTTCCGGGAGCCCGCACGACCGAGGCCGCGCCGACGTTGATCGTGGCGTTGCCGACGCCGGTCACCGCGCTGTTGATGGCGTTGGTGTTGGCCGTGACCGCGGCGTTGGTGGTGATGGTGACGCCGGTCTGGCCGCGAACGAACAGGCCATTGCTGCCCGCGCCGTTGGCCGTGATGGCGCCATTGGTGGTCACCGCGACGGTCGACAGATCGCTGACCGCTTCGACGGCGTTGCTGCCGGCGCCGCTGACGTTGATCGCCGCCGTGGTGATGGCGACCGAGCCGTGGGCCCCGACGTCGATGCCGTCGCTGTCGGCGCCGGTGGTGGTGATGGCGCCGGCGTTGATCACGGTGTTGCCGGCGATGCTGCCGACCCCACCCACGAAGATGCCGTCTGCAAAGGCGCCGGTGGTGCTGATGGAGCCCGAGTTGATGGTCACCGCGCCGGTCGTGTAGGCGCTGATGCCGTCACCGCCGCCGAGCAGACCGCCACCCTGGGTGACGTTGACCGCGCCGGTGGTGATGGTGATCGAATTGCCGCCGGTGTTGATCGCATAGACGCCCCAGGCGTAGCCGGTCGGAGCGGCCGAGGTGATCGTGCCGGTCTGGTTGACGACAATGGCGGCGGGGCTGCTGACGTAGACGCCGATGGCGTAGTTGCCGGCCGTGGCCGAAACCGTGCCCGTGCCGGTGACCGTGACGCCGGTCGCGCCGGTGGCCGAGACGGCGTAGCTGTTGTTGCCCACGCCCGGGTTGGCGCTGACGACGTTGGTGGCGCCCAGGTTGACAGTGGTCGAGCCGGTCGTCGACACGGCGGTGATGCCGTTGCCGGCGTTGCCGCGGATCGTGCCGCCCGTGCCGGTGATCAGCACATTGCCGCCGGTGGAGTCGGCGACGATGCCGGTCGCTCCGGCGGTGATGTTGCCGGTGGTGATGGCGACGCCGGTGGCGCCGCTGGCGTCGATGCCGATGCTGCCGGCGCCGGTGGCGGCGATGCTGGACGAGCGGATGACGACGTTGGAGAGGTCGCTGTCGGCCTCGATGCCGTTGCTGTTCGCGCCGCTGGTGGCGATCGTGGTGCTGGTGATGTCGATGACGCCATGGGCGCCGACATCGATGCCGTCGCTTTCGGCGCCGGTGGTGGTGATGGCGCCGCTGACGATGGTGGTGTTGCCGGCGATGCCGAACGCGCCGCCGACGACGATGCCGTCAGCATAGAGGCCGGTGGTGTTGGTCGCGCCGGCGTTGATGGTCACCGCGCCGGTCGTGTAGGCGCTGATGCCGTCGCCGCCGCCCAGCGGGCCGCCGGGCTGGGTCACATTGACCGTGCCGGTGGTGATGGCGATCGAGCTGCCGGCGGTGCCGAGGGTGTAGACGCCCCAGGCGTAGGTCCCGGTGGCGTTGATCGTGCCGGTCTGGGTGACGCTGATCGGGCCATCGCCGATGGCGACGATGCCGAAGGCCTGGTTGTCGCCCGTGGCGTTGATGACGCCCGAACCGGTGACGGTCGTGCTGGCGCCGCCCGAGGCGTAGATGCCGGCCGCGTTGGCGCCGACGGCGGTGTTGGTCGCGTTGATGGTGGCCGCGCCCTGGTTGACGGTGGCCGTACCGGTCGCGCCGGTGGTGGCGACGATGCCGTCGCCGGCCTGACCGGTGACCGTGCCGTTCGACAGGGTGACGCTGACGTTGCCCGCGCCGCCGCTTGTCGCGACGATGCCGCTGGTCGCGCCAGTCACCACGATGGGGGTGTCGCCGGTGTCGACGTCGGTCAGGTTGATGTCGATGTTGCTGTCGGCGCTGGTGAAGCTGATGCCGGCGCCGAGGGTGTTGACGATTTCGGGATCGCCGTTGCCGGCGTTACCGGCCACCAGGTCGCGCGTCAGAGCCAGGTCGTCGCCGGGCAGGCCGATCACCTGGATGCCGCCGGTGGTGGTGCGCACGGCGCCCGTGGCGTCTTCCTGCAGGACCAGGGTCAGGTCGCCGGCCGTGGTCGGATAGATGATGCCGGTCGGATAGACGACGCCGGGACAGTTGAAGGTGTCGGGCGCGGCGCCGTTAGCGGCGGGAACGCCGCATTCGTCGGCGGCCAGCGCGGCCGTCGGGGCCAGCACAACCATACCCATGCTGAACGCGACAGAGGCGCTCGCGGCGATGAGAGAGGACGAGGCGAGGAGGCCCGCGCGACGGCGCAGGGTGACGGATTGACTCATGGAACAGCCCTTAAAATGAATACTGACTCCCCTTGAGCCTCTAAAATGACCTCCAAGTCAATTGATTCCAATATTAGTGCAAACTAAGTCGACTACCGGACATATTGTGTAAAAAGTTCCAATGTCGGGATGACGACATTGCTGTGATGTTAACAGATAATCGAAAACAACTACTATTTGGCTGCTTTAGGTATGGGACCTTCGTGCGAATATTTTCATCGCGCATAACAATGTTCGCGTAGGTCGTAGACCTCGCGTTAGCCGCAGAAGAACTGCTGGAGAGACGGAGCGTTCCGTTCCGGAAAAAATATTGTGCCGGGGGCCGGATTCCGCTCAGGCGGGATCGATCGAGCCGAACTCCGCATCGAAGGTGATCATGCTTTGCAGGTCGGGAGAATCGACTCCGACCGCCATCGGGCAGACCACATCGGGAATGACCGCGATGTCGAACAGTTCGGTGATGGCCCCTTCCAGCCGGATCCATTCGACGGTGTCGCCGGTCCGGGTGTCGATGACATAGACACCGCACCAGGGCTCGCCGTCCTTGGCCGCGATGGTGTCGGCCAGCTCCAGGCCGGTGAACGTCCCCTCATGGCGCGGCAGCGAGACGGTCACCAGGGCGTAGCGGCCGTGGAATGACAGGCCGCGCAGGAAGCCCGGGCAGAAGGCGACGTTCTCGGCCTTGCCGGTCTCGCGGTCGACCTTGATCAGATAACCGCGCCCCGAATCTAGCGCCCACAGCTCGCCCTCATGGAGGCGCGGGCTGTGAGGCATCGACAGCTGGTCGGTGAGTATGCTGTCGTTGAGCACGTCGATGATGACCCCGCCCTCGTGGCGGCGATTGCGCCAGCCGGTCAGCACGTCGCTGCGGCTGACCGCCGTGACGTAGCGCGGCAGGTCGTCCTCCATGGCCAGGCCGTTGAGGTGGCAACGATCCTCGGCCGCCAGACGCGAGATGAACGGCGGCTTCCAGATCGGCTGGAAGCCGTGCACCGGGCTCACCGTGGCCAGGCAGCTGAACTTGGTGTTGACGAAGATCAGCCGGCCGCCGCGATCGACCGCCACCTCATGGATGTCGACATCGCCGACCGTCTGGGCGTTGCGCGGCACATAGAGGCGGTCGTGGTGCTGGTTGGCCAGTTGGCCGGGGCCCAGCACATTCTCCAGCCGCCAGATCTGATACAACGCCCCGACGTACAGACGATTGGGTCGCACATGCAGGCCCATGGCCCGCAGGAAGTTCTGCTGGTGGAACGACACCACCCCGCCGGGGGCCACGCCGACGAGGAACAGCTGGCCGGTCTGGTAGGAGGTGAAGGCGATGCTGCAGCGGTTCTGCTGCAGCCACCCGGCCAGATTGCGGGAAACCGACAGGGCGGTTGCGCCCTGCGGGGCCGGGGAAGCGGTCATGATCATGCTCGTGAGGAGTTGGCGCCGAAATGGAAACGCGCCCGCCCGCTGAACGATGCGCCCTGGGCGGGCTGCTCGCCTCTGTTCCCCAAGACGGGTTTTGTCAACGGCCGGGTGACAGCCGCCGATGGCGAGGGCAAGCTGTCGCCATGGGCGACGTCGTCGATCTGCGCATGCACAAATGGGCCGTGAAGCTGGCCCGGCTGCTCGGCCGGCCGGACGGGCCCGAAGCGCTGGAGGACCGCACGCTCAAGGCCATCGTCGAGGTCAACAGCGACGAAGAGATCGCCGACATGCTGGCCCTGCCGCTGCCCCGGAAGGGGCGATAGTTTTACCCGGTGTAAATTATTCAGCCCCTCGAGGCGCTCGACGCCCCGCGTCTCACGGCGTGGGCGCCGGCCGTCAACATTCCCCGCCGCCATACCAACTTCACGCCTACGCCGACGCCAACCATCCCCGCCGCTGTCGCAACGGCCATATCACAGTCTTTTCCGGGGCTTGCCGCCTCGCCCTATGCCGGACCGCATGCTAGAATCCCGCTTCGATGAGAAACCGTAGGCGCCGCCTGCTCGCCGGGCGTGACCTGCCGCGCGCCGCAGGCTAAACCCCGCCCATGGCTGAACAGAAACAAGGCTGGTTCCAGCGCCTGACCAGCGGGCTTTCCCGCTCCTCGCAGGCGATGACCCAGCAGGTCACCGAAATCTTCCGCAAGCCGCTCGACCAGGAACAGCTGGACGAACTGGAGGAAATGCTGATCGAGGCCGACCTCGGCCCCCACGCCGCCGGCCGCATCACCCAGGCCTTCAGCGACGCCAAGTTCGGCAAGGCGGTCTCCGACCAGGAGGTCAAGGAAGCTCTCGCCGACCTGGTGGCCAAGGAGCTGGTCAGCCGGGAAGGGGACTTCGACCCGCTGTCGGGCCCCAAGCCCTATGTCGTGCTGTTCATCGGCGTGAACGGCTCGGGCAAGACCACGACCCTGGGCAAGATCGCCTCGGACCTGACCAACAAGGGCGCCAAGGTGCTGATCGTCGCCGGCGACACTTTCCGCGCCGCCGCCGTGGAGCAGCTGCAGGTCTGGGCCACCCGGGCCCGCGCCGACTTCATGAGCCGTCCGACCGGGGCCGACGCGGCGGGCCTGGCTTTCGACGCGGTCGAGAAGGCCAAGGCGGACGGCTACGACGTCGTCCTCATCGACACCGCCGGCCGGCTGCAGAACAAGCAGGGGCTGATGGACGAGCTGCTCAAGGTCATCCGCGTCCTGAAGAAGGTCGATCCGGACGCCCCGCATGAGACCCTGCTGGTTCTCGACGCCACGGTCGGGCGCAATGCGCTCAGCCAGGAAAACCTGTTCGGCAACCAGATCGGCGTTTCCGGCATCGTCATGACCAAGTTGGACGGCACCGCCCGGGGCGGCGTCCTGGTCCCCGTGGCTCAGGCTTCGGACAGCCCGATCAAGCTGATCGGCGTCGGCGAGGGCATCGACGACCTGCAACCTTTCGACGCCCGGGCGTTTTCACGGTCCCTGGTCGGGCTGGACGCGTAAAGGAACACCATGACTGACACGCCTCCCGCGACCGCCAAGAAGTCCCACGGCTGGATTCGCACCGCCGTCGATTTCGGCGGCCTGCTGGCCTTCTTTATCGGCTATCTGGTCACTCACAGCCTGGTCACCGCCGCCTGGTGGCTGGTCGCCGGTTCGGCCATCGCCCTGGTCGTCGGCTTCGTGGTCGAGAAGCGACTGGCCCCGATGCCGCTGATTTCCGGGGTCCTGGCCTTGGTGTTCGGCACGCTGACGGTCTTCTTCAAGGACCCGATCTTCCTCAAGCTCAAGCCGACCATCACCATGAGCCTGTTCGGGGTCATCCTCATCGGCGGCCTGCTGGCCCGGAAGAATGTCCTGAAGATGCTGATGGGTTCGGAGCTGGTGATGACCGACGCCGTCTGGCGCACCTTCACCCTGCGCTACGGCCTGTTCTTCTTCGCCATCGCCGCCCTCAACGAGGCCGTCTGGCGCACCCAGTCGGAGGATGTCTGGGCGACCTTCAAGGTGTTCGGCATCCTTGGTCTGACCATCCTGTTCTCCTTCAGCCAGGCGCCCCTGATCATGAAGGGCATGAAGGAGGCCCAGGGGCCGGTCGATGAGGAAGAGGCCAAGGCCGCGCCGCCCATCATTGAATGATCTGTCGTCAAACCTACACCGAGGCCGATTAAGCTCCGCAGGCGGTCAATGAACCGGAGGGGATTATGGCGAAGGACAAGTCGGGCAAGCGGGCGGCCGCATCGGTCGGACACCTGCTGCACAGGGCCGCTCAACGGGCGCTCGATCTTTACGCGGCCGAGGCCGGGCCCGGAGCGGTTACCCAGCGCCAGCACGCCGTGCTCGCCGCCGTCGCCGAGAAGGAGGGCGCCGCCCAGGCCGACCTGGTCGCCGCCACCGGCATCGACCGCTCGACCCTGGCCGACATGGTCGCCCGGATGATCGACAAGGGCCTGCTGGCCCGCGAACGCTCCGCCATCGACGCGCGGGCTAACGCCGTGCGGCTGACCGATACGGGACGTGAAGCCCTCGAGAGCATCGGTCCCAAGACCGCCGCCGCCGATACCGCCCTGATGGCCCTGCTGCCCAAGGGCAAGCGAGAGGGCCTGCTGGAGGCGCTGGAAATTCTGGCGGCCGGTGAGGCGCGGGTGAAGAAGGTCAAGCTTCCCAAGGCCGAGAAGGCCGAGAAGAAGGCCAGGAAGAAGAAAGAGAAGCTGGCGAAGGCGGCCTAAGGGTTCGCCTCAGGTCTCCCTTCTCCCCTTGCGGGAGAAGGTGGCGCGAAGCGCCGGATGAGGGGTCGATAGGTCTTCAGGCTGCGATGAGGTGGTGGCCACGGGCGCCGTAGAGGCCGGTGCGCCCCCTCATCCGTCGCCTACGGCGACACCTTCTCCCGCGAGGGGAGAAGGGCGCCCAGAGGCGAAGCCTTCCTAATTTTGGCTAGTGCACCGTCGCCGAGGCCGGCATCGCGCGGCGTTGCGTCGCGATCAGGTTCGGCCAGAAGATCGAGGTTTCCGGCGTCTCGATATCCATCGCCGGGGCGCGCCGGTCGTCGACCACCGGGAACAACTGGTGGATCTGGGCGCCCAGCGCTTCGCTGCGCTCGGTCACCTCTTCGGGGGTGACCAGCAGGCCCAGACGGCCGGCCAGGGCGCCGAGGTCCTTGCGGCTGGTGGCCACGGCGATGAAGGGCGAGGCGAGCAGCGGCAGGATGATCGGGGCGAACCAGAGGGTCAGGTTCGGGGCCAGGACCAGCATGCTGGCGAACAGCAGGCCGGTGTTGATCTCCCAGCGGTGGGCGCGGAAGGCGTCCTTGTAGCTGAGGGTCTCGCCGTCCCGGGTCTGGGTCGACCAGCCGGCGTCGCGGCCCATCAGCACCTCGAAGACGATGCGGCTGTGGCCGACCATCATCACCGGGGCCATGACGGCCGAGTAGGCGGTCTCGAAGGCGGCGCTCTTGAGGATGGCCAGACGGCCACCGAACTTGGCGGCTTCTTCAGGACGGCTGAGCGTCAGGGCCAGGCCCAGCACCTTGGGGCCGATCAGCATGACCACGGTCAGCAGTGAGGCCCAGATGATGGGGTCGTACTTCACCGGCGCCAGGATGCGCCAGTAGTCGGGCATGGTCAGGGTGATCTGGGCCTGGATACCCAGGCCGACAATCAGGCTCAGCAGCCAGATGGGGGACACCAGATAGCAGAGCATGCCGAAGAACAGCTGCAGGCGGCTGATCGGGTGCAGACCGGGCGCGAAGATCAGGCCCAGGTGCTGCAGGTTGCCCTGCGCCCAGCGCCGGTCGCGCTTCATGAACTCGATCATCGAGGGCGGAGTCTCTTCGGTCGAACCGTCGAGCACCGGGGTGACGTGCACGGCCCAGCCGGCGCGGCGCAGAAGGGCCGCCTCGACCACGTCGTGGCTGAGGATGTGGCCGCCGAAGGGCTTCTTGCCCGGCAGCACCGGCAGGCCCGAGGCGGCGGCGAAGGCCTTCACCCGGACAATGGCGTTGTGGCCCCAATAGCTGCTCTCGGCGCCGGTCCACCAGGCGAGGCCGGCCGAGGCCACCTTGCCGAACATGCGGACGCTGAACTGCTGGGCGCGGGCGTAGAGGGTCTCGGCGCCGATGATCACCGGGGTGGTCTGCAAGAGGCCGACGCCCGGGTGGCGCTCCATGGCGTCGACCAGCTTGGCGACGGTCTCGCCGCTCATCACGCTGTCTGCGTCGAGGATGATCATGTGCTCGTAAGCGCCGCCCCAGCGGGTGACCCAGTCGCTGATGTTGCCGGCCTTGCGCTCGATGTTCTTCGGGCGGCGGCGGTAGTAGGTGGCGCAGCGGCTGCGGGCGCGCAGGGCCGAGAACTGGACGCGTTCCTGGGCGGCGACGGCCTCATTGGTGGTGTCGCTCAGCACGAAGAGGTCGAACCAGTGGGCGACGCCCAGCGCGCTCAGCGAACGTTCGATCCTGGCCAGGCGGGCAAGGGAGGCGGCCGGGTCTTCGTTGTACAGCGGCATCAACAGGGCGGTCTTGACCCGCGGCGCCGGCACGATGGCCGGGAAGTCGAAGATGTCTTCCTTGCGGTTCTTCAGCACCCAGAAGCCGGCGACGGCGCTGCAGAACCACGTCGAGACCGCCGAGACCAGGGTCACGAACAGGCCGAGCGCGATCCACTCCAGCGGGGTGAAGCCGTCACGCATGTAGAGCTGCAGCGGGGTGGCGGCGATCAGGGCGGTCAGCAGCCAGCTGGCCGCGAACAGGATGAAGCGACGGGCGCCGATGTTGGCCGGCGAGGTGACGGGGGATTTGGCCAGTTTCGGAGCATCGGCGCCGAACGACTGGCGCGGCATGTCCATCGGCGATTCCGGCGGCAGCCAGGGCTCGCCCAGCGGCGCATACGCACGGTCGTCATGCTCGTAGCGCAGGGCGAGATTGCTCGTGCCGTCCATGGGAAAACCGCCGTCTCAAGGTGTCCGTCCCGCCCCGGAGAGCGCGCCAACCGGGATCCCGGAGGCTGGTAACGTGATTATCACGGATACGTTATGTTGCGCTGCAATGGAAGCGGGAAAATCGCTTCGAAAGCGATTGGCGCCCAAAAATGCATCGGCTCTGCACGGCTATGACCGGATCGCGGCCAGAGGGTGTTCAGAGGGTGTCAGAAACGCTTTGTGATTGCGCCAGACGGTAGAGCCGACGCTCCAGACCATAGGCGGCGATTCCCGTCCAGCCGACGAGCAGGATTGCGAACGCCGTCTCCCAGTGGCCGACGTTCTGAGGGTTCACCAGGCCGTACCAGATGCGATGGTTGGTGATCAGCGCCATCATCAGATTGGCCAGGCTGATGGCCGCCAGGAACAGCTTCAACCGGCCCATGCCCTGGACCTTCCAAAGCCCCCAGATCAGGAACAACGGGGCCAGGATGACGCCGAGGCCGAGGTTGATCAGCAGATGCCAGGGATTGGGCCAGGGGATCAGGGCGGACACCACCATGCCGATGCCGGCGAGGACGAAGCAGAGAATCAGGCCCCCGGCCGCGAGGCGCGATCCGCCGACCGCCACAACGGCGAGGCCGAATCCGACGCCGGCCAGGGCCGCCCCGACTCCGCTGATCATCACCCCGCCGTTGAACAGCCAGGGGTGCGGCGCCCGGGCTCCGCCCAGGTCGCTGAGGTACATCGTGGCGTTGTCGTAGCCGGGGTAGGACAGGGCGGCCAGGATCACCGCCGCGAAGGCGAAGATCGGCGCGACCACCCCGATGGCCAACAGGATGCGGCTGCGGCGCCATGGGTGGCCGGGGGCGAACTGGGCGGCGAGGTCGTCGAGAATCACGCTGGCGTGGCTCCGGGCGGCTCGCCGGTCGGCGGCTTGTCGTTGCGGACAGGGACGGCCTGCGGCTGCGGCGGCCTGGTCTCACGGAGGGGTTTCAGGCCCCACAGGGGACGGATCAGGTCGATCCGGCGGACGACCTCATAGATGGCCAGGCTGACGGCGAAGGTGATCAGGATCAGGAGCGGCGGCTCGATCCACACCGGCAGGCCCCGGGGCGCCAGCACGAACAGGGCCATAACCAGGATGGTCTGGTGGGCCATGTAGACCGGGAAGATGGCGTCGTTCAGGTACCGTTTCAGGGCGGTGTCGGCATTGCGCAGGTAGCGGCTGGCAAAGCCCAGGGCGGCGCAGACGACGCCCCATTGGGTGATGGCGAAGAGGGCGTTGCTCGGCATGCCCCACAGCCACTGTTCGCCGACCAGGGCATGGACCGCCATGAGCCCGCCGCAGGCCGCCAGGCCGACGGGAAGTGAGATGAGCCGCATCCGCTCCAGCTGGGTCCAGAGACCCGCCTGGCTGACGGTCAGGAAGCCGAACAGGAAGACGCCCAGCGAGGAGGCGTGGTTGTACCAGTCATTCTGGATCTGGTTGTTCAGCCCGAACCAAGGGTAGAGCCACTGGCGCACCAGGGCGAGATACAGGATCGGCAGGATCAGCAGTTTCCAGCCGGTCAGGGTGCGGCCAAGGAAGTCCTCGGCCTTGGCGATCCAGGTCGGCCGGGTCAGCAGGGCGATGGCCACCAGGCTGTAGACGCCGATGTAGAGCACGAACCAGAGGTGGTTGATCGGGATGCCATCGGCGATGCCCTTGAGGCTGAACTCCTTGAGCCACCAGTCGAGGACACTGCCGGTGTAGCCATCCTTGGCCACGGTCTCGGCCCAGCCCTGCGGCGGCACCAGGATCAGGGTCCCGAAGAGGAGTGGCGGGGCCAGGCGGGCGAAGCGCTGCTTCAACACCGTCTTCGCATCGTACTTGCGGCTCATCAGCCGCAGCGCGGCGCCGGAGACCAGGAACAGCAGGGTCAGGCGCCAGGGCGAGCTGAGGAGGATGATTTCCTCCATCACCGCGAACCGGTGCTGGCTGTTCAGGTGCCAGTCCCACGGCGTGTAGGCCAGGCCCACATGGTACAGGATCAGCAGGCCCAGCGCGCCGATGCGCAGCCAGTCCAGATCGGCCCTGCGGCTGTTGAGGGTGGGGGAGGCCATGGCGGCGGTCCTATGACGCCCGCGAACGAAAATGTCCACGACGCAGACCGGGTTTGCCGTGATCGTTCAAGCCATCGCCTCCATTGGCCTGCCGGGCGGGTCCTTACGTCACAAGGGCCCGCGGGAAACCCGCGGGCCCAGGCGACTCGCCTTGGCGGAGGCAGTATGCCTCAGCGCTGTTCGTCAGTCGGGCCTAGAGCAGGAAATCGCTGCTCTGCAGGGTCAGGCCGGTGCGGACAGCGATCTGGAAGTCCGCCACCCCGTCACCGTTGACGTCACCCTCGACCACCATGGTGGTGGCGTTCTGCGCGAAGAACCGCAGTTCGCCCGCCACGCTGCTGAACGCCGCCGAACCAACAAACACGAAAACGTCGTCCGAGCCGCCGCTGACGGCGTCGATCAGCCGAAGATCGATGAGGTCGGGTCCGTAGCGTTCGGTGCCACGATCAAAGTCGGAGATCAGGTCGCGGCTCGCGCCGACAGCGCTGTCCGCCAGGCTGGTGAGGACGAAGGTGTCCGCACCGAAGTTGCCCTGCATGATGTCCATGCCTTCGCCGCCGATCAGGAAATCGTCGCCGTCGCCGCCGAAGAGGCTGTCGGCGCCAAGGCCGCCCCTCAGGGTGTCGGCGCCGTCCTGGCCGGAGATGACGTCGTTGCCCGCGCCGCCGTCGAGGACGTTGGCCACCGCGTTGCCGGTCAGCTTGTCGTTGCCGCCCGCGCCGATCACGTTCTCGATGCTGGTCAGGGTGTCCGAACCGGACCCGGTGTTCTGGGCGCCGGTCGAGGTCAAGGCAACGTTGACGACGCCGGCGGCGCCGGAGAAGTCGGCCGTGTCATTGCCGTCGCCGCCGTTCAGGGCGTCGTTGCCGAGGCCGCCGATCAGGGTGTCGTCGCCGGCTTCGCCCAACAGGTTGTCGTTGCCGACGCCACCGTCGATGCGGTCATTGCCATCACCGCCGTTGGCCGTGTCGTTGCCGACGCCACCGAAGATGAAGTCGCCGCCGCCGCCGCCGATGAAGCTGTCGTCGCCATCATCGCCGTTCAGAGTGTCGATGCCCGCGCCGCCGACCAGGAAGTCGTTGCCGAGGCCGCCGGAGACGGTGTCGTCGCCCATGCCGGCGTTGATGTAGTCGGCCTCGGCCGTGCCCAGGAAGGTATCGCCCAGGTTGGTGCCGAGCGTCACGGTGCGGAACTGGTTGCCCCGGGCCGCGCCGCTCACCAGGTCACGGACGTCGAAGGTGAGGCCCGCGCCGGCGACGAAGGTTATGCCCTCATCGTCGAAGCGGCTGACAGGGCCGGTGAGGCCGTCGGCGCCGTCTTCACGCTGGAAGCGGACGGCGAGGCCGCCGTCCTGGTTGAGCAGGGTTCCGGCATCGTTGGCGTTATTGTTGCCGACCTCGGCGCTGGTGAAGCTCAGGCGGATCTGCCCGGCCGCCCCGCCGACGTTGACGACATCGGCGCCCGTGCCGAGGTTCACCGTATCGGCGCCGTCGGTCGAGCTGTTGAAGATGGCGATGTCGTTCCCGAAGCCGCCGAAGATGGTGTCGTTGCCGCCGCCGCCGATGAAGCTGTCATCGCCATCGAGGATGGAGTTATCGCCGCCGGTCAGGATGTCGTCGCCCGCGCCGCCGACCAGGAAGTCGTTGCTGGTCCCGCCGTTGACGATGTCGTTGCCCATGCCGGCGTTGATGTAGTCGGGCGTGGCGTTGGCGGTGATGGTGTCGCCGCCGCTGGTCCCCAGGATGACGGCGCGGAACTGGTCGCCGCGCGCAGCCCCGCTGACCAGGTCGCGGACGTCGAAGGTGACGCCGAAGGCCGGGTCCACGAAGGTGATGCCTTCATCATCGGTGCGGGTAACCAGGCCCGTCAGGTTACCGTCGGCGTCTTCCGCCTGCAGGCGGACGGCGAGGCCGCCGTCCTGGTTGGCCATGGTGTTGGAATCCGTCGCGCTGCCGTTGCCGACCTCGCTGCTTGTGAAGGTGACGCGGATCTGCCGGGCGGCGACCGCGCTGACATTCACGGTGTCATCGCCGGCGCCCAGGTTGATGATGTCGGCCCCGGTCTCGTTCTGCAGATTGATGGTGGCGGTGTCGTTGCCGCCGCCGCCGCTGATAACGTCGCTGCCGGCGCCGCTGCGGAAGCTGTCGGCGAACTCGCCGCCGGTGAAGCTGTCATTGCCGCTGCCGCCGACCGCCTGCAGGCGCTCGACGCTGGTGAAGGAGACGCCATCGCCGGTCACGCCGGCGCCGCTGCTGACGTCGACCGTCAGGCCAGTGGTGTTCTCGCGGCGGTCGTAGTTGAGCGCATCAACGCCCGCCCCGCCGTTGAGGATGTCAGCTCCGAAACGGGTGACGAGCACGTCGTCGCCATCGCCGCCGTTGAGCGTGTCAACGTTGGTCCCGACGTTCGGATCGACATCGGTCGGGAAGAAGGTGTCCTGGCCGCCGAAGGCGGTGCCGTCGTTGTAGAAGAAGGCGTAGGCGTCGCCGTACAGAGTGTCGGCGCCCGTGCCGCCGTCGAGCAAGTCGCTGCCCAGGCCGCCGGCCAGCATGTCGTCTCCGCCTTCGCCGAAGACCATGTCGTCACCGCTGAACACCCAGGTCATACGCGAGCCGCCAAAGCCGCCTACCTTGCCGACCAGGGCGCCGTCGCCGTCGAGGCTGTCGTTGCCCTCGCCGCCGTAGAGGATGTCGGCGCCGTCGCCGGCCCCGGCCCGGTCGTTGCCGGCTCCGGTGCTGATGGTGTCGTCACCCGACAGGATGACGCCGGAATTGGGGTCCTGGCGGAAGAAGGTGCGGACGATGTCGTTGGCCGAGCCGCTGCGGACATCGAAGTTTTCGATGCCGGAGAAGGTCACCGTCGCGCCGGCGCCGTTGCCGAACCCGGTCTGGCCCTGGTTCACGAAGGCGGTGGTCGCGCCGCTGTAGTCGACGCGCAGGGTGTCATTGCCGGCCCCGCCGTCGGCGGTGTCGGTCCCGAAGCGGCTGACCAGGGTATCGGTCCCGGCCCCGCCCAGCAGGGTGTCGTTGTGCGAGCCGGCAGCGGCGTCGACGTTGGTCGGCGTGATCACCACGCCGGAGCCGAAGAGGCTGCCGTCCGTCGCCTGGAAGGCGTAGGCGTCACCATCGAGGAAGTCGTTGTCCGCGCCGCCCTCGAGGGTGTCGTCGCCGGCCCCGCCGTAGAGAAGATCGTTGCCCGCATCGCCGAGCAGCCGGTCATCCCCGGTGAAGGTCAGGGTCTGCTGGACGCCGCCGAACAGGCCGGTCAGCGAACCTTCGCCATCGAGGATGTCGTTGCCCGCGCCGCCGCGGATGAAGTCGTTGCCGCCGCCGCCGGCCAGGCGGTCATTGCCGGCCCCGCCGTTGATCAGGTCATTGCCCGAGGTGACGATGCTGTCGTTGAAGCTGTTGCGCACGAAGGTGCGGATGGTGTCGTCGCCCGAGCCGGTCGAAACGTTGAAGCGCTCGATGTTCGAGAAGGTGACACTGGTCGCGCCGAGGCCCGAGGCTTCGTTGAACTGGCTCTCGCCGTTGTTCATGATCGCCACGGTCAGGGCCGCGTAGGACACCGTCAGCAGGTCGAGACCTGTCCCGCCATCGACCGTATCCCGACCGCTGGTGACGGTGATGGTGTCGTTGCCGCCTTGCGCGTCGATCATGTCGTCGCCGGAGGTATCGGTCAGGCTGTTGTTTGCCGACGTGCCCGTGATGTTCGCCATTTGGTTTTACGCTCCAGGGCGCCCTTGGGCGCCGGCCTCACCCAGCCCCGGACCGCGCCCGAAGCGCCCAAAATGGTGCGGCGGAATGTCGCAACACATTGAGTAATTCGAGGTACGTCGGTCGGGGGTGGAAAGATGCGCGGTTAGCGAAAAATAAATGTCGTGACCCGGGCGGAGCCTTCCGCGCAGGATAGATCGTTGAATTTCTTCAAGGACTCCCATGGCTCTGACCTTCATCCGGGCCCGTCGGCCGGACACGGCCTTCACGGCGGCCGTCACCTTCCTCGCCGCCCAGAAGCCGTTCGACCGCATGCCGCTGGGCCCGGTCATCGCCACGGTGTCGGGCGCCATCCAACGCGGCCACTACGTTCTGGCGGTCGAGGGCGGCCGGACCGTCGTCGGCCTGACCTGCTGGGCGTTGACCGACCATGACACCGCCCTGGCCTGGAGCCGGGGTGAGGCTCAGCCGACCTTCGAACAGACGCTTGGCGGCGATACGGTGATGATGATGATGGGCGGGGGCGATGGGCCGGGCGTGGCCCTTGGCGGACTGCGCCATATCGGCGACCGCTATCCTGGACAGCGCTATGTGATGAACCGCTTCGACCGCGACCGCCCGAGCGTCGGTCGTTTCCCGCCCGCCCGCGAGGGCGTCTCGGCCCCGGACGATGAGACCGCTTTCGGCGAGTGATCCTGGAGGAGGGCGGACGGGACCGGCCGGTCGTCGGGGGGGAGTGTGGCCGGCCCCGCCCTGGCGGCGCCTTGGAGCAGGTACGCGCCCCGACCTCGAAAGGCCGTGACACCGCGTTGTTGGGAAGGCCGTCTGCTGGACCGGCTTGCTCTCCCCACCCATAGCTACGCAGCAACGCTTTGACCGGATTTGGGGCGAAGCGAAAAAAACTTCCGCAAATCCGAAACCCAGGTTGGGCCGTATCTCCAGTTCATGAGTTACGTCGCCAGCCCGATGAGCCATGGCCGTGTCGCTTCCACAAGGAGCGGCGCCGCCGCTGTGTCGGACCAGCGACGCCGCACCTTGGGGAGGGGCATGACAACTGATCTGGACCGCGAGCGCCTGAAACGGACGCTCGCCAATGTCGCGGCGGGGGACAGGGCCGCAATGGCCGAGCTGTACCGCGCTACGTCCGCCAAGCTGTTCGGCGTCTGCCTGCGCATCGTCCGCGACGACGCCGAGGCCGAGGAGGTGCTGCAGGAGGTCTATCTGACCGTCTGGAAACGGGCAGGCGCCTACGACCCCGACAAGGCCAGCGCCATCACCTGGCTGGCCGCCATCGCTCGCAACCGCGCCATCGACCGCCTGCGCGCCTCGGGCGCGCGGGTCGTGCGCAGTTCCGGCCCGATCGAAGCGGCGATGGAGCTGCCCGACAGCGCCCCGGACGCCGAAAGCCAGCTGTCCTTCAGTGAGGACAGCCGTCGGCTGAACCGCTGCCTCGACGGCCTGGCGCCCGACCACGCCGGCCTGATCCGCCGCGCCTTCTTCGGCGGCCTGTCCTACAGCGACCTGGCCGAGGCGGCCGGAAAGCCGCTCGGCACGGTCAAGACCTGGATCCGCAAGGGTTTGATGAATTTGAAGGTTTGCCTCGAGTCATGAGCGCTCCCGCCCCCACCCACCCCCAGGACTTGCGGGCCGCCGAATACGCCCTTGGCGTCCTTGAAGGCGCCGCCCTGGCCGATGCCCAGGCCCTGACGCAGAGCGATGCGGCCTTCGCCGGCGCGGTCGAGACCTGGGAACTGCGGCTCGCCGCCCTGGCCGACTACCTGCCCGAGGTGCGCCCGCCCGAGCGAGTTTGGGAGGCCATCTGGGTGAAGCTTGGCCCGCACGCCGCCAACGACAACGGCCGTTGGTGGAACAGCATCGACGTCTGGCGCGGCCTGACGGCGGCGTCCGTCGCCGTCGGCGCCATCGCTATCGGCATGCTGGTCGCCCCGAACCCGGCGCTGGACGTGAAGCAGCCACCGCCATCCGTCACCGCTGCCGCGCCCTGGACCGCGGTCGTCGCCGTGCCGGATGGCGGGCCGAAGCTGGCCGCCATCACCGTCGACACCGATCTCAAACGCATCGTGGTCACGCCCCTCGCCCTGACCGAGGCCGAGGCCAAGTCCCTCGAGCTGTGGGTCGTGCCTGGCGACGGCTCGGCGCCGAAGTCGCTGGGCCTGGTGAAGGCTGGAGGCGCGACGGTGCTGAACGCCGCGCTGCCGGTTGATGCCAAGGGGGCGGCCCTGGCCATCTCCCTTGAACCGGCCGGCGGCTCGCCGACCGGGGCGCCGACCGGACCGATCCTGGGCGTGGGAGCGCTCGCGACCAGCTAGCGCCCTAGTTCGCCCACATCACGTATTCGCCCTTCAGGTTCCGCTCCTTGTTGAGCGGCTGGTCGATGAAGAAGGGAGCCTCGACCAGGGCCGGCCACAGGGGCTTGCCGGCGCGCCGGTCCTGTTCGTCCAGCAGGGCGGTCAGCCGTGCCAGCTGGGCCGGGTCCGAGGCCGACAGGTTATTCTGCTCGGTCGGATCGACGGCCAGGTTGAACAGCCAGGCCATCTTCGGGCGCTCGGACAGCTGCAGCTTCCAGTTCCCGTCGATCACCGCCCGATAGTGGCCCGAGCGGAAAAACAGCGGACGCTCCGGCGGCTTGGCCGACAGCAGGCTGATCAGGTCCACCCCGTCCACGTTGGCGCCAACCGGCGCCCCGGCCGCATGGGCGGCGGTGGCGAAGATGTCGATGTGCATGGCCCGGTTCGGCGAGACGCTGCCGGGCTCGACACGGCCGGGCCACTTCATGAAGAAGGGCACGTTGACCCCGCCCTCGAAGAAGGTCGCCTTCCAGCCGCGGAAGGGTTTGTTGATGTCGCGCAGGCCGATGTAGTTGGCCCCGCCGTTGTCGCTGGTGAAGATGACGATGGTGTTCTCGGCCAGGCCCTGCTTCTCCAGCGCGGCCAGCACCTTGCCGACGTTGCGGTCCAGGGACCGGATCATCGCCCCGTAGACCCGGGTGGTGTGGTCGGGGATGTCCTTCAGCGCCTCATAGTCTTCCTTGGTCGCCTGCAGCGGCGTGTGCGGGGCGTTGAAAGCCAGGTACATGAAGAAAGGCCGGCCGGCGTTGGCGTCGATGGCCTTGACCGCCTCGTCGCCGAAATAGTCGGTGACATAGCCCTTGGGCTCGAACGGCTTGCCGCCGTTCCAGCGCACCGAATAGGGCAGGTTGGGCCACAGGTATTTGTCGATCGGATCGAACTCCTGCTTCGAGTTGACGACGTTCGGATCGCCCGGTTTCAGGAACATGCCCGCGCCGGACAGGATGGCCAGGCTGTCGTCGAAGCCCTGGCCATTGGGCTGCATGGCCGGGGCTTCGCCCAGGTGCCATTTGCCGATGTGCAGGGTGCGGTAGCCCTTGGCCTTCAGCGCCTCGGCGATGGTGGTTTCGCCGGCGGGAACGCCCATCTTCTCGACCGGCGGCATCTCCTTGGCGCGGTCGGCGTAGAACACCGGCTTGATCGGCCCGTCGCCCATGTGGGTGACTTCGCGGGCGAAGCTCTTGGGCACGGCGGTGAATTCGAAGCCGAAGCGGTTGGGGTAGCGGCCGGTCATCATCGCCGCCCGCGAGGGCGAGCAGGTGGCGTTGGCCGCATAGCCGTTGGCGAAACGCACGCCGGTCTTCGCGATGCTGTCGATGTGAGGGGTCGGCACCTTGCCGGCGACGCCCGTGCCCGTGGCGGTGGTGTCGTTGATCCCCAGGTCGTCGGCGACGATCAGGATGATGTTCGGCGGCCGCTGGCCGGTCGGGACCGCCGCCGGCGCCGGACCGCGCGCCCAGGTCACCTCCTGGTTCGGCCCGATCGGCTGTTTGATCCGGCCGATGATGCCCGGCAGGTAGATCTTGAAGTGCTGGAAGCCGACATATCCGCCGACCAGCACGACGGCGAGGGCGGCGAGGCCGACCAGGGTGCGCGTTTTCATCTCTTCTCCCCCTTACCCGCGGCCAAGCCGCTTGCGTTCGATCTTGTCCGACCCGGCCGGCAGGCTGATCAGGTCACGGTCCCGGGCCAGCCACAACGGCCCGCCGTAGAGTTTGCGCGCCTCGCCGACGAACGGCACGTCGAGCCCGGGCAGCGGCAAGGGCGGCACCAGGTGGGTCAGCAGCACGGCCTTCACTCCGGCCGCCTTGGCCTCGCGGGCCACGTCCTCGGGACTGGCGTGATAGTCGATGATGTCGCCCAGGATCTTGGCCCGGTTCGGGTTGCCGGCGTCCAGCGCCGCTTTCTGCAGGCGGCGGACCATCGTCGGTTGCAGGGCGTCATGGATCAGCAGGTCGGCGCCCTTGGCGTTGGCGGTCAGCCTGGCGTCGGCCGCGGTGTCGCCACTGACCACCAGGCTGCGGCCCTTGTATTCGAAGCGGTAGCCGATGGCAGGCTCCACCGGCCCGTGATTGACCCGGAAGGCGGTGACCTTAAGCCCGCCATCGTTCAGCACCACGACGCTACTCTGGCCTTCGGGCATGACGAAGGCCTGGGCCGCGAAGCCGCCGCCGGACGGCGGGGCGACGGCGGCGCCGTGGTGTCCGGTGCGGTAGCTGTTGTCGGCGGCATAGGCTTCGTTGAAGCCGGCGGCGAGGCGTTCGACGCCGGGCGGACCGACCAGCAGCAGGGGCTTGGTCGCCGCACTGCCGACCCAGCGCTGCAGGGCCACGGCGCTGAGGCCGTCGATGTGGTCGGAGTGAAAGTGGGTCAGGAACAACCGGTCGATCCGCCCGGCCGGAACCCCGCCGGCGCTCAGGACCTCGGCGGCGCCCTCGCCGGCGTCGACCAGGAACACCCGCTGGCCGGCGATGACGGTCAGGCAGGGCCCGGCCCGCGTGCGGTCGGGCAGCGGCGAGCCGGAGCCGCAGACGAAGGCGTGCAGGCCGTCCGGCAGGCCGGCGACCGCGTCGCCCGCCATGTTGGCCGCCACGGCCCGGTCGCTGATCTTCAGGGCGATGGGGCCCCGGAACAGCCAGGCGCCGCCCAGCAAGGCGAGAACGACAACTGTTGCGATGATCCGCTTCATGCCGCGGCTTCCTTGGCCAGAGTGATGAGGTCCTGTTCGACCGCCCACAGACGATCCTGGCCCCAGTGGCCGGGCAGGTCGGCGACCCGGAACGACGGCACGCCCCAGAGGCCAAGCTCGAGCATCTCCAGCCGGTTGGCCTCGGCCTTGTCCCGCCAGGCCTCGTCGGCCAGACCGGCGGCGACGTCGTCCTTCGTCAGGCCAGCCCGCTCGGCCATGGTCCACAGGCCCTCGTCGGTGGTGGCGTCGATGGCTTCGGAGAAGGCCCCGGCCAGGAAGGACTCGGCGAAGGCCATGCCCTTGCCCAGCGCCATGGCCCGGCCCAGCACCCCCATGCCGCGCTCGACGCCCAGCCCAACCGGATCGACCATACGGCCGAAGGCGATGCCCTGGCGCATGGCTTCGCGCCAGCAATCGCGGACGATGTAGACCTGCTTCTCGCGCGGCACCGGCAGGCCGCGCATGACCATCGGCAGGACCGGGCGCAGCCGCAGGGTCGCGCCATGCCGCTCGGCCAGCTCGCGCACCCGACGGGCGGCCAGCCAGGTGTAGGGGCTGCGGAAAGAGCAGAAGAAGTCGAGCGTCACCGGGCTGCGCAGCTCGGGCGCGGCGCCCTCCTGCATCAGGCGAGCGACGGGCCTGGCGGCGGGCCGACGGTGGGCGGCCAACTGATCCTCCAGATAGTGCAGGCGGTCGGGACCCCAGAACCACATCTCGCCATGGTGGAAGGTGGCGCCGAGGTAATGGCCCAGTTCCAGGCGGCGGGCCTCGCCGGCCTCGAGGGCGTCGGCAGCGGGGGCCAGCGGGAAACGCTCAAGCGCGCGGTCGTCTCCCGACCAAAGGGCCTCGCCGATGGCCAGGGCCTGGGCGGCGAAATCGTGATCGCCGAGAGCAGCGGCCAGTGCCTGCTCGGCCAGCGCCGTCTGATCGTCGGTTGGCTGCTTTGCGTCCTCGGGCAGGGACAGCCCGTGCGCCTGCGCCAAACGCGCCGCGTCGCGCAGGCTCCAGCCGGCCAGCCGCTCACGATCGGGCGCTGCGCTGTCGATGGGCGGCGGAACCAGGAAGACCTCGAGCGCCACGTCATAGGCGGCGGCCAGGCGCGGCAACAGCTGCACCGCCAGATGGCTGTAGGGGTCATCCGCCTGGTGGAAATAGCGGACCACGCCGCCGGCCGGCTCGCCTTCTGACACCCTGCTGCTCCCGACTTGCGTTCGAGTGGCTTGACGCCCTCGAAACTATTGGCACAAATAATGCCAAATTAATCGACGCCGTCAAGGCGGACAGGAGATGGTTGCGATCATGCAGGTGTTGAGGACGCCGGACGAACGGTTTGAGGGGCTCAAGGACTACGCCTTCGCGCCGCACTATCTGATCACGACGGATGGCCTGCGCCTGGCCTATGTCGACGAGGGTCCGCAGGACGCCGCGCCGGTCCTGCTGATGCACGGCGAGCCCAGCTGGTCCTACCTATACCGGCACATAATCCCGCGCCTGTCGGGCAAGCATCGCGTGCTGGCGCCGGACCTGATCGGCTTTGGCCGCTCCGACAAGCTGGCCGACAAGGCTGACTATTCCTACGAGAAGCACGTCGCCTGGATGAGTGACTGGCTGACCGGCCTGGACCTCAAGGACATCACCCTCTTCTGCCAGGACTGGGGCGGCCTGATCGGCCTGCGGCTGGTCGCGGCCTTTCCGGAGCGATTCGCCCGGGTGATCGTCGCCAACACCGGCCTGCCGACCGGTTCGGGAATGAGTGAGGGCTTCGACCGTTGGCTGGAAATCAGCCAATCGATGCCGGTCTTCCCGGCCGGCGCCTTCGTCAACATGGGCTCGGGCCGCACCCTCAGCGACGAGGAGATAGCCGCCTACGACGCGCCCTATCCGGACGAATCCTACAAGGTCATGGCCCGGATCTTCCCGACCCTCGTGCCGATCACGCCGAAGCACGCTTCGGTGGCCGAAAACCTGGCGGCGTGGAAGGTGCTCGAATCTTTCGACAAACCCTTCCTGACCGCCTTCAGCGACGGCGACCCCGTCACCCGCGGCGGCGAGCGGCCGTTCCAGGAGCGGGTGCCCGGGGCCAAGGGCCAGCCGCATGTCACCATCGAGGGTGGCGGCCATTTCCTGCAGGAAGACAAACCAGAAGAGATCGCCGCGCTGATCGAGCGCTTCATTGGGGGAAACCAGTCATGAACGTCGAGAACCATGTGATGCCCCGTCAGGAACAGCTGATGGGCCTCTTGAGCCTGGGCGGCGATCAGCCGATCCAGATGCTCAACCTGCTGAAATTCCACGACATCGCCCAGTACGATGACCCCTCCGAACCCCAGATCAGCGGCCGCGAGGCCTACATGCGCTACGGTGCGCCGATGAGCGCTCTGGTCGCCTCCAAGGGGGGGCGGATCATCTTCTCAAGCACGATCGACCATCTGGTGATCGGCGAGGTCGGCGAGCTGTGGGACGTCGCCGCCATCATGGAATACCCCAGCCGCGCCGCCTTCGTGGAGATCGCCACCTCGCCAGAGGTCGCCGCCATGGGCGTCCATCGCAAGGCCGGCCTCAAGGGCCAGCTGCTGATCCAGTGCAGCCCGGCTCCGGAAGTCTAGGGCGATGAACCCGTCGCGGATCACCCTGGCGGCGCTGGCCCTGCTCGGCCTGTTCAACCTGGTCCGCGGCGGCCTGCACGCCTTTCTGCCGGACAGCGGGGCAGGGGCCATCGCCCAGTTCGACCTCAGCCAGGGCGGCCAGACCATCATTTTCCTGTTGGCCGCGACCGGGGCCGGACAGATGGGGGCCGGCCTCATCGACCTGGTGGTCGCCGCCCGCTACCGCGCCTTCGCCGTGCCGCTGCTGGGTATCGAGGCCGCGAAGACGGCGCTGGCCATGGTCATTGCCTTCGTCTCCAAACCGCCGCCGCATGAGATTCCCGGCCGGGCAGGGATGATGCTCACCCTCTCGCTGCTGCTCCTGACCCTGGCCTGGGAGTTCGGCCGCCGGATGCGGCGCGGGCCGGCATGAACACGGACGCTGGACTTCAGACGCCGGCGGCGGCAATTGCGGAGGCCATGGCCGCCAACCCTCCCATCGCCAGAGACGGTCGACACTTGCGGGCCGAGGCCAGCCGGGCGCGCATTGTCGCCGCGATGCTGGAGCTGATCCGCGACGGAAATCCCGCCCCCTCCGCCGAGGCCGTGGCCGAGCGGGCCGGTGTCGGCCTGCGCACGGTGTTCCGGCTGTTCAACGATATGGACAGCCTCTACCGCGAGATGCACGCCATGATGCTGGCCCGGCTGGCCCCCATCGCCGCCGAGCCGGTGGTCGGCGACACCTGGCAGCTGCGCCTGCGCAACCTGATCCACCGCCGGGTCCGCCTGTTCGAGGAGATGATGCCCTTCCAGGTCGCCGCCGACGCCCAACGCGCCCGCTCGCCCTTTCTAAACAAGGCCCACGAAAGCCTGGTCCGCCTGCAGCGCAGCATGGCCACGGCCCTGCTGCCCGACGAGGTCAAGGCCGACCCGGAGCTGATCGAAATGATGGACCTGCTGATGAGCTTCGACAGCTGGCGGCGTCTGCGCCTCGACCAGCACCTCACGCCCGAGCAGGCCGAATCCATCATCGCCGGCCTGGTCGAAAAGGTGCTGCGCCCGTGAGACGCCTGGCGGTCCTGGTGCTGGCCGGCCTCCTGCTGACGGCCTGCGGGCCGAAGGCGAAGGTCGCCGCCACGGAACCGGTCTGCGCCCCGCAGCCGACCGGGGAGGTCGCCCTCAAGGGCGGAACCTTCACCTTGGGCGCCGGCGCCATGCACGACGACGAGGGGCCCAGGCGCACGGTCACCGTCGGCCCCTTTTCCATCGACCGCACCGAGGTGACCAATGCCCAGTTCGCCGAGTTTGTGACCGCCACCGGCTACGTCACCCTCTCCGAGCGCGATCCCGATCCGGCCCTTTATCCCGGCGTGCCCAAAGAGCAGTTGAAGCCGTCGTCCCTGGTCTTCGTCGGCAATGAGGAGGGGCTGGGCGACGGCAACCCGGCCCGCTGGTGGCGGATCATCGACGGCGCCAGCTGGAAGCATCCCCGGGGACCGGGCAGCGACCTGAAGGGGCGCGAGCGCTATCCGGTCGTCCACATCGCCTATGACGACGCCCTGGCCTACGCCCGGTGGAAGGGCCGCGACTTGCCGACCGAGGCGGAATGGGAGTTCGCCGCCCGGGCCGGCCATGCGGACTCGAAATACGAATGGGGCGATGCGCCGCTCGACGGGCAGAAGCCGCAGGCCAACACCTGGCAGGGGGTGTTCCCGGCCATCGATACGGCCGAGGACGGCTACAAGGCCCGGGCCGCGCCGGTCGGCTGCTTCCCGCCCAGCGCCTACGGCCTGTCGGACATGTCGGGCAACGTCTGGGAATGGACCAAGGACCGCTACCGGGACGGGTCGCGGCTGATCAAGGGCGGCTCCTTCCTCTGCGCCGACAACTTCTGCCTCCGCTACCGCCCGGCCGCCCGCCAGCCGGGGCCGCCCGACACCGGCCAGAGCCACCTTGGCTTCCGCACCGTCAAACGCGGGACAAGCGGGCAAAGGGAAACGCCCCCAAAGGAGCGAAAATGATCAAGAACCGCATCACCGACATGCTCGGGGTCCAGTACCCCATCGTCCAGGCGCCGATGGGCTGGATCGCCCGCGCCCAGCTGGCCTCGGCGGTGTCCAACGCCGGCGCCATGGGCATCATCGAGACCTCCTCGGGCCAGCTCGACGAGGTCCGGGCCGAGATCGGCAAGATGCGCCAGCTGACCGACAAGCCGTTCGGGGTGAACGTCGCCCAGGCCTTCGTGCGCGATCCGGGCATCGTCCAGTTCGTCATCGACCAGGGGGTGAAGTTCGTCTCCACCTCGGCCGGCGACCCGGCCAAATACTGTGGCCAGCTGAAGGAGGCGGGCCTGACCGTCTTCCACGTCGTCCCCTCGCTGAGCGCGGCCCTGAAGGCCATCGAGGCCGGGGTCGACGGGCTGATCGTCGAGGGCGGCGAGGGCGGTGGCTTCAAGAACCCGCGCGACGTGGCGACCATGGTCCTGCTGCCGCTGGTCTGTTCGAAGGTCGACGTGCCGATCATCGCCGCCGGCGGCATCACCGATGGCCGCACCATGGCCGCCGCCTTCGCCCTCGGGGCCGAGGGTGTGCAGATGGGCACCCGCATGGTCTCGGCCGCCGAGTCGCCGGTGCATGAGAACTGGAAGACCGCCATCGTCGAGGCCAAGGAGACCGACACCGTCTTCCTCAACCGCTTCGGGCCGGGACCGGCGCTGCGGGCCCTGCGCACGGCCAAGACCACCGAGTACGAGAAGGCCTCGCCGGAGGGCGGTGTCATGGCCGAGTTCGGCAACGCCCTGAAGCTCTACTTCGGCGGTGACATGGAGGCCTCCATTGCGCTGTCGGGGCAGGTGGCGGGGCGGATCGACAGCGTCCGGCCGGTGGCCGACATCATCGCCGACACAGTGCGCGAGTTCGAAGAGGTGACGGCCGACCTGGGCAGGCGCTACGGGGTGACCGCTTAATTCCGTCATCCCGGAAGCCGCGCAGCGGCTATCCGGGACCCAGGGGGGGCAAGGGCGCCCGTCCAGCCTCTTCCAACGATGGCGGCCACCGCCCCTGGGTCCCGGCTCTGCGCTTCGCTCCGGCCGGGATGACGGGTAGAGGGGGCGGGCGATGCTAGTCCCCATCACCGATCCCGCCGACCCCCGCGTCGAGCCTTACCGCGACATCCGCGAGCGCGACCTCGTCGGCCGCCAGGGGCTGTTCGTGGCCGAGGGGGAGGTGGTGCTGAACCTGCTGGTGCGCTCGACCCGGTTCGAGGCGGTGTCGGTGTTGATCGATCCCCGTCGGCGGGACAAACTCGCTCCAACCCTTGATCTCCTGCCCGCTGCCACCCCGGTCTACCTCGTCGACCAGGCCGTGCTCGACGCCATCGCCGGCTTCCATATGCACCGGGGCATCCTGGCCATAGGGCAGCGGCGTGATCCGCCCTCGGCTCAGGCTCTGCTCGCCGGGCTGCCCCAGCAGGCGCTGGTGCTGGCCCTGGTCGGCATCGCCAATCACGACAACATGGGCGGCCTGTTCCGCAACGCCGCCGCCTTCGGGGTGGATGCGGTGATCCTGGACGCCGGTTGCTGCGATCCTCTCTACCGCAAGGCCATCCGCGTCTCGGTCGGCGGGGTGCTGACCACACCCTTCGCGCGGCTGGCCGAGGGCGAGGACCTGATCGGCCTCCTCGAGGGGGCCAGGCTGCAGCCGATTGCGCTCAGCCCGGCCGGACAGACCGTGCTGGCCCGCCTGCCGGTCCCGCCGCGCGCCGCCTTGCTGGCCGGGGCAGAAGGGCCGGGGCTGCCGGACGCGGTGCTGGCCCGCTGCGCGACGGTCAGCATTCCGATGGCGGCCGGCTTCGACTCGCTCAACGTCGCCACCAGCGTCGGCATCGCCCTGCACCATCTGCGGAACGGCTAGGAACGTCCGCACGCTCCCGCCGTTGGGTTGCCAGCAGTAACCCCGGGGCGGAGCGTACCCATGGCCGACAACTCAAGTTTCAAGACTGATCGCGGGACGGGCGGGGAAACCCACCAGCATGTCCCCAAGACCGCCGACCACGACGCCGTCGATCACCTGACCACCAACCAGGGCATCCGCGTCTCCGACAACCAGAACCAGCTGAAGAGCGGCGAGCGCGGCCCGGTCCTGCTGGAAGATTTCGTTCTGCGGGAGAAGATCTTCCATTTCGACCATGAGCGCATTCCCGAGCGCATCGTCCATGCCCGGGGCTCGGCGGCGCACGGCTTCTTCGAGCTCTACGAATCCCTGTCCGACATCACCAAGGCCGACCTGTTCCAGCGGGCCGGCGAGAAGACGCCGCTGTTCACCCGTTTCTCCACCGTCGCAGGTGGGGCCGGCTCGGTCGACACGCCGCGCGACGTGCGCGGCTTCGCGGTCAAGTTCTACACCCAGGAAGGCAACTGGGATCTGGTGGGCAACAACATCCCGGTCTTCTTCATCCAGGACGCCATGAAGTTCCCGGACCTCGTCCACTCGGTGAAGATGGAGGCCGACCGGGGCTTTCCGCAGGCCGCCAGCGCCCATGACACCTTCTGGGACTTCATCAGCCTGATGCCGGAATCGACCCACATGATCATGTGGGCGATGTCCGACCGGACCATCCCCCGCTCCCTGCGCACGATCCAGGGCTTCGGCGTCCACACCTACCGGCTGGTCAACGCCAAGGGCGCCTCGACCTTCGTCAAGTTCCACTGGAAGCCCAAGCAGGGCCTGCAGTCGACGGTCTGGGACGAGGCGGTGAAGATCGCCGGCGCCGATCCGGACTTCCACCGCCGCGACCTGTTCGAGGCCATCACCTCGGGCGACTTCCCCGAGTGGGAACTGGGCATCCAGGCCTTCGACCAGAAGTTTGCCGATAGCCTGCCCTTCGATGTCCTCGACCCGACCAAGATCATCCCGGAGGAGTTGCTGCCAGTCCGGCCGATCGGCCGGATGGTGCTGGACCGCTGGCCGGACAACTTCTTCGCCGAGACCGAGCAGGTCGCCTACTGCCCGGGCAACATCGTGCCCGGCGTCGACTTCACCAACGACCCGCTGCTGCAGGGTCGGCTGTTCAGCTACCTCGACACCCAGAAGAGCCGCCTGGGCACGGCCAACTTCCACCAGATCCCGATCAACGCGCCCAAATGCCCGGTGATGAACTTCCAGCGCGACGGCCAGATGCAGATGCTCCAGCCCAAGGGCCGGGCCAACTACGAGCCCAACTCCCTGGCCGAGTTCGGCGAGGTCGGTGGGCCGCGCGAATGCCCGGTGGAGGGCTTCACCACCGTCCCGAAGGGCGAGGCCAGCGAGCAGGGCGACAAGCTGCGCATCCGTCCCGAAAGCTTCGCCGACCACTACAGCCAGGCCCGGCTGTTCTTCCGCTCGCTCGACGTCCCGGAGCAGGCCCACCTGGCCTCGGCCCTGGTGTTCGAGCTGTCCAAGGTCGAAATCGCCGCCATCCGCACCCGCATGCTGGGCAACCTGGTCAACGTCGACCCGGACCTGGCCAAGCGGGTCGCGGCCGGCCTCAACATGCCGCTGCCCAAGGCCAGCGCGACCGCCGCGCCGGTGCTGGACATGGACCTGTCGCCGGCCCTGCGGATCATCAGCGGTCCGCTGGAGTTCCACACCCTCGAGGGCCGCAAGGTCGGTGTCCTCGTGGCTGACGGCTCCGATGCCGCCGAGGTCACGGCGGTGACCAAGGCTGTCGCCAAGGCCGGCGGCAAGGCGATGATCATCGCGCCCAGGATCGGCGGCGCGAAGCTGTCCGATGGCTCCTTGCTGCCGGCGGACGGCCAGCTGGCCGGCACGCCGTCGGTGATGGTCGACGCCATCGCCGTGGTCCTGTCCGAAGCCGGTTGCGCGGCCCTGCTCAAGGAGGCGGCGGCCGTGCAGTTCGTCATGGACGCCTTCGGCCACCTGAAGGCCATTGGTTACTCCGAAGCGGCCAAGCCCCTGCTGGACAAGGCCGGGGTGGAGCCGGACGAGGGCGTTACCGGCCTGGGCGAGGACTTCATCGCCGCCGGCGGCAAGCGCTTCTGGGACCGTGAGCCCCACGTGCGCACCCTGGCCTGATCGTGAGCGCGCGGCCGGAACCTGATGGGGCCGGCCGCCGTTAGCGCAGAATGCTGAAACTCGCCGGGCTCTTCCTGTTCGTCGCCATCATCGCTGGCATCCTGGGCTTCGTCGTCGACGTCGCCGGGGGGCTGGCGAAGATCGCCTTCTTCATCTGCCTGATCGGCTTTGCCGGCACCGTGGCGGTGAAGTGGATGAAGCAGAAGACCGGGTAGCGGGATGACGTCAGCATAGCATCTGGCGTCGGACAATTAAACAAGTAAAATCAACGCCCTAAGTCCACCCTGGGGTCCGCTTAAGGCTGCGTTTCATGTGGCCTTATGGGGCGGAATGACCACCCGAAAGCCACCCGGGGCCACCCTGCATTGGCGGGTTGGTTCAGGGCGTCCGGAAGGGGTGAAATGGATATGTCTAGACATATTCATCAAGCCGCCAGGCTCAGTCGAACATCGCCGTCTGGGCGCCGACGCCGGGGCGGAAGAGCAGGGTGCGGGTCACCTTGCCGACGCGGACGTTGACCTGGAATTCCGGCAGATCGGCATCGATCTGCGGCAAGAGGTCGGCCTCGACGACGACCGACTTCACCGGCGTTTTCACCCGCCCCTTGAACACAAGGGCTAGTTCGTCGCCCTCGGCCTCGCGGGTCTCGAAGCGCAGGGTCTCGCCGTTGACGGTGAAGTGGTTCTCGATGTGGGCGACGAAGGCTTCCATGGCGATGTCGTTGTCGAGGCTGGACTGTTCGTCCGGCGCGATGATGGCCAGGGCCGGTTCGGCGTCATGGGCGGCCATGCGGTGGGTGACAGTGACCTCGCCGGTGATCTGATCGATGACCACCACCGACAGGGTGGCGTGGCCGCGATGGGCCAGCGCCGCTCCAGCGCCGGCCAGGGCCAGCAGCATCACAGACAGGGCGATCCATAGACGCCGCACCGGCTAGTCCTTCTTCGGGGCCGGCCTGGTGGCCAGGCCGTCGGGCGAGACCTGCAGGCCCATGTCCTTCATGCGGTTGTTCTCCGGATCGTCGGAGGCCGGCTTGAAGGTCAGCGGGGTGATGGCGCGCGGGAAGGCGTTATTGGCGACATCGGCGTCGGCGGTCTCCCAACTTGGATCAATCAACGCGCTCTTGAGGGTTTTCGGCGTCACGAACTGCCAGGTCACCTGGCGGCTGTTCTTGCGCCAGACCTCGGCCGGGATGCGCACGGTCTGGGTCGTGCCGTCGGTGAACTCCATCTTCAGGATCACCGGCATCACCAGGCCGCCGAGGTTGCTGAAGGTGAAGTGGTAGAAGTTGTCGGTGACGGCCAGCGCCTCCCGGTCCTCGGGGTCCAGCCGGGCGAGGGCGTCCTTCGACTTCTTGCGGTCGGCCTCGGTGACGGTGAACTCGGTCGTGGTGTCGTAGAGGTCCCGCACATTGGGATCGAGCTCGACCACCGTCGGATCGGTGTTGCGCAGGTTGGTCAGGCCGATCGGGTCCTGCTTGGCCCGCTCCTGCTTCAGCGCCTTCTCTCGCACCGGATCCAGCGTATCGACCCGCGCCTGGACGATCTTGTCGAGCGAGATGTCGACATGGTCGGTGCTGTAGAACCAGCCGCGCCAGAACCAGTCCAGATCGACCCCTGAGGCCTCTTCCATGGTGCGGAAGAAGTCGTAGGGCGTCGGGCGTTTGAAGCGCCAGCGGCGGGCGTATTCCTTGAAGCTGTAGTCGAACAGCTCGCGGCCGAGCACCGTCTCGCGCAGGACGACCAGGGCGGCGGCCGGCTTGCCATAGCTGTTGGAGCCGAACTGCAGAAGGCTGTCGGACTGCACCATGATCGGCACCTGGTCCCTGGAGACCATGTATTCGACGATGGTGCGCGGCTCGCCCCGGCGGCTGGGGAACTTCTCGTCCCAGCGCTGCTGGGCCTGGAACTGCAGGAAGGTGTTCAGCCCCTCGTCCATCCAGGTCCACTGGCGCTCGTCGCTGTTGACGATCATCGGGAACCAGTTGTGGCCGACCTCGTGGATGACCACGCCGATCAGGCCGTACTTGGCCCGCTCGGTATAGGTCAGGGCGCCGGTCTTCTTGTCCTTGATCGGACGCGGACCGTTGAAGGTGATCATCGGATATTCCATCCCGCCGACCGGCCCGTTGACGGACTGCGAGGTCGGATAGGGATAGGGGAAGGCGAACTCGCCATAGACCTTGATGGTGTGGACGATGGCCTTGGTCGAATAGGCGTCCCACAGGGGCCGCGCCTCCTTCGGGTAGAAGCTCATGGCCATGACCAGGGGCTGGTCGGCGTAATCCTGCTTCACCCCCTGGGCGTCCCAGATGAACTTGCGGCTGGAGGCGAAGGCGAAGTCGCGGACGTTTTCGGCCTTGAACCGCCAGGTCTTGGTGGTGGTCGCGCGGCCCTTTTCAGCGGCGGCCGCCTCGGCCGGGGTGACGATGTAGATCGGCTCGGAGGCCGTCTTGGCCTTCTCGAAGCGAGCCTGCTGGGCGGCGGTCAGCACCTCGCCCGGGTTCTGCAGTTCGCCGGTCGAGGAGATGACGTGGTCGGCCGGGACGGTCAGGCTGACGTCGTAGTCGCCGAACTCGAGGGTGAACTCGCCGCCGCCGAGGAAGGCCTTGTTGTGCCAGCCCTCATAGTCCGAATAGACGGCCAGGCGGGGGAACCACTGCGAGCCCAGGAACAGGCAATTGCCGTCCTCGTCCGGCTTGGTGAAGCACTCATAGCCGCCACGGCCGCCGATCACCCGGGTCTCGATCAGCGGGACGGTCCATTCCATGGCGAACTTGAAGCTCTCGCCGCTCTTCAGCGGCGTCGGCAGCTCGATGCGCATCAGGCTGTCGACGACGGTGAACGTCAGGGGCGTCCCGTCGGCGGTGGTGACCTTGAGGTTGGAGAAGCCGCCTTCCCAGCTCTGGAAGCGCTTGGCGCGGCGGATGGCGTCGTAGGACATCGTGCCCGAGCCGGAGACGGTGGTGCTCAGCTCCGACAGGCTGTCGCGCTTGAACCGGTTCTGGTCGAGCAGCAGCCACAGATAGCGCATCTCGTCCGGCGAATTGTTGGCGTAGGTCACCGTGCCCGAGCCGCGGATCGTCCGCGCCGGCTCGTCGAGGGTGGCGGCCAGCCTGTAGTCCACCTTCTGCTGCCAGTAGCGGTAGCCCGGGGCGCCGGCGGCGTTGCGGTAGTCGGTTGGGGTGGGCCAGTCCTCGCCTTCCAGCTGGCGGAACTTGTCCTCGAAGGGCGCCTTGGTCTGGCGCAGAGGGTCGGCATGGGCCGCGCCGGCGAACGCCAGCAGGCCGAGAACGAGCACGAACAGACGCAACGGAATGATCCCTGAACAGCCCGAGCCCGGACGGGCTCAAAATGCAAAGTTGGACTCTCGAAGAGAGACCGGCCCGTGGCTGTTCTAGGGGGAGGGGGGCAGGCTGTCCCCGTCATGGAGCCAGATGACAGAAGTTTAATGCAGAAAAGGCGGCCCCTCGGGACCGCCTTCGCCGCCTCTGATGATCCGCGCGGGACGCAATGTCCCGGAGGCGCCGCGGAGGGCCCCACGCCCCGGCGACCAGGATCTGGCCGCCGTTCACGCGCACTATCGGGCCTAAAACCGGCCGACTCAATTGCGGGGAGCGCCTGGCCGGCCGATTTGGGGTCTTGTGTGGTATCGCCACAACGAGGCGCCGGGCGGGCGCGCGTAAACGAAAAAGCCCCATTGCCGCCCTAATCCGAGCAAGTCACGGCCACACCCCCCGACCATTGTCCCTATGTCGGCTGATCGGCCCCGGTCCGGATCCTGAACAGCCCCCCCAGCCCCCCGCATCGGAAGCTAGGTCAGCCGACACCTTCTCCCCCCTTACAATTTGATGATCTTGGCGCTGCTGTCGCGCGCCACCGCCCATCATCCTGGGCCATTCGACATACAGGCCTTCCCCCAAAATCCGCTCATCCCGGCATTCGCCGGGATGAGCGGTAGGGAATGGGGAGCAAATGTCGATGGGACCCAGGTTTGTGCCTGGGATGACGGACCGGGACCGCGCACCCGTTCATCTGGCTGAACGCCAGACAACAAACGTCTCAGGTTCGTTTCAGGACTGAAATGTTGAACTCCATCTCAGCGTTGTCACCCCGGCAGCGCGACCAAGCAGATGGAGAGTACCCCATGAAGAAGATGCTGATGGCGGTCGCGGCTGTTGCGACCCTTGGAACCGCTGCGGCGGCCATGCCGGCCGCGGCCCAACCCTATGGCGGTGGCTACGGTGGCGGCGGCCTGTACGGCGGCGGCTATGGCGGCGGCCACGGCGGCGGCTCGATCGACGCCCGCCAGGACCAGATCCAGCAACGCATCGCCCGCGCCGAGCGCAACGGCCGCCTGAACCACCGCGAAGCGCGCCGCCTGCGTGAGCAGCTGTGGGAAATCAAGCGGATCGAAGCCCGCTATCGCTACGATCGCCACCTGAGCCGCTGGGAACGGGCCGACCTCGACCAGCGCCTCGACCGGCTGGCCTTCCGGGTCCGGCAGGAAGTGCGCGATGACGACTACGGCTATGGCGGCGGCTACCGCCGCTACTAAGGCCCAACCCATGGGCCGCCGTCAGCCCTGATGACGGCTCCTGATGACACTGCCTTGGCCCCGGAGGTTCGCCTCCGGGGTCATTTTTCTTTGGGGCAGGGGTGATGCGGCGGCAGGTCGACGCCAAGAATCTGGGCCATCACCTTCTTCAGCACCGGCTCCAGCCGGGCCGGATCGATATTGCTGTTGATCGAGCGCGAGGCCATGCCGTCGAACATCATGCCGACCAGCTCGGCGCGCAGTTCGGTCTCCTCCTCGCTCCAGCCCTTGCGCCGGATGCGCTGGCGGAACTGGACCGTCATTTCGTGCTCCTGCTCATCGCGGTTGTGCAGGATGGCGGCGACCTTGGGGTTGCGCGCGGCCTCGGCCAGCACCTCGAGCATCAGGGCGGCCCGCTCACGGTCCCAGAACTTGTCGATGGCCCCGGCGCAGTTCTCGACCATGTACTGGGCCATGTCGCCCGGGGTCTCGTAGAACTCGGCGAACTTCTCGCGCTTGTCGGCCAGGTCCTGTTCGACGATGGCCTCGATGATCGCTTCCTTGTTTTCGAAGTAGCGGTAGATCTGGCCGACGCTCAGGTTCGCCGTCCTGGCGATCTCCTGCATGCTGGCCCCGTGAAATCCTGAACGCCGGAAACAGGCCGCCGCGGCGTCCTGGATCTGCTGGCGGCGCTCCTCGACGGAGGGGCGGGAAGGGGCGGGGGCGTCGATCATGTGTTCCTTGCTCTAACGCTATGCACCGGTTTGCGGTCCGCGACAAAATCGCCGGGTCGCAGGTTGACTTGAGGTCATCCCCTATCTAGGTATGCCTGAACTGAGAATGAACGTTCATTCTCACATTTGTGTGTAATCAACAAGGCCTCCCCCATGCGTCAGTTCTCCCCGCGAGACGCCCGTCCGCGCACCCCTATCTCGTCGATTCAGGCGGGCGCCGTGGCGCTCGGCCTCGCCGCCCTGGCCCTTGCGGGGTGTGACGACGGGGCGGCCAACGCCCAGTCCGGCTTCGGCGGGCCGGCCAGCGTCGGCGTCCAGGTGGCCAAGACCGAGCCGGTCACCCTGACCACCGAACTGCAGGGCCGCACGAGCGCCGTGCTGGTCTCGGAAGTCCGGCCGCAGGTCGGCGGCATCATCAAGAGCCGCCACTTCGTCGAGGGCGGCATGGTCCGCGCCGGCCAGCTGCTCTACCAGATCGACCCGGCCACCTATCAGGCCGCCTACGACAGCGCCCGGGCGGGTCTCGCCCAGGCTGAAGCGGCCCGCGATTCGGCCCGGCTGAAGGCCGAGCGCTACGGCGCGCTGGCCGCGACGGGCGCGGTCAGCAAGCAGGACAATGACGACGCCCAGTCAGCCTTCAAACAGGCGCAGGCGAACGTCGCCTTCCAGAAGGCGGCTGTCGATTCCGCCCGCATCAATCTGGGCTTCACCCGCGTCACCGCCCCGATCAGCGGCCGCATCGGCAAGTCCTCGGTCACCCCCGGCGCCCTGGTCACCGCCAGCCAGGTCGCGCCCCTGGCCACCGTCCAGAAGCTGGACGCGGTCTATGTCGACCTCAACCAGTCCTCCACCGACCTGCTGAAACTGCGGGCCCGCTTCTCCAGCGGCCAACTCGATCAGGCCGGCACGGCGGCGGTCAAACTGATCCTCGAGGACGGCAGTGAGTATCCGATCGAGGGGCGCCTGGCCTTCTCCGACGTCACGGTCGACGCCGGCACCGGCTCAATCGGCCTGCGGGCGGTGTTCGCCAACCCGGACGGCCAGCTGCTGCCCGGCATGTACGTCCGCGCCCGCCTGACCACCGGCGTCGCCACCGACGCCATCCTGGTGCCCCAGACCGCCGTGACCCGCGACGCCAAGGGCGCCGCCAGCGTCCTGGTCGTCGGCCCGGGCAACAAGGCCGTCACCCGCCAGGTCACCGCCGACCAGACCAAGGGCGACCGCTGGGTGATCACCGCCGGCTTGAAGCCCGGCGATCAGGTCATCGTCGAGGGCCTGCAGTCGGTGAGACCGGGTGGTGACGTCGCTGTCGCGGCGCCGGGCCAGCGCCCGGCCACCGTCGCCGGCAAGCGCTAGGATTCACCCAGAATGCTGTCGCGCTTTTTCATCGAACGCCCGATCTTTGCCTGGGTGCTGGCCATTATCGTCATGCTGGCCGGCGCTCTTTCCATCATGAACCTGCCGGTCGCGCAGTACCCGTCCATCGCCCTGCCGCAGGTGTCGATCAGCGCCAACTATCCCGGCGCCTCGGCCAAGACGGTCGAGGACAGCGTCACCCAGATCGTCGAACAGCGCATGAAGGGCCTTGATGGCCTGCTGTACATGAGCTCGACCAGTGACGGCTCCGGCGCCGCCAACACCACCCTGACCTTCAAGGCCGGGACCGACCCGGACATCGCCCAGGTCCAGGTGCAGAACAAGCTGTCGGCGGCCACGGCGCTGTTGCCCACCGAGGTGCAGCAGCAGGGGCTGACCGTGTCGAAGGCGGCCCGCAACTTCATGATGGTCGTCGGCCTCTATTCGCCGGACGGAAGCAAGACCAGCACCGACCTTGGCGACTACGCCGCCGCCAACCTGGTCGACGCCATCAGCCGCGTCGACGGGGTCGGGGAGGTCCAGCTGTTCGGCTCGCAATACGCCATGCGCATCTGGCTCGACCCGGTGAAGATGGCCGCCGTCGGCATCACCCCGGCCGATGTCTCCGCCGCCGTGCGGGCCCAGAACGCTCAGGTTTCCGCCGGCCAGATCGGCGGCCCGCCGACCGCGGAGGGCGCATCGCTCAACGCCACCATCACCGCCCAGTCGCGCCTCAACACGCCTGAAGAGTTCCGCCAGATCATCGTCAAATCCAGCGCTGACGGTTCCGCCGTCCGCCTGCAGGACGTTGCCCGGGTCGAGCTCGGCGCCGACAGCTACCTGTCGTCCTCGCGGTTCAACGGCAAGCCGGCCGCCGGTTTCGCCATCCGCCTGGCCACCGGGGCCAACGCCCTGGACACCGCCGAGCGGGTCAACAAGGAGCTCGAGATCCAGGCCAAGTCGTTCCCTGAAGGCATCAGCTACGCCATCGGCTACGACACCTCGCCCTTCGTGAAGAAGTCGATCGAGGAGGTCATCAAGACCCTGGCCGAGGCCATGGTCCTGGTCTTCATCGTCATGTTCGTCTTCCTGCAGAACTGGCGCGCCACCCTGATCCCGGCCATCGCCGTGCCTATCGTCCTTCTGGGGACCATGGGCGTGCTGTTCGCCCTCGGCTACTCGATCAACACCCTGACGATGTTCGCCCTGGTACTGGCCATCGGCCTCTTGGTCGATGACGCCATCGTCGTGGTCGAGAACGTCGAGCGGCTGATGAGCGAGGAAGGCCTAAGTCCAAAGGAAGCGACCAAGAAGTCGATGGGCGAGATCACCGGCGCCCTGATCGGCATCGCCGCCGTGCTCAGCGCCGTGTTCGTGCCGATGGCCTTCTTTGGCGGGTCGCAGGGCGTCATCTACCGCCAGTTCTCGGTCACCCTGGTCACCGCCATGGCCCTGTCGGTGCTGGTCGCCCTGGTCCTGACCCCGGCCCTGTGCGCGACGCTGCTCAAGCCGGTCAAGCCTGGCCACGCCTATACGGACAAGGGCGCGTTCGGCTGGTTCAACCGCAACTTCAACAAGGGCCGCGACTGGTACGCCCGCTTCGTCGGCACGATGTTCGGCAAGAGCGTCCGGTACCTGGCCATCTTCGCCGGCATCCTGGTGGTCATGGGCATCCTGTTCGTCCGCCTGCCCTCCAGCTTCCTGCCGCCTGAGGACCAGGGGATCATGATGGTCCAGGTCCAGCTGCCGGCCGGTTCGACCCAGGACCAGACCCTGGCCACCCTGCGCAAGGTCGAGAACCACTTCCTGGTTGATGAGAAGGACAGTGTGCAGTCGATCTTCACGGTCGCCGGCTTCAGCTTCTCCGGCGCCGGCCAGAACGCCGGCATCGGCTTCATCCGCCTGAAACCCTTCGAGGAACGGTCGGCCGCCAGGTTGCGCGCACCGGCCATCACCGAGCGGGCCATGGGCGCCTTCGGCCAGGTGCGCGAGGCGATGATCTTCGCCCTGACCCCGCCGGCGGTGCCGGAACTGGGCACCTCCTCCGGCTTCGACCTGCAGCTGAAGGACGTCGGCGGCGTCGGCCATGACGCTCTGCTCGCCGCCCGTGGCCAGCTGCTCGGCATGGCCGCCCAGGATCCCAACCTGACGGGCGTTCGCCCCAACGGCCAGGACGACACCTCGCAGCTGAAGCTGACCGTCGACCAGGCCAAGGCCCAGGCGCTCGGCCTGTCGATCAGCGACATCAACACCACCATCTCCAGCGTGCTGGGCGGCTCCTACATCAACGACTTCGTCGATCGTGGCCGGGTCAAGCGCGTCTACATGCAGTCGGACGCGCCCTACCGCAGCCGCCCTGAGGACCTCAGCCAGATCCAGCTGCGCAACAACGCCGGCCAGATGGTGCCCCTGACCGCCGTGGCCCAGACCAGCTGGACCCACGGGCCCTCGCGGCTGGAGCGCTACAACGGCGTCTCGTCGATGAACATCCAGGGCTCGGCCGCCCCCGGCAAAAGCTCGGGCGACGCCATGAAGGCCATGGAAGGCATCATCGCCAAGCTGCCGGCCGGCATCGGCTACGAATGGTCGGGGCTGTCATTGCAGGAGCAGGAGTCGGGCGGCCAGGCGCCGATGCTCTATGGCCTCTCGATCCTGGTCGTCTTCCTGTTGCTGGCCGCCCTCTACGAGAGCTGGACCATCCCGGTCGCCGTCATCCTGGCCATCCCGCTGGGCGTGCTCGGCGCGGTGCTGGCCACGACAGTGCGGGGCCTGAGCAACGACATCTACTTCCAGGTCGGGCTGCTGACGACCATGGGGCTGGCGGCCAAGAACGCCATCCTGATCGTCGAGTTCGCCAGGGAAGCGCAGGCGAGGGGGTCATCCCTCATCGACGCCACCCTGGAGGCCGTCCGCATCCGCCTGCGGCCGATCCTGATGACCAGCTTCGCCTTCATGTTCGGCGTCCTGCCGCTGGCCATCTCCAACGGGGCCGGTTCCGGCGCCCAGAACGCGGTCGGCACCGGCGTCATCGGCGGCCTGATCGCGGCGGTCGTGCTCGGCCTGATCTTCGTGCCGCTGTTCTACGTGCTGGTGCAGCGGTTCTTCACACGCAAGCCGAAGGCGCAAGCGCCGTCGCTGGAAGGAGGCGCCGAATGAAACGCGCCCTGATCGCCGGCCTGTTGATGGCCACTACCGTCCTTTCGGCCTGCGCCTCCATGGCGCCGGCCTATGACAAGCCCGCCCTACCGGTCGCCCAGGCCTGGCCGGGCGCCGCCGACCAGG
Source organism: Caulobacter sp. SRI_014 (assembly GCF_057586315.1). NCBI lineage: Bacteria > Pseudomonadati > Pseudomonadota > Alphaproteobacteria > Caulobacterales > Caulobacteraceae > Caulobacter > Caulobacter sp. SRI_014. Next base: position 41,208 of record NZ_JBYCZQ010000011.1, on the reverse strand, counting down.
CCGGCAACGCCGCCGACCTTGCCTGGAAGGACGTCTACCGGGACGCCCGCCTGCAGGGGGTCATCCAGCTGGCCCTCGACCAGAACCGCGACCTGCGCGTCGCCGTGCTGAACATCGAGCGGGCCCGGGCGCAGTACCGCGTTCAGCGGTCGGCTTCCCTGCCGGGCCTCGACGCCGGGATCAGCGGTTCCCGCAGCCGGACTCCGGCTGAGGTGGCCGGGACCCCGTCCGCCGTGGAGTCGGAGTCCTGGAGCGCCAGCCTCGGGGTCACCGCCTATGAGGTCGATCTGTTCGGCCGGGTGCGCAGCCTCAACGCCGCCGCCCTGCAGAGCTACCTGGCGACGGCCGAGACCCGCCGCGCGGTGCAGATCAGCCTGATCGCCGAGACCGCCACCGCCTGGATCACGCTGGCCGCCGACCAGGATCTGCTGACCGTCTCCGAAGGCACGCTGAAGTCCGCCGAGGCCTCCCTGGCCCTGACCCGCAAGCGCCAGGAAGGCGGGGCCGCCAACCTGTTGGAGGTGCGTCAGGCCGAGACCCTGGCGGAACAGGCGAGGGGCGATCTCGCCGCCGCCCAGGCCCAGGTCGCCCGCGACCGCAACGCCCTGACCCTGCTGGCCGGGGCTGAGGTTCCCGTGGGTCTGCTGCCCAGCGGCGATCTGCAGCATCTGGCCATCCGCCACGACCTGCCGGCCGGGACGCCGTCGGACCTGCTGAACCGCCGGCCAGATATCATGGCCGCCGAGCACAGCCTGAAGGGCATGAACGCCAACATCGGCGCCGCCCGCGCGGCCTTCTTCCCGCGCATCACCCTGACCGCCGGCGCCGGCTCTGCCAGCACCGAACTGTCGGGCCTGTTCGGTGGTGGATCGGGGGCCTGGAGCTTCGCTCCGCAGATCTCGCTGCCGATCTTCGACGGCGGGGCCAATGCGGCAAATCTCAGGGTTGCAAAGGTGGATCGCGAGGTTGCACTCGCCCAATACGAGAAGACGGTGCAGACCGCCTTCCGCGAAGTCGCCGACGGCCTGGCCACACAGACGACGCTCAATAGGCGACTCGATGCCGCCGCTCGCCTTTTGGTCGCCGCGCAGGATGCCGAGCGGCTTTCAAGAATCCGCTACGAACAGGGGATAGATAGCTATCTGGTCTTGCTAGATGCACAGAGAACCAGATACAGCGCTGAGAAGGCACTGGTTGCGCTATGGCTTGTGAGGGCGCAAACTTCTGCCACACTGTACAAGGCGTTGGGGGGCGGAGCGACAGCCTGAACTGACAACGATATTCGAATCCTGCCTGGGTCCCCCCCAATCCGATCCGGGCAGGCGTCACGGCGCATCCCCCCGCGCCTGACAAAAGAAGGGGCGCACCACCCCCCCGGTGCGCCCCTTCGCCTTGTCTGGACCCCCGTTTCCATCGGCGAGCGACACCGGACCTAACCGGGAGTTGTTCTCACTCTGTCGCCAACCCGACGGTTGGATCGTATCGGCGGTTACTTGCCCCCCGCTATTTTCCGATGTGGGCGATGCTGGCGATTTCGACCAGGAAGTCGGGCCGCACCAGGCCGCAGACGATGCAGAACCGGGCCGGCTTCTCGCCCGGGAAATACTCCGCATAGACCTTGTTCATGGCCGCGTAGTCGGCCCAGTCCTTGAGGAAGATGTGGTTCATGGTCACGTCGTCCATGGTCCCGCCGGCCGTTTCGATCACCGACTTGATGGTTTCCAGCACCTGCCGCGTCTGGCCCTCGGCGTCGCCGACGTGGGCGACGTTGTTGTCCTTGTCGAAGGCCAGGGTGCCGGAGACATAGACCACGCCATCGGCCAGGGTTCCCGGCGAGAAGGGGGCGATGGGGGTGACGGTCCCGGGCGGGGTGATGACGGTCTTGGGCATGGTCTGCTTTCCTAGGTAGGCGGGGCCTGGCGGATGGCCCCGCAGAAGTCGGCGGTGTTGCTCACCCAGCCGAAGAATTTCTCGACGTTGTAGACGGTGGCCTCCTGCAGGAAGGCCGGTCCCGCCTGGTGCACGGCGTCCTCCAGCATGACGCTGAAGTATTCCAGGTGGAACGCGTCGCGCAGGGTCGATTCCACGCAGACATTGGTGGCGATCCCGACAAACACCAGGTTGCGGATGCCCCGGGCCCTCAGGACCGAGTCCAGCGAGGTGTTGAAGAAGGCGCTGTAGCGCGGCTTCTGAATGACGATGTCGCCGGTGTGGGGCTTCAGCGCCTCGACCAGCTCATAGTCCCAGCCGCCCTTGGCCAGCAGCTGGCCCTCGAGTTCCGGCTTCTCGCGCATGGTCTTCAGGGCGTTGGACTTCCACCAGTTGGGCGATCCCTCGCCGCCAGCCTCGACGTAGCCCGGGTCCCAGCCGTTCTGGAAGTAGACGACCTGCACCCCCGCCGCCCGCGCCGCCTCGCAGGCCTGGCCGATCTGGCCGATGACGGCGGCGGCCCCGCCGATGTCGAACCCGGCCTTGTCGAGATACCCCTGGGGCGAGGCATAGGCGTTCTGCATGTCGACGACGATCAGCGCCGTGTCCTTCGGCGACAGGGGCACCGCCTCGGGCCGGGCCGGCAGCATCACCGCCCCCGGCCGCGCCTCGGCCATCGATTGCGGGCGGCTACGCAGAGACGACATTGGCGCGCGTCTTCATCAGCGGCTGGATGCGCTGGCCGAACTGGTCGAGGCCGACCAGGAAGTCGTCGAAGGTCAGCAGTACCCCGGCGGCGCCCTCGACCTCGGCGATCTCGTCCATCAGCTTCGCCACGGTCTCATACGACCCGACCAGGGTGCCGATGTTGAGGTTCATCGCCGACGGCGGCCGGCTCATATAGATGGCGCTGACGTCCAGGGCCCCGCGCGGATCGGCCTCGCCCTGGTGGTTCATCCAGGCGATGGCGTCGAGGTCCGCGCCCTTCTTGTAGGTTTCCCACTTCTCCATCGCCGCCTCGTCGGTCTCGTCGGCGATGATCATGAACAGCAGCAGGGCCCCGGTGTTCGACCCGGCCTTCTTGGCGGCGGCGACGTTGCGGGCCACGGCCTCGGCGCATTTCTTCGGCTCGTTCAGACCCATGCCGAAGCAGAAATTGTAGTCGGCGTACTTGGCGGCGAAATCGACGCCGGTCTGGCTCTGGCCGGCGCAGACGATCTTGATGTCGGCCTGAGGTTTGGGCAGCAGCTTGCAGTCCTTCATGGTGAGGAACTCACCCTTGAAGTTCGACTCCCCGTCGCGCCACAGCTCCTTCATCACCGTCACGTACTCGGCGCAGAAGTCGTAGCGGTTGAGGAAGTGGCGCTCGCCGGGCCAGATGTCCATCTGGTCGTACTCGGCCTTCTGCCAGCCCGAGACGATGTTGATGCCGAAGCGGCCGTTCGAGATGCTGTCGATGGTCACCGCCATCCGCGCCGCGATGGGCGCCGGAATGGCGAGCACGGGGACGGAGGCATAGAGCTTGATCTTGCTGGTCACGGCCGCCAGGCCCGCCATCAGGGTGAAGCTCTCCAGCGCGTAGTCCCAGAACTCGGTCTCGCCGCCGAAGCCGTGCAGCTTGATCATCGAGAGGGCGAAATCCAGCCCGTACTTCTCGGCCTTGAGCGTCACCTGCTTGTTCAGCTCGAACGTCGGCATGTACTGCGGCGAGGTCGCCGACATGATCCAGCCGTTGTTGGCGATCGGGATAAAGACGCCGATGTCCATGTAGTTGCCTGCCCTCGAAATGGTGGGCGGGCATGAGGGACCGGGTTGGCCGGGTTGGCAAGAGGGGAGGGGCTAGCGCTTCCTCACAAACACCGTCCCGGCCGAATAGCCGGCGCCGAAGCTGCAGATCAGCCCCGTGTCGCCCGCACCGAAGCCGTCATGGTGCAGGTGGAAGGCGATGATCGAGCCGGCTGAAGAGGTGTTGGCGTAGTCGTCGAGGATGATGACGTTCTCGCCGGGCTCGGGATCGCGGCCCAGGACGCGTTTGCCGATCATCTCGTTCATGTTGATGTTGGCCTGGTGCAGCCACATGCGCTTGAGGCCGTGCGGATCGACGCCGATGTCGCCGGCGTGGTCGACGATCATTTCGCTGACCATCGGCACCACCTCGCGGAACACCTTGCGGCCCTCCTGGACGAACAGCTTGTCCCTGGCCCCGATGCCCTCTGGGGCGGCGCGGTTGAGGAAGCCGAAGTTGTTGCGGATGTTGTTCGAGAAGACGGTCTTCAGCCGCGTGCCGAGGATTTCCCAGCCCTGGCCCGGCGCCGCATCCTCGGCCCGCTCGACGATCACGGCGGTGGCCACGTCGCCGAAGATGAAGTGGCTGTCGCGGTCGCGGAAGTTCAGGTGGCCCGAACAGATCTCCGGATTGACCATCAGCACGGCCCGGGCCGACCCGCTGGCCACGAAATCGGCCGCCGTCTTGATCCCGAACGTCGCGCTCGAGCAGGCCACGTTCATGTCGAAGGCGAAGCCCTCGATGCCGAGCGCCTGCTGCACCTCGATGGCCATGGCCGGATAGGCCCGCTGCATGTTGGAGGCCGCGCACAGCACCGCGTCGATCTGGCTGACATCCTTGCCCCAGGCGGCGATGGCGTCTTTCGCCGCCTTGACCGCCATCTCGGCCAGCACCGAAATTTCCTCGTTCGGCCGCTCGGGAATGCGCGGGGTCATCACCTCGGGGTCGAGGATGCCGGCCTTGTCCATCACGAAGCGGGCCTTGATGCCTGAGGCCTTCTCGATGAACTCCGGCGATGACGGCGCCAGAGCCTCGACCGTCCCGGCCGCGATGGCCTCGGCGTTGCGCTCGTTATGCAGCTCGACGAAGCGGTTGAAGGCGATAACCAGCTCTTCGTTGGAAATGCTCTGGTCGGGCGTGAACAGCCCGGTGGCGGCGATGACAGCCTGATGCACGGTGATTTGCTTCCCGACGCGAGCCGCCCCCGGCCCGCAGTTTCTTCTTGGCGCGCTAGATAGCACGACGCGGCCCCGCGTCATCCCCGTACGGATCACGCTTGGGCGAACGGGGGGTGTGGCTTCGCCGCAACGCAACGCTTTCGCCGCAATCCAAACCCGGAACCGCCGTTGCGCCGCCGGGTTTCGACCCTACCTAACGCTGGGCAGGGAGGGGTCCCAAACTGCTAGATTAAGTCAGGAGTTTATAACAATGAAATCTCTCATGATTGCGGCCGCCTCGGTCGCCACTTTGGCCACTGTTGGTTTTGCTGGCGCTGCTTCTGCCCAGGACACCAGCGGCACCACCGTCTACGGCACCGTCGGCTACGCCAACGTCAGCGCCGATGACGGCGCGGACGTCAACCTCGGCGCCCTGCAGGGCCGCATCGGCGCCCGCTTCGGCAAATACTTCGGCGTTGAAGGCGAACTCGCCGCCGGCGTGAAGGGCGATGACTTCGACGTGCTGGGCACGAACGTGGACGTTGACCTGAAGCATGAAGTCGGCGCCTTCGCTGTCGGCTACTACCCGGTGACCGAGCGCTTCGACATCTTCGCCCGCGCCGGCTACGCCACCTCGGAAATCAAGGCCAAGGGCGGCGGTATCAGCCAGTCGGCCGATTTGGACGGCTTCGCCTACGGCATCGGTGGCCAGTACTTCTTCACCGAGAAGGACGGCGTCCGTCTCGACTGGACCCGTCATGACGGCGACGACGCCGAAGCCGACGTGGTCGGCGTCAGCTACGTCCGCAAGTTCTAAGCCGCACTAAACCGCGACTTTGTGGAACAGGCCCCCGCCCTCCGGCGGGGGCCTTTTTCATTGACGCCACCGTCAGTCTGACGACACTCCCCGCCCGGGGAACGGAGCGTCACTTTGAACGCCATATTGATACAGCTGATCGGCTCGGCCGTGGCGGTGGCCACGATGGTTGGCCTCGCCGCCTGGGCCCGCATCCCGCGCCCGACCGAGCCGCTGGACGAGGCGACCGCGCGTCACCTGATCGACACCGACTATCCGGGCTACCCGATCAACGCTGTCTGGATCGCAGCCGACGGCCTCGGCGCTATCGCCCGCAGTGGCGACCGCGCCCTGATCCTGGCCCAGCTGGGCGACAGCTGGGTGACCCGCGACATGGCCTGGCAGGCCGCGATCGACTCGCCGATCCGTGGTGGCCGCGTGCGTTTGCGCACCCCTGACCCGGCTGCCCCGAAACTCTCGCTCGCCGTCAGTGGCGTCACCCCCTGGCCGCCCCAGATGGACCCGGCCACCCTCGAAGGGATGGCCGCAGCATGACCCTCGACCCCATCAAGCCGGCCTTCGACCCAGTCACCCTGGCCATCCCGCTGTTCGTGCTGACCATCGTCGGCGAAATCCTGCTGCGCCGGTTCAAGAAGGTAAAAGCAAGCTACGAGGCCAAAGACACCGCCACCTCCCTGCTCATGGGTCTGGGCAGCAACATCGCCGGCCTGCTGACCGGAGCGGCCATCGTCGCCGTGGTCATCTGGGTCTGGCAGCACCGCATCTTCGACATCCCGATGACGGCCTGGTGGGCCTGGGTGGCGATCTTCTTCATCGAGGATTTCACCTACTACTGGTTCCACCGCCTCAGCCACGAACGGCGGTTCTGGTGGGCCAGCCACGTCAACCACCACTCCAGCCAGCACTACAACCTTGCCACGGCGCTAAGGCAGACCTGGACCGGCGGCGTCGCCGGAACCTGGATCCTGTGGCTGCCCATGGCCCTGATCGGCTTCCCGCCGGCCATGATCGCCATCCAGAAGGGCATCAGCCTGGTCTACCAGTACTGGATCCACACCGAGGCGATCACCCGACTGCCCCGCTGGTTCGAGGCGGTGTTCAACACGCCGTCGCACCACCGCGTCCACCACGCCCGCAACCCCCGCTATCTCGACGCCAACTATGCCGGCATCCTGATCATCTGGGACCGCATGTTCGGCACCTTCATCCCGGAAACCGAGGCCGAACCGCCGCGCTACGGCCTGGTCAAGAACCTGGGCGATTTCAACATCCTGCGGGTGGCCTTCCACGAGTGGATCGGCATCGGCAAGGACCTCGCCGGCTCCCGCTCGATCCGCGAGGTCTTCGGCTACCTGTTCGGGCCGCCCGGCTGGAGCCCCGACGGCTCGCGCGAGACCTCGAAGACGCTGAAGGCCAAATGGCTGGAACGTCAGAAGGCCGAAGCGGAGGCAGACGCCGCGCCGCCGATGGCGGCGGAGTAGTCCTCATCCTCCCCCGTCTACGGGGGAGGGGGACCGCGAAGCGGTGGTGGGGGCAAGGGCCGTGCGCCAGCGCCTGTTCTTTGTCACTCGCCCCTTCCACCACCGGCTTCGCCGGCGGTCCCCCTTCCCCGTGAACGGGGAAGGATGGAGCTCAGTCCCGCACGCCCGGCAGGCTTAACCCCAGCGCCGGCCTCGCCTGCAGTTCCTCACGGCGGAAGCGGAACAGTTCCGCCGGCCGGCCGCCGGTCTCCACATCCATCCGTCCCAGCCCCTCGACGAGGCCCGTCCGCTCGACCACCCGGCGGAAGTTCTGCTTGTGCAGGGGGATGCCGGCGATGGCCTCGACCGTCTTCTGCAGGGCCGACAGGGTGAACTCCCCGGCCATCAGTTCGAACACCACCGGCCGGTATTTCAGCTTGCCGCGCAGCCGCCCCAGCCCCGTGGCCAGGATCCGCCGGTGGTCGCTGATCATCGGCTCGCCCAAGGCCGCCGAGATCGCCGCCGGCTCGGCCGGATCGCGGCCCTCCGCCCGGGCCGCGTCGCGCGCCGCCTCGGGGGCCAGGCCGGCCTCGTAGAGCAGCTCATAGCGCTCCAGCACCCGCTCCTCGTTCCACGACGCCCCGTCGAGCGCAAAGGCCAGCCGGGCCCGCGCCGCCCGTCCGGCGTCCTTGCCGGCCCAGGCCATCAGGGCCGGCTTGATGCCCTCGTCGATCAGGTCCGGCCGCCCCTTGCGCCAGTCCTCCCAGGGAAAGAACCTGGACCACGGCGACCAGGCCGGGTCGGCGCTGGCCGACGGCGTCAGGGCCAGGTATCCGACCGACACCACCCGCGCCGCCCCGGCCCCGACCTCGGCCCTGGGCGCATCCCGGCCCCGGTCGCCGAAGGTGTAGAGCTGCTCGACATAGCCCAGTTCGAACCCCGTCTGGCTGGCCACGAAATCGCGCAGCGCCAGTTCGAACGTCCGGTCGCTCTGTGGCGCAAACGGCCCAAACGGCAGCCCCGCCGCCCCCTCCGGCCGCACGGTCAGCACCACGGCCTCGCCGTCGCGAATGGCGACGATGACGGCGGAAAGGCCAATGACGACGGACGGGTTCATGACTCGGGGATAGCAGTTCCTCCCCCGATGGGGGAGGCACTAGTACCGTGACGGCATCTCGAACGGCGCGCCCGGGTAGACGTAGGCGCCCTTGCCGATGCCGCTGACCGCGTCGGCCATTCGCCCGCCGCGCCCCATCACATCATCGGCCAGTTTCACGATCAGCGGGTTCGGCGTCGCGCCCGGCGAGGCCTTGCGCAGGGCCGCCGCGATGACCGCCTCGTCAGCGTCGGGGTTGCGGTCGCAGGCGACGATGAAGGCGCTGGCCGTCGAGCGGCTCACCCCGGCCCAGCAATGCACCAGCATCGGCGCGTCCCCGTCCCAGGTCCGCGAGAAGTCGAGCAGCTTGCGCACCAGCCCTTCGTCGGGAAGCGTCTCGCCCACCGTCTCCTGCCAGATGTCGTGCACGGTCAGCTTCAAGTGCCGGTCCGGATACAGCGCCCGCGGCGCCTGGCCCATCAGCCCCTCTTCGAGGAGGGTGACGACGTGCGACGGCTTCTTCCATTTGATGACCGTCGGCGCGTCCCGCAGCGGGCTGACGATGAGAGTCATTCGGTGCTGAAGGCCTGCGGCGTCCGCTCATACCCGGCCGCCTCCGACAGGGTATGGAACCGCGCCACATAACGCTCCTGCGCCTCGGCCGGCGGCTGGGGATGGATGACCAGGTTGTAGCCGGTCGGCGGGGCTCCGAAGATCTGCAGACTCTCCTCGACCGTGAACCCGGCCAGCTGGGTGGCCTCGAAGAAGGCGCAGGCCCGGTCGGCGGTCTTGAGCAGTTTCTTGATGTTCTGGGGTGTCTTCGCCGGCAGGCCGAAGCGGGCGTGGATGGCGTGCTCCAGCCGTTCCTCGAACTCCTTGTAAGAGACCCCCAGCGCCGCCTTGAACGGGCTGATCATGTCGCCGATCACATACTCCGAGGCATCGTGCAGCAGGGCCGCCAGCCGCCAGCGCGGCTCCAGGTCCGGCTGGATGTGGGCGGCGATTTCCTCGACCACCAGGCTATGCTGGGCCACCGAGAAGCCGTGCTCGCCGATCGTCTGGCCGTTCCAGCGGGCCACCCGGGCCAGGCCGTGGGCGATATCCTCGATCTCGATATCCATCGGGGAGGGGTCGAGCAGGTCCAGGCGGCGCCCCGACAGCATGCGCTGCCAGGCTCTCGGTTGCTTACCGCGCGCGGCCTTGGCCATCGTCTCTGTTCCTCACTCGACTTTAGGGAACGTCCAACTGGAGCATCGCTTGACAAAGATCAACGACAGGAACGCCATGTCACCCACATTCGTTGGTCTACGCATGGAGAACCACTCATGAGTTGGGCCCGTATCATGGCGCCGCTGGCCGGTGGCGCCGGTGACGAACAGGTGCTGGCGGCCGCCGCCGCCATCGCCGCGCCGTTCGACGCCGAACTGGCCGCCGTCCATGCCCCGGCCGACGTCGCCGACCTGATGCCCTGGATGGGCGAAGGCTTCATGGGCGGAGTGCAGATCACCGCCATGGACAGCCTGAAGGAGGCGGCCGCCGAAGGCGCCCGCGCCGCTCAGGCCGCCGTCGCGGCCTGCGGCTACGCCAAGACCCGGCTGGTCAGCCTGGAAACCCCCGTCTGGGCCGGCCTCTCGATGGAAGGCCGCCTGTCCGACGTCGTCGTCTTCACGGACGAAGCGGCCCGGGGCCGTGGCCCGCTGGCCGAGGCCTTCCAGCAGACCGTCGCCGACGAACAGCGACCGACCATCGTCGCACGCCCGGGCCTCACGGTCGGCGGCGTCGTCGCCGTCGCCTGGGACGGCGGCAAGGAAGCCAGCCGCGCCGCCCGCACCGCCCAACCCCTGCTGGAAAAGGCCAGTCGCGTTGTCATCCTCTGCGCCCCGTCCGCCTCGTCGCGCAATTTCGACGGCGGCCGGCTGCAGGCCTTCTTCGCCGATCGCGGAGTGAAGGCCGAGGTCGAGGTAATCGCCGAAAACGGCGACGCCGCGCCCCTGCTGCTGGACGCCTGCAGGCGGCTGGGGGCGGGCCTGCTGGTCGCCGGGGCCTTCGGCCACCCAAGGCTGCAGGAGTACATCTTCGGCGGCACCACGCGGACCCTGCTCAACAACGACGGTCCGTCGCTCTTCCTGTCCCATTAGCGTTCAACAAACGGAGAAACAGGCATGACCCTGTCCCGCATCATCATGCGCCTTGCCCGCAATCCGGGCACCGAATTCGCCGATGGCGACGACCACCGCGGCTACACCCTGACCGCGCCGCTGACCGACGACGGCATGCTCGACCTCGACGCCTTCGGAAGGGCCAAGGCCGACTGCACCGTGCGTCGCTTCGCCCCTGACGAGGACGCTGCGACCGGCCGTTTGGCCCGCCGCCGGGACAACTGGTACTTCGACTACGACGAGGACACCGACACCGACGACGAGGCGGTCCACAAGCTCGGCCAGCATCGCTTCGCGGTCGGGGAATACGTCTCGGTCGCCGACGAGGACGGCCGTCTGCTGGCCTACAAGGTCACCGACGTTCAGGCGGTGGAGTAGGGCAGGGCGCCCACGCGTCTCCCCTCGCATCGCGAAGGGAGACGCCTTTGGGTCACTTATCGAACTGCTGCCTGACCAGCGAATTGGCGTCGCGGAACAGGTGCTTGCTTTCACCGTCGGCGTCGCGGCTCTCCTTGGTCTTGACCACGGCCACGACCAGGGGGCCTCGCTTGGGGCCTTGCGCTTCGAAGCCGGCGAGCTTCCAGGGAGCGTCCGGCGCCTTGGTCGTCTTGACGAAGGTGCTGCGATAGCCGGTCCGGCGCTTGCCGCCGATTGAGAAGCTGTCGCCCCGGATGCTCATGTCGCCGTCCGAGGTGTCGATCTCGAAGTCGCCATTGTCCGACCGCCAGCGTTCCCGGACCATGCGGGTCTCATTCGTATCTTCGTCGTGGTCGACCTCGATGCCGAGGATCCTCACCTTGGCGTTGTCGCCGTCGGTGTCGACGCTGATGCCAGGCATCCGCACCTTGGCCTTGTCCTTGCCGGCGCCTTCCTCGGTCTCGACGTGGATACCCGGCATGGTGACCTTTTCCCTGGTCACTTCATCTTTCGCCGGTTCCTCGCCCGGCTTCGCGGGCGGCGTCGGCGGCTCGGGTTGCGCCGGCGCGGCCGGGAACAGAGCCTTGACCTCGGCCTCGATGGGCTCGAGCGCCCGGGCGGGGTCGTTGCTCACGGCCACCAGCTTGAGGACGACTTCGGAGCCGTCCCCGGCATAGGTGCAGCTCAGGCCATCGGCCGCGACGGCCGTGCGCTTCAGGTTGCCCTGCGCCTCGGGGCAGTCGAGTTTGCTGACCACTTTCAGCGCCGACTGCTCGGCGGTGCGGGCCCGGTAGGCCTCACGACTTTCGCAGGCGCTCAGGCCCATCACCAGGATGGCGCCGCAGCCCACGGCGGTCATCAGTTTCGTCTTCATTGTCGTCTCAGCCCTTTTGGGTAGTTCTTGGCGACCTCGAGGTTGAACCTGACCCCGTGACGGTCGGTAATCCAGTGAATTCGCGGTAACCGCCGCTGGGACCTCAGATTTCCGGCGGTCTGACCTGCTCGCTGATCTGTTTGGCCATGGCCTGCGCCAGATCGACCAGCTCGCCCTCTTCATCCGGGAAGTAGGTCACCCGCATCTTCACATACCAGGGCCCGATGGCCGTCACCCACAGGCCTTCCCGCTGATCCTTCGATCCGATCCAGAAGTCGCCGTAGGACGGGTACCGCGACTTGGGCAGCATCCAGGGCGGAGCAATGTCGTCCTTCGAGGGCGCGGTCGCCCGAGCCTGTTCCGAGTAGGTCGAGAACACCTCGACCGGCGTATAGCTGTCGGGAATTCTGGTCAGGTAGATGGTCATCCAGCTGTTCTTGCCGACGAGCTGGCAAGCCACATCGCGCCCGTTCTCGGCCGCGTCGAAGATGATCGCCTTGCCGCGCCTGTAGCCGTTCACAGCGGCCGGGCAGACAAAACCGGTCGCCCCGTGGACCCAACCATCGCCTGCGGTGGCCCTGAAGATCGCACCGTCCGGGGCGGTCAGCACCTGCGGCTCGCCCGGCCCGCCGCCAGGCGGCGGCTTGGGCATTTCCGGGCTGGATTTCGGTGTGGGCTTGTCGCCGGCGTCCTTCAGCTCGTCGGTGCTGACGTACTGGGTCGTGCCGCCGGTCCGCAGGTTCAGCCCGACCTTGCGCGGATAACGCCCGTCCAGCGCCCCGGCCAGGATGATCCGCAGGTCGTTGTCGCTGGGCACGGCGCTGACCTTGGCGAAGGCGGTCATCTCGTCGCCGTCGCTGACCACCAGCATCCAGCCGGCGTCCTCGCCGTCCGTCGACATCGGAACGATGTAGGCGATCGGCCCCTTGCCGTCCTCGGGCAGAGCGTAGCGGATCGGCACGCCCTTCTTCGCCGGCGCCTGGCCATAGGCGCGGTAGCGGCTCTTGCCGGCCAGGAAATCGCCCCGGTCGCAGGCCTTGGGCAGCTTCTTGACCTGGCTGGCCTTCACCCCGCCGGCCTTCATCGGATCGGTCAAGGTCATGCCGAGGACCAGATCCATGGCGAAATTGCCCGACCCCAGCCGCGACAGTTTCGCCCCGTCCTTTCCGGCCTCGCACTCGGCCGCGCTTGCCGTTCCCGCCAGCATCAGCGCCGCCGCCAGCGTTCCCACCCAGGCCCATACGCGCATAAGAAAACTCCCCCGGTTACCCGAGGGAGTTACTCACGTAATTCAATTGTCGGCAAGCCTTACTGCCCGGCCCCTATTGACCTGGACGCGTCGCCCCTTCACGCCGCGCCAGGAAGGCCAGGCGTTCGAACAGGTGGACGTCCTGTTCGTTCTTCAGCAGGGCGCCGTGCAGGGGCGGGATCAGCTTGGTCGGATCCCTTTCCTTCAGGACGTCCTCGCCGATGTCTTCGACCATCAACAGCTTCAGCCAGTCGAGCAGCTCGCTGGTCGAGGGCTTCTTCTTCAGGCCCGGCACCTTGCGCATGTCGTAGAAGATGCGCAGCGCCTCGGCGACCAGCTTCTGCTTGATCCCCGGATAGTGGACCTCGACGATGGCGTTCATCGTGTCGGTTTCCGGGAACTTGATGTAGTGGAAGAAGCAGCGGCGCAGGAAGGCGTCCGGCAGTTCCTTCTCGTTGTTGGAGGTGATGATCACCACCGGGCGGACCACGGCCTTGATGGTTTCGTCGGTCTCGTAGACGTAGAATTCCATCCGATCGAGCTCTTGCAGGAGGTCGTTCGGGAACTCGATGTCGGCCTTGTCGATCTCGTCGATCAGCAGCACCGGCCGCACGCCGGGGGCCTCGAAGGCCTCCCAGAGCTTGCCCTTCTTGATGTAGTTCTTGACGTCCTTGACCCGCTCGTCGCCCAGCTGGCTGTCGCGCAGGCGGGTGACGGCGTCGTATTCATAGAGGCCCTGGTGGGCCTTGGTCGTCGACTTGATGTGCCAGGTGATCAGCGGCGCGCCCAGCGCCTTGGCGATCTCCTCGGCCAGCACCGTCTTGCCGGTGCCGGGCTCGCCCTTGATCAGCAGCGGGCGCTGCAGCGCGATGGCGGCGTTGACGGCGACCTTCAGGTCGTCGGTGGCCACGTAATCCTTGGTGCCTTCGAAGCGGGTCGTCATGCAGGTCCCCTCGGAGCGAACAGACGCTCCAAACAAACGTTTCAAATGGGACACTAGCGTCCGGAACCGCGCTGTGAAGCGTTTTCATCGCCGGACGCGAAAAAGCCGCGCGCCGTTTCCGACGCGCGGCGCACCTTACCTATGGGCAGGCGCCACTCTGGGGTCAGTCGGCCCCGGGATTGATCGACACGGGGTCGGAGGCCGGGAAGGTCTCCTTCAGGCCCTTGTCCAACTGCCGGTCGACGTGCTCGTCCTTCTCGTCCGGTGCGTCCTCGCCCGGGTCGGAGCTGACGCCGGTCTTGTCGGACTCGTCGCCGGTCCCGCCGGAGGCTTCATAGTTGCGGCTGCGTTCGTCTTCTGTGGTCACGCGGTCCTCATCGGCTGCAAAGCTGCGGTCTTCAGGCGCCGTGCGCAGTCCCGCGTCGTCGCGGTCCTCGGTCAGGTCGCCCGCATCACTGAGAGTGTCGAATTCAGCGCCGTCGAATTCCGCCTCGTCCCGCTCGGGATCGAGGCCATCGATGTCGGCATCGTCGGCCGCCGCGGTGGCGTCATAGACGTCCGAAATCTCGTCGAAGTTGGCGATGTTGCCGCCGTCCTCGGTCAGGTTGGTTTCGTCCAGGACCTCAGCGCGATCCTGGTCGTCGGGTTCGTTGTCGAATTCGGCCATGGCGTTGTCATCCCGTCTGGCGGCGTCATTGCCGCTGCCCGGATTCAACCCCTGCGGACGCCTTATGTTCCGGTCTGGACCTTTACGGTCAGGGCCTGGGCCATGTCCGCCATCACCTCTTCCCAGTCGGCATAGCTGGTCGGGGTAAACACCCGCGTCTGGGGATACCAAGGGTAGTGATCGGTCCCCAGCTGGGTCCAGCAGGCCTGCGGCGTCACCAGCCAGACCGGCGCCCCGCAGGCCCCGGCCAGGTTCAGGCTGGCGTTGGAAAACCCGACGGTCAGGTCGAGCGCGCAGGTCAGCGCCGCCACGTCGTCGAGGTCCTGCTTCAGGTCGATGCCCGGTGGAACCCAGATGTCGATGCCCTGAGATTTCGCATGGGCCAGCTCGGCTTCACAGTCGCCGTACTGCAGGTTGACCAGGCAGACGCCGGGCGTACGCAGCACCGGCTCCCACAGGGCGAAGGGTGAGAACCAGCGGTGCCGCGCGCCCTTGGCGACCATGCTCTTCCACAACAGTCCGACCTTCAGCCCGGCCGGCGCGGTCTTGAGCACCTCGCGCCAGTGCGCCACCCGGTCCGGATCGGCGGTCAGATAGCCACCCTGCGCCGGGTACTGCGCGACCTGGCTGCGGAACCGCTGCAGCAGTGAGGCCAGCGGCGTCCAGAGGTCGATCCTGGCCAGGTCCGCCTCATCGAGGAACGGCGCGACCCGCACCGTCCGTCCGTCGACGTCGAAGGTCGCATGCGCCCCGACCCGCGCGGTCGGGAAACTGCGCGTGAACAGCGGGACCAGACGCGGCTCGACACAGATGGTCAGTCGGCCTTCGGGCCCCAGCGCCGCCAGGACATCGGGAATCAGGTTCGCGAACAACAGCTCGTCGCCCAATCCCTGCTCGCCGAAGATCAGCAGCGACTTGCCGGCCAGGTCGCTGTCCGGCGTCCATTCCGGCCGTTCGACCAGGTAGTGGGTCACATCCCCGAAGTTGGGGTCGCGCCGCGCCTCATAGTCGCTCCAGCCGCTGACCAGGTCGCCCAGGTTCAGGTGCATGGTCGAGCGGGCCAGCCGCATCATCTGGATCTCGTCGGCCGGCATCGGGGCCGCCATCGCCGCGTTGCAGTCGGCGAGCGCGCCCTCGACATCGGCCAGCGCCAGCCGGGCCGTCGAGCGGTTGTACTGCGCCTTGGGGAAATGCGGCTGCAGCCGAAGCGCCTCGTCGAAGAAGGTCACGCAGCCCTGCGGATCGCCCTGCTCGGCCAGCACCGTGCCCAGCGTGTTCCACAGCACCGCCGCCTCGGGATTGCTCATCAGCGCCGGCCGCAGAACCTCGACCGCCTCGTCGTACCGCCCCTGGTCGCGCACGGCGCAGGCCAGGTTGTTGACCCCTTCCGGGTTCTCCGGATGGATCTTCACATAGTGGGCGAACAGCTTCTCGGCCGTTTCCTTCAGGCCCATGCGATAGGCCAGCCGCCCCATGTCGTTGGCCACCTCGGCATGGGCCGGGATCAGCTGCAGCGCCTTGTCATAGGCCTTTACCGAACTGGGAAAGTCGCCGGCCCGCTCCCGGGCGATGGCCAGCAGGTACCAGGCGAAGCCCGACCGCTCGTCCATCTCCAGCGCCTGGATGGCCAGCTGGCCGCCGGTGGTGAAGTCGTCCTTCTGCAGCGCCGCCACGGCTTGGTCGATGACCCCGCCCAGGGTGGCCGCCTTCATCTCGGCCATGGCCTCCAGCATGCGAGTCAGCGACGCCGCCGAACCCGCCTGTCCGGCCATGCCCCCGAACGCCCT
The DNA here is from genome assembly GCF_057586315.1 of Caulobacter sp. SRI_014. Classification (NCBI taxonomy): domain Bacteria; kingdom Pseudomonadati; phylum Pseudomonadota; class Alphaproteobacteria; order Caulobacterales; family Caulobacteraceae; genus Caulobacter; species Caulobacter sp. SRI_014. Next base: position 24,867 of record NZ_JBYCZQ010000011.1, on the reverse strand, counting down.
GACCTGCGCCGCCTGGCCCACAATGGGAGTCATGCCCAAAGCGGTTGTGGAAACTTCGGATTTGGGGCGCGTCATGTGGTCACAGTCTTTGGAATCCTGAAGCTTCAGATCACCCGATCATGGTTACCCCGCCCTTAAGATCACCGGCTTTTGAGGCGCTGCGGCAATAAGGCGTTAACCATGATCGCCCATTTTAAGGCGGTGTATCGGGGGAGGGCCCCTCTTCCAGAAGGGGGAAATTGATGCCGCTCAAACTGTCCTTGAAGCCGGGCGAAAAGTTCGTCCTCAATGGCGCTGTCGTCCAGAATGGCGACCGGCGCGGCGTTTTGATCCTGCAGAACAAGGCTTCCGTGCTTCGCGAGAAGGACATCATGCAGGAGGCCGAAGCGGTGACGCCGGCCCGCCACGTCTACTTCCCCGTGATGATGATGTACCTCGATGAGCCCGGGGCCGGCCGCTACTACGACGAGTTCGTGCGCCGCCTGACCGAGTTCATGGGGGTGGTGCGCAATCCGGCGGTCCTGTCGGAGTGCGTTAACATCTCCAAGCACATCATGGAGAAGGAATACTACAAGGCGCTCATGCTCTGCCGGAAGCTGGTGGACTATGAGGACGAGAGGTTGGGAAATGGGTCTTCAGGCGTATCAACAGGCGGCGGCGAGGGCTGAAAATCCGAAGGACGCCGAGTACCGGCTGTTTGGCCAGGTCACCCGCGCTCTGATGGACGCCCAGAAACTGCCGGACCACCAGATCGAAGGCCGCGTCGAGGCCCTCGACTGGAACCGCCGTCTATGGTCGGCGCTCGCAACCGACTGCAGCCAGCCCGACAACGCCCTGCCCATGGCCCTGCGCGCCCAGATCATCTCGATCTCCATCTGGGTCGGCAAGCACACCAGCGCCGTCATCCGCCGCGAGGAAGAGATCGACCCGCTGATCGATATCAACCGCATCATTATGCAGGGCCTGCACGGCGCCGCGCCGGAAGCGGCTTAGGCGACCTCGACCCTAGTCGAGCTTCAAACTGTCCAGAAACTTCGTCGCGTCCGCCCCCGACCCGTCGGCGGGCCAGGTCGCGATCAGGGTGAACACCCGCTGCTGGTGATAGACGACCTGCACCCGGAACCGGGAGTCGCGGCCGCCGATCGGCACGAGCATGTCGACCTCCTCGCCGAACCCGCCCGGCACGACCATCGCCTTGCGGCTGAGCGTGGGACGGCCATCCAGCATGGCGTCGACCATGGAGGCGATCCGCGCCGTCTCCTCGCCCGCCGGCCAGAAGGTCACCCGGCCGGCCTCGATGCCATAGCCGGTGGTTTCGGTGAAGACGCCGTAGGACGTGGTCTCGACGGCCATCTCGCCCTCGCCCCGGGTCTGGCGCTCGATTTCGGGCTTGCCGGGCATGGCGATCGAATAGCCGATCTCCTTGTCGGTCACCGTCTGCCAGGCGCCGGCCTGCGCCGCCGCTGTCCCGGCCGGCAGCACCGCCCCCGCCATCGCCCCGACCGCCAGCAGGACGGACAACACCAGACCACGCATCACTCGAACTCCCCCCAAGGGCGCATGGCGCCCAAAACTGAACTGCCCCTAGCGGGTCAGCGTCACACTGCCCAGGAACCGCGCCACATTGGCCGGATCGCCGCCTTCCGGCGTCAGGGCCACGGCGACCAGCACCGTGCCCGGCCGGGCGATGGCGATGGCCTGGCCCTCGACCGTCAGGTTCGAAGCCTGGCCTGCGAACCGGGCCCAGCGCACGGGTCCGCCCTTGCTGTCGGTCGTCCAGCGCTGCTGCACCTCGCCCGCCAGGGCTTCGACACTGTTGTCCAGCACGGCGTCCAGCAGGGTCTCGTCAGCCTGCGACCCATCGGTTGGCGAGACGAAGATGGCATAGACCCCGTCGCCGCCGACGAGCAGCCACTGCTCGGGCGCGTCGGCGCCGGTCCCGACATAGGTCGCTTCGCCCGGCAGCTCGGCCGAAAAGCCCGCGTCCGATGCCTTCAGCAGTGTCCAGTCGGCCGCCCCCGCGCCCGCCGCCTGGCCGAACGCCAGACCCAACGCCACGGCCACCGCCGCCAAAACCCGTCCCATTCTGATCCTCCGCTCCGGCTTTTCGCCGGTTAAGGAAGTCTTAATGCAACGGATGCGCCAAGGGCCAGCGCCATATGGGGCCAGCGCCATCTGGGGCCAGCCTCACATGCCGTCCAGCGCCGCTTCCAGTTCGGCGGCGCCGACCCCCTTGTCGGCCAGCCGCGCCAGCGCCGCGGCCTTCGCGGCGGGCCAATCGGCCGCCAGCATCCCCAGGCCGACGACATCGCGGAATTCGCCGCCCTTCCTCACATGCGCCCGCAGCAGCGCCTCGCGCGTGAACCCGAACCGCTCGTGCAGCCCCCAGACCGCCTCGTTCTCGACCAGCACCTCGCACCACAGCCGGTTCAGGCCCAGCCGCTCGAACACGAAGGTCAGCACCAGCCACTCGACCACCGACCCGACGCCGCGCCCCCGCGTCGCCGGATCGGCCAGGTAATAGGCCCACTCGCATTTCGAATTGCCGGCATCGATCTTCACCAGGTTGGCCAGGCCCACCCCGGCCCCGTCCAGCTCGATGATCCAGAACCGCCTGTCGCCCCCCTCCAGCGCCCGCGCCAGCCAGCCGGCGTGTTCCTCCGCCGTGATCTCGTGCTCGCTGTACATGTAGGGCGCCACGGCCTCGCTGTTGCGCCAGGCCAGCACCGTCTCGCCATCGTCGACCGCCAGGGGCCGCAGGGTCACCGCCACGTCCGGGGTCCTAGTCCAGCAGCCTGAAGCTGCGCACCACGCGCTCGGCGGCGCCGGCCGGTTGGCCGTCCTCTTCCAGGACAACCACACTGTACAGCCGCTGCGCGCGGTAGGTGACCATCACACGTCCGCGCATAGTCACGCCGCCGGAGGTCATGGCGTACTCCGCCTCGCGCGCGCTCTGGCCCGAGACCGTCACGGTGCGTTTCCAGGCCAGGAGGCCATTGTTGGCCGCGACCGCACCATCGATGGAGGCGTCCAGCCCGGCCTCAACCTGCTCAGGCGTCGGGGTGGCGGGCACGGTGGTCGATGCTACCGTGTAGAAACCGGATTCGAGTTCGACCTCATACGCCACGGTCGCCAGCTTCTCGCTGCCCACCGCCTCGGTCGTTCTCTTCGCCGCCCCCGGCAGCTCGATGCTGAACCGCTCCGTCCGGTCCGTCATCCGCTGCCAGCTGACCTGCGCGATGGACGGCGCCGCCACGGCGACCACGGCCATACCGGCCAGCCCGATCATCCAGTTGCGCATCACAGTCCCCAATCCTTCCAAACGCGGCCCAAGGCTACGGCGCCCCAGGTCCTCACTCCAGCGCGCCCGGGAACTTCGGCATGCCCTCGAAATCCTCGATGACATGCTCGCGCACCACCCGCGCCCCGGTCGCCTTGGCCAGGGCCTCGACCTTGTCCATCGCCTCCAGGGTCTTGGCCCGGTCGACATTGAACCTGGGCACCTTGCGCCCCGTCCGGCTCTCGGCCAGGTGCCACATGTCGCCGGTCAGCAGCACCGGCCCGGCCTTGTCCAGCCGCACCAGCAGCACCCGGTGTCCCGGCGTATGGCCCGGCGTGGCGACCAGCACCACGGACCCGTCGCCGAACACATCGTAGTCGCTATCGTCGCCCAGCAGTTTCGTCGGCGCCGTCTCCAGCGCCGAATAGAAGCCGAACGTCTGCGCATCGGCCCGCGCCTCGGGGCGGAAGGCATGGGCCTTCTCATCCGCATCGACGATCCAGGTCGAGGCCGCGAACAGCCCGCCGTTGCCGATATGGTCGAAATGGCTGTGCGACACCGACAGATACTCGATGTCGGCCGGCGCCAATCCCAGCTCCGCCAGCTGGTCGGTCAGCTTGCGCCGCACCGTGACCCCTTCCGGGCCCTTGCCGCCCGGCAGGTCGGCGATGGCCTGCGGCACGCCGACGTCCCAGATCAGGTCGCCCTTGGGATGGCGGATCAGATAGCAGGGCACGATCAGGTCCCGCGACACCCCCTTGTAGGCCCCGTCATCGGCGAACCAGTCGGCGTCGGGCACGGAAATCGTCCCGCAGTCCATGGTGTACAGCTTCACGCCCGCGGCCCCCGCCGCCCCGGCCGGAACCGCCGCCGCCAACATCAGAGCCGCGCCGCACAGCGCGCCCGCCAACAGGGATGATTTCAAGACCGCCTCCACAGCTTCCAGCCCCCGATCATCGGCGGCCCCCGTGGCTTCGTCCACCCCTCACCGGCGCCCCCCGGAGCCCGTTGTCAGAGCAGCTTGAAGCTCTTCACCGCCCGCTCCTGGTCCGCCGCCGGCAGCCGCGCCGGCTCGCGCAGCAACAGGCTGTACATCCGCTGGTTCCCGAACGTCGCCACCACGCGGCCGCGCCAGGGCGCCCCGTCCTTGACGAAGCTGTACTCCGCCTCCAGCGCCAGCCGGCCCGACACCCGCACCGTCCGCCGCCAGCTCTGCGTTCCCTTGTCGCTGGCCACCACCCCGTCGATCGCCGCCGCCAGCGCCGGCTCCAGCTGCGCCTCGGTGGCCTCGATGCCGAAGAAGCCGGTCCCGGCGATCCACTCCCGCCCGTCGGCCTTCATGCTGTATTCCGTCGTCGGGATCTTCGTCCCGCCCCCGACGTCCTGGTCCCAGCGCCGCACCGTCGTCGTCCCGGGCATCTCGACCGCGAACTTCTCGGTCGTCTCGTTCAGCCAGCTCCAGCTCGCCGCCCAGGCCGGCCCGGCCACGAAAGCGGCCGGCGCGCTCGCCACCACGGCTGCCGCCGCCAATCCCATCCACAGATTGCGCATCGCCATGCTCCTCCAGCCCTGTCCCTCAAGCCCCACCCAACCACCAATCCGCCGGCTCCGCACCCCCCGATCTGGTGGGTCGCCCCAGCCAGGCCAGGCCAAGCCACACCGCGCCCCCGCCTCAGCCCCCGCCGGCCGCCGCCAGCTCGAACAGCCGCTGCTCCAGCCGCTGTCCGTCCCGGATGATCCGCGCCCGATCCTCGTCCAGCGCCTCCCGCTCGGCGTCCAGGTCCTCGGCCAACGCATCCAGCCGCGCCTCCCGCGCCTTCAGCGCCGCATCGATCCGCGCCTGGCCGGCGGTCATCCGCCGCCCCGCCTCCTCGGCCTCCAGGATCTTCAGCACCGTCTCGATCGCCGCCCCCCGATCCCGCTCCAGCCGCCACAGATCCAGCTCCAGCGCCCCGTCCTTCCCGGGCCGCGCATAGTCCAGCACATTGGCCGAGGCGATCGCCCTCAGCCCCTCGATCGCCGCCTCCCGCGTCAACGGCGCCGCCCGCCGCGCCCTCTCGGCCGCGATGGCGGCCTGAATGGCCGGACGGTGCAGGAGAGCGGACGACGAGTGCCTTGCGGTGGACTCGGAGTAACCGGCCCGTCGCGCGGCCGCGGTGGCCGTCCCGGTGATCAGATACTCCTGTACGAACCGTTGCTGCAGTGGGCTGAGCGGCCTGAACGGCGGGGCTGCGCTGGGGGATATGGGCAAGGGCGGGCTCCGGGATGAGGGGAGGGGAGCCGCTTATCGAAGCGGGGGAGTATTATCGCATTTTGGGGGCGGCAATCCTTCTCCCGCTCGTCGGAAGAAGGTGCCTTGCGGAGCCTTGGCGTAGCAGGGTCGGATGAAGGGAGCGTCGGCCTGAAGGAGATGTCTAGGAGGAAAGGCGACCAACAGCAGGATCGTATTGGAGCCCGACGATAGTGCCATCGCGCACGTGTGCCACTGCATCATCGATGACAGCTAGCGGCACAAGAAACCACTCCCGCGGTTTCACAGAAAAGCCGAAGCGATCCTCAAGTGTGATGTCGAGTAACGCCGGCGCAAACACCTTGTGGAGCAGGGCCTCTAGTCTCCGGCAATTGACGCCGTAGAGCGTGTAGGTGGCGACGACTTCCACGTCGGACAAAAGGTAGGTCGCGCTTCGGTCCGCACCCGACAGCCGGGCCTCGACTGGGCCACCGGTTACACCGATCTTATGGATCACCTCCCGATGCTCGGAGACGAAAGGATGATCGGACTTGCTCCGCAACACATAGATCGTGCCAGTCTCGACATCACCTTCTTCAGTCTCGCTGGCGAAGATCGGCGCCGGGCCATCGGACACGCCCGAAAACAGGGGACCAGCTTCCGGCTCCGTTATCCGGCGACCCACCTCATCCTTGTAGAGCGCGCGTTGCAACGACCGCAGGAGAAGGTCGCTCTCCGTGCCGTTCGAGTAGATCACCCGCAGGCGCGCATCGGTTTCGCCGTTGGGGGCTTTCATCGGTTCTCCAACGGCGGCGACGTAGGCGATCTGCCCGCCCAGGATGAAGAACTCGCCCGCGCGGATGTCGGCCTTCTGGAAACCAGCGTCGCGAACGAACGGACGCGTCTCCCGCCGCCCGGCATTGAGGTCCTGCTGCACCTGGACGAACAGAGGCTCGAACTTGTCGAAGTCGGCGCACCGCTCGCGGTTGGCGATCTCCTCGGCGGCCCGGCGCTCTTCGCGGGAAGGCACATGACGCAGCGTGGTGATGTCCGGCGCATCCGATCCGGTCAGTTCCGCCCGCAAGCTATCGAGGTCCATCTCCTCCGGTTCGACGGTCTTCGACGCGGCGTCGAGAAGGCCGTGTTTGTCGAATGGCGCGAGCAGCGTCCGACACTCCTCAAGCTCGCGCAGGCGATCGAGGCGCACCGCATAGAGGCGCTCGAAGATATCCCGCTCCTCGCCATGCAGGGGCGCGCGCCCGTGCTCCTCGAAGAAGCGGGCGATGTCCTCGAACCCGGCGATGATCCGTTCCTCGCGCGGCGTATAGGTCGCCTTCTTCGCCTCGGCTGGAGCGAAGTCGGCCAGTTCGGCGCGCAGGTCGTCGAGGCTCAGGTCAACCATATCGGCCTTCACGATCGTATCGCATGAAGGCGGCGGCCCCCTCGGCCAGCTTCTTCTCCCACTCGTCGGCGGCCTCGATCGAGGGCGAGCGTCCTCGCTCGCGACGGAAGCGCACGGCGCGAGCGGCGTAGTCCCTGGCCTCCTCGGGCGACAGCGTGGTGCGCTTGGCCGAGATCACTGCCTGCACCTGCTTCAGCACCGCCGCATCCATCGCCTTCCCAAGCACGGCGTATGCCGCTGCGAACGGGTTGATACGGTCGATCATGTCAATGTCGAGATCGCGCACATCCATCGCGAACTTTCGGACGCCGTCGAGCAGGGCGGTGTTCGCCCTGGTCTCCCCCTGGCCGCCGTCATCGCCCGAGGCGAGTTCCTTGGCTCTCTGCGTCAGATTCAGGACGGCCACCGCGTGCTGACGGATGGCCTCCTGATCCTCGGGGGTCATGTCGGGATACTTGTCGCGGACAATCTTGCCCATGCGGACCTGGGTAAGCTCTTCCGGCACCATCTCTTCGTCGAACATGCCCCGCTCCAGCGCGGCCCTGTCCTGGACGAAGGCGGTGATGACCTCGTTCAGGTCCTCGCGACAGACGCGCGCGGCCTCCGGACTCTTGGGCTCGACGAGACCGCCGATCTCGAAGTGAAGCTGGCCGGTCGCCTCGTTGACCCCGACGTTCGTCTCGCCCGGCGTGTAGCCGCCTACGTAGTCGAAGTCCTTGATCGGGCCGTGGTCCTTCGGCGTGAAGTTGAAGCGCGGGGCGAGAACCTGCTCCATCAACAGGCTCGCTGCGATGGCCTTCAAAGTGTCGTTGATCGCATCGACGACGGCGGCTTCGGATGCGTCCGGCTCGGCGATCAGGTTGGTGAAGGTCGCGCTCTCCTTGCCCGGCGCGTCACGGGTTGCCCGCCCGATGATCTGGATGATCTCGGTCAGGCTGGATCTATAGCCGACCGTCAGCGCGTGCTCGCACCAGATCCAGTCGAAGCCTTCCTTGGCCATGCCGAGCGCGATGATGATGTCCACATGGTCGCGGTCGTTCTTGTGCGCCGGGTCCTTCAGCGCCGTCACCACCTTGCTGCGTCTCGCCTGATCGCTGTCATCGACCAGATCGGCGATCTTGATGAGCCTGCCGTCCGCCGCCTTCACCCGATGGAAGCCGGTGACGGGATCGGCCCCGAGCCATTCGCCGAGGCAGTGCATGATGTGCTCCACCTCCTTGATCTTGTCCGCGGTGCTCTCGCGGGAGTTCACTGAAGGGATATGGACGATCGTCTTCCTGGTCGGGTCGAGCACGGCCTCGATCGCGCTGAGATACCGGCCCGTGTAGAAGAAGTAGCCGATGTTCAGCGTCTTGAGGTGTTCATAGCCGTTCAGTTGTTCGTAGTAGGTGTAGGTGACCGTCTCGAACTTCGCCTCGTCCTCCGGCATCAGGACGGGGTTGGCGTCGCCCCGGAAATAGCTCCCCGTCATTGCCACGATGTGGGCCTTGTCGCGCTTCATGAAGTCCGCGAGTTGGCTTCCCAGGCGGTTGTCGGGATTGGCCGATACGTGATGGAACTCGTCAACGGCGATCAAACGGTCGTCGAAGGCTTCCACGCCGAGCTGATCGACCGCGAACCGGAACGTCGCATGAGTGCAGACCAGCACCTTTTCGTCGCTGGCGAGGAACTGGCCGACGGCGCGCACCTTCGAGGGATCGACGCGCTCCTCGTCTGGCCCCGGTGCGTTGCACAGGTTCCACTGCGGCTTAACCGTCCAGTCGGCCCAGAAGCCGAACTTCGTCAGGGGCTCGTCGGCAAAGCTGCCGCCGATCGACTTCTCCGGAACGACGATGATCGCCTGCTTGAGACCCTGCTCGTAGAGCTTGTCGAGCGCAATGAACATCAGGGCTCGCGACTTCCCCGACGCGGGCGGCGATTTGATGAGGAGATAGTGCTCGCCCCGCTTGGCGTAGGCGCGCTCCTGCATGGGGCGCATGCCCATCTCGTTCGCCTTGGCCGATGCGCCAGTGCGGGCCGTCGTGAAGCTGACGGCTGGGATCGGTTTGGCCGTGGTCATGCTCAGGCGGCAACTTTCTTCGGTCCACCGGGCTTGGTGGTCATCTTGGTGTAGAGTTCGAACAGCTTTTCCAGGCGCTCGGTGTCGTTTCGGAAACGCCGGCCGATGTAGATGCGCTCGAGCATCTCGTCATTCGCCTCATGGGCGCGATGAAGGTCATCTGGCATCTTCTCGGGGTCGTAGAGCTCCGCGATGGTGGCGGGGAAGTGGGCCTCGCGGGCGAGGAGGATGTTCTTGGCGCACCGGGTAAGGTCGGCTCGATTCTGCCCCGTAAGCCTTGGAACAGGGAAGGTATTCCAAGAAAGCGTGTTCGAGTAGTTCAGGCGCGTTTCCAGTTTTCCGCTGGAAGTCTCGACCCAAAGCCAATGTATTCGTGATGCTATGATCGCGAAATACCAAAGAGAAACGCCGTAGAGGCCGAAGCATCGATTCGTAATGATGCTGTGGCTGTCAAGATATATGGGAGTGAGATACTCTCGCCCCTCGGACGAGACGCATGGAACCGCAACAAAGCGCTCATCGGTTCGCCTTATTTCGGTAAAGCGGTGGGGCCTGTCAGCAAATCCTTTGGTGGCCTCCTTAGCGCTCTGAGCGCGCGCTGTGGCCACCGCTCTCAGGCGAGAGGCGATAAATGCGTCTGTCTTTGCCGATTGACTGTCTTGATCAGGAATCCATAGACAGTATCGAATCGCACCACTGGCGATCTCGTCGGCTCCGATCAGACGCTTGACGAACCGGCCCCGGCTTTCCGGTTGCATGTTGCCCACTTCCAAGTGACTCAAGATAAGCCCGCCACCGCAGGTCGGCTGGCTGCCCTTCATCATCGGCTCCAACCCATTGAGCGGCGAAGAAGACTTGGAAATCCACACGTTCTCCATCGGCAGCAGGTAAGGAGAAATGTTTTCCGCTAGCTTGAGATTGATCCCGTCATAGAGGTGCCGGGGGCCGCGGACATCGCGACCCAAGCCGATAATGACGCAAGAGACTCCGGCATTAGACTTCGCCAAGTTGCTCCACTTAAAGGCGGTATGTGCGAACGTGATCTGCACGCCCTGCGCAAAGACGATCCGCCACAAAGCATCAACTTGACTGCCTTGTGTGATGGAATTCGTTGTAACGAGGGCGGCGCAAGAGTGAGAATAGCGCGAGTACTCTACAAATTTTAACAACCACCCCGAAACGTAGTCGAGTATTTTACTCGACCCGCCGTAAGGTGACTGAAGATATAGTAGATCGTCCTTTTGCTCCGACGTCTGATCATTTGACCAGATATACGGCGGGTTACCAGCGATGTAGGTCTCGCCACCCTCGTTCTCGAAGTCGATCGCGGCCTGATCGAGCGGGGTCTGAAAAAGATCGTCGGAGGTGACCTTCACACCCGTGCCGGTAGGGGGGCAGATGCTCAGCCAGTCCAGGCGCAGAGCGTTGCCACAGGTGATCCAATTCTCGGACCCGAGGGGCAGGAAGTCGGCCACCGCTTCCTTTTGCCCTCGACAGAGCACGTTACACTGATACTCGGCGATGATCAGCGCGAGTCGCGCGATTTCCGCCGGGAAGTCGCGAAGCTCGATGCCCCGGAAGTTGGTCAGGGGAATGTCGGATCGCCGGTCGGGATCGCCTCGGCGCTTGTTGATCTCGGCCTCGATCGCCCGCATCTCCTTGTAGGCGATTACGAGGAAGTTGCCGGAGCCACAGGCCGGGTCAAACACCCTGATTCTGGCCATGCGGTTGCGTAGGTTCAGGAGCTTGCGCCCGTTGTCTCCTGCCTCCTCAAGCTGCTGGCGCAGGTCGTCGAGGAAGAGTGGATTAAGTACCTTCAGGATGTTCGGGACGCTGGTGTAGTGCATGCCCAACGAGCCGCGTTGCTCGTCGTCGGTGACCGCCTGGATCATCGATCCGAAGATGTCCGGGTTGATCTTGCGCCAGTTCAGGCTGCCGATGTGCAGGAGGTAGGACCGCGCCACCTTGCTGAACCGGGGCGCGTCGGTGCCGCCGCTGAATAGCTGGCCGTTAACATACGGGAACTTGGTTGCGTAGCGCGGCAGGCCCGCCGCCTCACGCTCCTCGGGCTTGGTGTCCATCGCCCGGAAAATCTCGCCGATGACAGTGTGGGTGCTAGCTGCATCGCCCGCCGACATCTGTTCGACCGTTCTCGTGAACAGGCCCTCGGTGAGGAAGATGTCGGTGTCCTCAGCGAAAAAACAGAAGATCAGCCGCGCCATGAAGTGGTTCATGTCGTGCTGGCGCTCGGCCTTCGCCCAGTCGGGGTTCTCCTTCAGTAATTGGATGTAGAGCCGGTTCAGGCGACCCGTCGCCTTAACGTCGAAGGAGCTTTCCTGAATTTCCCGGACCGTCGTGATACCGGCTAGGGGCAGGAAGAACCCGAAGTGGTCGGGGAATTCGGCGTAGGTGCACGCCACCGTCCCGCCACCGTTCAGATCTTCGGCCTGAAACGCCTGCCCGTCGGTCGCCAGGATGAACTTGGCCTTCGCCGAGGTCGTCTTGGGGCTCTCGCGCAGCGCCTTCAGGGTCGCATCCACCTCACCGGGCCCACAGGTCGCGATGTGGATGTTCTTCGTCTGAAGCACGCCGCCGGGGACATCGGACTGGTTGGTGTTGCCCGTGCGGAGGCGCTTGATCGTGGTCTCGGGGTTGTCGAAGGCCCGGAGGAACTGGAACGGGAACTCGGCCCGATCGAACGGCTCAAGCGCAAGGTTCGAAACGGCTTCTTCGATCTCGACGGGATTCATCGGCGCAACTTATGCGCTGCTGCGGGAGTCGCCAATCAGTCCCTCGCCTGGAGCTTATCCCCCGTCTTCGTCTCAAAATCCGACGCGTCATGCCGCTCCCACAGCTGGCTCGCCGGGTCGCCCATCACCCGGTTGACCATCCGCCCGCGCTTCACGGCCGGCCGCGCGGCGATCTGGTCGGTCCAGCGCTGCACGTTCTTGTACTCACTGACCTGCAGGAACTCCCCCGCCTCATAGACCAGCCCCTTGGCCAGGGCGCCGTACCAGGGCCAGACGGCCATGTCGGCGATGGTGTAGGCGTCGCCCGCCAGGTACTCGGCTTCGCCCAGGCGCCGGTCGAGCACGTCCAGCTGGCGTTTCACCTCCATGGCGAAGCGGTCGATGGCGTATTCGATCTTGAACGGGGCGTAGGCGTAGAAGTGGCCGAAGCCGCCGCCCAGGTAGGGGGCGCTGCCCATCTGCCACATCAGCCAGCTGAGGGTCTCGGCCCGGGCCGCCGGGTCGGTGGGCAGGAATTCGCCGAACTTTTCGGCCAGGTGGATCAGGATGGCGCCGCTCTCGAACACCCGGATCGGCTTGTCCGGGTCGCTGCGGTCGACCAGGGCCGGGATCTTGGAGTTGGGGTTGGCGGCGACGAAGCCGCTGGAGAACTGGTCGCCCGTGTTGATCTTGATCAGCCAGGCGTCGTACTCGGCGCCCGCGTGGCCAAGCGCCAGCAGCTCCTCCAGCATCACCGTCACCTTCACGCCGTTGGGCGTGGCCAGGGAATAGAGCTGTAGCGGGTGCTTGCCTACGGCCAAGTCCTTGTCGTGGGTGGGGCCGGCGATGGGGCGGTTGATGGCGGCGAAGCGGCCGCCGTTCTCCTTGTTCCACGTCCAGACCCTGGCCGGCTCATAGCCCTCCGGGTGGTTGGCGGGCGGGGTTTCGGCGGGCTGGTCGGCCATGGGGCGCTCCTGGTCGGGACCGGCCGAGGCGCCGGTGATCCCTCTAGCTGGGAAGCGGCGCGCGCGGTGTCCAGTCGCGCGGCCGCCTTTTCGTCAGCCTAGAGCGCGGGCCCACCCCGAGTCTTCCACACAATACGGGGGCGCCGGTCAGGGCAGGGCCTTCAGCACCTCGGCATGGACCACCTTGTTGGCCAGGTAGTCGGTGATCGAATGCTTGTCGTCGTCACCGTTGCGGATGCCGGCCAGGTCGCGGACCTCCGGGCCGTAGATGCCGTACAGGCGGGTCTCCAGGGCGACGAAGTCGTCCGGGTCGCCGCCGTTGACCCACTGGGCCACGCCGCCCGGCTTCTTCAGCCCGGGCTTCAGGCTCTTCTTGACGGACTCGATGCCCAGGGGCGAGCCGAGGGTCAGATAGAGGGCGACATCGGCCGGCTTGCCGGCCCGGCCCATCTCCCGCAGCAGCTTGTAGGTGACGATGGTGCCCAGGGAATGGGCGATCACCACCATCGGGCCGGGCTGGCTCAGGGCCGGCGCCACCGCCGCGTCGACCGCCTTGGCCACGTGCGGATACTTGAGATAGGCGTGCGCCTGGGCCAGCAGCTTCAACGCCACATCGCCGTGGAAGGGCGAGACGGCCTGGACCACCTTCATCACCCCCTTGAGGTAGCGGTTGTGATAGATCGGGCCCTGCTCGACGACGATTTCGCTGCCCGGCGCCGCCATGGCCTCGTTCACCTGCTGGTCGGTGATGCCCAGCCGGGCCTGCAGTTGGGCGGCATAGTCGGCGGCGAATTCCTCGCTCTCCGCCGAGACGCCGTCGTCCTCACCCCCGCCCTGGGCGACCGCGTCACCCGCCTTTCCGGCCTTGGTCAGGTCGGCCAGGATCTTGCCGTAGAAGGGCAGGGCCACCTCCACCGGGGCGGGCCAGGCAGCCTTCCCGGCGACCTCGCGCAGACCCTTGAGCCAGACCTCGCGCAGGGCGGCTTCGTCGGTCTTTTCCTGATTGATGCCGTGGACGAGGATCAGGCGCATCATGCGGCTCCTTCCTGGATGAGGTCGGCCAGTTTGCGGCCCTGCGGGCCGTTCATGGCGGTGAAGGGGGAATGGGTGAGGCCCTTGAACAGCGGGGGCAGGCGGGGATCGACCGGCAGGCGGCTGGTCGACAGCAGGCCCCAACCCTGGCGCATCAGGGGGAAGGCGCCGCCGACCACGGCGTCCGCAATCTCCGAAGTCCGGTAGAAGAGGTAGTCCCGCTGCTGTTCCTTGTCGGTCCGGGGTTCGCGCCCCGGCGTTGCGGGCACCGTCACCCGATAGCCGCCCGGCGCCCGTTCACCGGACAGACGCCCCAGCAGGGCGACCTCGAAGGGAATGGCCTGACCGGCCTGGTGATAGAACGACGCGATCTGGCGGATGCTGTCGATGTCCCCGACCCGGTCGTAGAGGTAGGCCGCCAGGATGCCGCGCACCGGATCGACGTGCTTGATCTCGCGCAGCTCGACCGCTGCGTCGAGGGCGTTCGAGCTGGTCAGCAGGCCGGCGACCAGGCGGGCCAGGACATCCTCGGTCGTGGTGAACTCGTCGGGCCCGCCGGACGGCTGGTACCCGCTGGTCCGCATCATCGCGGTGACGGCGCCGTCGTCGGCGACGGTCAGGGTCAACATGCCCCGCGGGTAGGCGCAGCCGAAGATCCAGCCCTTGCCGCCCAGGTCGAACCCGACCGAGGCCGCCGTCGTCAACTGGCCCTGGCCGACGTCCGCGAGGGTAAACCAGTGGCCGCTTCGGTCCGGGTTCGGCTGGTCATGGAGCGGGACGCTTCCGGGCGAGGTGACCAGGTCCAGGACCCGCGCGCCGATCACCGAGACGCCGGCCCCGGTCTCGGCGTGGGTCATCCGCCGATCAAGGGCCCGCTCCCGCTCGAAAGCCGCCTTCAGCCGATCCGCCTCGGCCTGCGCCAGGTCATCCACCAGCCGGCGCTCGGCCTCGAAGACCAGGCCCGCCGGCGCTTCGAACTCGGGGATGAAGGTCAGGTCCGCCGCCTTCGCGGCGCCGAAGACATGCCGCCGGCGGAGCGGGGGTAGGGTTGCATAGATGTCAGCCGGCTCCCGGAACCCCGTCTGGATATCCGGCCGGACCGTCAGTTTCAGACGGCCCCCTTCCTCGCTGACGGCCTCTTCGAGGAATTCGGCCAGGGTGACACTGGTGACAACCCGCGCGCCGTCCCGTTCCTTGACCGCAGCGGTCTCCGCGCCGTTCAGCGCCGACAGCATCAACTCGGTGAAAAGGCAGCGCGCCTTTTGCGGGTCGGGATCGGCCTTCATGTAGGCCGGATCGCCCAGGCTGGCGGCCTTGAAGGTTTCGACCTGCGCCGCCTTTTTCCATTCGGTGGCCGGCCAGCGGACGATGGGATTGCCCAGCAGATGATTGAACAGCTTGCCGGTGGTGCGGCAGGCGTCGCCGATCAGGGCGATCTGTTTGGGCTGGTAGGCGTCGAGATAGCGCCGAAGATGCGCGACATGGATGGCCTCGGTGCCGCGGCTGTTCCAGTCGGTCAGCAGCCAATAGTCCTCGTCCCCGAGCGAGGCGCCATGACCGGCGAAGTAGAGGATGATCCGATCGATCCTGTCCTCGTCGAGCAGCGGCTGAATCTTCGCCGAGAGGCTGTCGGCGGTGACCGGCGTCCCGTCGCGGTCGGTGACCAGCGCCGTCTTGTAGCCGTTGGCCTCGGCCCAGGCCGCAAACAGCTCAGCCCCATTCACGGCCCCGGGCAGGTGGGCCAGGGCCCGGCCGCCCGGCTTGCCGACCCCGATGCTGATGGCGACCTGATAGACCATCACCCCACCCTTTTGGCGAAGGGCGCGCCATAGATGGAATAGGCCAGCCAGGTGAAATCCTGCTTGGATTTCTTGCATTCCTCCCGGGCCGCATGGACCGCGTCCACCAGGGTCGCGCCCTCCACGGTCAGAAGGTGGTTGTAGAGGGTGTCGGCGAAGGTCAGCGCCAGGGTATCGCCCACCGACCACAGGGCGCCGATGAAGGCCGCCGCGCCCTGCCGGGACGCCGGCTTGATGAAGGACTCGGCGAACCCCACCGGGCCGGCCAGCCCCTTGCCGTCGCGGCCGGTCTGGCAGGCGTTGATGAAGACCAGGCCGCTGGGCCCGTTCGGGCCGAACCGTGCATGCTCCTCGACAGTGTCGTAGATCAGTGTGTCCTCCTTCACGCCCGCCGGGGTGTCGATGCCCATCATCAGCAGGTCGGACTTCAGCACCGCGTTCTGGATGGCCTGTCCGTGGCAGGCGAAATGCAGCACGTCGCAGTCGGCGGCCTCCCGGGCCAGGAAGCGGCGGACGCCCTGACTGCTCGCCTCGACGGCCTGCGGGTCGCTGAAGCGCCGCTTCAGCATGTCGAGTTCAGCCTGGGCCCCGGGCAGGCGGTTGGCGGGGTTGCGATACTCCGGGATCACATAGCGGATCTTGCCCGGGCGCATCGGCAGCTCGCGGCTCGGCCAGGGCGCGCCGTAGATCCAGCGGAACAGGCCCCATTCGCTCAGGAACCGCCCCTCGGGCTCGACGCCGGCCGGGTCCTTGATGACCAGCAGCTCCCACGGGATATGAGGCGTGTCCGACAGCACCTGAATGGCCTTGATCTGTCCACGGTGCCTCCACAGCGCCTGGCGGATGTCTTCGGGGATCAGGTCGCGGGCCTTGCTGGCCGCGAAGTCCTGGAAGTCGGCCAGGAAGTCGTCATAGACATGCGGGTACCGAGTCCAGGACTCCTCGAACTGGGCCAGGAAGTCGGCTGAGAAGGCCGACAGATCATCGACGTCGAGCGCGGTCTCGCTGTGGGCGATCTCGTTGATGTTCGGGGCGTCGCTGGACAGGTCGAACCGCAGGGTCACGCTGTCGCCGTTGCCGCGCAGCTCGTAGATCCGCAGCATGGTCGGCACCGGCTGGCCGACTGGCGTCGGGCTGAGGCTCGCGGAGGCGGTCAGCTTTTCGGCCCGGTCATCGACGAAGGTCGGCTCCAGGGCGAAGGCGGCCAGGATCGCCGCGCCCTGGCGGGCCTCGACCAGCACCTTGGCCCGTCCGGCGGCCAGGCCCTGGATCATGAACCGCTGGGTCAGGCCGCGCTCGGGCGGATCGACCTCGATGCTCGCCTCGCCGACGACCTCGCAGTTCTGCAGGGGAATGACGAGGATCTTCACGCGGCGGGTCAGATCGACCGCCACGGGATCGGCCAAGGCGGCGGCGCCGGCATGGGCGGCGACCTGGATCAGCTCCCGCGAGAGGGTGACGAACAGCGGCGTCGCCGTGGACAGCGACGGCGAAGGGTTGGTCTCGGCCGCGAAGTGGTAGGGCGCGCGTGCGGGCTCCGGGACAGGGCCACGCTCAGGCTCCGCCGCGGCCGCCGTCGGAGGGCCGGCGGCTATGACAATGTTGTCGAGGCCGAAGTCCATCCCGGGAGCGCCGCCCGGCGCTCCCATGGCCTCAATCCGTATCCCGAAGTCGCCGCCGCGGCGCGGCGACAGGTCGATCTCGGGCTCAACCATCCGCGCCGTCGGCATCAGCCATTCCCGCAGCTGGTCGGCGACCTTTGGCGAGGCGAAATAGATGGTGTGATAGATGGTGTCGGCCGGATCCAGCCGGCGATTGCGGCCGGGGTCCAGCAGGGGTTCCCGCGATCCGAAATCGTCCATGGCGGCGGTGTGGACCACCAGGTCGTTGTCCTGGGCCAGCAGATGGTCGACCAACCCGTCGGCCAGGAACTCCACCAGTTCTCCGGTCAGCCCCTTGGACAGTTCGATCCTGGGCTCGAAGTCCGACGAGATGACGCCATAGCTGCCGACACTGGGCAGGACGGAGGTGGCGTCGTTGAGGCCGGCGACATAGGTCCCGGGCCTGGGCTGCATGGCCTTGAGTCCGGGGACCGCGCCTTCGGTTATGGCCACCTGCGGCAGGATCTGGACGAAGCGGGCCAGAGTCTTCAGCGCGATACTGACGACCGGCGCTACGGCGGCGCCGGAGACCAGGGTGAACAGCCGGCCGGCGGCGGCGAACAGGTTGCTGTAGAGGTCGACCATCGCCTGCCAGTTCCGCGGCTCGGCCAGGGTCGTGCCGCCGTTGGTGCAGCCGACGAAGATCGAGTGGCGGAAGCTCAGGTCGGGCCGGTCGGCCGGGGCGTAGCGTTCGGTCAGGGCCCGCAGGACCAGCCCGCCACGGCTGTAGGCGATGGCGTCGATCATGCTGTCTTGCGGCAGCCCCTTCAACGCCTCGAGGATGTCCTGCGCATTCTGGTCGGGGTCCTTGTCCAGGGTCTTGTGGTCGAACCCCAGGATGACATCGTAACGGTCCCTCGCCTCGTCCAGGAACCGGCGTCCCTCGTCCGTGGTGGTCAGCGCCTGGAAAGACCCGATGGTCGTCGAGAAGGTGCCGTGCACCATCAACAGCACCCGGGCCGGGCTGTCCTGCGCCACCGGGGGCGCAAGGCCTTGCGCGGTCCATCCCGCCACGTCATCGCCCAGGATGACCAGGCCCTCGGCGAGATCGCCCTCGATGTGGTTCTTCAGCGCCTCGATGGCCGTGAGGGCGACGAACTTGAGCACCCGCACGCGGATCGGCTCCAGCAGCCGTTCACCGAGCCAGCCCAGCAGACTGCGCCGGCCCCGTTCGGTCACATGGCCGGGCTGGGCCAGGGTGAAGGTCATCACCGCTTCGCCGCCCCGGCGGTCGGGCATGGCCTCGTCCGGCCGCAACCAGCTCAGCACGCCGCCTTCGGTCTCCAGCAGCACCACCGCATCGACCCCCGGCTCGACCGCGAGGTTCAGGCGGACCGGGTCCTGGGGCGCGGTTCGGCGCAGGCGGCGGCCGTCGTCATCCCGCGCGGCCGGCGCCGGCCGAAGTTCGAAATCCTTGACGATCTGGAAGTCGGCGCCGAGCAGGGCTTCATCAATCGAGGCGTCGAGACTGGAGCCCGACAGCCCGCCGCGTCGCGTGGGCGAGGCCGGTGCGGCCTGAACGGCCACCACGTCCTCCGGCAGTTCCAGAGCGATCCCGTCCCCCAGGTTCACGTTCGCCACGACCGCCCCCACTCGCTTGGATAACGTCGTGATACTAAGCACCTTTCGCCTGTGGATTGTCCAGTCGTCCTGTGCAATGTTGACCTGTCGGGCGGGGGCCGGTCATGCGGACGACGGTGACCATCAGGATCAGGGAGGGGCCGGGAGGGCTCTACCTCGTGCGCCTCGAGCGTCCGGGCAAGGTCTACAACGAAATGCCTTGCCGGCTACCGCCGGACCTCGACAACCTGGACTTCTTCGCTGCCCGGGGCGTCGTCCGCGGCGCGCCTGCCGATGCCTTGGGGGCCGCGCTGCAGGAGGCCGATTCCGGTACGCTGCGAGCCTTCGGCGAAGTGCTCCACGAAGCGCTGCTGAGGGACAACAGCCAGACCATTTCCGACCTGCTGGTCGAGCCAACCGAAACGGGGGCGCCTCCATCGGGAGAGCCGTCGCGCGTCCGCATTCAACTCGAAATCGAGAACAGCGCCAGCAAGTTGTTTGCGGTGCCCTGGGAAGCGCTCTACGATCCGAATGACAAACGGTGGCTGGGCTCCGACGCGCGGACGCCGATGCACAGGATGCTGCTGCCGCTGTCGGAGGCCGACGCTCCCAAGCCGGTGGAGCCCCCGTTCAGCCTGCTCATCGCCGTTGCCAACCCGGGGGCGACCCTCGACGCCAACCGGGAAGTCGAGGACCTCAAGGGCCTGGTCGAGGGAATCCGGACCAAGGCGGCCGAGGTCGGCCTGAAGGTTGCCGCACCTGTTCATTCGCCCGACGCCGGGCAGTTGCTTGAGGCGATCACCAACACCAGACCGCAGATTTTCCACTACATCGGTCACGGCAGTGTCGATGGGGAAGAAGGCTATCTGCACCTTCACGATCCCGACGATCCGGCGGTCATCCGAAAATGTCCGGCCACCGAGATTGCCGAGTATTTCCGCAATGACCCGCCGCACCTCGTTGTGTTGAACACCTGCGAGGGTGGCGCTTCGCCGAAGGAGGACGCGCTTGGCGGCGTGGCCCAGGCGCTTGTCCAGCGCGGCGTGCCCATGGTTGTCGCCATGCAGCGCCGGATTGGCGACAAGGCCGCCCTGACCTTCTCCAGGGCCTTCTATGCCAGCCTGTTGCAGGGCGATCCGGTCGATGTCGCCGTGACCAATGCCCGCCATATGCTGCGCGGCAATTTCCTCAGTGCCATGACCACCCCGGTCCTCTACTGCCGACGCGGCGCCGACATGGAAGTCTTCGCGCCGAAGACGGTCGTCGCGGCGCCGCCGCCGCCGTTAGCGCCGAGTCCTCCTGCGCCGCCTGCATCCGCGCCTGCGCCAAGGCAAAGCCGGATCGGCATCTTTGCGGCGGTCGCAGCGGTCGTCGCTATCGCGGCGCTGGCCCTGACGATTGGCAACGGCCAGCGTGGCTCCCCGAAGTCCGAGAACATATCGTTGGACTTGCCGTCGGCTGCCCCTTCGGCCACCGACGACCGTCCAGCTTCGGCCGGCCCTGCGCCCAGGCCCTCGGGGCCTACGGCAAACCCCAGCCTTCCGTCGCGCCCGGGGGGTGAGACGTCCAGGCCGGCGCCGCATATCCGACCTGCGCCTGCTGCCAAGTACGCGCCCCGCCCGCCATTGGTCCTGCCGCCGGTCCTGCCGCCGTTGCCGGTTGACCCCCGGCCCGTCGACCCGCCGCTCGGGCCCGAATACACCGAGGGACCGTCGCCTCCGGCGCCCCCGACCCCGACGCCTGAATCACCGCCGCCTCCGATCCCCGAACCACCACCTCCACCGCCACCGCCACCGCCTCCACCTCCACCTCCACCTCCACCTCCACCGCTACCGCCGCCGCCCGTCTATGAGGCGCGCGAGTTCATCGTCTATTTCACCTTCGACGGGACGGCGCTGGTCCCCGAAGCCCAGGCGGTGGTCTCCGAGGCGGCCGCCTATGCCCAGGGCGACGCCAGCCGGATTCAGGTCGTCGGTCACGCCGACACACAAGGCCGCGCCGGCTACAACGTCGGCCTGTCACAGCGGCGAGCGAAGGTCGTCGCCGACAGTCTGGTGGCCAGCGGCATCGCCCCTTCCAGCCTCGCCGTCGACTGGAAGGGCGAGGCCGAACCGGCGGTCGCCACCGGCGATGGCGTCAAGGAGCCGCTGAACCGCCGGGTGACCATCTCGATCGACTTCTAGGCGAGACGGTCCGCGCACTGACGAATCCTTCCCGATGGGCTAAGAGCCGTTCGCCGCTCTCCGCGACACGACGAGGCTCCTTCATGCTCCGCTGGTTCCAGGCCCTGCTGCCGAAGGAAGACAACTTCTTCCGCCTGTTCGCCGCCCACGCCGACACCCTGGTGGCCGGGGCCGCGGCCCTGCGGCGGATGCTCGACGGCGGGGAGGGGACGGTAGCCGCTTGCGCCGATATCGTGACGGCCGAGCACGCGGCTGACGATGTCGCCCGCCAGGTGCTGGTAGCCGTGCGGCGCAGCTTCATTACCCCCTTCGACCGCTCCGACATCCGGCGGCTGACCAACAGCCTCGACGACGCCGTCGACCAGATGCAGAAGACCGCCAAGGCCGTCACCCTCTATGAGGTGCGCGACTTCGAGCCTCATATGCGCGAGCTTGGCGACATCGCCATCGAGGCCGCCGCCCTGACCGTCGAGGCCATCAGCCTGCTGCCGGACATGACCCGCAACCAGGCCCGGCTCAACGTCCTGACCGAGCAGATCGCGAAGCTGGAGAGCCGCAGCGACGACCTCTACGACGCCGGCATGAAGGCGCTGTACCAGGCCCAGAAGGGCAAGGGTGGAGACGCGCTCGGATTCATCATCGGGGCCGAGATCTACGATCACCTGGAAAAGGTCGTCGACCGCTTCGAGGACGTGGCCAATCACATCAACGGCGTGCTGGTCGAGCACCTGTAGGGGCGGGAAACGGACATGGACGCCGCCCTCATCGTGCTGGTCTTCCTGATCGGCGTCGCCCTGCTGTTCGACTTCCTGAACGGGCTGCACGACAGCGCCAACTCGATCGCCACCATCGTGGCGACGAGGGTGCTGCCGCCGGCCTATGCGGTCGGCTGGGCGGCCTTCTTCAACTTCATCGCCTTCCTGTTCTTCGGCCTGCATGTGGCCGGCACCATCGGCAAGGGGATCATCTCGCCCGATGTGATCAGCGACAAGGTGATCTTCGGGGCCCTGGTCGGGGCCATCGCCTGGAACGTCATCACCTGGCTGCGCGGCATCCCCTCGTCCAGTTCGCACGCCCTGGTCGGCGGCCTGCTGGGGGCCGGCATCGCCAAGGCCGGCTTCGGCGCGGTGGTCGCCGCCGGGGTGACCAAGACGGTGTTCGCCATCTTCCTGTCGCCGGCCGTCGGCTTCGCCCTCGCCCTGACCCTTGTGCTGCTGGTCAGCTGGATCTTCGTGAAGGCCAATCCGCATTTCGCCGACAAGGTGTTCCGGAGCCTGCAGTTCGTCTCGGCCAGCGCCTACAGCCTGGGCCACGGCGGCAACGACGCCCAGAAGACCATGGGCATTATCGCTGTCCTGCTCTACTCGCGCGGCATGCTGGGCGGTGAGTTCCACGTGCCCTTCTGGGTGGTCATCACCTGTCAGGCGGCCATTGCGCTGGGAACCCTCTTCGGCGGCTGGCGTATCGTCCACACCATGGGCTCGAAGATCACCCGGTTGACGCCGCAACAGGGCTTCTGCGCCGAGACCGGCGGGGCCATCACCCTGTTCATGGCCACCGGCATGGGCATCCCGGTCTCGACCACCCACACCATCACCGGCGCCATCGTCGGCGTCGGCGCCGCCCGGCGCGCCTCGGCCGTGCGCTGGAACGTGGCCCGGGGGATCGTCACCGCCTGGTTCATCACCATGCCTGCCGCCGCCATCATGGGCGCCGCCGCCTGCCTGCTGGGCGGGCTGTTCCTCAAGTGACGGGTGAGGCGCATCAGGTCGGGGCCCTGCCGTGGCGCCGCGTCGGCGGCGTCCTTGAGGTGCTGCTGGTGACCAGCCGCGAGACCCGGCGCTGGGTCTCTCCCAAGGGCTGGCCCATGCCCTACAAGTCCGACGCCGAGGCCGCCGCCACCGAGGCCTGGGAAGAGGCCGGGGTAAAGGGCCTGATCGGTCCGGTCCCGATCGGAGGCTACAGCTACCTTAAGCGGATGAAGGACGGCGCCGACCGCCCCTGCCGGGTCAAGGTCTACCCCCTCGAGGTCACCGTGATGCGCGACGACTGGCCCGAGGCCGCCGAGCGGGACCGCCGCTGGTACTCGCCCCAGGAGGCCGCCGACCTCGTCGCCGAGCCGGAGCTGGCCGAGCTGCTGCGCCGGTTCGATCCGGCCTGAGGCTACAGCACCCAGCCGCCGTCGCCGGCCCCGGTGCTCAGGTCACCCGTCGACGCCAGATGGTTGCCGGTCAGCGAGATCTGGTAGTCGGCCTTGCCGTCGCCATCGACGTCCAGCACCAGGGTGGAGACATTGGCCCCGGCCGAATAGGTCATCCGCGCCTGGCCGGCGGTATTGCTGAAGCTGGTCACGAACACGAACGCCTGGTCGCCCGCCAGCCCGGCGTTGGCGTCGATGGCCGACAGGTCCAGCACGTCGCCCTGGCCGAAAGATAGATCGGTTACGGTATCGACATCCTTGGTCTGCAGCAGGGTCGAAAGGCCGACCGAGGCCTGAACCGCCTTGAACAGGTCGGCCCCGGTTCCGCCGGTCAGCCGATCGTTGCCGATGCCGCCGATCAGGATATCGGTTCCCGCCCCGCCATCCAGAGTGTCGGCGCCCTCAGCCCCGTCCAGCAAGTCATCCCCGTCCAGACCCTTGAGGTCGCTGCTGCGGGCGCTGCCCAGGATCGTGTTGTTGAGCGCGTTGCCATAGCCGCGCGCCGCGCCGTTGCCGACCAGGACCAGGTTCTCCAGATGGCCTCCCAGCGTCCAGGACAGACTGGCCTCCACTGTGTCGGTTCCGGCCCCGGCCAGTTCGGTCGGCTTGTCGGTCGCGGCGTCGACGACAAATACGTCGTCGCCCGCTCCGCCCTTCATTTGGTCGGCCCCGCCGCCGCCATCCAGCCGGTCGGCCCCGTCGCCGCCCTCCAGCAGGTCGGCCGCCAGGCCGCCGTGCAGGACATCGTCGCCGGCCTGGCCGAACATGCGATCGATGCCGCCGGCGCCGGCCAGCAGGTCATCTCCCGCGCCGCCATCCAGGCTGTCGGCCGCCTCGCCGCCGTCCAGGCTGTCGTCCCCGTCGAACCCGCGCAGGTCATTGGTCCGCTCATTGCCGACGATCACATTGTCTAGGGCGTTGCCGTAGCCCCGCGCGGCGTTCAGTCCGGTCAGAGTCAGGTTCTCGATATTCTCGCCAAGCGTCCAACTGACCGATGAAATGACGTGATCGGTTCCCTCACCGGGAGCTTCGTTGGTCTTGTCGGTGGCGGCGTCGACGACATAGCGATCGTCGCCCGCGCCGCCGGTCATCTGATCGGCGCCCGCTCCGCCGTCCAGCAGGTCGTCGCCGGCCCCTCCGAGCAGCACGTCGGCCCCGATCAGTCCCAGCAGCGTGTCGTCACCATCCAGCCCCGACAGGCTGTTGATCCCGCCGTTGCCGGTCAGGGTGTTGTCCAGCCCGTTGCCGGTTCCGTTGATCGCCGCCGACGCCAGCAACGTCAGCCGCTCGACATTGTCGGCCAGCGTATGGTTGATGCTGGCGCTGACCAGGTCATCGCCTTCGCTCAAGGCCTCGGTGACCTGATCGGCAATGTTGTCGACCACATAGCGGTCGTCGCCGGCCCCGCCGGCCAGCTGGTCCGCTCCGGTCCCTCCGTCGAGCAGGTCGCCGCCGTCGCCGCCGACCAGATCGTCGGCGCCCGCTCCGCCGGACAGCAGGTCGTCGCCGCCGAGACCCTGGAGATTGTCATCGCCGCCCAGGCCCCCAAGCATATCAGCGAGATTCCCGCCCAACAGGGTGTCCGGTCCCTCCGTCGGCGAGCCGTAGGCGACACCGTCAAACAGCAGGCGCTCGATCCCGTTCAAGGTGTCAACGCCGGCGCCGGCAATAGTCATGGCGCCACCCAGCACCCCGGTGATGATGTAGTTCGACGCGGGACCCGCGAAGACCGCCGTATCGATGCCATCGCCGCCGTCGAGCGTGTCG
>NZ_JBYCZQ010000010.1:0-152812 GCF_057586315.1 Caulobacter sp. SRI_014 | reverse complement strand
TCGCCGCCATCGCTCTCGTCTGTTCACGGCTATGGATCAGGAAGGTTGAGTCCACGGCCTAGTCACCGCTTCAAGCCTGATGTTAAACTCTCGTAATGTTCGAGCGGGGGCTCCAGGCGTGACCGACAGGCCGTTACGGGTCGAGGGCTTCCTCGAGGCTGCGGAGCTTTCCGATCCCGACATGGCGCTGCTCGCGGCGGCGGCCGATGACTATGCCGGGCCCGTGGTGGTCCAGAGCCGCACCCTGTCGCTCAAGCCCGGTGAGGCGCTGCCCGACCTGCTGCCCGAGGGCGCCGCCGGCGGCTTTCTACTCGATCTCGATCCGCCTGATTGGCGCTCGGAGTGGGGCGGCCTGTTGCTGTTCCAGCGGGAGGGGCGGTCCCTGCACGGATATCGCCCCGTTCCCGGGGCCCTGACGCTGTTCCGCGCGGCCCATGCGCCGCTGATCAGCCTGATCACGTCCCAGGGGCGCACCCGCACCTCGCTCCTCGGCTGGTGGTCCTGATCCAATCCGGGCCAAGCGGTTTGAGTCGGTCCTGACTCACTTCCGACTCAACTATCCCCGAAAACTTGGGCTCACCCACAACTGTTGATAGCTGCGACCAGCCGTCGCGATTCGCGCAAGCCCTTATGTTGCAACAAAAATCCTCAGTTCACGGCTGGCCCGGGGGCCGACTCACGGTAAGCGGATTAACTGCCGATTAACGATGCAGGCCGTCTAGTTAACGGGTCGTAAGGCATATCAGCGGGTGGGTCGCTGATGGCCGTGGCCAACGACTTTCAAAGGACGCGGGGTCCAAGACATGAAGCTTTACGCTCCTCAAACCACCGAACTGAAGCCGCGTATCGTGGTCTTCGGAGTCGGCGGCGCCGGCGGCAATGCCGTCAACAACATGATCGAAGCCGGCCTCGAGGGCGTTGAGTTCGTTGTCGCGAACACGGACGCCCAACAGCTGGCCTTCAGCAAGACGCCGCTGCGCATCCAGCTCGGCGTCCAGGTGACGCAGGGCCTCGGCGCCGGCGCCCACCCCGAAGTCGGCATGAGCGCCGCCGAAGAGAGCACCGTCGAGATCGGCGAGCACCTCGATGGCGCCCACATGGTCTTCATCACCGCCGGCATGGGCGGCGGCACCGGCACCGGGGCTGCCCCCATCATCGCCAAGTGCGCTCGTGAGCGCGGCATCCTGACGGTCGGCGTGGTGACCAAGCCCTTCCACTTCGAAGGCCGCCACCGCATGCGTCTGGCCGACGCCGGGATCGCGGAGCTGCAACGCTACGTCGACACCCTGATCGTCATCCCGAACCAGAACCTGTTCCGGATCGCCAACGAGAAGACCACCTTCGCCGAAGCCTTCGGCATGGCCGACCAGGTGCTGCACTCGGGCGTCCGCTCGATCACCGACCTGATGGTCCTGCCCGGCCTGATCAACCTCGACTTCGCCGACGTCCGCACGGTGATGACCGAGATGGGCAAGGCGATGATGGGCACCGGGGAAGCGACCGGCGAGGACCGCGCCCTGATGGCCGCCCAGAACGCCATCGCCAACCCGCTGCTCGACGAAGTGTCGCTCAAGGGCGCCAAGGCCGTGCTGGTCAACGTCACCGGCGGCCTGGACATGACCCTGCTGGAAGTCGACGAGGCCGCCAACGCCATCACCGAGCAGGTCGACCAGGACGCCAACGTCATCTTCGGCGCCGCCTTCGATCCGTCGCTGGAAGGGGTCATCCGGGTCTCGGTGGTCGCCACCGGCATGGACGGCGCCTCGATGGCCGCCATCGAACCCAGCCGCACCCGCAACACCGGCGCCAAGCCGCTGATCGCCCCGGAAATGCGCGCCCCGGAACCGGCCCCCGCGGCCCGTCCCGAGCCGGTCGTCGCATCCGTCCCGGAACCGGCCCAGCAGTACTGGAGCCAGCCGGCCCCCGCCGCGCCGGAGCCGGAAGCCATCCGCCCCGAGCCGGTCACCATCGCTGGCCCGGCCATCATCGAACCGGAACCCGCGCCGCTGGCCGCCGACTACGGCCTGTTCGACGAACCGGTCCGCCAGCCCGAAATCCGCACCGCCGCCGTGGCCCCGCCGCAGCAGCGCACCCTGATCGTCGATCCGCTGGTCGATGAGGCGCCGGCCGATGAGGACTTCACCATCGACCCGCACTTCGAGCCCCGCGAGGAGCGCAAGACCGGCTGGATGAGCCTGTTCGGCGGCCGCCGTCAGCCCTCGGCCTACGAGCAGTCTCCTCCGCCCCAGGCCCGCGCGGCCTTCGGCGGCGGCGCGGCCGCTCCGGCCCGTCAGCCGGTCGAGGATGTGCATCAGGAAGAGGAAGGGGACGACCTGGAAATCCCCTCGTTCCTGCGCCGCCTGGCCAACTGATCATCGGGCCGCGCCAGCGGTCCGGACAATCTGATCCAAGCGAGAGTCCGTTGCGGTGGATGCCGCGGCGGACTCAAGTTTTTTTGATGGATGCCGATCCCACCCTTGTCCTGCGCCCGGCGGTCACCGCCGACGGGCCGGCGCTTGAGGCGATCCTGTACGACACCTTCGAAAGCACCTGGTTGCCGCAACTCACTTCGCAGGCGGCTCAGGCCTTCCTTTCCGAGCGCCGCCCGGCGGACTACGTCGGCCGGCGCGGTCTCGAATTCTGGCTCGCCGAGCGCGGTGGCGAGGTCGTCGGCTTCGTCGACTGGGAGGGCGATTTCGTCAATGCCCTGCACGTTCGGGCAGCCGACGTGCGGACGGGCGTTGGCCGACGGCTGATGGACAAGGCCGAGCAGGCGATCGCCGCCGCCGGCTTCCCCACGGTCCGGCTCGAAACCGACACCTTCAACACCCGGAGCCAAGCCTTCTACGCCGGCCGGGGCTATCGCGAAGCGGATCGCTATCCCGACGAAGAATGGAACAGCGGCCTGATGACGCTCCTGCTTGTGAAACGGTTGGCGCACCATGGCTGAGCCGAGACTGGGCGTGGGCGCCTGTATCGTCCGTGACGGCCGGCTGTTGCTGTTGCGCCGGCTGCGCCATCCCGAGGCCGGACACTGGAGCATTCCTGGCGGCAAGATCGACTTCCTCGAACCCATCGAGGACGCCCTGCGCCGCGAGGTGGCCGAGGAGACGGGGCTTGTGCTGGGGAAGCTGCGCCTGCTCTGCGTCACCGACCAGATCGACTCGGACACGCCGGAACATTGGGTGGCGCCGACCTATCTGGCCGAGAGTTTCACCGGCGAGCCGGTCAATCTCGAGCCGGAAAAGCACGGTGGCATGGACTGGTTCGATCTGGACGCCTTGCCGGCTCCGCTCGCCATCGCGGTTCAGACTACCTTGCCGGCCTTGAAAAGGGTCCTTGGCTGACTAATTTTTGACCTTCGCGCGACGGGTGAAAGATTAACAAAATCAGACCTTTCGCCGCGTAACAATTCGAAACAGCTCTTGCTTTGCTGCATTGCGAAGGGACGCCTACAAGGACGACGGGGCGTGATGCGATCAGTTCGGTCGCGCAGCAACAGTTCAAGGATCGGTCTTGTCCGTTTCGGCATACCATCAGCACACCGTCGGCGGCCCCGCGATCTTCGCGGGCCTGGGCCTGCACACCGGTGAGCACGTCCGCGTTTCGATCCGCCCCGCCGCGCCCGACGCCGGCATCACCTTCGTCCGCACTGACGTGCGTGACCGCGACAACGCCGTGCGCGTTTCGCCCCAAGCTGTGGTGAAGACCCAGCTGGGCACCGTCATCGGCAACGACGCCGGCGTCACCGTCTCGACCATTGAACATCTGATGGCCGCCATGGCCGCCCTCAGCATCGACAACGCCATCGTCGAGCTCGACGGTCCGGAACTGCCGATCCTCGACGGCTCGTCGCAACCCTTCATCGAGATCCTCGACCGGGTCGGCCGCCGCCGCCAGGAAGCGGCCCGCCGCTACATCGAGATGCTCGACACCGTCGAAGTGCAGGAAGGCGACAAGCGCGCCAGCCTGGCCCCGGCCGAGCAGTTCGAAGTCGCCTTCGAGATCAAGTTCGACGCCGCCCCGATCGGCACCCAACGCGTCGACCTGGTCGTCGACGAAGAGTCGTTCCGCGAGGAACTGGCGGACTGCCGCACCTTCGGCTTCGTGCGCGAAGTGGAAGCCCTGCGCGCCATCGGCCTGGCCCGCGGCGGCTCGATCGACAACGCCGTTGTCCTCGACGGCGACCGCATCCTCAACCCGGAAGGCCTGCGCCGCCCGGACGAGTTCGTGCGCCACAAGGCGCTGGACGCGGTCGGCGACCTCTATGTGCTGGGCATGCCGATTCTGGGCCGTTTCGACGGCCTCTACGCCGGCCATGGCCTGAACAACCTGGTGGTCCGCGCTCTGCTGGCCAATCCGGACGCCTGGCGCGTCCGCACCTGGACCCAGGAACTGGCCCAGGCGGTCTAGGCGCTACTTCTTCCTACGTTCGCCGAAGAAGCCCTCCACCCGGCTGGTGCGGCCGGGCGCGTTCCGGTTGCCAGCGACCAGCCAGGCGATGAAGCGGGCGGCATAGCCGATGGCCAGCAGGGTGACGAACTGGATCACAAAGGCCACGATTGTCTCGGCGATCCCGTACTGACCGACGATGGCGATCAGCACCTTCACCAGCGCCAGGCCGGCGGCGACCACGGCGATTTCCCACCAGGTAGTGCGGAAGATCCCGACCAGGATCATCAGACCCATAAACAGCATACTCATCCCCCCCGAACGCGCCGCCAGCCTAGCCTTGCGGCCTGCAATCAAGCCAGCGCCGAAATCTCCGCAAATCGCCACATTTGCGCCCGCCCTTGCGTGGTGTAGATACCTGTTCCGACGGCGCGGGGGCGCCCGCGTTGGATTACGATTGTGAGGGTTCGTGCTGCCTCTTTCCTGGAGCCGTAAGGCCATCTTCGCCGCCGCCATCGCGGGGGCCCTGGTCGCTACCGGCTGCGCTGCCCAAAAGCCCAAGCCTCGCCTGGCCTATATCGAGCGCCCCGTCGAGCTGCTCTACGCCACCGGCGCCGACCGCCTGGACAACCGGCGCTGGGCCGACGCCATCTCCTACTTCGAGGAAGTGGAGCGTCAGCACCCCTATTCGGAATGGTCCCGTCGGGCGATTCTGATGACGGCCTACGCCAACTACCAGGCCAACAACTACGCCGAGGCCATCGAGAACGCCGACCGGTTCATCAACCTGTACCCGGGCAACCCCTCGACGCCGTACGCCTACTATCTGAAGGCCATCTGCTACTTCGAGCAAATCGTCGACGTCGGCCGTGACCAGGCCGCCACCGAACAGGCCCTGGTGGCTCTGCGCGACGTGCAGCTGCGCTTCCCCAAGAGCGAGTACGCCATCGACGCCCAGTACAAGCTGGACATGGTCTACGACCAGCTGGCCGGCAAGGAGATGGAGGTCGGGCGCTGGTACCTGCGCGAAGGCCAGACCATCGCCGCCATCGGCCGCTTCCGGACGGTGATCGACAAGTACCAGACCACCAGCCATGCGCCGGAAGCCCTCTACCGTCTGATCGAGGCCTACCTGACCGTCGGCCTGGTCGGCGAGGCGCAGCGCACCGGCGCCATGCTTGGCTACAATTTCCGCGACGATCCCTGGTACGGCGAAGGCTACAAGCTGCTGACCGACAAGGGTTTGCAGCCGGCGGTCGCCCCGCTGACCCCTGGCGCCAAGCGCAGCCTGCTGCAGCGCGTGACGGGAACTGGCAAGAACAAGAGCCAGACCATCGCGCCGCCGGCCGAAACCAACGCGCCGGCGCCGTCCGCCTCAGCCCCCGGCGCGCCAATCCAGACGCCTGAGCCGCAGCCGCCGGTGACCCCGCCGGGCACCGAGCCGCCGCCGCCGACCGCTGACCCGATCGCCGAGACGCCCGCGCCGCCGACGCGCTAGAGGCAGGTTCGGCGAGAAGGTTTGTTCCCGCCTTGTTCTCGTGCTAGTCATTCGTCTGCTTCGCCGTGCGCGGAGCTTTGAGCGAACCCGATTCGAGACGAAGCTGACCGCATGCTGATCGGCCTCACCATCCGCGATGTCGTGCTGATCGAACAGCTCGACCTGTCGTTCGGCCCCGGTCTGACCGCCCTGACCGGCGAAACGGGCGCCGGCAAGTCCATCATCCTCGACGCCCTGGGCCTGGCTACCGGCGCCCGCGCCGACGCCGGTCTGGTGCGGCGCGGAGCGGCCCAGGCGGCGGCGACGGCCATGTTTGCTCTGGCGGCCGATCACGCGGTCTGGGGTCTGCTGGACGAGAAGGGCCTCGACTACTCGCCGCACGAGGATTTGGTGCTGCGCCGCCAGTTGTCGGCCGATGGCCGCTCCAGAGCCTTCGTCAACGACCAGGCGACCAGTGTCGCCACCCTCAAGGAGATCGGCGGTCTGCTGCTCGAGGTGCACGGTCAGCACGAGACCGTCGGCCTGCTCGACGCCCGCACCCACGGCCGGCTGCTCGACGCCTACGGCCAGGTGTCGGTCGAGGCGGTCACCGCCGCCTGGAGCGCCTGGCGCTCGGCGCGGGAAGCCCTGCGGGACCTGCGCGACAAGGCCGACCGGGCCGCCGCCGAGGTCGAGGAAATCACCCTGCGGCTGTCGGAGCTGGACCAGCTGGCGCCGCGCCTGGGCGAAGAGGCCGAGCTGGCCGAGGAACGGGCCCTGCTGGGCGCGGCCGAAAAGGCTCTGGCCGACATCTCCGCCGCCCGTGAGGCCATCGAGGCCGGCCAGATCGGCAGCCGCCTGGCCACCGCCTTCCGGGCTCTGGAGCGGGCGCGCGAACGAGCGGTCCAGGCCGGGGCCGGCGATGGCGGCGCGGCGCTGACACGGCTGACGGCGGCGCAGGAGATCATCGACCGGGCGGTCAATGAGGCGGAGGAGGCCGCCGCCGCCATCGACGCCGCCGCCGACGCCTTCGAACTGGATCCGCAACGGCTGGAACAGGCCGAGGAGCGACTGTTCGCCCTGCGCGCCATGGCTCGCAAGCTCAGCTGCGCGGTCGAGGATCTGCCGGACCTTCGGGTGCGGTTCGCCAAGGACCTGGCCGCCATCGAGAGCAACGGCGAGGCCCTCAAGGCGGCTGAGGCGGCCGAGGACTGGGCCCGCGACGCCTACTTCACGGCCGCCCGCCGCCTGTCGGCCGAGCGCCGCGCCGCCGGCGACCGGCTGACCGCCGCCGTGATGGCCGAGCTCACCCCGCTGAAGCTGGAAAAGGCCCGCTTCCAGGTCGCCGTCGAGCCGCTGGTGGAAGACCGCGCCGGCCCCTCGGGCCTCGACCGCATCGCCTTCGAAATCAGCACCAATCCCGGCGCCCCGTTCGGCCCGTTGGAAGCCATCGCCTCGGGCGGCGAACTGGCCCGTTTCGCCCTGGCCCTGAAGGCGGCGCTGGCCGGGCGCGGCGATGGCCCGCAACCGCTGATGATCTTCGACGAGGTCGACCAGGGGGTCGGCGGGGCGGTGGCCGACGCGGTCGGCCTGCGCCTCAAACGCCTGGCCAGCGGCGCCCAGGTCCTGGTCGTGACCCACTCACCCCAGGTCGCGGCGCGCGGCGACGCCCACTGGCGCATCGCCAAGGCTGGCGACAGCGAAAAGACCCGCACCTCGGTCGAGACCCTGTCCCCCGACGCCCGCGAGGAAGAGATCGCCCGCATGCTGTCCGGCGCGGCAGTGACGCCGGAGGCCCGCGCCGCCGCCCGCGCTCTGATCGCCGCCTAGCGGCTGGTCCTTCTCCCGACAAACGGGAGAAGGAATCCGTTGATGCGTCGGCTGTCGTCGCTACAAATCCCGGCATGACTCCCGTCGCCGATCTCACCGAAGCCC
The DNA here is from genome assembly GCF_057586315.1 of Caulobacter sp. SRI_014. Classification (NCBI taxonomy): domain Bacteria; kingdom Pseudomonadati; phylum Pseudomonadota; class Alphaproteobacteria; order Caulobacterales; family Caulobacteraceae; genus Caulobacter; species Caulobacter sp. SRI_014. Next base: position 145,008 of record NZ_JBYCZQ010000010.1, on the reverse strand, counting down.
AAGCCGTTGAAGAACTGACCCGGCTCGCCGATGAGATCACGCGGCATGACCTGGCCTATCACCAGGACGATGCGCCGACGATCAGCGACGCCGAATACGACGCCCTCAAGCGGCGCAACCTCGACATCGAGGACCGCTTTCCGCACCTGATCCGCGAGAACTCACCGTCCACGCGGGTGGGTGCGCCGCGCGCCGAGCAGTTCTCGCCGGTGACGCACGGCACGCCGATGTTGAGCCTCGACAACGCCTTCTCCGATGAGGACGCTCTGGAGTTCGATGCCCGGATCCGGCGGTTTCTGAAGCTGGATGAGACGCCGATCAGCTATACGGCCGAGCCCAAGATCGACGGGCTGTCGGCCTCGATCCGCTATGAGAAGGGCGTGCTGGTCCAGGGGGCGACGCGGGGCGATGGCCGTGTCGGTGAGGACGTCACGGCCAACCTGAGAACCATCAAGGACATTCCGCACCGGCTGTCGGGCTCAGGCTGGCCCGAGGTGATCGAGGTGCGGGGCGAGGTCTATCTGGGCCATGCCGAGTTCGCCGCGCTGAACGCCGCCGCGACCGAGGCGGGCGACAAGACCTACGCCAATCCCCGTAACGCGGCGGCGGGCTCCCTGCGCCAGATCGACAGCACGATCACGGCCAAGCGGCCGTTGAAGTTCTTCGCCTACGCCTGGGGCCTGCTCAGCGAGAAGTTCGCCGACAGCCAGTGGGAGGCGCTCGAGAAGCTGAAGTGCTGGGGCTTCCAGACCACGCCGCAGTCAACCCTGGTCCATGGCGCCGCGGGGCTGCTGGCCGCCTACGCGGCCATGGAGGCGGCGCGGCCGAACCTCGGCTATGACATCGACGGGGTGGTCTACAAGGTCGACAACCTCGACTGGCAGCGGCGGCTGGGCTTCGTCTCGCGGGCCCCGCGCTGGGGCATTGCCCGCAAGTTCCCGGCCGAGCAGGCCCGGACCGTGTTGGAAGCCATCGACCTGCAGGTCGGGCGCACCGGGGCGGTGACGCCGGTGGCCCGGCTCAAGCCCGTGACCGTCGGCGGGGTGTCGGTGACCAACGCCACCCTGCACAACGGCGACGAGATCGCCCGCAAGGACCTGCGGGTCGGCGACACGGTGATCGTCCAGCGGGCCGGCGACGTCATCCCGCAGATCGTCGCCTCGATCCCCGAGGCCCGGCCGGCCGACGCTGTTCCGTTCGAGTTTCCGCACGTCTGCCCCTGTCCGCTGCAGACGCCGCTGGTTCGTGAGACCACGGCCACGGGGGCCGAGACGGTGGTGCGGCGCTGTTCGGGCGAACTGGCCTGTCCTTTCCAGCGGATCGAGCATCTCAAGCATTTCGTCTCCCGCAGGGCTTTCGACATCGAAGGCCTGGGCGAAAAGCAGCTCTCGGCCTTCTACGAGGACGAGCTGATCCGCGAGCCGGCCGACATCTTCACCCTGGAGGCCCGGGACAGGCTGTCCCTGAAGAAGCTGAAGGACAGGGACCGGGCCGGGGAGACCAGCGTCGCCAACCTGTTCGCCGCCATCGAGAGCCGGCGGACCATCCCGCTGGACCGCTTCATTTACGGCCTCGGCATCCGCCACATCGGCGAGCAGACGGCCCTGGTCATGGCCCGGGGTTACGGCACGGCGGCCGACTTCCTGGCAGCCATGGACAAGGTGGCGGCGCGGGACGACGAGGCGGTGGCCGAGCTCGACGCTCTGGACCAGATCGGCGATGCGGTGATCGAGGCGGCGGCCGCCTTCTTCGCCGAGGATCACAACCGGGGCATGGTCCAGCGGCTGTATGACCAGCTTACCGTCCAGGACGCCGAGAAGCCCAAGACCGACACGGCGGTGGCCGGCAAGACGGTCGTCTTCACCGGCGCCCTCGAACGGATGACCCGCGACGAGGCCAAGGCCCAGGCCGAGGCCCTGGGGGCCAAGGTGTCGTCCTCGGTGTCGAAGAAGACCGACCTGGTTGTCGCCGGACCCGGCGCCGGCTCCAAGCTGAAGACGGCGACCGAGCTGGGCATCCAGGTGATGACCGAGGACGAGTGGCTGGCGATGGTCGGGGCCTAGTAGTAGGGCGCCAGGGTCAGGACCTTGGTTTCGCCGGTGGCCAGCTTCACCGTCAGCGTCTCGCCCGCCTTCTTGGCGCGGACCCGGGCCATCAGGCCGCTGGAGCCTATGACCGCCGTGGCGTCGAGCTCGGTCACGACGTCGCCGACCTTCAGTCCGGCCTTGGCCGCCGGCGATCCCGGGGCGATGAAGGTGATCCTGGCCCCCTCCGGTGCGGCTTCGATGCGCAGGCCGGTGACCTCCTTCTGGAAGGGGCCGGGCACGGCCGCGGCGTTGGGGATCAGCCACAGGCGGTCGTTGGGGTAGTCCACGAACAGGCGGAAGCGGGACAGAATCGGAAGGCCGACGTTGCCCAGCGTGCGGTTGCTCTCCGAGGAGTCGCCGTTGTCCTCGAACAGCACCGCCGGGATGTCCTTGAAGGTGACACCGCCGAAGGTCAGGCTGCGCACCGTCGTCAGCTTGCGCTCCTTCAGGCCGCCGACCGCGCCCGACAGGCCCAGCGACTGCGGACGGCCGTCGTCCAGCAGGCCGGCGGGCTTCCACCAGGCCGAATAGAGCAGCAGGGGCGAGCCGTTGCCGATGTCGAAGTCGAGCTGGATCGGCGGCGCGCCCTCGATGGAGACGGGAACCGAACGCAGGCCGTTGGCGGTCAGGATCGGCGTCTCCGCCGCGCCGGCCGGCGGTTTGAAGGTGGCCGGCTCATGGAAGGCGATGGTCTTGGCCTCGAAGTCGAGATTGACGACCAGCTCGTTGAACACCTCCTTGCCCAACACCACCGGCATGGGACGGCCGATCAGCTTTTCGACCGCCGACAGGTCGATCAGGGCGACGGTGAGGTTCTTCAGCTCCAGGTCGCCGATGCGGATGGTGACGCCACTGGCCAGCTGGGCCTCCTGCACGCCGCCGGTGCCGACCGCCACGACCTTGCCGGTCGGCTTGATGCCGTGGGCGGCGGCCCAGGTCTGGTCGAGCACCGTGGCCTCGGCCCCGCTGTCGAGCATGACGTGGGTGTCCAGGCCATTGACGTTGGCCGGGATGTAGACGCGGTTGCCGGCGAAGAAGTCGAAGCCCACCGGGGCGGTGTGATCGACGCCGGGCTTGAACGCGTAGATCCGGACGGGCTCCGGCCGGGTCCAGACCGAGGCGGCCGGGCGCGGATCGATGTCCACGCGGCTGATGCGGTAGGTGATCCTCAGGGGATCGTCTGCGGTGTGCTGTTCCTCGCCGAAGGCCATGCGGACGCCCTCGACCATGCGCCAGTCGCTGTAGCGGACCAGGGTCGGGCGGCCGTCCTCGACCTGGCGCAGGGCGACCAGCTCTCCAGTCGCGGGCACGATCAACAGCTCGTAGTAGTCGGGGCCGTCGAAGGCGACCCGAAGGGGGCGAACGGCCTTGCCGTCGAAGGTTTCGGCGGGGGCCAGGGTCACCCTGGCGCCGTCCTGGCCCTGCAGGGCGTCGTCGAAGGTCAGCAGGGCGCGGCGGCGAGCAGCGGTCTGCTCGGCGGCGCTTGGGGCCTCGACCTGGCCGCTGAGGGTGCGGGTCCAGGCGCCGTCGGGGCCGGTGTAGCTGTCCATGACAAAGGCGCCGAAGGCGGCGCTCTCGCGCAGGCGGCCGGGGGTCTGCCAGCGGTGAGCCTTGCCGCTGTAGGTCCCGTTGTCTGCGATGCCCTCGACCTCCAGTCCGGTGGCCTTCTGGAAGGCGGGGCCGCCGCGCCAGGCGATGTAGCGGTCCTTGAGGTCGCTGAGATCGTCGGCCTGAGCCGGCAGGGCGGCAAAGGCCAGGATGGCGCCGGAAAGACAGAGGGGTGCGGCGAGGGTGCGGATCATTCGGCTTCTCCGATGAGCTTGAGGAAACCCGAGGGGCGCTGGGCGAGCAGGGACACCTCGGCGAGGGGATCTTCGGTGGGGGCGATGCGGCCCAGGCGCAGCTCGGCCGAAAGGCCGCTGTGCTGCAGGCAGGCCAGGAAAGGGCTGTCGGCGCTGACACCCTGGATCAGGCGCTCGCCGTCGTGGGCGATGAGGGCGTTCAGGTGCTCGGCGGCGTCGGCGACGATGGTCACCTGCTGGCCCGGCCAGCGGTCCAGGACGACGTCGGCGCCACGGGAAAGGACGGTCGTCACCGGGCTGGAGACCGGGCGGTAGAGCAGGCCGGCGACGGTGATGCCGGCGGCATGGGCTCGTTCCAGGTCGGGGCGCAGGGCGTCCCAAGGGGCGGGTGAGAGGTCGAAGAGCACGATCTGGCGGGCGGCGGAGATCATCGCCCGGGCCCGGGCGTAGGCCTGCTCGGGCGTCCGCAGGGCGTAGAGGCGGGGGTCGGTGGCCGTGGCGGGCAGGCGGCTCAGGGCGTCGAGGGCCTGGGCGCTCTTGCGGGCGTGGGCGGCGTCGAGGGCGCTGACCAGCTCGGCGGGCGGAGCAGCGCGCCAGGTCTTGGCCTCGGCGTCCTCCGTGAGGACCGCGCCCTTCTGCGAAAGGGCTTCGAGGGCCTGGTAGGTGTTGGCCGGGGCCTTGCCGATGGCCTTGGCCAGGCGATAGCCGGTGGCCGGGCCGGCGCGGACCAGCTCGCAGTAGACCCGGGCTTCGGTGTCGGTGAAGCCCAGGCCCGCGAGGGCGGCTTCAGGCGCTTCGCTATTAGTAGTCATGACTACTACTAATCTCGGTGATGCCGGCGAGGTCCAGTGAAACCTTGGTAATGCGGATTCAGCTCGGTTGGGGCTTGGGCTTTCCGAGGTCGGCCAGGGCGGCGATGGCGACCACCACAAGATAGACTACCAGAGCCGTGCGCCCGTAGGCGGCGGCCTCGCCGGTCGGGATGGTCAGGCTGCCTACGATCTGCAGGACCGTGAGGAAGGCGATGAACAGCAGCGGCGGCCAGGGGGAGCGGTTCCAAGCCCCGCGGCTCCACAGCCAGGCGCCGCCGGTCAGGGCGATCAGGCCCATCTCCAGGGTCTTCTCGGCGTCGGGGTAGTCCCACCAGCCGAGGCCCACCTTGGGCCCGCCGATCCAGAGTTCGAGGTCGGGGCGGTGGACCAGGAAATCGAGGGCCCAGTGGCTGAATACCACTAAGGCGACGGCGATGCAGGCGCCCCAGGGCAGGCGCAGCAACCAGCGGCAGAGGGCAAGGGCGGCGAGGGACCAGACCAGCACGGCCGGCAGGCTGTGGGTCCAGGGCATGTGGTAGAGCTCCAGCGGGCTGCCGGGGAGCTCGGGGTTGAAGCGGACCTTTTCGACGCCGGCCATGACAAGGCCGGCCCAGCCGATGTCGATAAGCTGGGCGCCGGCGATCAGGGTCCAGAGCGGGGCGCGGGGCTCGACGGCCTTGGCGGCCAGGGCGGCGGCGTAGTGTCCGACAAACATGAGCGTTTTCCCCCGACGCTATCGAAGCGGCGCCACCATTATACCGCAGATCGGCGAGGGAGGGTAAAAGTCGCCGACTCTATGCGGTTAAGTCATTGATTCAAAGGGTTATTCTGTCCCACCAGACAGGTCAAAGCGACCCGTCCGGCTGTCGAAAACGACCACCCCGAAACCTACTGCTGTTGTTGCTGCTGCTGCTCTTCGCGGAAGGCGTCGACGCCGCGTCTCCGGCCGCCTCGGAAGGTGGGGCGGGGGAGGTTGAAGAACTCGGGTTCGGCGACGGCGGACTTGGCCTTGGTGACCGAGACGTCGACGGCCAGCTCGCTTTCACTATTGCCCTTGTAGACGCCGCGCGAAGGGGGGACGTCGCCGTAGTCGCGGCCGATGGCGACGGCGACGTGGCGTTCGCAGGTCAGCATGTTGTTGGTCGGGTCGAAGCCGACCCAGCGGTGGCTGGGCAGGAAGACCTCGACCCAGGCATGGGTCGCGTCGGGATCGGAGCGGTCGCCGCCCTTGCGGTCGGTGAACAGGTAGCCGGAGACATAGCGGGCAGGCAGGCCCCAGCTGCGGGCGATGGTGATCATGATGTGGGCGAAGTCCTGGCAGACGCCGCCGCCGCGCTTCAGCGCCTCATCGATCTTGCTATCGGCGCGGGTGACGCCCGGCTCGTAGGCGAAGCAGGCGTAGATGGTCTGGTTAAGGTAACGCAGGCGGCTGAGCGGGTCGCGGATCTGGCTGGCTTCAAGGGCCTTGGATTGCATGAAGTCCTGCAGGGCCGGGCTCATGTGGGTGAAGCCGTGCGGGTGCAGGAAGTCGAAGCATTCGGCCTGGGTGAAGCTGCTCTTCAACCGGTCCCATTCGCCGAGGTCGAGGTGTTCGGGCAGTTCCGGCGGGGCCTGGGTCTCGACGCAGGCGCGGGCGACGATGGTCAGTTCGTCGTGCGGCTGGGGCACGTCGAAGTGGTGCACGGCGTTGCCGAAGGGATCGATGTAGCTGAACAGCTGGGCCCGGGGTTCGAGCTCGAGGTCGAAGCTGATGAGCCGCTGGCGGATCGACTTCTGGGGCTGCATGCGCAGCTCCATGACGCTCTCGCGCACCTTCTTCTCGTAGTGGTAGCGGGTGACGTGACGGATATCGAGCAGCATCAGGCCGGCAACCTCATCTCGAGGGGGTAGGCGACAAAGGTCTGGTAGAGGGCCTCGTGGATGCGGCTGCAGTCGGCCACCACGCTGGCCAGGAGGGCGGCGGCGCCGTTGGCTTCCAGTTCCTCCAGATCGGTGAACTCCAGGCGCGAGCTGAGGCGGCCGGCCAGGCGTTCGGGCCGGCCGCGACCGCCAAAGGCGACGTGGCTGGCGATGTCGGCCATGCTTTCCTCGATGCGGGCGGTCGCGAAGCGGATCGAGCGGGGGAAGTCCTCGTCGAACAGCAGGAAGTCGAGGATGTGCCGGGGCTCGATCTCGGCCGTGTAGGTGCGCAGGTAGGGTTCGAGGGCGCAGCCCATGCGCAGGACGTTCATCAGGGTGACATGGTCGCCGCTGGGGACCGCGCCGTCGCCGAAGGCGGCGCGCAGCAGGCGGGCGATCAGCTGGGCCCGCTCGATGTGGACGCCGAGCATCAGGAAGCGCCAGCCCTCGCCGTGGCTCATGGTGGCGTCGGCAGCGCCCTTGAACAGGTGCAGGTCGGCGATGATGTCGTGCAGGAAGGCCGAGTGCTGGCGGTCGAAAGTGCGTTCGGCCGTGCTCTCGGTGACCCGCAGATAGAGGATGTTGAGCCGTTCCCACATCTCGGTGGTGATCTGGTCGCGGACCTGCCGGGCGTTCTCGCGGGCCCGGGCCAGGGACATGCGCACCGAGTTGGCGTCGTCGTGCCCGAGGGTCAGATCCTTGGCGGTTTCGAACAGGTTGCCGTCGGCGGCGGTAACGTCGTCGCCCAGGGCCGAGAGGGCGATGCGAGCCGTCTCGTTGGCGGCCATCGAACGATCGAGTGTGGCGTTGAGGGTGACGTCGGCCAGGCGGCTAACGTGCTCGGCCCGCTCCACATAGCGGCCCATCCAGTAGAGGCTGTCGGCGACGCGGGCGAGCATCATGGCGCGATGTCTCCCAATCCTTCTGCATCGGGTCCCAGGACCCAGGTATCCTTGGACCCCCCACCCTGGCTGGAGTTGACCACCAGGCTGCCCTTGCGCAGCGCCACGCGGGTCAGGGCGCCGGGGGTGACGACGATCTTCTCGCCCGACAGGATGAAGGGGCGCAGGTCGACGTGGCGGCTCTCGACCCGGCCGTCGATCAGGCAGGGGGCGGTGGAGAGCTGGATGGTCGGCTGGGCGATGTAGTTGTTGGGGTCGGCCTTGATGGCGTCGGCGAACTCCTCGCGTTCCTTCTTCGACGCGTGCGGGCCGATCAGCATGCCGTAGCCGCCCGAGGCCCCGACCGCCTTGACCACCAGCTTGTCGAGGTTGCCGAGCACATGGTTCAGCTGGGCCGGCTCGCGGCAGAGGTAGGTCTCGATGTTAGGCAGGATGGCGTCTTCGCCCAGGTAGTAGCGGATAAATTCGGGGACGTAGGCGTAGACCGCCTTGTCGTCGGCGACACCCGTGCCCGGTGCATTGCAGATCATCACATTGCCGGCGCGGTAGGCGTTGAACAGGCCGCCGACGCCGAGGCTCGAGTCGCGGCGGAAGGTCAGGGGATCGATGTAGTCGTCGTCGACGCGGCGGTAGATGACGTCGACCCGCTGCAGGCCGGTGGTCATCCGCATGTAGACCATGTTCTCGTGGATCACGAGGTCGCGGCCCTCGACCAGCGGCACGCCCATCAGGCGCGCGAGATAGGCGTGTTCGTAGTAGGCGGAATTGTAGACCCCGGGGGTCAGGACCACGACCTGGGGGTCGGCCCGCCAGTCCTGGGCCATCGACTTCAGGGTGGTCAGCAAGAGGTCGGGATAGCGCTCGACGGGCCGCACGCTGGCGGCGCGGAAGGCGCCGGGAAAGGTGCGGCGGGCGGCGTCGCGGTTGGCCAGCATGTAGGAGACGCCGCTGGGGACGCGCAGGTTGTCTTCCAGCACATAGAAGGCGCCGTCCTGGCCCCGGATCAGGTCGGACCCGCAGACGTTGGCGTAGGCCTTGTGCGGCACATAGAGGTGCTGCATCTCGCGGCGGTAGCTGGGGGCGCCCAGGACCAGGTCGCGCGGGATGATACCGTCCATCAGGATTTGCTGCTCGCCGTAGATGTCGGCGAGGAACATGTTGAGGGCGCGCAGGCGCTGGGTCAGGCCCGCTTCGATGGTGTCCCACTCGGTCGAGGGGATGATGCGCGGGATCAGGTCGGTGGGGATGATCCGCTCGGTCGTCGATTCATTGCCGTAGACGGTGAAGGTGATGCCCTGCAGCAGGAAGCTGCGTTCCAGCGTCGATTGGCGCGCGTTGAGGTCTTCGGCCGAGAGGCTGGTCAGGCGCTCGTGCATCACGCCGTAGTGGTCGCGCACGGCGCTGGAGGGATCGTACATCTCATCGAAGGCGGCGCCCGGGGTGTAGAAGGGCTGGGCCATCGGGAGGCTCTGGGTCTGGCCCTGGCTCTGGTCGTTGGTGCGGCTATTGGCCAATTGAACTTCAGTCCCCCAGAAATCTTTGGGCCGCTGACGGCCTCTTCAACGCTTCACTACCGGGTCCGGCGCCATCGCGCGCGCGAACCTGACGAGTCGGCGACCGCAAATCGCCGCTGCCTGACATTTGTGCAGGCTTTGCGCGCGGTGGGAAGCGGGCAGGGGGCAGGGCGATGGCAACGTCGACCACCAGATGAAGGTCAGCGGGGACGTCACCCTCGATAGCGGCGACCGGGCCCTGTAGGCGACAAGCGGAGATACCGCGCTTTCCGGGTTTACGTCCTTGCCGAACTGTTGAGATAACATCGTTGCGTCAATAGGGGCGCTGACGCCATCCGGAGCCGCGCATGCCCTTCGCCGCCAACCTGAACCTTACTGACCTGAATGGAAGCAACGGCTTCAGGATCAGCGGAGTAGCCGCTGGCGATTACAGCGGCTACTCCGTTGCCTCGGCGGGGGATGTCAACGGCGATGGCATTGATGACCTGATTGTCGGGGCCTTCCTGTCCTCCCCGAATGGCGGCCAGTCTGGCGCAACCTATGTCGTGTTCGGACGCAACACAGGCTTTGCCGCCAACTTCAACCTCAGCACCCTTGATGGAACCAATGGTTTCAAGATCAGCGGCGCGGCGGCGTATGACCAAAGCGGCCGGTCGGTCGCTTCGGCCGGGGACGTCAACGGCGACGGCATCGATGACCTGATCATCGGAGCCAATATCGCTGACCCAAACGGCCCCGACACTGGCGCTTCCTATGTGGTGTTCGGACGCAGCACTGGCTTTGCCGCCAATGTCGATCTCAGCACCCTCGATGGAACCAATGGCTTCAGGATCAGCGGCGAGGCGGCGTCCGACTTGAGCGGCCAGTCGGTCGCCTCGGCCGGGGACGTCAACGGTGACGGCATCGACGACCTGATCATCGGCGCCGACCGCGCTGACCCGAATGGCGTCTCCTCCGGCGCGAGCTATGTGGTCTTTGGGCGCAGCACAGGCTTTGCCGCCAACCTCAATCTCAGCAGTCTCGATGGAACCAACGGCTTCAAGATCCGGGGCGAGACGGCTTACGACTTCAGCGGCCAGTCGGTTGCCTCGGCCGGGGATGTCAACGGCGACGGCATCGATGATCTGATTGTTGGAGCCTACGGCGCGGCTCCGAATGGCGGATCGTCCGGCGCCAGCTATGTGGTGTTCGGCAGAACAACAGGCTTTGCCGCCGCCCTCGAACTCTCCGGTCTTGATGGGACCACAGGCTTCCAGATCAATGGGGTGGCATTCAACGACAAGAGCGGTCGAGCGGTCGCGGCGGCCGGGGATGTCAATGGCGACGGGATCGATGACTTGATCATCGGCGCGGCGCTGGCTGACCCGGGCGGCAGCTATTCTGGCGCCACCTATGTTGTGTTCGGACGCAGCACGGGCTTTGCCTCCAGCCTGGAGCTCTCGGCCCTGGACGGGACCAACGGCTTCCGGATCGACGGAGAGGCGAATTACGACCTCAGTGGCCGCGCGGTTGCCTCTGCCGGGGACGTCAACGGCGATGGCTATGCTGACCTGATCATCGGCGCCTATGCCGCCGACCCGAATGGAAGCTACTCCGGCGCCAGCTATGTCGTGTTCGGCAGCGGCGCCGGCTTCGCCGCCAGCATAAGTCTCTCGGCCCTGAACGGGACAAACGGCTTCCAGATCAGCGGCGCGGCGCCAGGCGATCGCAGCGGCCGCTCGGTCGCCGCGGCCGGGGATGTCAACGGCGACGGCATCGATGACCTGATCGTAGGCGCTCCCGGAGCTGACCCGAACGGCGGCAGTTCCGGCGCCAGCTATGTGGTGTTCGGGGCGTCCGATCCGGTGACCTTCACCGGCGGGGCGGGGGACGAGACGGTCAGCGGCGCGGGTGTTGCCGACAGCCTGTCAGGCGGCGGCGGCAAGGATGTGCTGCGCGGCCTGGTGGGCAATGACGCCCTGGATGGCGGGGAGGGCAACGATCAGCTCTATGGCGGCGTCGGCCTGGATGACCTGCTGGGCGGCCTGGGCAACGACATCCTCGACGGCGGCGACGGGGTCGATGACCTGGACGGCGGAGACGGCGCCGACAAGCTGTTCGGCGGGCTCGGAGCCGATGACCTGGTCGGCGGCCTGGGTAACGACCGGTTCGACGGCGGCGGCGATGCCGACAGCCTGAGCGGCGGCGACGGCAATGATTACCTCGATGGCGGGGCCGGCGCCGATGTGATGACAGGTGGCCTGGCCAATGACGTCTACCTCGTCGACGACGCGGGCGATCAGACGGTGGAGCTGTCGGGGGAGGGATACGACATCGTCCGCACCTCGCTGGACGGCTGGGTGCTGGGCGACAACATCGAGGGGCTAGAGCTCCAGGGCTCGGCCGATATCGACGGCAGCGGCAACAGCGGGACCAACAACCTGCAGGGAAACGGCGGCGCGAACACCCTGTCGGGCCTAGCCGGGGTCGATACCATCAACGGCAACGACGGCGACGACATCATCGTCGGCGGGCTGGGCAACGACCTGCTACGCGGCGGGCTGGGCGCCGACACCTTCCTCGTCGCTCACGCCTTCGGCGCGACGCTGGAGACTGATCAGGTCTATGACTTCTCCGCGGCCGAGGGCGATATCCTCGACCTGTCGGGGGCCTATGGCGGGACGCTGTCCCTGGTCGGCGCCTTCAGCAAGCAGGCGGGCCAGATGACCCTGACCTTCGCGGGCGGGATCACCACGCTTCGCCTCGATATCAACGGCGACGGCAAGGTCGACTACCAGATGAAGATCAACGGCGACGTCACCGGCGAGAGCGGCGACTGGCTGCTCTGAGTTCGGTCGATAGGGTCAAAGATGTACACTGCCGACGGCGGCGAAGACTGCCTATGAGGACTGTCCTGCAGACGTGCGGCCCGCCGGGCCGCGATGACCGGGACCTTCGCTCATGGCTTTCAGCGCCACTCTCGACCTTCAGACCCTCGACAGCGGCGACGGCTTCAGCATCGTCGGCTGGCGCTATGGCCAGCTCTTCAGCGGGCTGACGGGGGTCGGGGATTTCAACGGCGACGGCGTCGGCGACCTGTTCGTCGCCGCGGACGGGTTCGATGCCGGCCCCTACGGCGAGATCGTCGCCCCGCGCAGCGGCTACATCGTCTTCGGACGTAACGCCGCCGTTCAGGGGCCCGGGCCGCAGGAGCTGGAGATCCAGCACCTCGACGCCCCGACGGCGGTGGTCATCCGGGCCGAGGGGCTGTTCGGCAGCTTCGGGCGGCCGACGGCGCCGCTGGGCGACATCAACGGCGACGGGTTCGACGACGTCCTGATCGCGGCCCCCCAGTTCCAGGCCTACAGCGTCGCCCAGGGCTTTTTCGGACCCTACAGGGAGGGTCGGGCCTATGTGCTGTTTGGCCGGGATCCGGCCGCCGGCCCGGGCGCGACGGAGATCGATGTCGGCGATCTGGACGGCGTGAACGGCTTCATGATCGGAGGCGGCGAAGAGAACACCCTGCTGGGGAGCAAGATCAGCGGCGTCGGCGACATCAACGGCGATGGCCTGAACGATCTGCTGCTGACCCGCTACGACGCCGACTTTGCGACCATCGCCTACATCGTGTTCGGCAAGGATGTGGCGACCGAAGGGGACTTTTCGCCCTTCATCGATGTCGCCGACCTGGACGGAAGCAATGGTTTCGCCATCACCGACATCGGCGCCTATTCGCGGGTCCTGGCCGGGGCGGCGGACATCAATCATGACGGCCTTGGCGATCTGGTCCTCGGCCAGGGACAGGGCGGCGGCGTGCGGGTCGTCTTCGGACGCGACACGGCCGCCGTGGGCGATTTCGCGGCCAGCTATACCTTCGCGCAGGTTTCCGCCGAGCCGGGGCTTTCGATCGTCGGCGGTTCGAACCTGCTCTGGGCCGGAATGTTCGTCGCCTCGGCCGGCGACGTGAACGGGGACGATATCGACGACCTGATCGTTTCGGCCACCTACAACTGGGCCGAAAGCTACCTGTCGCCCGCGGGGGCCTGGATCGTGTTTGGCCGCGACGATCAGGGGGCGGCGGGCTTCGGAGCCTTGCTCGACGTGGACGCCCTCGACGGAACAGACGGGTTCCGGATTTACGGACAGAACGAGGCCTTCCTGGGCATGTCGGTAAACGGCGTCGGCGACATCAACGGCGACGGGTTCGACGATGTCTCCGTCAGCAGCGTCGGCCTGGGCGATCTCGGATGGGGGCGGATCCACGTCGTGTTCGGCGCGGCGGCCTTCGCGCCGGTCGTGCCGTTGTCGGGGCTCGATGGCCGCAACGGCTTCACGATAACGGGCGATCCGGGCGCCCAGTGGTATCTGAACTCGGAGACCGGGAAGGCCGGGGATGTCAACGGCGACGGCATCGACGACCTGACGATCTCTTACACGATCAACCTTTCGTCCACCGACTACATCAGCAAAGCGCAGGTCATCTACGGCAAGGCGGACCGCACGGCGAGCGCGGCCGGCGGAGTGCTGAACGGTGGGTTCTCGGACGATCGGCTGACCGGCGGGATCGGCAACGATGTGCTGAACGGTCTGGCCGGAGACGACGCGATCAGCGGCGGCGACAGGGGCGATGTCCTGAACGGCGGCGACGGGGCCGACGTGCTGTCGGGCGATGCCGGCGGCGATGTGCTGAACGGCGACGACGGCGATGACCAGCTGACCGGCGGGGCCGACGGCGACAAGCTGTTCGGCGGCGCGGGCGCGGACTACCTGGGCGGCGGGACCGGCAATGATCGGTTGGAAGGCGGCGACGGCGCCGACGCGCTGGAAGGCAATGAGGGCAACGACTACCTCGACGGCGGGGCCGGCGACGACGCCCTCTACGGCTACGGCGGCAACGATATCTACCTGTTCCAGGCCGGCGAGGACGACACGGCCATCGAGTTCGCGAACGAGGGCTATGACATCGTGCGGTCCTGGCGGTCGGTGAGTGACCTGTGGTTCCATATCGAGGGGCTGGAGCTGCAGGGCAGCGCAGATCTCGACGGCGCCGGCGGCGATCTGGCCAACAACCTGCAGGGCAATAGCGGGGCGAACCGGCTGTCGGGCAAGGGCGGGGTCGACACGATCAACGGCAACGACGGAGATGATGTGATCGTCGGCGGGGCGGGCAATGACCTGCTGCGCGGCGGCATCGGCGCGGACCGGTTCGTGGTGCTGCAGGAGAGCCTTGGCGCGACGCTGGAGACCGATCAGGTCTATGACTTCTCGGCCGCCGAGGGGGACTGGATCGACCTGTCAGGCATCGACGCCAGGCCGCTTGGGGCGGACGACGCCTTCACCCTGGTCGGCGCCTTCACCAGGCACGCCGGCGAAATGACCCTGACCTTCGCGGGCGGGATCACCACCCTGCGGCTGGATGTGAACGGCGACGGCAAGGTCGACTACCAGATGAAGATCAACGGCGACGTGACTGGAGAGAGCGGCGACTGGCTGCTCTAGGTCGCGGGCTTGCCGCCCTCGGGGATGGCCATGCCGGGCACGGGGTTCTCGGCGTCTTCCTCGGCGCCGCGGGCCAGATCTTCGGCGGCGTCGTTGGGGGTGACGCCCTCGGCGGCGGCGCCGGTGGTGGCGGCCTTGCGCTGAGTCTTAAGGCGCAGGGCGTCGCGGGCGGCGTCGCCTTCCTGGCCGAACAGGCCACGCAGGCGCAGTTCCTGCTGAGGCAGGGGAATCTCGAAGCCGCCGCCGCGCAGGGCGTCGTCGACGGCCCAGGTGTAGGCGGCATGGGCGGCGTTGGGGCGTTTGACCGCCTCGAGGGTCGGCCAGACGACCAGTTCGAACTGCATGCCGCTTTCGCCGAAGCCCACCAGCCAGACCTGGGTGCGGCGGCGGGCGGTGTCTTCCATGGTGAAGGGCACGTCGTGGGCGGCTTTCAGCACCGCATCGCGCACGGCCGCCTTGTCCGAGCCGTAGGCGACGCGGAAGGGGATGTGCATGCGGCGCAGGCTGTTCTGGTGGGTCCAGTTGGTGATCGGCTGTTCGATCAGCCGGCTGTTGGGGACCAGGACGTCGAGGTCGTCGTTGTTGCGCAGGCGGATGGCGCGGGGGCCGATCTCGGCGACCACGCCGCGCTCGCCGGTCTGAAGTTCGAGGTAGTCGCCAATCCGGATCAGGCGGTCGAAGATCAGCACCAGGCCGGAGATGAACTCCTTCACGACGCCCTGCAGGCCGAAGCCCAGGCCGACGCCCAGGGCGCCGGCGAACAGGCTGAGGCTGGAGAGATCGACGCCCAGGGCCGAGACGCCCATGTAGATGCCGATGACGACGACGCCGTAGGTCGTCACCTTCTCGGCGATGTAGATTGATGGGGCCGATCCCGGGGCCCGGTCGCGCACCCGGCGGAAGATGCGGGCGGCGGTGCGGGAGACGATCAGGGCCAGCAGGATGAACAGGGCGCAGGCGACGATGCCGCCCGGGGTCAGGTACGACTTGCCGACCATCAACAGCTTGAAGTCGGCGACGTTGCTCAGGTCGCGCGCCAGTTCGTGGATTTCGCGCGGAATGAAGTCCAGGGCCATGGCAGGGACCATGCAAGCCCCGGCGTCCGGAAACAAGGGCCCCAAAGCAGGGTCCCCAGAACGGGCGCCCGCGACCTGCTGACCCGGTAAATCTGCTTGGGGCGAAGCGGCTCCGATGGATATAAAACACCGATATGGAACGGGCCGGCCAGCGCCTGTCCGGGGGGCTATTCCATGGCGTTTGCGGCGGTGCTCAATCTCGACAGCCTGAACGGGACCAATGGCGTCCAGTTCAACGGCCTGCTCGGCGGCGATCAGTCCGGCTTCTCGGTGGCCTGGGCCGGCGATGTGAACGGCGACGGCTTTGCAGACCTGATCATCGGGGCGCCCTACAACGACGCCAGCGGAGCCTATTCGGGCTCGGCCTATGTGGTCTTCGGCCAGGCCGGCGGCTGGAGCGCCAACATCGCGCTCGAAACCTTGAGCGGAACCAGCGGCTTCATCATCGAGGGGCGGGCCGGCAACGAGGAGGCCGGGTTCTCGGTGTTCGCGGCCGGCGACCTGAACAATGACGGGTTCGGCGATGTGGTGGTCGGCGCGCGCAAGGGGGATCTGGCAGGGCTGGATTCGGGCGCGGCCTATGTGGTGTTCGGCCATGGCGGGCCGTGGTCGACGGTCGATCTGGCGACGCTGAACGGGACCAACGGGTTCCGGGCCACGGGCGAGGCAGCCGGCGACTATGCCGGCGGGGCGGTGACGTCGGTCTCGGACCTCAACGGCGACGGGATCAACGACCTGGTCGTGGCGGCCCGGCTGCATGACGGCAACGGGCTGGACGCTTCGGGGTCGATCTATGTGCTGTTCGGCAAGAGCGGAGCCTTCGGGACGACCCAGGCGCTGGGCGGGCTGAACGGGACCAACGGTTTCCGCATCAATGGCGAGCTGGCCAACGATCTGGCGGGGGTGTCGGTGGCCTCGGCCGGCGACGTCAACGGCGACGGCCTTGCCGACCTGATCATCGGCACGAAGTACGCTGATCCGAACGGAGCCAACTCGGGCGCCGCCTGGGTGGTGTTCGGCAAAGCCGGCGGCTGGGCGGCGGATCTGAACCTGTCGAGCCTGGATGGGACCAACGGCTTCCAGCTGAACGGGGCGGCGACGGGCGACAATGCCGGGACTTCGGTGGCCGGGGCGGGCGATGTCAACGGCGACGGATATGCCGACATCATCATCGGGGCCGAGGCCCTCGACCCGGTCGGCCAGGCCAACGCCGGCGGGGCCTATGTGGTGTTCGGCCACGCCGGGACCTGGAGCGCCAACATCGCGCTGGGCAGCCTGAACGGGACCGACGGGTTCCGCATCAACGGTGAGCTGGCGGGCGACCGGGCCGGGCGGGCGGTGGCCGGGGCGGGCGACGTCAACGGCGATGGCTGGGCCGACCTGTTGATCGGGGCCTACCTGGCCGATCCCAACGGGCGCACCGCCAGCGGGGCCAGCTATATCGTCTATGGCCGGGCCGGCTTCGGGGCGACCCTGGAGCTTTCCAGCCTCAACGGGGCCAACGGCTTCGAGATCGACGGCGAGCTGGCCAATGACCAGTCGGGCCGGGCGGTGGCCGGGGCAGGCGACGTCAACGGCGACGGGCTGGCCGATTTCCTGATTGGCTCGCGCGGCTCGGATGTGGGCTACAGCAGCTCGGGCTCGACCTTCCTGGTGTTCGGTCAGCGGAGCGGCGTGGTGCTCAACGGCACGGTCAAGGCCGAGACCCTGACCGGCGGCGTCTCGGGCGACAAGATCACCGGCGGCGGCGGGATCGACAGGCTGTATGGCCTCGGCGCCTACGACGTGCTCGACGGCGGCGACGGCAACGACTTCCTGTACGGCGGCGACGACAACGACTGGCTGATCGGCGGGGCCGGGGTCGACACCCTGCAGGGCGACAATGGCAACGACCGGCTGGACGGGGGTCTGGGCAACGACTCCCTCAGCGGCGGCGACGGCAAGGACCGGCTGGACGGCGCCGAGGGCAATGACACCCTCAAGGGCGATGCCGGCGACGATGTCCTGACCGGCGCGCTGGGGGCCGACGTCCTGAACGGCGGCGACGGGGCCGACCGGCTGGAGGGCGGTTTGGGCAACGACACCCTGAACGGCGACGCCGGGTCGGACCGGCTCGAAGGCGGCGAGGGCGGCGACACTCTGGACGGCGGGGCCGGGGCCGACACCATGATCGGTGGGCTGGGCAACGACATCTATGTCGTCGACGATCTGGGCGATGCCATCGTCGAGCTGACCGCCGGCGGGTCGGAGACGGCCCGGGTGTTCGTCGACGGCTGGGTGATGGCGGCCGAGGTCGAGGCGCTGCAGCTGATGGGCGCGGCCAGCATCGGCGCGACCGGCAACGGCATGAACAACAACATGAAGGGCAATGCCGGGAGCAACCGGCTGGATGGCGCCGCCGGGGTCGACACCCTGGACGGCGGGGCCGGCGACGATGTCATCGTCGGTGGCGTCGGCAACGACATGCTGCGCGGCGGGACCGGGGCCGACAGCTTCGTCTTCGCCCATACGCTCGGCACGGCTCTGGAGACCGACCAGATCTTTGACTTCGTGCGGGCCGAGGGCGACCGGCTGGACCTCAGCGGCATCGACGCCAACAGCAAGATCGCCGGCGATCAAGCCTTCAGTCTGGTGGGCGCCTTCACCAAACAGGCCGGCCAGATGGTCATGACCTTCGCGGCGGCGGTCACCACCCTGAAGCTGGACGTCAACGGCGACGGCAAGGTCGACTACCAGCTGAAGATCAACGGCGATGTGACCGGCGCCAGCGGCGACTGGGCGCTTTGACGGCGGCAGGCTAGTCTGGATCGCATGGACCAGGGCCTGCCGATCATCGATGTCGCGCCGCTGTTCGGGACCCACCCGGCGGCGAGGGCGCAGGTGGCGGACCAGATCGGCGCCGCCTGCCGTTCGCTCGGCTTCTTCTATGTGACCGGCCATGGCGTCCCGGAGGCGGTATTCGCCGAGCTCGATCGCCAATCGCGGGCCTTCTTCGTCCTGCCGCAGGCCGACAAGGAAGCCATCGCCATGAGTCGGGGCGGGCCCGCCTGGCGGGGCTGGTTCCCGCTGGGCGGCGAGCTGACCTCGGGCCAGCCGGATCGCAAGGAGGGGCTGTACCTCGGCCAGGAGCTGGGGCCGGAGGATGCGCGGGTCCAGGCCGGGCTGCCGATGCATGGCGCCAACCAGTGGCCGGCGGCGCTGCCCGCTTTGCGGCCGGCCGTCGAGGCCTTCATGGCGGGGACGCAGGCGGCGGCCCATGCGGTGCTCGAGGGCGTGGCGCTGAGTCTCGGCCTGCCGGCCGACTACTTCGCCCGCGCCTATACCGCTGACCCCACCGTGCTGTTCCGCATCTTCCATTATCCGGCCGCCCCGGCGGACGATGCCGGCTGGGGCGTTGGAGAGCATACCGACTATGGCCTGCTGACCCTGTTGGCCCAGGACGGCCTGGGCGGCTTGCAGGTGAAGACGCCGGGCGGCTGGATCGAGGCGCCGCCCGTGCCGGGGGCCTTTGTCTGCAACATCGGCGACATGCTGGACCGGCTGACCGGCGGCGAGTTTCGCTCGACGCCACATCGCGTCCGCAACACCAGTGGCCGGGACCGATTGAGCTTCCCGCTGTTCTTCGATCCGGCCTTTGACGCGGTCATCCGGCCGCTGCCGGGACGGGAGAATGCGCCGCCCGGGGAACGCTGGGACGGGGTCGATCCGGTGGGGTTCGCGGGGACCTATGGCGACTACCTGCTGGGCAAGGTCGGCAAGGTGTTTCCGGAGCTTGGCGCGAGTGTGATTTCCGGGTCCTGACAGGTTGGGGTGACATCCCCCGCGAGCCTCGCTAGGACAGGGGCCGGGGCGCTTCGCAGGGATGATACGGATTGGCGACGCACCGCCTCTTGCTCTTCGCCGTCCTGACCGGGGGTCTCTGCGCCCCGGCGTTCGCCGCGCGAGCCGAAGAACCGAAGGCCAGTGTCCGAGGCGTCACCGACGATGACCTGCGTGACCTGATCCGCAAGGCCATCGGAACCGCCGAACAACCGGCGACATCCCGCTTCGAGGCGCGCAGGCGTGGCCGCGAGGCGGCGGAAAAGGCCACCGCCGTCCTGCGGTCCGAGGGCTTCTACGCCAGCGAGGTGACCGCCGACCTGGGCGACACCGAAGACGCGGACGACAGCGCCATCGAAACGGCCCCGCGGGCCGTGGTCAATGTCGAGACGGGGCCGCAATTTCGCATCAAGCGCCCCTCCATCGCCTGGGAAAACATCCCGCCGGCGCCCGAGGTGCAGAGCGCCGGGACGCTGGCCATGGCCCTGCGTCGCGGGGCGGCGGGTCGGGCATCGGACGTGCTGGCGGCCGAAGGTCGGATCGTCTCGGCCATCCAGCAACGCGGTCATGCCGACGCCATGGCCTTGCCGCGCGAGGTCATCGTTGATCACGCCGACAGCAGCGTCATGCCCACCTTCAAGATCGACGCCGGGCCGCTGGTCAAGCTGGACGGGCTGGTCATCGAGTACCGTGGGAGGACGGACAAGGACTGGATCCGAAAGCTGGTCCCCTGGAAGCCGGGCTCGGTCTATGCGCCCGACGAGATGGGCGAGCTGGAGCGGCGGTTGCGCGAGACCGGCGCCTTCGACACCGTCCAGGTCGCCCTCCAGCCGGCCGACCAGGTGACGCCCGAGGGCTGGCGGCCGGTGCTGCTGACCCTCAAGGACCGGCCGCGCCGCTCGCTGGAGATTGGAGCCGGCTATTCGACCAGCGAGGGCGCCGGCCTGGATATCACCACTACCCGCTACAACGGCTGGAAGCGGGCTGACACGCGGATCATCGCCCTGCGCCTGGCCGAGCTGCAGCAGCGACTGGACTACAGGGTGTCGTTGCCGCACTGGCGCCAGCCGCGCCAGACGCTGACCGTCACCGCCAGTGTCTACAACGAAGTCACCGACGCCTATGACCAGACCGGCGCCTCGCTGACCGCCGACGTCACCCGGCGGACAGGTCTGAACGCCTATCTGACCTATGGCGCCTCGGTCGATGGCGGCCGGGTGGCCGAGATCCTGACCGTGGGCAACGTCGTGATCCGGGGGATCGACCGGGACCTCTACAACCTCGCCCTGCTGGGGGCCCTGGCCGTGGACCGGTCGAGCGATCCGCTGGACCCCAAGAGCGGATGGCGGTTCGAGGCCCGGGCCGAGCCGATCATGACGTTTGGCGATGCGCAGCTGACCTATCTGAAACTGACCGGCCAGGGGAGTTTCTACCTGCCGCTCGATGACGAGCAGAAGTTCGTCATCGCCACCCGGGTGAAGGCCGGGATGATCAGCGGCGCCGAGGCCGTCGATGTGCCGGCGGCGCGGCGGTTCTACTCGGGCGGCGGCGGGTCGGTGCGCGGCTATGGCTACCAGGCCATCGGTCCGCGGATCAGTTCGACGCCTCTGGGCGGCATTTCCTTGGCCGAGGGCTCGGTCGAATTCCGCTGGCAGGTCACCGAGCGCTGGGGGGCGGTGGCCTTCATCGACGGCGGGGCGGTGGGGACCGACAGCTTCCCGCACGGCGACGACTTCAGCGCCGGCATCGGCTTTGGCGTGCGTTACAATCTGGGCTTCGGGCCGATCCGGGCCGACATCGCCTTCCCGCTGGACCGGCGCGACGATGACGCGGCCTTCCAGATCTACATCAGCATAGGTCAGGCGTTTTGAGCGGCGGCGGCGACATCGGTCCGCTGGAGGCGGCCACCGAGCAGATCGAGGCGGCGCGCACCCCGAACCATCGCCGCCGCTGGTTCCCCAGCAGCGCGCCCGGCTGGATCATCCTGGTTTCGACCATCGCGGTGATCCTGGTGGCGACGGTGGCGGTCGGACTGCGCTTTGGGCTCAACACCGTGCCGGGGCTGGCCTTCATCGAGGCGCAGGCCAATGGCTTGAAGATCGGCCGCTACGGCAGGCTGAAGATCGAGGGGGTCAGCGGCGACATCTGGCGCAACGTCACGATCCGTCGGCTGATCATCTACGATGAGAAGGGGACCTGGCTTGAGGGCCGGAACCTCAACATGAAGTGGCGCTATCACGAGCTGTTCGTGCGCCGTTTCCATGCGGACGCCATCAACGCCGAGCAGGTCACCCTGATCCGCCGCCCGACCCTTACCCCCAAGGAGAAGTCGGGGTCGTTGCCCGTGACGGTCCTGATCGACGCCCTGCAGGCCAAGGTCGACTCCAGGCCGGCCTTCAGCCAGGTCGAGGGCCGGTTCGACCTGTCCGGGCGGCTTGCGCTGCAGCGCAAGGGCGGCGGCACGGCCGGCCGGTTCGTGGCCCGCAGCCTGATGCACCAGGGCGACTTCGCCGACGTTGCGTTCGATCTGGGCCGCTCCAACGCGCTGATGGTCAACGCCAGGGCGTCGGAGGCCAGGGGCGGCGCCCTGGCCGGGGCCCTGGGGCTGGATGCGGGTCAGCCGTTCTCACTGGACGCCCAGGCGCGAGGGACGACCAAGGTTGGTCAGTTCAAACTGCTGGTCACCTCTGGCGCCAACCAGCCGGCCAAGGCCGATGGCCAGTGGGACGCGAAGGGGGGCGCGGCCAACGGCTATGTGCGTCTCGACGCCTCGCGGCTGACCGGTCTCTACGCCAAACTGTTCGGGCCACAGGTCAAGTTCGACATCGCCGGGGCGAAGGGGGCGGGCGCCTTCTACGACATCAGCGCGCGGCTGGATTCCGAGACCCTGTCGGTCACCGCCGTCGGGCCTGCGGACCTCGGCAAGCGGCTGGCCGGGCCGGGCGGGCTGGCGGTGACGGGCAATACGCCGGCCATCGAGCGCCTGTCTCTGGGGACGGTAAAAGGGCAGGCAAATTTCATCGGCCGCTTCAACGGCGACATCAGCAATTTCACGCTACGCGGGGATGTTCGCGGGGCAAATGTCAGCCTGGTCGGCTATACGCTGGGCGCGGTCTCCGGGCCGGTGACCCTTGCGCGGGCCAAGGGCGAGATCGGCATCGTTACCAGCCTGGCAGGCAGCGGCGGGCGCGGGCAGGGGTATCTTGCGGCCCTGCTGGGACCCAGGCCGACGGCCGACGGCGACATCGCCATCCTCAAGGACGGCCGGGTGCTGCTGAAGAGGGTGCGGGCCAACGGTGCGGGCCTGAAGGTCGACGCCAGCGGCTCGCGGGCGCTGTTCGGCGGGCTGTCGTTCAAGGGCGACGCCGAGCTGTGGAACTTCGGGGCAGCCAAGCTGGGCGGCAAAGGGCGGCTCAAGGGCAGCTGGTCGGCCGACCAGGGCGGGGCCGGCAAGCCGTGGGTGTTCACCGT
This sequence comes from Caulobacter sp. SRI_014, assembly GCF_057586315.1. Lineage (NCBI taxonomy): Bacteria > Pseudomonadati > Pseudomonadota > Alphaproteobacteria > Caulobacterales > Caulobacteraceae > Caulobacter > Caulobacter sp. SRI_014. The sequence continues at coordinate 122,148 of NZ_JBYCZQ010000010.1, read as the reverse complement.
GGACGCCAGGGGAACAGGTCTGGCGCTGGGGGTCAGCGAGCTGGACCGGCTGCTGGGGCCGGCCCCCCGGCTGCGCGGCAAGGCCAGTCTGCAGCCCGGCGGCCAGGTCGACGTCGCCGAGGCCTCCCTCGATGGCGACAAGGCCTTCGCCAAGGGCTCCGGCCGGCTGGGCGCCAGGGGCGATCTGGCCTTCAAGCTCGACTGGAACGCCGAGGGGCCGTTCCGGGTCGGGCCGGTCGAGGTGGCCGGCAAGGCCAAGGGGACCGGCGCGATCACCGGCGCCCTGTCCGCGCCGCGCGCCGACCTGACCGCCCAGGTCGACCAGATCGACCTGCCGCGCCTCCCGCTGCGCAACGCGGCCCTGACCCTGACCTTCATGCAGCGGCCCGGCGGTGGCGACGGCGCCTTCGCCCTGAATGCCGAGAGCCAGTATGGCCCGGCCCGCCTGCGCACTGACTTTGCCTTCACGCAAGGCGGGGTGAATCTGTCGGGCCTCGACGCCGACGCGGGCGGAGTGAAGGCGCAAGGGTCCGTCGCGCTGCGGCGCGGGCGGCCGTCGTCGGCCGACCTGGTGCTGGCCATCGGACCGGGGGTGGTGCTGACCGAGGGCTCGATCGCCGGGACGGCCAAGGTGGTCGACAGTTCCGGCGGCGCACGGGCGACCTTGAACCTGACCGCCAAGGACGCCGTGCTGCGTGATGCCGCCGGCCTGACCCTGGATGCGGCGACCATCACCGCCGACGGGCCGCTTGATCGGCTGCCCCTGCGCATCCAGGCCAGCGGTGCGGCGCCGAACGGATCCTACAGCCTGGACGCTAACGGCATCCTCACCGAACAGCCGCAGGCGCAGGGATGGCAGCTGACCCTGGATGGCTCGGGCAAGCTGGGGCGGACCAATATCCGCACCACCGAGACGGCGCGGCTGGTGTTCGGCGGACCGGTGACCGAGGCCCATCTGAAGCTGTCCGCCGCCACGGGGCAGCGGGGCGACAACGCCGGCTCGGCGGCCATCGACGCCCGGATCACCAAGGGCGGAGCCGACATCGTCGCCGATATCACGGGGCTGCCGCTGGCGGCCCTGAACCCGGACCTGGCGGGGCGCGCCGATGCCAGGCTGACACTGCGGGGCCAGGGCGAGACGTTGACCGGCGCGCTCGACGCGACCCTCAAGAACGTCCGGGCGAGAGGTTCGGGACAGACCCTTACGCTCGACGGCCAGGTGCAGGCGCGACTGAACGACCGGACCCTCACCATCGACGCCAGCGCCCGCAGCGCGCAGGGCCTGACCGCCGAGGGTTCCTTCGTGCTGCCGGCCATTGCGTCGGCCGCGCCGCTGCGCCTGGCGATCGACCGCCGGCGGCCGGCCGAGGGGACATTCAGCGCTCACGGCGAGATCAAGCCCCTGTGGGACCTGCTGATGAGCGGCGACCGGTCGCTCAGCGGTCAGGTTTCGCTCAACGGCAATCTGGGCGGCACCCTGGCCGATCCCCGCCTGGTTGGCGTGGGCCAACTGACCGGAGGGACCTTCGAGGACGGGGCGACGGGTCTGAAGCTGCGTAATCTGTCCCTGGCCGCCAACTTCGCGGACAACGCCATCGACGTGAGCCAGGTCAGCGCGACCGATCCCAAGGGCGGCAAGGCGTCCGGCTCCGGCCGGGTCAGCCTGATGCGTCAGGGAACCAGCAGCTTCCGGCTGGAGCTGACCCGCTTCCAGGTCATCGACAACGATATGGCCGAGGCGACCGCCAGCGGTCAGGTGACCATCAACCGCGGCGCGGCTGGCAATCCCCGGGTGGAGGGCTCCCTGCGTATCGACCGCGCCGAGATTGCCGCCGAGCCGCTGAGCCCAAGCGGTGTGACGCCGATGGACGTCGTCGAGATCAACAAGCCCCGCACGCCGGCCGCGCGTCGGGCCGAGGCTGCCGAGGCGGCCAAGACCCGCGGCGCCGCTATCGATCTGGCGATCGACCTGCGGGCTCCGCGCGGCATCTTCGTGCGCGGCCGGGGGCTGGACGTCGAGATGAGTCTCGACGCCAACGTCTCCGGCACCACCGCAAATCCGCAGTTGGCCGGCACGGCCCGGGTGGTGCGCGGCGAGTACGACTTCGCCGGCAAGCGCTTCGAGTTCGACGAGCGCGGCAGCGTCACCCTGTCGACCGATCCGTCGAAGATCCGCCTCAACCTGACCGCCACCCGCGAGGACCCCAGCATCACCGCCGTGATCCGCGTCGAGGGCACCGCCGCCAAGCCGGAAATCCGCCTGACCTCCTCGCCGCAGCTGCCGCAGGACGAGGTGTTGAGCCGGGTGCTGTTCGGCAGCTCGGCGGCGCAGCTGTCACCCTATGAGGCGGCGCAGCTCGCCTCCGCCCTGGCGGCGCTGGCCGGTGGGGGCGGGTTCGACGTCATCGGCAACGTCCGCGAGCTGGCGGGGCTGGACCGGCTGACCATCGGCGGCACCGAGCTGACCGGGGTCACCGTGGCCGGGGGCAAGTACCTGACCAACGACGTCTACTTCGAGCTGATCGGTGGTGGCCGTGAGGGCGGGGCGGTGCAGGTCGAATGGCGGGTGCGCAAGAACCTGTCTCTGGTCAGCCGCCTGTCCGGCAGCGGCGAGAGCAAGCTCTCGGTCCGCTGGCGGCGGGACTACTAGTACTGCGTCAGGATCTTGAAGCCGCCGAAGATCATCCGCTTGGGGTCGAAGGGACAGTCGGGCTGCTGCATGCGCTCGTCGGCCATGACCTTGGCGTTGACCTCGTCCCTCTTCTCCTTCGACTCGTAGGTGATCCAGGAGAAGACCACCACCTCGTCATCGGTGGCCTGGACGGCGCGCGGGAAGCTGGTCAGCTCGCCGTAGGGCACGTCGTCGGCGACGCATTCGACGTAGCTGAGGGCGCCGTACTCCATCCAGATCGGGCCGCAGAGTTCGGTGATCTTCTTGTACTCATCGATCCGGTCCCTGGTGACCGCGAGCACGAAACCATCGACGTAAGCCATCGTCATCTCCCTTGAATGTTCCCTCAGGACGTCGGGAGCGTCCTGGTTCCGACAGCGGCCGGCGGTTTTTTCAGGCCGGGGCCTGCAGCAGCTCGACCGTTGTGCCGTCGAGGTCCTTGCACAGGCCGATCATGGCGCCGCCGAAGGCCTCGACCGGGGCGGGACCGAAGGTGATCTTGCCGCCGGCCTCGACGACGCGGGCGGCCACAGCGACCGGGTCGGTCACGTAGAAGACCAGCTTGATCGGCAGGTTGCGGTAGTTGCGGTCGCTGCCGTCGGTCCAGTGCATCAGCACCAGGGCGACGCGGCCCTCATGACCGAGGATGATCTCGTCCATGTAGGGCAGCTTGATCCGCTGCAGCTCCTTCATGCCCAGGGCCGCCTTGTAGAAGGCGGCGCTGGCTTCGAGGTCGGCGACGCCGACGCCGGTGGCGCCGAGGTAGTCGGGGGATCGGGTCATGTCAGGCTCGCCTCTTGAAGGACGAGCCCAAGATCAGAGCTCGTCGAAGGGGGGCGGCAGTTCGCCCGATTTGAACAGCAGCACGGGGTTTTCGTCGTAGTCGCCCATCTCGGTGTCGGCCGAGATGCTGTAGGCCACGACGCCCAGCCGCAAGGGGCCGAGCCGCTCGGCCTTGCGGCGGGCTTCCTCGGCGGTTTTGCAGCCGACGGCCTGTTCGGCCCGGAACCGGGCGCGGCCCTTGCCGGCGACGTAGGCCTGGACGAGGTGGACGGTCTCGGTGGCCACCTATTTCTTGCCGGGCGGGGTCAGGAAGGGCGACGGACCGGCGGCCGGCGCGGCAGCCTTGGGCTGCTTGGGTTTGCGGGTTTCCTTGTTGGACTTCTTCTGGCCCTTGGCCATGGCCGGGCTCCTTTCGGTGCGCCCGGGCGAAATGCGGAGCGCCCGTTGCTATGCGCCCGCCCGGGAGGAACACCAAGCCCGTCATTCGACCCCCAGCACTTTCTTGAGGAAGACGATCTCGGTGGCCCGGACCTGTTCCTGGTTGGACTTGCGGGCGATGCCGTGGCCCTCGTCCCTGGCCAGCACGTACCAGACCTCCGTACCCTGTTTGCGCAGCTGGGCGACCATGGCCTCGCTCTCGCTCATCGGCACGCGGGGGTCGTTTGCGCCCTGGTAGACCATCATCGGCTTCTTCATCGCCGAGACGTAGCCGCGGGGGGAGATGCGGCCGAAGACCTCGCGCATCTTGGGGTCGCGTTCGTCGCCGTACTCGGCCCGGCGCAGGTCGCGGCGGTAGCCCTCGGTGTTCTCCAGGAAGGTCACCCAGTCGCTGATGCCGTAGAGGTCGATGGCGCCTGAGATGCGGTCATTGTAGCGGCCGGCGACGGCCAGAGCCATGTAGCCGCCGTAGGACTGGCCGACGACGGCCACGCGGGAGGCGTCAAGGTCGGGCTGCGCGGCGATCCAGTCGAGGAGGGCGCCGATGTCCTTGACGCTGTCCTCGCGCTTCTCGGCATTGTCGAGCGACAGGTAGGTCTTGCCGTAGCCGCTCGAGCCCCGGACGTTCGGCACGATCACCACGGCGCCGATCTCGTTGACCCAGCTCTGGCGGCGGGGATTGAAGCTCGGCAGTTCCTGGGCTTCGGGGCCGCCGTGGATCTGGATGATGACGGGGCGCTTGCCTTTCGCTTCGCCGGCCGGGCGGTAGACGAAGGCCGGAATCTGTCGCTGGTCGAAGGTCGGGAAGTGAATCAGCGAGGGCTCGACCAGCTTGCTGGCCTGCAGGCCGCCGAGCTCGCTGAAGGTCCATCGGACAAGCGTGTCCTTCTTGTCAGCGGTATGCCACGGCGGAGTCCAGACCCAGACATCGCCGGCCCCGGTCGAGGTGGACAGGCTGACGGCCAGCGACTTGCCGTCCGGTGAGAAGCCGAGACCGGTCACCACGCCCTTGGGCAGATCAGGCGCGGACACCAGTTCGCCGTCGGTCGCACCGCGCATGCGGATGCGGGAATAGCCGTCCTCATTGACGACGTAGGCGATGAACAGGCCATCGGGCGACAGGCGGAAGCCCTCCGCGCCCCATTCAACCGCCCGGGGTTCAAGGGACTTCTCGGCGCCCCCGGCCCTGGGCTCCAAAAGGACGGGGACCGACGCTTCCCGCCCGAGGTCCGAAAGCACGACGATACGGCCGTCCCTGGCGAACTTGGGGCCGCTGTAGGCCACTTTCGTCTTCGTCTCGCCGACCGGCGTCACCGCGCCGCTCTTCAGATCGAGAACGAACAGCCGCGTCTCCGCCGCGCTGACATAGCGGCTGAGCAGGACGCGGGTCCCGTCGGCGCTGAGGTCCTCGGGGCTGATCGCGCCCGTGCCCTTGTGCACCAGGCGGCGGCCTTCCGGGTTGGAAACCTCCGCCAGCATGATGTCGTAGTCGCCCTTGCCGGGGGTGACCTGGGACCAGACGACCGTCTTGCCGTCCTTTGAGAAGACGAAGCTTTCGTTGCGGGTGCCTGCGGCGGTCAGCTGGACCTCGTCGCCATCCAGGCTGCGCAGGAAGGCCTGGTAGTACTCGGCCCCGCCGACGTCGCGCGGGTAGAGGAAGCGGCTGGAGCCGGGCACGGCCTGGGCCGCGTTGACCGGTTCGCTGAAGAAGGTGAGCTGGGTCCTGGCGGCGCCAGGCTTTTCCACCCGGTGGATCTGCTGGGTGTCGCCGAACCGGGTGGCGATCAGCATGGAGCCGTCCGGAAGCCAGTCCTCGAACACCGCCGAACGGGCGTTGTAGTAGGGGGCGATGGCGGCCTTGAGGGCGGCCGGGGTCTCCGGGGCGCCGTCGTAGACGAGGTTGCCGATCTCGCGTTTGCCCTGGGCCCCACTTTCTTGGGAGAGGGCGGGCAGGGCGATCAGGGAGAGGGCGAGGAGGGGGATCAGGGCTTTGCGCATCGCGGCAGGTTAGCCGCAAATGCCGGGGCGTGAACCCTCAGGCTGTCAGACGGTCTTCCGAGATGATGGGCACGGCCACGGCCGCCGCGACATGGTCGAGCAGCACCTGCATCTCGACCGGCTTTGTAATGAAGACTCCGACCCCGACGCTGGCCCATTCGGCGCGGTGTTCGGCCAGGGCGTTGGCGGTCAGGGCCAGGATGGGGGTCCTGGCGTTGGGCCCGCCCCGGCGGATCGTGGCGGCGGCCTCGACCCCGCCCATGACCGGCATCTGCATGTCCATCAGGATCACGTCGAAGGGGCGCTGGGCGGCCATCTCGACGGCCTCGGCGCCGTTGGCGGCGACCGTCACGGCGGCGCCGAAGGGCTCCAGCATCATGCGGACGATGCGCTGGTTGACGACATGGTCTTCGGCCAGCAGCACCGAGACGCCGCCGCCACTCCAGTCGTCCTGGATGTCCTCGATCGTGGCCGGCGCGGCCTCGGCGATCATCAGGGGCAGTTCGAAGCGGAAGACCGAGCCCTTGCCGACTTCACTGCGCACGGTCAGGGAGCCGCCCATCAACTGGGCCAGGCGGCGGCTGATGGCCAGGCCCAGGCCCGTGCCGCCGTGGATGCGGGTGACGCCGGTGCTGCCCTGTTCGAAGCTGGAGAAGATGCGCTCGCAGGTGGCGGCGTCCATGCCGCTGCCGCTGTCCTCGACCTCGATCCAGAGCAGAGGATCGTCCATGCCGAAGTGGCCGCCGCGCACGACGATCTGGCCGCTCTGGGTGAACTTGGTGGCGTTCGACAGCAGGTTGGAGACGATCTGCTGGAAGCGCAGCGGGTCGGTCATGATCCGGGCCGGCACTCCGGCCGGCTCGAAGCGCAGGGTGACGCCGTCGGCCGCCTTGGCCCGCCAGAGGTTGGCGGCGGCGGTCAGCTTGTCGGTCAGGTCGAAGGGCGCCAGCTCAACCTCCAGCTTGCCGCTTTCGATGCGCGAGAGGTCGAGGACGTCGTTGAGCAGCCCGAGCAGGACCTCGCTGGCGTTGCCCAGCATGTCGACATGGTCGGCCTGTTCCGGGGTCAGCTCGGTGCGGCGCAGCAGCTCGCCGGCGGCGACCACGGCGTTCATCGGGGTGCGGATCTCGTGGCTGATGGTGGCCAGGAAGTCGCTCTTGGCGGCGTTGGCCCGCTGGGCGGTCTCGATGGCGGCTTCGGTCTGCTGGCTGGTCGTCCAGATGCGTTTGACGGCCATCAGGGTGTGCAGGATGTAGACCGCCCCGCCGGTCGCGATCAGGGCCATCTGGATGGCGTCATGCTGGGGGCTGATCAGGCCGGTGATCAGCGGCAGGCTGACGATGTAGAGGCCGGGCGGGCCGATGACGCAGGGCAGGGCGCGCGGCGTCTGGGCCATCTGCAGGGCGTTGTTGATCAGCGAGCCGCACAGGGAGAGGAGGGCGAAGGCCATGCCGACCGCCGTGCCCTGGAACCACAGGAAGACCGCCAGCGCCGAATAGAGGAAGGCGTTCAGCGTCATGCTGGCGACCATGGCCGCATGGCGGGCCCGGGAGATGTCGTCGCCTTCGCGGCGCAGGGGGGCGGAGATCCAGTGGTCGATGATCTGGCCGACGACCACGGCGGCGAACCAGCCGGGCGCGGCCCAGCCCGGCGACAGGAACCAGCCGATCACGCCGATGAAGGCGGCAAAGCCGACCCGCGCCTTCAGGTCTCGTCCCCGAATGGCGGCAATGGCGCGGAAGGCGGCGTTCGTCGCCGCTCGGTCAGTGATCATGGAGATCCCCCCAGACCGAGCCGTGTAGAGCATCAGGTTTAAGGACCGGTTGAGTTGTGGCGCGGCCCATGTCGATTTTCCGACATTGCCGTTGAACCCTTTGTGGACTGGACCGTTGAGGGCCAACGCGGGGGGCGTATGGTGAAGACCGCCCGCCGGCAAAACGGTATGGCGACAGGCGGGGCGCTTCCTTCATGACGACGACGGATCCGTCCGACTACGAGCTGCGGCGGCTGGCGGCGCTCGACCGCTACGGCATCATGGACACCCCGCCCGAGGAGGCCTTCGACGACGTCTGCAAGCTGGCGGCGGCGATCTGCGAGGCGCCCATCGCGGTCATCAACCTGGTCCACAAGGACCGCCAGTTCTTCAAGGCCGAGGTGGGCCTGGGCGTCCGCGAGACGCCGCTGGAGACCAGCTTCTGCGCCCACGCCATCCTGCAGGACGACTTCCTGCAGGTGCCCGACGCGACCCGGGACCCGCGCTTCGACTGCAACCCCCTGGTCACCGCCGAGGACGGCTTGCGCTTCTATGCCGGCGCCCTGCTCAAGACCGACGAGGGCCTGCCGATCGGCACCCTCTGCGTGCTCGACACCACAGCGCGCCAACTCAGCCCCCTGCAGGAGCAGACCCTGAAAGTGCTGGCCGGTCAGGTGATGAACCAGCTGAACCTGCGGCTGGCCCTGACCCGGCTGGGCCAGGACGAGGAACGCTACCGCACCCTGTTCGACAGCATGGACGAGGGCTTCTGCGTCATCGAGTTCTTCGACGGGCCGCACGGACCCGACAGCGACTATATCCACATCGAGGCCAACGCCGCCTACGAGCGCCACGCCGGCATCCCCAACGTCGTCGGCCAGAAGCTGCGCGAGATGGTCGGCGAGGAGGCCGACGCCTGGGCCGCGCGCTACGGCGCCGTGCTGCGCACGGGCGAGCCGATCCGTTTCGAACAGCGGCTGGAGGCGACCGACCGCTATCTGTCCCTGTCCGCCTTCCGGCTGGAACCGCCGGACCGCCGTCAGGTGGCGGTGCTGTTCCAGGACATCACCGAGCGGCGCCGCGCCGAGGAGGCGCTGCAGGAGCTGAACCGCACCCTCGAGGCCCGGGTCGCCGAGGCCCTGGCCGAGCAGCGGGTGCTGGCCGAGATCGTCGAGGGGGCCAGCGCCCTGGTCGTGGTCGCCGACCGCGACTACCGCTGGATCGCCCTCAACGGCGCCGCCCAGGACACCCTGGAGGAGCTGGTCGGTCATCGGCCCAAGGTCGGCGAAAGCATCTTCGACCTGATCCCCGACAACCCCGAGGCCCGCGAGGCGACCAAGGCCCTGTGGGACCGGGCCCTGGGCGGCGAGGACTTCGTCCAGACCGGGCCGCACGGCGATCCCGAGCAGGACCCCCGCTACTTCGAGATCCGCTCCAGCCCCCTGCGCGCCGCGGACGGCGAGATCATCGGCGCCTTCCAGTTCATCTATGACGTCACCGAGCGCCTGAGCGAACAGAAGCGCCTGGCCGACGCCGAGGAAAGCCTGCGCCAGAGCCAGAAGATGGAGGCGGTCGGCCAGCTGACCGGCGGCCTGGCCCACGACTTCAACAACCTGCTGGCCGGCATCACCGGCGCCTTCGAGATGATCGGTACGAGGCTGAGCCAGGGGCGGACCAGCGACGTCGAACGCTACCTGGCCGCCGGCCAGGGCGCCGCCCGCCGCGCCGCCGCCCTGACCCACCGCCTGCTGGCCTTCTCGCGGCGCCAGACGCTGACGCCCCGGCCGCTGGTCATCAACCGGCTGCTGGCCGACCTCAGCGAACTGATCCGGCGCACCGTCGGCCCGGCAGTGCAGCTGGAGGCCATCGCCGCCGGCGGGCTGTGGCCGACCCTGGTCGACGACAACCAGCTCGAGAACGCCATCCTCAACCTCTGCATCAACGCCCGCGACGCCATGCCGGACGGCGGCCGCATCACCATCGAAACCGGCAACAAGTGGCTCGACAAGCGCGCCGCCAAGGACCTGGGGCTGGAGCCCGGCCAGTACGTCACCGTCTGCGTCAGCGACACCGGGACCGGCATCGACAAGGCCATCCTCGACCGCGTCTTCGACCCCTTCTTCACCACCAAGCCGATCGGCCAGGGCACGGGGCTCGGCCTCTCCATGGTCTACGGCTTCGCGCGCCAGAGCCACGGCCATGTGCGCATCTATTCCGAGGTCGGCCAGGGGACCATGGTCTGCCTCTACCTGCCGCGCCATTTCGGCGAGGCCGACGCCGGCCCGCCCGAAACGGTCGTCCACACACATTCGGCGGCCGGGGCCGGCGAGACGGTGCTGGTCGTCGACGACGAGCCGACCGTGCGGATGCTCATCGTCGACGCCCTCAGCGAGCTCGGCTACGCCTGCGCCGAGGCGGTGGACGGGCCGGCGGCGCTGGCCATCCTGCAGGGCGGCTCGCGCATCGACCTGTTGATCACCGACGTCGGCCTGCCCGGTGGCCTGAACGGCCGCCAGGTCGCCGACGCCGCCCGCGCCCTGCGCCCGGACCTCAAGGCGCTGTTCATCACGGGCTACGCCGAGAACGCGGTGCTCAACCACGGCCACATCGAGCGCGGCATGGAGGTGCTGACCAAACCCTTCGCGATCAGCGACCTGACGGCGCGGGTCGAGCGGCTGCTGCGCTAGTCAGCTCAGGGCTGAGGGGGGGTGTCCAAGGGTCGGCCATCTGGCGCCGTCGGCACCGCCGTCGCCGGGCTGTCCACCTTCTGCGTGGCGGTTCTTGTGGCGTCCATGGCCACGGACACCTTCTTTTCGGCCGTGACCTTGTTCGACTCCAGCCGTGTGATGGCGTCCCTGGCCTCCGTGACGAGTCCGCTCGCTGTCGTCGCGACCTGTCGTGCGGCTTTGGTCTGCTGCAGCCGGCGATCTTCCGCCGCGGTCAGAACATTGGCGGGATCCTGGCCCTTGTCGATCAGGTCCTTTTCCTTCGCCAACAGATCCTTCTCCTTGGCCTCCAGGGCCAACGCGATTGCGTTCTTGTCGGCGAAGGTCTCTTCAGCGCGGCGAAGATTGACCTTCGCCTCCGCCAACTGACGATCAAGATCCTCGTCCTTGCGCCTGGCTTCATCCAGCTGGCTCTTCTCCGCCGCGACGGCGGCAGTCAGGATCGATCGAATTTCCTTCGTGCGGGTCCCGGACCGCTCGGCCAGGGCGGAGTCGATATTGGCGGCAATGATGCCATTCCGCAGGTCGCCCAGGTCCTTGCCATCCTTGAACTTGATCCCTTTGTCGTCGGCAAGCTCGGCCGCCACCAGCTGCTTCATGAGCTCGGCGCGAACGGCGTCGGGGGTATTCGGGTCGAGGCCCACGGCGTAGATCGTGATCAGTTGGCTGACCGAGACGACCTTCGGGAAGTAGGTTGCGGACTGGCCGGCGAAGCGGCTGACCGCCGCGTCGAACAGCTTTGCGACGCCGTCCGCTTTCCCGTCATCAACCACCCTGGCGTTGACAAAGCGCTTCACGAAAAGCGCCGAGCATGTGTTGTCGTAGGCCATGATGACCCGACGCGCTGAATAGTAATTCCAGGCTGCGGTCGATGAATCGATCTCGGCGGCGTAGTGGGCGCGAAATTCGGTGACGGCGGCGGCGACGGCCGGAAGGTCGGCGGCGACAATGTAGTTCGCGGCGACATTGTCCAGGGCCTCTTTTCCGGACCCGAAGAACGATGCCACCAGACCGATATCTTCGGCCGATGCATCCGCGTAGCCGAGAATTGCGGAACTGAGGGACCCAAGGTTGCTGACGGCGTCCGCTGTCTGTTTCAGCGTAACCTGGGTGACTTGCAGCCGCGTAAACCAGGCGTCGCAAAGTTCATTGGACAGCGTCAGACCGGCCAGGACGTATCGCTTGGCCTCGGTTGGCTGCATGGGGTCCGATTCCGAGGCGCGCTGCGCGCAATAGAACTTGTAGGCGTCGGCAGGCAGCTTGCAGCCATCGGGATCGTCTCCCCGCAGGCGGTCGGCCGGCGTTGTTGGCGGCGGGGGCTTGCCCCAACCGGGGCGCTTGGCCTGCACGCTGTCAGGGTTGAGCATGCCGCTGTCCTGGGTGCCCGCGACCATCTCAAGTGTTTTGGCACAGCCGCCGGCCAGCAAACTGGTCGTCAGGACCGAGCCAACCACGGCGCGCGCCAACGGTGAACGGTTCATCAGGAGCCCCCCAGCCTTCAGATATCGGCGTTCATCATGAGTTGCGTTTACTAATTGTCAACCTGCGAGGGAATGTCAGCCTCGGCGTCTCCGATTGTCCGGCGGAACAGCCCGGCCCGGAACGCGGCGGCGGTCTGTTGCGACGTCGAGCGCGGCATGGCGGTGCGGACCAGGCCCTCCGCGAACCGCGGCCTGACGGCGCGGGCGGAGCGATTGCCCCGCCGGGGCGGGCGTTTGGCGGCGCGCCGCCCTATCGAAGCGGGACCATTATACCACTTGCACAGAAAGGCGGCGCCGGCCGATTTCGACCCCGGATCGGCGCAAACCCTTGCGGGCGTTGGCCTGGCGGTTGGCGGGGCGGCGGGGAATGTAGGCCCGGGCGTTGGCGCCGCGTAGGCGCCGGCGCGGGGAATGTAGGCCGGTTGTGAGCCGGCGGTGCCTACGCCGGCGGCGGGCGAGGCGGAGCAGGGGCCGGCGCGCCGTGAATATGTCTAGACATATTCGAAAAGCTTAAAGGTTACAGAGGGTTGCGAGGGTGTCCTTCGGCCGGCCTGGCCCGCCGTCCACAGGAACGGTCTGCGGGCCCCTTGACTCGGAACAGAACAAAGACGGAACATCCGGCCAAGGAGTTCCGCCATGCCCAACCTCGCCGACCTAGACCCCGAAACCCGCGCCCAGGTCCGCCGCGCCGCCGTCGCCGAGATAGACCTCTTCCAGGCGGCCGACGACCCCCGCCTCATCGAGCGCCTGGCCGAGGCCGGCCGGGAGGGCTGCGGCGAGGGCGACGTCGGCGCCTGGGTCTCGGAGGCCCAGGAACAGATGGCGGAAGACCTGCGCCGGCGTCAGCAGGAGCTGGCGGCGGCGTGTGGAGCGTTGGGGAGTGTGGTGCGGATGATGGTGAGGGGTTGACTGTCTCGACCCTTGCGCGCACCGCGGAGTGTAGACTTGGCGAGCTCGTGGTATAATGCCGCTTCGATATCGGCCCGCTGCATCACATGGTTGACGCGCTTGTAAAAAACACGCAGCAGGTGCTTCGAGTTCGGAGCCACCAAGCTGAAGCGGTACCCAAAGTTCGTTCGCCGAGAGGGCAATCCCAACGCCCGGCGGCGAAGAACAACCTTTGTGCGCTCGGGCAGGACTGAGAGGCAAACTTCTGGCTCAACTGAGCCGATTGAGGAGACTTTCGCGCGATCCGAGCGTCGAGAAAGGCTCGAGAAAACGTTGGTGACGCTGCCTCGACCAAAGGTCGAATTGGGCAGCTTTGGTTACGCTGCCTTGCGGCGACCCGCCTCCATAATGCTGGCACCGACCGCGCTGTCGTTGAGCCATAGTCGCGAAGAATTCCTGGGCTTAATCTACAGCTTCCAGTGGCACATGTTCGCCACAACGCGTCAGGAACGCGCAAATTCGCCACGCACCCTGTTGGTGGATTTGAGGGACGTCACTTCCATATCACTTGATGCCGCTTTGGTGCTGACTGCGGAATATCACCGCCGACTCTTGTTATCGCCAAAGTTCTATAAGCCACTCATCGACGACCGAGGATGGCGACCCGAAATTAGGTCTCTGCTCTCAGATCTAGGCTTCTACGAACTCGTAGAAGCTGTTGGGCGGACTTCCGATGAGGTTGAATGGGAGAAAGTACAGTCCGACCTCAAATTTGTGACCTTCTCTAGTGGGAAGAAGGTGGACCGAGCAGCGGCACGGAAATTGATTGACGCCCTGGGCGCTGCCGCCGGCCAGCAGCCGGCCCGCGCTTACATCTACAATGCCTTAGTTGAGGCAATAATTAACGTCAAACATCACGCCTACCTCGGCGACCATGACCCTTCAGAAATCCCCTCGGTCTCTCGCTGGTGGGCGGCAGGCGCTTACGACCCGGTGAACAACATGCTTCAATTTGCGGTCTACGACCAAGGAGTTGGCATCCCGGCCACTCTTCCCAAGCGGAAATTCTGGACTTCCATCCAACGTCTCCTACCGTTGGAGTTCAACGACGCAGACCTCATCGCGGGTGGCATCCGATACAGCAGAAGCCGATTCCTAACTGATAATCGACGAGGCACTGGAGACGATGATGGTCGGGGAAACGGCCTGTGGTCGATCTGCAATTTTCTGTCGGAACTTGAAGGTTCTTCGGTACGTATTGTAAGCGGCCGTGGCGAGGTTACATATGCAGGCGGTCGCCGCACGACCAAAAAACATCACGCTAACCCTTTCTGTGGCACTTTGATCCAATGGAACCTCAAGCTTCCGGAAGAACCGAACAGCGAAGGGCGGGGCGAATGACTACCTACATGTTTGCCGCCCGCTTCACGCCGGACCCTGGGGGGCGCTTCTACACGGATGGAGATTTTAGCGGAGAGGAGTTCCGTCAAGAGGTCCTTCTTGACCTTTTTGATGATGCAGTTGCTGCAAATGAAAGGTTAACTATAAATTTCGATGGCTGCACGGGCCTCCCAACCTCATTCTCTGAAGAGGCCTTCGGGGGATTGGTAAGGAAGCGGCCTAGTGTCCAAGCGGATGTCTTTGCATCGCTGCTGGAAATTGTTGCGCCAGCCTCGCCGGGCCTCTGGCCCTTTGTAGATTTTGCGCGCCAATGCGTCACGCGCGCCTTGGCTAATCGCAAGTAATTCGTCATGTCGACCGCTGGTGATATTGCGCCCCAATGCGCAAATATTGTGCCAAGCCATGACTATGACGTTCTATTTTGGTTCGGGGACAAAGTAGCCGGACCACTTCTTGCCGGCTTGTTGTTGGCAGTGGTTGGTAGTTGGATTCTGGCTCGGAAGAACGAGCGATATCGAGGCCGCCGTGACCACATCACCAAATCCGTCGACGCATTGCGGAGCCAGATCGAAGAACTAATTGACGTCTCTTGTGGCTACTGGTCCCGAAAGGCCGGGAGCGGAGATTGCGCAGTCGAGGCCGAAATCGAATACAGACTCTCCGACATCAGCACTCTTACCCGGATATGCGCTGCGGAACTTTGGTCAAAGCAAGAGGCGAAAGGTCCGCTTTTGGTGACCAAACTTCTCCTTGCAGTCGTGAGCCAAGACTTCGGCGTTAAGGGTAGAAAACCCGATCCAGCGAGAATTCGACTTATATTGAAAGCGACGCAGGAGTTGTCAGAAGCGGTTGCTACGTCCCGTCAACGCTATTTTTCGGACAGGGATAATCTTTTCAACAAGATTTTTGGCTGAGTGAACCGTACCTGTAACAGGGTTTACCGACGCCTTCTTGAGCGTCAGGCGACTGAGTGCTTCGCGGATTGCCCTGGGAACAGAAGGTGGCGTCAAATCCGCTTCACCCCGCGTCATCCCTCGGCTAACACTGCTCCCCAATCCGCGACTCCCGTCTTGCGCCATTCCGGGAGCCGCATTCGCAGTATCTCCGCGTTGACGCCCTCCACAGGGATTGGGTCCGCGGGCAATGGCGTGACGGTCAGTCCACGAGGGGCCACCTATGCTGGTTTCGCCGCAGGAGCGGTCGGTTCTGGAGTCCATCGCCGAGCAGGGCGAAGACATCGTCGCGCGGGCTGTTGGGTGGTGCGCCGGCAATAGCGGCAGTCGCAATCTGGAGGGCTTGCGGGCCACGCTGGATCTGCTGACGGCGGCCTGGGGGGAGGCTCTGCCCGGGGCGGAGGTCAGCCATGAGGCGCTGGAGCCCACCGTCGAGATCGCCGCCGACGGGCGCGAGACGCTGCATCAGCCGCCGCCGTCGCTGCTGCTGACCATGCGGCCGGCGGCGCCGGTGCAGGTGGTGATGACCGGGCACTACGACACGGTGTTTCCGGCCTTCAGCCCGTTCCAGACGGTCGGGCGGCGCGAGGACGGGGCGCTGAACGGACCCGGCATCGCCGACATGAAGGGCGGCATCTCGGTGATGATGGCGGCGCTGGAGGCGTTTGAACGGTTCGGCGGCTGCGAGGCGGTCGGCTGGCGGGTGCTGCTGAGCCCCGATGAGGAGATCGGCTCGCTGGGCAGCGGGGCGGTGCTGAGCCGCATCGGGCGGCTGGGGCATGTGGGGATGACCTATGAGCCGGCGCTGGCCGACGGGACCCTGGCCTCCGGGCGCAAGGGCAGCGGCAATTTCCATGTGAAGGTGACAGGCCGGTCGGCCCATGCCGGGCGGGCCTTCGACGAGGGGCGCAACGCGATCACGGCGGCGGCGCGGATCGCCGGGGCGCTGGACGGGCTGAACGGCGGGCGGGACGGGGTGACGGTCAATGTCGCCAGGATCGACGGCGGCTCGGCGCTGAACGTCGTGCCCGACGTGGCGGTGGTGCGGTTCAATGTGCGCTTCCCAGATGACGACAGCCGGCGCTGGCTGGAGGGCGGCATCGAGCGGGCCTGTTCGTGCGGGCGCGGCGACGGGCTGGGCGTGTCGGTGTTCGGCGGGGTGACACGCGGGGCCAAGCCGTTCAATGCCGCGCAACAGGCGCTGTTCGGGTCGGTGCGCGAGGTCGGAGCAGCGCTGGGCCAGGAGATCGCCTGGAAGCCGTCGGGCGGGGTGTGCGAGGGCAACAACCTGTTCGCCGTCGGGCTGCCCAATGTCGATACGCTGGGGGTGCGGGGCGGGGATATCCACAGCGAGCTGGAGTTCGCCTGGCCGGACAGCTTTGCCGAGCGGGCGCAGCTGTCGGCCCTGATGCTGATGAAGATGGCCTCGGGGGAGGTGGACGCCCGGGGGCTGCACGCGATGATGAAAGAGACCGCGTGAGGGGCGGTGGCGTTCTCAAGCTCTCCGCCCTTTGGGCGGAGGACCGCTTTCGAGCCGTCAAGCGAGAAAGCAGGAGGTGGGCCCCGCCGGCGGTGGGGAGGTTCCTCCTGACACAGGGGTTCCCCCCTCCTGTTTTGTCGCTCTCGCTCCAAAACGGTCCTCCCCCCGCTTCACGGGGGCAGAGCTTGGGACGGTGCGGCGCTGCTACGATGTTTGGAGAGTTTTGATGTTGGTGGTGCGGCCCGCGGGGCCTTCGGATTTCGATACGCTGATGGAGCTGGCCGTGCTGTCGGGGCGGGGGTTTACCAGCCTGCCCGAGGACGAGCCGACGTTGCGCGAGCGGCTGGACCTGTCGGCGGCGAGCTTTGACGGCGGGGTGGCGCCGCCGGAGGCCTGGTACACCCTGATGCTGGAGGATACCGCCGACGGGACCATCGCCGGGGTGGCGGGGGTGAAGGCCGGGGTGGGGCTGAAGCGGCCGCACTTCAGCCTGCGGGTCGTGACCCTGGCGCAGTCTTCGCCGACGCTGGAGCTGCGGTTCGATCACCAGGCGCTGGTGATGGTCAATGAATGCGCCGGCTGGTCGGAGGTCGGCTCGCTGTTCCTGCGGCCCGAGAAGCGCAAGGGCGGGGCCGGGCGGCTGCTGGCCCAGTCGCGCTACATGCTGATCGGCATCGAGCCGGCGCGGTTCGCCGAGATGGTGCTGGCCGAGCTGCGCGGGTGGTTCGACGAGGACGGGCATTGTCCGTTCTGGGAGCATGTGGCGGGGCGGTTCTTCCCCCTGCAGTTCGATGAGGCCGACCGGATGAGCGCCTCGACCAACGGGCAGTTCATCCTGGATCTGGCGCCCCGGCATCCGATCTATGTCGGGCTGTTGCCTCAGGAGGCGCGGGCGGTGATCGGCAAGTGCCACCGCGAGGGCGAGGCGGCGCGGGCCATGCTGGAGCGGGAAGGGTTCCGGTTCCACGGGCTGGTCGACCTGTTCGACGCGGGGCCGACGGTCAGCTGCCACCGGGACGACATCAAGACGGTCAAGGAGGCGCGGCGGCTGACCGTGGCCATCGGCACGGATGAAGAGGCCTACGGGGAAGAGGCGCTGGTCTCGACGACGTCCATCGGGGCGTTCCGGGCGGTGCGGACGCCGGTGCTGGTCGACGGGGTCAAGGCGATCATGAGCCGGGAGGCGGCGGACGCCTTGCAGCTGGGCGAGGGTGAAGCGGTGAGTGTGAAGTCGTGAGCAAGGGTCAGTATATCGGCGGCAAGTGGACCGCGGGCGAGGCGGCGGGCTTTTCGAGCATCGATCCGGCGACGGAGGCCGTGGTCTGGGAAGGCGCGGCGGCCAGCGGCGCCCAGGTTGCCGCGGCGGTGGCGGCGGCGCGGGCAGCCTTCCATCCCTGGGCCGACCTGCCCCGGGAAGAGCGGGTGGCGGCGATGCGGCGCTATCAGGCGGCGCTGAAGGCGGCTCAGCCGGCCTTCGCCGAGGCCATCGCGCGGGAGACGGGCAAGGCGCTGTGGGAAACCACGGCAGAGGTCGGCTCGATGATCGCCAAGGTCGATGCGTCGATCGCCGCCTATGACGAGCGGACCGGGGTGAAGGAGAGCGCCACAGGGTTTGGGCGGGCTGTGCTGCGTCACCGGGCCCATGGGGTGATGGCGGTGCTGGGGCCGTACAATTTCCCGGTCCATCTGCCCAACGGCCATGTCGTGCCGGCGCTGCTGGCCGGGGACACGGTGGTGTTCAAGCCCTCGGAAGAGACGCCGTGGTCGGGGGAGATCATGGCGTCGGTGCTGGAGAAGGCCGACTTGCCCGCAGGGGTGTTCAACCTGGTGCAGGGCGGGCGTGAGACGGGCGCGGCGCTGATCGACCAGGACATCGACGGGCTGCTGTTCACGGGGTCCGGGGCGGCGGGCGCGTATTTCCGGCGGCATTTCGCCGAGCGGCCGCATGTGATCCTGGCGCTGGAGCTGGGCGGGAACAATCCGCTGGTGGTGTGGGATGCGGTGGACGCGGAGGCGGCGGCGGCTCTGGTCGTGCAGTCGGCGTTCATCACCACGGGGCAGCGGTGTTCCTGCGCGCGGCGGCTGGTGTTGCCGGAGGGGCGTGAGGGGGATGGCGTGCTGGAGGCGCTGCTGGCGCTGACCGACCGGTTGCGGATCGGGCCGTGGAATGGCGAGGAGCCGTTCATGGGGCCGTTGATCCATGCGCGCGGGGCCAATGCGGCGCGCGAGGCGGCGGCGAAGCTGGGCGGCGTGGCGTTGCGCGTTCCGGGAAAGATCGCGGGGCTGAGCGACGCCTTCATCTCGCCGGGCATCTATGATGTCGGTCATCACGAGACGCCGGACGAGGAGATCTTCGCGCCGATCCTGCAGGTTCGGCGGGCGGCGACGTTCGACGGGGCGATGAGCCTGGCCAACCACACGCGCTATGGGCTGTCGGCGGGGCTGATCAGCGATGACGCCGGCTTGTGGACGCGGTTCCAGAACCGCATCCGGGCGGGGGTGGCCAACTGGAACCGGCCGACGACCGGGGCGGCGGGCACGGCGCCGTTCGGCGGGCTGGGCGACAGCGGCAACCATCGGCCGAGCGCCTATTACGCGGCCGACTACTGCGCCTATCCGGTGGCCAGTTTCGAGGCCGACCGGGTGGTTTCGACGCTGGGCGAGATCAAGGGGCTGAAATGACCGCCGCCGTCGAAGCCAACTGCGACGGGCTGGTCGGGCCGACGCACAGTTTCGCCGGGCTGGCGCCGGGCAACCTGGCCAGCGAGATCCACAAGGGAGAGGCCTCGAACCCGCGGGGGGCGGTGATCGAGGGGCTGTCGAAGATGCGGCTGCTGCACGACCTGGGCCTGCCCCAGTTCGTGCTGCCGCCGCATGAGCGGCCGGATGTTGGGTTCCTGCGGTCGTTGGGGTTTGGCGGGACCGATGCCGCGGTGATCGAGGCGGTGGGGCGCGAGGCGCCGGAGCTGCTCAACACCGCCTGCTCGGCAAGTCCGATGTGGGCGGCCAACGCAGCGACGGTGACGCCGAGCGCCGATGCGGCCGACGGGCGGGTTCATTTCACGCCGGCCAACCTGCTGACCAATCTGCACCGCAGCCTGGAGGGGGCGCAGACGGCGCGGGCCCTGCGGACGCTGTTTCCGGACGAGGCGCGGTTCGCGGTGCACGACCCGCTGCCGGCCCAGCCGCACTTTGCCGACGAGGGCGCGGCCAACCATGTGCGGCTCTGCGCCGAGCATGGCGAGCCGGGGGTCAATCTGTTCGTCTGGGGGCGGGACGCCTGGGAGAGCTGGTCGGGACGGTTCCCGGCGCGGCAGACGCGGCAGGCGTTCGAGGCGGTGCAACGGCGCCATGGCGCCGGCGGGGCTGTGTTCGCGCGGCAGGCGCGGCGGGCCATCGAGGCGGGGGTATTCCACAACGACGTCGTATGTGTCGGCGCGAAGGCGTGCCTGTTCTTCCATGAGGCGGCGTTCGAGGACCGCGCTGCGATGGAGGCCAACGTGCGGGCGGCGGCCGGCTTCGAGCCGGTGTTTGTCGAGGTGGCCGAGGCTGACCTGCCGCTGGGCGAGGCGGTGAAGAGCTATCTCTTCAACTCAATGCTGATCGGCTTGCCGGGCGAGGACCGCCTGACCCTGATCGCGCCGATGGAGGTGGCCGAGACGCCGCGCGCCCATGCGGTGGCGCAGGGGCTGGTCAGCGGCAACGGGCCGATCGGCCGGGTCGAGTACGTCGACGTCCGCCAGTCGATGCGCAACGGCGGCGGGCCGGCCTGCTTGCGGCTGCGGGTGGTGCTGACCGATGCGGAACTGGCGGCGACCAACGCCGGCCAGCGGTTTACGCCGGAGCTTCAGACGCGGCTCGAGGCCTGGGCCGGGTCGCGGTACCGCGACCGCCTGCTGCCCGCCGACCTGGCCGATCCGGCCATGCTGGTCGAGAGCCGGACGGCGCTGGACGAGCTGACGCAGATTCTGGGCCTGGGCTCGGGCTTCTACCCGTTTCAGCGCTAGCCGCCGCGCAGGCGGGCCAGGGCGTCGGGGAAACGTCGCGACAACGGCGCCACGACGCCGCCGAGGGTGACGGCGTAGTCGCCGCTGCCCTCGGGCTTGAGCTCGGTGACGCGGGCGGCGTTGACCAGCCAGGATCGGTGGGTGCGCACGAAACCCTGCTCCGCCAGTTTCGCCTCCAGGCTGGCCAGGGAGGCGCGCATCAGCGGCTTGCGGCCATCGGCCAGGTGAAACTCGGCGTAGTTGCCGGCTGAGGACACCGCAAGGATGTCGGCCAGGTTGGCGCGGACGAGCTTGGCGCCGTCGCGGATGTCGAAGGTGGCCGGTTCGCTGGTCGGCGCGGGCGCGGCGGCCCCGACGATGCGCTCACGGACCAGCCAGAAGGCCAGCATGATGATGCTGTAGGAGACGGCGTCCTTGCGCAGTTCGTAGGGGAAACGCTCGAGCCAGGCGCCGAAATCATAGTCCTCTCCGAGCGCGCGCCAGATCAGCAGGCGCAGCAGGACGAAGCCGGCGACGTGGGCCAGGGAGAAGAGGACCAGCACGGCGGCGTGGATGGCCAGGGTCCGCCACCAGGGCGGCGTATTGAGCGGCACATGGCGCACCGCCACCCACGGCAGCCAGATCATCGCCAGGCCTGAAATGGCGCTGGACGCCTCGCCGATGATCACGCCCCGGGCCGGCTCGCCGGGGTTGTCGGCCATGAAGGTCAGGACGTTGACGCTGTTCAGGGCGACCACGAACAGGGTCACGCCGACGAGGCACAGCCAGAAGGCGCGGCCATCCGCGACCTTGGCGGTGGTGTTCGTCCCGGATGGATCGCCGTTCGTCACAGGCGCCTCCCGCTGGTCACCGGCGCGGGGCCGGACAGCCCGGCGGCCTTGGCGACGGGGCGGGGGCCGCGCCATCCCTCCAGGACATCGCTGATCTTGTCCGGAGCCATACCGTGAATTCCGACCTTCCCCTTGAGCGCCGCCACGACCTCGACTGGATCCGAGTCGGGGCGTTCGGCCTGCTGATCCTCTACCACGTCGGCATGTTCTACGTGCCCTGGGACTGGCACGTGAAGACCTCCCAGCCGGTCGAATGGCTGGAGCCGGTCATGCAGCTGACCAATCCCTGGCGGTTGACCCTGCTGTTCCTGGTCTCGGGGGCGGCGACGCGGTTCATGGCCGACAAGATGAAACCCGGAGCCCTGGCCGGTTTGCGCACGGCGCGGCTGCTGCCGCCGCTGATCCTGGCCATGGTTCTGATCGTGCCGCCGCAGTCCTACTACGAGCTGGTCGAGAAGGCGCCGGGGTTTGCCGACAGCTATCTGACCTTCTGGGGCAAGTACCTGACCGCGTCCGGTCACTGGTGCAAGGACGGCGAGTGCCTGATCACCCCGACCTGGAACCACATGTGGTTCGTCGCCTACCTGTTCCTCTACACCCTGTTGCTGGCCCTGCTGCTGTGGCTGGCGCCGAAGGCCTTCAAGGCGGCTGAGCGGGGGCTGGACAGGATGCCGGCCTGGGCCCTGATCGCCACGCCGGTCGTGGTTCTGGCGGCGATGCGGGTCGTGCTGCTGCCGATGTTCGAGGTCACCCATGCCCTAGTCGACGACTGGTACAACCACGCCGTCTCGCTGAGCGCCTTCCTGTTCGGTTTCCTGACCGCGAGGTCGGCGGGCGTGAAGGCCGGGTTCGAGAAGGCGCGCTGGGTGGCGCTGGCCCTCTGGCTGGTCAGCTGGGCAGGCTGGGCGACCTACGCCTGGATGTGGCGGGGCGATGACGTCACCCCGCCCGAGGCCCTGCGGATGGCGATGCGCTGCGTCTATGCGCTGAACAGCTGGATGGCGATCGCGGCGGTGCTGGGGTTCGGGGCGCGGCATCTGACCCGAGGCGGGCCGGTGCTGACCTGGCTTACCCTGGCGGTGTTTCCCTTCTACATCATCCACCAGACGGTGATCGTCGTGGCCGGCCACCATCTGCACAGGCTGGGGCTCTGGCAGCCGCTGGAAGCGGGGGTGCTGATCGCCATCACCGTGGCCGGATGTTTGCTGACCAACGAGGTGGCGCGGCGCACGCCGTTGCTGAGGCCGCTGTTCGGGCTGAAGCCTCAGCCCAGGCGGCCGCCGGCTTTCGCATAGGCCTGGTTGCCTGCCGTGAAGACGCGGTCCGTGGGCAGGATCGCGTCGATGGGCACGTCGCTGGCGGTTTCCAGCTCGGCGTAGATCGGGGCGAAGTCCTGAAGGGTCGCGTCGAGCAGGGCCTGCAGGCTGGGGATGACGAAGTAGACCTGCTGGAAATCGTCGATGCGGTAGGGCGTGCGCATGGTGCGCGTCAGGTCGAAGCCAATGCGGTTGGGCGAGGCGTCGTCGAGGGCGAAGATGCTTTCGGTGCGGCTGGAGACGATACCAGCCCCGTAGATGCGCAGGCCCTTGGGGGTTTCCAGCAGGCCGAACTCGACCGTGTACCAGTAGAGGCGGGCGAGATTGTGCAGGCGCCCCAGCCCTGTCGCCCGCTGGCCGCCCTTGCCGTAGGCCTCCATGTAGTCGGCGAAGGTCGGGTCGGTCAGCATCGGCACGTGGCCGAAGACATCGTGGAAGATGTCCGGTTCCTGCAGGTAGTCGAGCTGGTCGCGCTTGCGGATGAACTGGCCGGCCGGGAAACGGCGGTTGGCCAGGTGGTCGAAGAAGACCTCGTCGGGGACCAGGCCCGGCACGGCGACGACGCTCCAGCCGGTCAGTCGCTGGAGTTCGACATTGATGACGTTGAAATCCGGGATGCCGCCGCGATGCAGGTTCAGGGCCTCGAGGCCGTGCAGGAACGCGTCGCAGGCATAGCCCGGCAGCAGGGCCGCCTGGCGTTCGTAGAGGATGTCCCAGGTGGCGTGTTCCTCGGCCGTGTAGTCGGCCCAGCCCTGGTCGATCGTCCAGTCTTCGCGCGCCCCGGGGGGCGGCGCGGCGGTAAAGCCATCAGCGCTCATGGGGAGAGATTACGTTGCGTCGCGGGGAATGTTCCGCCGGATTTGCCCGGGTTTGGCCGATCCGGCGGAAGGATGTTGCGCGCCTGGTGGCCCACGGGCCCTTAGTGGGCGACCCTCGGCCGCATGTTGTAGTGGCCGTCCTCGAAGCCGTCGAAGATCAGGGCCGTGTGCGGGTGGCCGACCGGCTCGCCCGTGTCGTCGGGCAGCAGGTTCTGCTCGGAGACATAGGCCACGTAGGTGTTCTGATCGTTCTCGGCCAACAGGTGGTAGAACGGCTGGTCCTTGCGCGGACGGATGTCTTCCGGAATGGAGTTCCACCATTCCTCGGTATTGGCGAAGGTCGGGTCGACGTCGAAGATCACCCCGCGGAACGGGAAGACCCGATGCCGGACCACCTGGCCAATGGCGAATTTGGCGAGCTGAGTGTTCATAGTGCCGATCATCTTACGCCCCACGCCTGACTGAATGCTGAACGTAGTCATCACGCAAGAGTCGGCAAGGGCGGGGTTCCCCCTCTGCGACAAACTGGTCTAGGGTCGCCTTGAAACCGGGCGCCGATCCACGGCCGTCCGCGCAGACAGGTGACAACCATGTCGGAGGCGCCAAGCGCCCGGTCGCGGCCCGATCAGGGCCAGCGCGGGCAGGGTGGACCGCCGTGTTATGCGGCGCTCGACCTGGGCACGAACAACTGCCGCCTGCTGGTGGCGACCCCGACGCCGGGCGGATTCCGCGTCGTCGAGGCCTATTCCCGCATTGTCAGGCTGGGCGAGGGGCTGACCCAGACCGGCCGGCTGTCCGAGGCCGCCATGGAACGGGCGATGGCGGCCCTGACCGTCTGCGCCGAGAAGGTGCGGCGGCGCAAATGCGTGCGGTTCCGGGCGATCGCGACCCAGGCCTGCCGGGGGGCGGAGAACGGGCCGGCCTTCATCCAGCGGGTGGCCGAGGAGACGGGCCTCAAGCTGCAGATCATTCCGCCCAAGGAAGAGGCCCAGCTGTCGGTGGCCGGCTGCGTGAACCTGCTGGACCGCACCGCCGAGGCGGCGCTGGTCGTGGATGTCGGCGGCGGTTCGACCGAGCTGTCGTGGGTCGATCTGAAAGGGCAGGGGCTGGACCTGCGCCCTCGGCAGTTCGCGGCCTGGAAGTTGCCGATCAAGGCCTGGCTGTCCATTCCGATCGGGGTCGTCACCCTGGCCGAACGGTTTCCGGAGGGGGAGAAGGCCTCTGAGGCATGGTTCCGGTCGATGGTCGAGGCGGTGAAGGAGATTCTCGCCGCCTTTCCGCACGCCGAGCCGCTGCGCGAGGTGTTTCAGGCGGATCGGGCCCACATGGTCGGGACTTCGGGCGCGATCACCAGTCTCGCCGGCTTGCACCTCAACCTGCCGCGCTATGACCGCAACCGGGTCGACGGGATGTGGATGACCCGGGCCGAATGCGAGACGGCGGCCGACCGGCTGATCGCGCTGACGCCGGCCGAGCGGGCGGCGCAGGCCTGTATCGGGCCGGATCGCGCCGACCTGGTGCTGGCCGGAGCGGCCATCCTCCAGGCGGTTCAGGAGCTTTGGCCCTGCAGCCGCGTGCGGGTCGCCGACCGCGGATTGCGCGAGGGCATCCTGATGAGCCTGATGAGCGAACAGCGCCCGCGCCGTCGCCGTCGTGGCGGAAGGGGCCGGCGACCTGTAGAAGCGGCGGCATGACCGACGAAGAACCCCCGCGCCGCCGTATGGTGAAGCCGCCCTCTGGCGGCCTTGAAGCGGGACGCCACAAGCCCGCCCGGCTGAAGACGGCCTACCGCCGCACCCCCAGCCAGCAGGCCTGGCTGGAACGCCAGATCAACGATCCCTTCTCGGCCGAGGCCCGCGCCAAGGGCTATCGCAGCCGCGCGGCCTTCAAGCTGAGCGAGATCGACGACAAGCTGAAGCTGATCAAGAAGGGCACGAAGATCATCGACCTCGGCTGCGCGCCTGGCGGTTGGATCCAGATCGCGCTCGAGCGCGGCGCGGGCCCGGTGGTCGGCGTCGACCTGCTGGAGGTCGACCCCTTGAGCCCGGCGACCATCATCCAGATGGATTTCACCGACCCGGCCTGTGGGCCCCGGTTGATGGAACTGCTCGGCGGGCAGCCGGACATCGTGCTGTCGGACATGGCGCCCAATACCGTTGGCCATCGGGAGACCGACCACATCCGCATCGTCGGCCTGATCGAACTGGCGGTGGACTTCGCCGTCTCGGTCCTGAAGCCGGGCGGCTCCTTCATCGCCAAGGCCTTCCAGGGCGGCGAGACGGCCGAGGTCATCGCCCGGCTGAAGAAGCACTTCGAGAAGGTGCAGCACATCAAGCCCAAGGCCAGCCGGGCGGACAGCTCCGAGGTCTTCCTGGCCGCGACGGGGTTCAAGGGCGCCTGAAGGCGCCTCCCCGGATCCAATGGGACCCGGAGAGGCGGGCCCGTCAGTGCATCGAATGCTTGATGCGGCTGATGTCGTCGTGGTCCTGCTTGACCGACTGGTAGGCCTCGGTGATGACCGAGCGCAGTTCGGTCGGCAGTTCGTCATCGCGGGTGGCGGCCTCGTACTTGGCCTTGATGACATCCTCGCCGCGTTCGACCTCGTCGATGACGCTCTTGTCGTTCGGACCGCCGGTGAGGGCGGCCTTCAGGTCAACGAACTTGTTGTGCAGTTTGCCGGCCAGGGACTGGTCGTCCTCGGGTTCGCCGCCGAAGGTGCGGACTTCCGCCTGCAGGCGGCGGGACAGTTCAAGGCGCTTGGTCGAGCGCTCCGAGAACATACTGCGGTATTCGCCGCTCTCGACGTTTTCGGCCGCTTCCTTGTAGCCGTTGGCGCTGTCGAGGGTGGTCTCGATCAGGCTGTTGAGAACCTTGACGGCGTGGTCGTTGGTGCTGTGCATGGGTACGCTCCAGTTACTGTGGGGAGCGACCAGAACCCTTCAGACTCGTCGGCGTTCCGAAACCAGCCGGTCCAAGGCGTTTGTGACGGCGGCGCGGTTGACTCCTCCCCCCGCCTGACACATACGCGGCCCGCAAAACGGAGAGTCTCATGGAGATTCGCGAAGGGCTCACCTTCGACGATGTTTTGCTTGAACCCGGTCCGTCGGATGTGATGCCGACCCAGGTTTCGACCGAAACGAAATTGACGCGTGAAATCGGGCTGAACATCCCGCTGGTTTCGGCCGCCATGGACACGGTGACCGAAGGTCGCCTGGCCATCGCCATGGCCCAGGCCGGCGGCATGGGCATCCTGCACCGCAACCTGACTGTCGACGAACAGGCCGACCAGGTGCGGCAGGTGAAGCGGTACGAGAGCGGGATGGTCATCAACCCGCTGACCATCCATCCCACGACTACATTGTCCGAGATTCTCGAGATCAAGGCGCAACGGAAAATCTCGGGATTTCCGGTGGTTGAGCCGGATTCCGGACGTCTCGTCGGAATTCTGACCAACCGCGACATGCGGTTCGAAAGCAACGCCATGACCCCGGCGGCGGCGCTGATGACGGTCGATGGGCTGGTCACGGTGCGCGAGGGCGTGTCGCGGGCCGAGGCCCAGGAACTGTTGCGCCGGCACAAGCTGGAACGGCTGATCGTCGTCGACGAGGAGGGCCGCGCGGTCGGGCTGATCACCGTCAAGGACATCGAGAAGGCCCAGGCCCATCCGCTGGCCGCCAAGGACGAGAAGGGCCGGCTGCTGGTCGGCGCCGCCTCCACCGTCGGCGACGCCGGGTTCGAGCGGTCGCTGGCGTTGGTCGATGCGGGCGTCGATGTGATCATCATCGACACCGCCCACGGCCACTCCTCGCAGGTCAGCCAGGCGGTTGCCCGATTGAAGCGCGAGACCAACCGGGTGCAGATCGTCGCCGGCAATGTGGCGACCTACGAGGGGGCCATGGCCCTGATCGACGCCGGGGCCGATGCGGTGAAGGTCGGCATCGGGCCGGGCTCGATCTGCACGACGCGGATCGTCGCCGGCGTCGGCGTGCCGCAGCTGACGGCCATCGAGAATGCCGTGCGGGCCGGCCGCGACAGTGGCGTGCCGATCATCGCCGATGGTGGCATCAAGTCGTCGGGCGACCTCGCCAAGGCCATCGCCGTCGGGGCCTCCTGCGCCATGATGGGGTCGATGTTCGCCGGCACCGACGAGAGCCCCGGCGAGGTGTTCCTCTACCAGGGCCGCTCCTACAAGAGCTATCGGGGCATGGGCTCTCTGGGGGCCATGGCCCGCGGCAGCGCCGACCGCTACTTCCAGAAGGAAGTCACCGACTCCCAGAAGCTGGTCCCCGAGGGGATCGAGGGGCAGACGCCCTACAAGGGTCCGATCGGGCCGGTGATCCACCAGATGGTCGGGGGGCTGCGCGCCGCCATGGGCTATGTGGGGGCGCCGACCATCCCGGACCTGTGGGAGCGGGCGAAGTTCGTTCGGATTACCAACGCGGGCCTGCGCGAAAGCCATGTCCACGACGTGATGATCACCAGGGAGGCCCCGAACTACCAGGGCTCCAATTGACGTGAGTGAGGATACCCAGTGAGGGATGGCGGACGCATCGCGGCGGCGATCCAGGTGCTGGATGACATCGAACTGCGCCACAAGCCGGTTCGACAGGCGCTGAAGACCTGGAGCGACGGGGCCCGCTATGCCGGGTCCAAGGACCGGGCCTGGGTGTCGGGGCTGGCGCTGGACGTGCTGCGTCGGCAGCGGTCGTTGGCGCATCTGATGGGCGAGGAGAGCAATCGCGCTCGCGCCCTGGCGGCGCTGCGCTGGATCTGGGACTGGGAGATGGACCGGCTCGGCGAGGCCTGCGCCGATCCGCATGGGCCCGGTCCGCTGACCGAGCACGAAATCGCCACCCTCAACGCCAAGCCGTCCCTCAAGGGCGCCAAGGCCGATGTGCAGGGCGACTATCCCGACTGGATCGAGGCCAGCATGGCCCGCACCTTCGGCAAGGACCGCGTCGAGGAGGGTATCGCCTTTGCCCAGCGCGCGCCGGTCGATCTGCGGGTCAACCGGCTGAAGAGCGACGCCTATGAGGTGCTCAAGGCGCTGGACGACATGGGCGCCGAGCCGGCCGGCATGCTGCCCGACGCCCTGCGCGTGCCGGCTCCGGCGGCGGCCGAGCGGGCCGCGGCGGTGGAAATCCATCCGTCGTTCGCGATGGGCTGGTTCGAGGTCCAGGACCTCGGCAGCCAGATGGCGGCGGCCTGCGCCGGCGACGTGGCCGGCCAGCAGGTGCTCGACTACTGCGCCGGCGGCGGCGGCAAGACGCTGGCCCTGGCGGCGGCGATGGGCAACACCGGCAAGATCTACGCCTACGACAGTGACGCCCGGCGGATGACCGACATCATTCCGCGCGCCACGCGGGCCGGGGTGACGAACCTCGAGCTGCGCACGCCGCTGAACAAGGAGCCGCTGAACGGCCTGCAAGGTGAGATGGACCTGGTGTTCGTCGATGCGCCCTGCAGCGGCTCGGGCACCTGGCGGCGCCATCCCGACGCCAAGTGGCGGCTGACCCCGGACACCCTGCAGCGGCGTCTCAACGAGCAGCGCAAGGTGCTTGATCAGGCTAGCGAATTCGTCAAGCCCGGTGGCCGGATGGTTTACGTCACCTGCTCCTTCTTCGCCGAGGAGAACGAGCAGCAGGTCGAGGCTTTCCTGGCCCGCAACGACGGCTTCAAGCTGCGCAAGCTGACCCTGTTCCCCGACTTCACGACGCCGCAGGGCTACCTGCGTCTGTCGCCCCGCACCGCCGGCACCGACGGCTTCTTCGCAGCTCTACTGGACCGCAAAAAATGAATCACCAGTCCGTCCTCATCGTCGACTTTGGCAGCCAGGTGACCCAGCTCATCGCCCGCCGGGTCCGGGAGAGCGGGGTCTATTGCGAGATCCATCCGTTCGACAAGGTCGAGGCCATCCTCGACGACTTCAAGCCGGCGGCGGTGATCCTGTCCGGCGGTCCGGCCAGCGCCCATGAGGACGAGACGCCGCGCGCCAGCCAGCGCCTGTTCGAGTTGGGCGTGCCTGTGCTGGGCATCTGCTACGGCGAGATGACCATGTGCGCCCAACTGGGCGGGATGGTCGAAAGCGGCCATCACCGCGAGTTCGGGCGGGCCGAGATCGAAATCCAGAAGAGCAGCGAACTGCTCGAGGGCCTGGGCGACATCGGCGATCATGAGACCGTCTGGATGAGCCATGGCGACAAGATCACCGCCATTCCGCCGGGCTTTGAGGTTCTGGCGACGTCGCCGGGCTCGCCGTTCGCGGTGATCGCCGATCCGGCCCGACGCTTCTACGGCGTGCAGTTCCACCCGGAGGTGGCGCATACGCCGCGCGGCGCGACCCTGATCCGCAACTTCACCCATCGCATCGCCGGGCTGACCGGCGACTGGACGATGGCGGCGTTCAAGGATGAGGCCATCGCCCGTATCCGGGCCCAGGTCGGCAAGGGGCGGGTGATCTGCGGCCTGTCGGGCGGGGTCGACAGCTCGGTGGCGGCGGTGCTGATCCATGAGGCTATCGGCGACCAGCTGACCTGCGTCTATGTGGACACCGGCCTGATGCGGTCGGGGGAGAGCGACCAGGTCGTCAGCCTGTTCAGGAACCACTATAATATTCCGCTCGTGCACGTTGATGCATCGAAGGAATTTCTCGGTGGGCTGGCCGGGGTCAGCGACCCGGAGACCAAGCGCAAGATCATCGGCAAGCTGTTCATCGACGTCTTCGACAAGGAGTCGGCGAAGATCGAAGGGGCCGAGTTCCTGGCCCAGGGCACCCTGTATCCCGACGTGGTCGAGAGCGTCTCGGCGCGCGGCGGACCCAGCGCGGTGATCAAGAGCCACCACAACGTCGGGGGCCTGCCCGACTACATGAAGCTGAAGCTGGTCGAGCCGCTGCGAGAGCTGTTCAAGGACGAGGTGCGGGTGCTGGGCGTCGAGCTGGGCCTGCATCCGGACTTCGTGGGTCGGCATCCGTTCCCCGGGCCGGGCCTGGCCATCCGTATTCCGGGCGAGATCACGCCGGAGAAGGTCACGGTCCTGCAGCAGGCCGACGCCATCTACCTGGAAGAGATCCGCAAGGCCGGGCTCTACGACAAGATCTGGCAGGCCTTCGCCGTGCTGCTGCCGGTCAAGACGGTGGGGGTGATGGGCGATGCCCGCACCTATGAGAACGTCCTGGCGCTGCGGGCCGTGACTTCGACGGACGGCATGACGGCCGACTTCTTCGAGTTCCCCTGGGAGGTGCTCGGCCGGACGGCGACGCGGATCATCAACGAGGTGCGCGGGGTCAACCGGGTCGTCTACGACGTGACGTCGAAGCCGCCCGGCACCATCGAATGGGAATAGGCTGAGCGTTAGGCGCAGCCCTCGACGTAGCCCAGCACCGGCATCACGCCGACGTGGATCAGGCTGACCTTGCCGTCGGCGCCGATCTCGAAGCGCACAGCGGGGTCGCCGCTGGCGGCGTTGGGGGCGGTCAGGTACTTGCCTGGCGCCTCCACGTATTTGTGCGGCTCCTCGCGGAAGCCGCCGAACCACGACTTTACCTCCGCTTCGGTGGCGCCGACCCCGACGCCTTCAACCAGCTTCACGTCCGAGCGCTGGCCGACGGTGATGCGCTGCACCTTGCCGTCGGTGACGATGGCGTAGACGCCGGGATAGGCCGGTGAGGTGATGGTGGTGCAGCCTTCGCTGGCCTGGGCGCCGCGGGCGGCCCAGGCGCTGCCGGCGGGGACGGCCT
The DNA here is from genome assembly GCF_057586315.1 of Caulobacter sp. SRI_014. Taxonomy (NCBI): domain Bacteria; kingdom Pseudomonadati; phylum Pseudomonadota; class Alphaproteobacteria; order Caulobacterales; family Caulobacteraceae; genus Caulobacter; species Caulobacter sp. SRI_014. The sequence goes on along the minus strand of NZ_JBYCZQ010000010.1, from coordinate 90,867 downwards.
GGCCGAGCTTGAGGTCGCCAAGGCCTTCCAGGCCGATCACGTTCGATGCGGTCGGCGGCGGCGGGCTGGTGGGCGCCGGAACTTCCGGAGCCGGGGCCGGGCTGGTCGGCTCGGCGGGCGCATTCGACGCGGGGGAGCAGGCGGCCAGCGCCAGGGTGAGGGCGACCGCCGAGGCGGCGAACAGGGAATGATGTCGCATGCCGGGAGAACGGTGGAACGATCGCAAGGTTGCCTCGTCTCAGGCCTCGGCCGGCGCGCGGCGACGGGTGATGACATAGGCAAGGGCGGTCAGGACGATCAGCCCGCCGTAGGCTTTGGCCGCGATGTCGGGCGACTCGTAGAGGAAGGCCGCGAGGATCGCGCCGTTGAGGATTAGCGAGAACAGGGCCGGCAACGGGAACAGCGGCATCTTCCAGGGCCGCTCGAGGTTCGGCTCCTTGCGGCGCAGCCACAGGGCCGCGAGGTTGACGCAGACCGAGACCGCGACGATCAGCGCCGCCGAGAAAGCCAGCAGGATCTCATAGACCCCGACCAGGGCCAGCAGGCCGGCGGCCACGACCATGAAGCCCAGGGCGAACTGCGGGCTGCCGTTGGCGGCGACGCGGTTGAGGCCGGGAATGTCGGCGTCGCGGGCGATGGCGTAAACCAGTCGCGGCTGGCTCATCAGGATGGCGTTGAGGATGGTGACCAGCGAGATCAGCGAGACGGCGGTGACGATGGTATCGGCAGCCGGGCCGAAGACCCGGGCGGCGGCGTCGGCCGCGACCAGGTTGGAGCCGGCCATCTCGGCCGGGCTGAGGACCATGAGATAGGCCAGGTTGGCCAGCACATAGATGACGGTGACCAGAGCGATGCCGGCGAAGGTGGCGCGGACGATGGTCTTGCCGGGATCCTTGACCTCCTCGGCGAAGTAGGCGGCGGCGCTCCAGCCGGTGTAGGTGCCGCTGATGGCGCGGAAGGCGACGATCAGGCCCAGCAGGGTCAGCGGTGCGCTGGCCTGGACGGTTTCGACCGGGGCGCCGCGCGGGGCCAGCATCAGGGCCCCGATGAGGGCCAGGAACATCAGGGCCTTGATGGCGCTGCCGACCTGTTGCGATGCGCCGCCGACGCGGGTGCCGAGCGCCTGGATGACGCCGATGACCAAGAGGATGCCGATGGCCAGGGCGCTGATCGGGATGGTGGTGGCGATGCCCAGGCGGTGCAGATACTCGCCGAACACCACCCCCAGAAAGGCGACGGCGCCGACATAGCCCAGCCAGTCGGCGATGCCGGTCGCCAGGCCGGTGAACCGCCCGAAGGCGCGGCGGGCGAAGGCGTAGGGGCCGCCGGTCTTGCGGACCGAGACGGCCAGCTCGACGGTCGACATGGCGTCGATGGCCGAGAACAGGCCGACCACGACCCAGAGGGCGAGGATGACGCCGGCGTCCTGCACGCCGGTGGCGACCACCCCCGGCGCGCGCAGCACGCCCTGGCCGATGGTGCCGCCGACCACGGCCGCGACGCCGAAGGCCACGCCCAGCACGCGCAGCAGATGGCCCTGATCCGGCTTGCTCATGCTTTTCCCCCTTACGGCCCCGGGATTTGTAGATCACGGTTGGCCGGAGCCGACAACGACCGCCGTTCGCCCAGGGGGCGGGTCGGTCTTTCGGGGCGGGCGACGGGGAGTGGTGGATGCTCAGACGACTGGCGATGACTTTGGCCGCCGTGGCGGCGCTGGTGGTTCCGGCGGCGGCGCGGGCCGAGCCGGACGCGGCGCTGCTGGCGAAGATCGACGGCATCTTCAACGACTGGCGGCTGGACAGCCATGTGCCGGGGCTCGTCTACGGCATCGTCATCGACGGCAAGCTGGTCGCGGTGCGGGGGCAGGGGGTGCAGGACGTCGTGTCCGGGCGGGCCGTCGACGCCGACAGCCGCTTCCGGATCGCCTCGATGAGCAAGGCCTTCACGGCGCTGGCCATCCTCAAGCTGCGCGACGAGGGCAGGCTGTCGCTCGATGCGCCGGCCGAGCTCTATGTGCCGGAGATGAAGGGCTGGACGTATCCGACCCGCGACACGCGGCGGATCCGGGTGCGGGACCTGCTCAACCATGTCGCCGGCTTCGTCACCGACGATCCCTGGGGCGACCGTCAGCAGCCGATGAGCGAGGCGGAGTTCACCCGGGTGTTGAAGGCGGGCGTGCCCTTCTCGCGCCCGGGCGGCCAGGCGATGGAGTATTCCAATTTCGGGTACGCGACCCTGGGGCGGATCATCACCAACGTCTCTGGCAAACCCTATCAGGTCTACATCCGTGACACCTTCATGAAGCCCCTGGGCATGGCTTCGACCGGCTACGATATCGCCAGGTCTCCGCCCGAGCGGCGGGCCATCGGCTATCGCTGGGAGGACAGCGGCTGGCGGCGTGAGCCGGACATGGCCGACGGGGTGTTCGGCGCCATGGGCGGGGTCGAGACCACCGCGAACGACTATGCCAAATGGGTCGCCTTCCTGCTGTCGGCCTGGCCGGCGCGGGATGAGCCGGACATCGGGGTGATGGCCCGGCCGACGGTCCGCGAGATCGCCGAGGGCTCGAACTTTCCGCTGGGGGCGATGCGCAACAGCGCCATGGGCGGGACGCCGTGCCGGGCGGCGATCGCCTATGGCATGGGCTGGCGGGTCAGCGACGACTGCGACCTGGGGCGCACCCTGAGCCATGGCGGCGGCTATCCAGGCTATGGCTCGCATGTGCTGCTGTTGCCGGAGAAGGGCATCGGCATCTTCGTCCTCACCAACCGGACCTATTCGGGGCCGTCGGTCCCGGCCTGGAAGGCGGCGCTGGCCCTGCTGGCGGCGGGCGAGGCGTCGGACCGGGTTGTGGCGGTCAGCGACCGGGTGGAGGCGGCCTATGGCGTGGTGCGCAAGATCTTCGCCCAGGGCGCGGTCGCCGGCCATGACGACAGCCTGGCGATGAACTTCCTGCTCGACCGCGACGAGCCGCACTGGCGGCGCGAACTGGCCCGGGTGAAGACCGAGGTCGGCGCCTGCGCCACGGATGAACCGGTCAGCGCCTCAACGGCCATGCAGGGCGGCTTCACCTGGACCTGCGAGCACGGCCGGGTTAGCGGCGGGTTCCTGCTGGCCCCGACGCCGGACGTGCGGCTGCAGAGCCTGTCGTTCGAGGTGATGAAGCCTTAGTCCCTACGGCTTCAGGTGCTCGACGAAGAAGGCGACGATCTCGGTCGTCGACCGGATGCGGTTGGGCGTCTTGCGCCAGCCGTGGCCCTCGTCGGGGAACAGGGTGTACTTCACCGGCACGCCCCGGGCCTTCAGCGAGCTGACGATCTGTTCGGCCTCGACCACCGGCACGTTGGTGTCGTTTGCGCCGTGCAGGACGAACAGCGGGGTCTTGATGCGGTCCAGCTTGTGGATCGGCGACAGGCTGCGCAGCATGTCCATCTGGGTGGCCGGGTCGCCGTACTCGGTGGTCGAGATGGCGGCCATCCACGGCTCGGTCTCGCGGAAGAAGCTCTCGAAGTTGACCACGCCAAACAGATTGGCGCCGGCCGCGAACATGTCCGGATATTCGGTGACGCCGGCCATCACCATGTAGCCACCGTAGCTGCCGCCCATGATGCCCAGCTTCTTCGGATCGGCGATGCCGCGCGAGACCAGGGCGTCGGTGGTGGCCTTGATGTCGCGCACGCCGTCGACCCGCTTGGCGCCGTCGTCCATGGCCATGAAGGCCTTGCCGAAGCCGGAGGAGCCGCGGACGTTCGGGGCGAAGACGGCGATGCCGTTGGCGACCAGGGCCTGGGCGTCCGGGCTCATCGACGGGCGGGCCTGACCCTCGGGGCCGCCGTGATAGACGAAGACCAGGGGCAGCGGGCCCTTGGCGCCGGCCGGGCGGTAGAGCCAGCCGGACAGTTTCACCCCGTCGTCGGCCGTGTACTCGATCAGTTCGGGGCGGACCAGGCTGGCGAGATCGACGCCCTCGTGGCGGCTTTCGGTCAGCCGGGTGACGGCGCCGGTGGCGACGTCGACGCGGTAGATGTCGCCGGTGCGGTTGGCGGCGCCCCCGACCAGGATCAGGGCCTTGCCGTCAGGGGTGAACTCGGCCGGGCCGCCGATATCGATGGGCAGGGCCGGGCCAGGGCGCACCTTGCCGCTGGCGGTGTCGAGCCAGGCCAGTTCGCTGCGGCCGCCGGCGTTCCACATCAGGGCGGCGATGGCGCCGTCCTCGCTGAGCACCGCGCCGTCGGCGACGGCGTCATCGCGGCTGGCGAGGTAGCGGATCGGCGAGGGGGCGCCGTCGGGGCCAAGGGTGATGACCCCGAAGGCGGCGCGGTCGCGGCCGACGTTGGAGCCGACGTAGACGGTCCGGCCGTCCGGCGACAGCGCGCCCCAGCCGGTCTGGGCCTTGCCCTCGTGCGGGGTCAGCAGGGTCTCTTTGCCGGTCTTCAGATCGATCAGGTACAGGTTGTTGTCGCCCCGGCCCACCAGCCGGCTGAGCACGGCCCGCTCGCCACGCAGGTCGGCGACGCCATTGAGGCCTTCGTTGCTGGTCAGCATCCGCCACTGGCCGGTGGCGATGTCGAGGATGGCGGCGTCGCGGGCGGCCGGGTTGTCCTTGTTGGTGTCGATCAGCAGGGCCTTGCCGTCGCGGGTCCAGCCGTTGAGGCCGTTGTTTTCCTTGCCGCCGGGGGTGACGCGTTTGGCGCCCGAACCATCCGGCTTGATCAGCCAGATCTGGGTGTTCAGCCCACCGCCGGGCGCGACGACATAGGCAAGCCATTCGCCGGTCGGCGACCACTGCACATCACCGACAGGGTCCGGCAGGCGGGTCAGCTGGCGCGGCGGGGTCGCGCCGGTGAGGTCGCGGATCCAGACCTGCGGGCTGCCGGTCTCGTTGCTCAGGTGGGCCATGTAGCGGCCGTCGGGGGACAGGCTGGGCGTGTTGGCGGAGTTGATCTTGCCGAGGGCTTCGACCTTGGCGGCGACGGCGGGGTCCTGGGCGGCGGCGGGAATTGAGAGCGCCGCGAGGGTGAGGGCAAGCCAGAGGGGTTTCATCGCCGGTCCAGGGTCCGCTGATCGTGAGGGCGACAGGTGACGTCGGATCGGGCGGGCTGGCAAGCCATCGTCAGAGCGCCACGAACACATCGGTCTTGCACGCCATCTGCGCGGGCGCGAAGTAGGGTCGATGGCATGACCAAGGGGCGGGAGCGATGACGGCGGCGGCCTTGGCGCTGGTGGTGCTGGCCGCGGTCATCCACGCGAGCTGGAATTTCATGGTCAAGCGGGCGGCGCAGGCCGGGCCCGCCTTCATCGCCTGCACCAACCTGATCATCTGCATCGCCTATGCGCCCTGGGCGATCTGGCAGATGGCGCAGGAGGCCATGGTCTGGAGCTGGCCGGTGTTCGGCTGCCTGCTGCTCAGTTCGGCGATCAACCTGGCCTACACCCTGACCCTGCAGCGGGGATACCGCGTGGCCGAGCTGTCGGTGGTCTATCCGGTGGCGCGTGGGACGGGGCCGATGCTGGCGGCCTTGGCGGCGGTCCTGCTGCTGGGTGAGACGCCAACTCTGGCGCGGACGTTTGGCCTGCTGGCGGTGGTGGCGGGCATCGTGCTGATTTCCACCGACGGCAAGCTGGCGGTGTTTGCGCGGCCGGGCGGCAAGGAGGGCCTCGGCTGGGGACTGGCGACCGGCGCGTTGATCGCTGCCTATTCGGTCGTCGATGCTTACGGGGTGAAGGCTCTGGCCATCGCGCCGGTGATGCTGGTCTGGGTCGGCAACGCCTTGCGGTTTCCGATGCTGGCGCCGGTGGTGCTGGCCAATCCGCGCGCGTCGCTGGCGCGGATGCGCGGGCACTGGCGAATGGCGCTGGGCGTCGGGCTGCTGTCGCCGCTGTCCTACATCCTGGTGCTGGCGGCGCTCGACATGGGAGCACCGCTGGGCGTGGTGGCGCCGATGCGAGAGATGTCGATGATGGTCGCCGCCCTGCTGGGCGTGCTGATCCTCAAGGAGAAGGTTGGGCCGGTGCGCTTGGCCGGCTGCGCGGCGATGATTCTCGGCGTTGTGCTGCTCGGCGCCGGGTGAGCCCTACGGCACCACCCGCACCGCCCCCTTCGCCGCGCTGGTGGTGAACGCGGCGTAGGCGCGCAGGGCGGTGGAGACTTTGCGTTCGCGCTTGGTCGCCGGCTGCCAGCCCTTGGCGTCCATGGCGGCGCGGCGCTCAGCGAGGACGGCGTCGTCGACCCGCAGGCTGATGCCGCGGCCCGGGATGTCGATGTCGATGATGTCGCCTTCTTCCACCAGGCCGATCAGCCCGCCCTCGGCAGCTTCGGGCGAGACGTGGCCGATGGAGAGGCCGCTGGTGCCGCCCGAGAAGCGGCCGTCGGTGACCAGGGCGCAGGCTTTGCCGAGGCCCTTCGATTTCAGGTAGCTGGTCGGATACAGCATCTCCTGCATGCCGGGGCCGCCCTTGGGGCCCTCGTAACGGATGACCAGGACGTCGCCGGCCTTGATCTTGCCGGTCAGGATGGCGCTGACCGAGGCGTCCTGGCTTTCGAAGACGCGGGCCGGACCGGAGAAGGTCAGGATGCTCTCGTCGACGCCGGCGGTTTTCACGATGCAGCCGTCGAGGGCCAGGTTGCCGCTCAGCACGGCCAGACCGCCGTCCTGGCTGAAGGCGTGCTCGGCGCTGCGGATGACGCCCGTCTCGCGGTCGAGGTCGAGCTCTTCCCAGCGGCGGGACTGGCTGAAGGCGGTCTGGGTCGGCACGCCGCCGGGGGCGGCCTTGAAGAAGGTGCGGACGGTCTCGCTTTCGGTGCGGGAGATGTCCCAGCGCTCGAGGGCCGCGCCCATCGAGGGGGAGTGGACCGTCGGCAGGTCGGTGTGGAGCAGGCCGGCCTTTTCCAGTTGGCCGAGGATGGCCATGACGCCGCCGGCGCGGTGGACGTCCTCCATGTGGACGTCGGACTTGGCCGGGGCGACCTTGGAGAGGCAGGGAACGCGGCGCGACAGCCGGTCGATGTCTTCCATGGTGAAATCGACGCCGCCTTCGTAGGCGGCGGCCAGCAGGTGCAGCACGGTGTTGGTCGAGCCGCCCATGGCGATGTCGAGGCTCATGGCGTTTTCGAAGGCGCGGAAGCTGGCGACGTTGCGCGGCAGGACGCTCTCGTCGTTCTGCTCGTAGTAGCGGCGGGTGATGTCGACGATCAGGTGGCCCGCCTCGAGGAACAGCCGCTCGCGGTCCGAATGGGTGGCCAGCACCGAGCCGTTGCCGGGCAGGGAGAGGCCCAGCGCCTCGGTCAGGCAGTTCATCGAATTGGCGGTGAACATGCCCGAACAGCTGCCGCAGGTCGGACAGGCGGAGCGTTCGATGGTGGCGACGTCGGCGTCGCTGACGCTGTCGTCGGCGGCGGCGACCATGGCGTCGACGAGGTCGAGGGCGACCTCCTTGCCCTTGAGGATGACCTTGCCGGCCTCCATCGGGCCGCCGGAGACGAAGACCGTGGGGATGTTGACCCGCAAGGATGCCATCAGCATGCCGGGCGTGATCTTGTCGCAGTTGGAGATGCAGACCATGGCGTCGGCGCAGTGGGCGTTGACCATGTATTCGGCGGCGTCGGCGATCAGCTCGCGCGAGGGCAGGCTGTAGAGCATGCCGTCGTGGCCCATGGCGATGCCGTCGTCGACCGCGATGGTGTTGAACTCCTTGGCGACACCGCCGGCCCGTTCGATCTCACGGGCGACCAGCTGGCCCAGGTCCTTCAGGTGGACGTGGCCCGGCACGAACTGGGTGAAGCTGTTGACCACGGCGATGATCGGCTTGCCGAAATCACCATCCTTCATGCCGGTGGCGCGCCAGAGGCCCCGGGCGCCAGCCATGTTGCGGCCATGCGTGGAGGTGCGCGAGCGATAGGCAGGCATGATTTTTCTCTAGTGTCGCGTTCGGGCCGGGGAGGCGGGGAGAAAATGCCTCTAACAGCGATGAAAGTCCATGATCTGCGGCGTCAGTTTCCGCGGTAAAGCGCCCAGGCGCTGGCCAGATCCTGGACGACGTGGCCGAGGGATTTGTAGGCGGTGATCTCGTCCGGGCCACGGCGGCCTTCGACGCGCCCGGTCAGGACCTCGCCGATTTCGGCGACGAGGTGGGCGTCTGTGATCAGGCCGGCGGCCTTGGCTTTGAGGAACTCGGCGCCCTGAGCGAGGACGCCCTTGCGGCTGTCGGCAATGAATCGGCTGGCCGTGACGACGGCGTGGTCGACCTCGACGGGGCCGGCGTAGCTGGAACCGACCAGGTTAAGGTGCATGCCGGGCTCCAGCCATTCGCCGAGCAGGATGGGCTCGGCGGCGTTGGTGACGGTGCAGACGATGTCGGCGCCCTGGACAGCGCCGCGGGCGTCGGGGGCGGCGGTGATCGGGAAGGGCAGGTCTTTCGACAGGCGGGCGGCGAAGGCGGCGGCGCGGTCCGGGTGGCGGCCCCAGACGCGGACCTCGGTCAGGTCGCGGACTTTTGCGATGGCGTGGATGTGGCTTTCTGCCTGTTCGCCGTAGCCCAGGACGGCCATGCGGTGGGCGTCGGGACGGGCGAGGGCGTCGGTGGCCACGGCGCTGGCGGCGGCGGTGCGGATGGCGGTGATCTCGCCGGCGTGGAGGATACAGACCGGAGCGCCGTCGTCGGGATCGAACAGGACGACGACCCCCTGGTGGGACTGGCGACCTTTGGCGAAGTTTTCGGGGAAGACGCTGATCAGCTTGGCGCCGAACGGGCCGTCGGCGGCCATGGCGCCGGGCATGACGCCGAACAGGCGGTCGCCGCTCAGGGGGATGATGCCGCGCAGCAGCTGGCGGGTCTCGCCGGTGGAGAAGGTGATCATCGCCTCGCGGACGATGGGGATGCAGAGGTCGTACGTCAGGCGGGCGCGGACCTCGTCGCGGTCGATGAAGCGCATGCCGACTCCCTTGATTGCTTGCCGACCCTATCGGCGGGCGGCGCGGGCGCCTATCTGCGAGGTCGCTTCCGCGCAGGGCCGCGCGGGCAAGCTCACACCCTTGCCAGGATACCGCCCGTGACCCAGACCCATCTGACCTTCAACGACGGCCGCACGATTCCGCAGGTCGGCCTCGGCGTCTGGCAGACGCCCAACGAGACCTCGGCCGAGGTTGTGAAGACGGCGCTGGACGCTGGCTACCGCCACGTCGACACCGCCGCCGCCTACCGCAACGAGAAGGGGGTCGGAGAGGGAATCCGGGCCTCGGGCCTGGCGCGGGACGCTGTGTTCGTCACGACCAAGCTGTGGAACGACAACCAGGGGTATGACGAGACCCTGGTCGCCGCCGAAAAGAGCCTTGGCCGTCTCGGCCTCGACCATCTCGACCTCTACCTGATCCACTGGCCGGCCCCGAAGAAGGGGCTCTATGTCGAGAGCTGGAAGGCGCTGGTGCAGCTTCAGAAGGAGGGGCGGGTGAAATCCATCGGCGTCTCCAACTTCGCCGCCGAGCATCTGGATCGGATCACCGGCGAGACCGGCGTGGCCCCGGCGATCAACCAGATCGAACTGCATCCGCGCTTCCAGCAGCGAGCGCTACGCGAGGCCAATGCGGCGCGCGGCGTGCTGACGGAGTCCTGGAGCCCCTTGGGTCAGGGGCAGCTGCTGTCCGACCCGGTGATCGCCGGCATCGCGGGCAAGCACGGCAAGACGGCGGCGCAGGTCATCATCCGCTGGCATGTCGACAACGGCCTGGTGGTGATCCCGAAATCGGTGACGCCGTCGCGGATCGTCCAGAACTTCGAGGTGTTCGACTTCCAGCTCGATGAGGCGGACCTCGCCGCCATCGCCGCGCTCGACACCGCCGGCGGCCGCATCGGCCCCGACCCGCTGACCGCCGACTTCTAGGACCCCGCGATGACCGAGCTTTCCGATTTTCCGATCACCGGGCGCTGGCCCGCCAAGGATCCGAGCGTCATCCAGCTGTACGGCCTGCCGACGCCCAACGGGGTGAAGGTCTCGATCATGCTGGAGGAGACCGGTCTTCCTTACGAGCCGCACCTCGTCGACATCATGCAGAACGAGAGCCATCTGCCCGAGTTCAGGTCGCTGAACCCCAATGGCAAGATCCCGGCGATCATCGATCCCAACGGACCGAACGGCGAACCGCTGGGCCTGTTCGAGTCCGGGGCCATCCTGATCTATCTGGCCGAGAAGAGCGGCAAGTTCCTGCCATCAGAGCCGCAGGCGCGCTGGGAAACCATCGCCTGGGTGATGTGGCAGATGGGCGGGGTCGGGCCGATGTTCGGCCAGGTCGGCTTCTTCAACAAGTTCGCCGGCAAGGACTACGAGGACAAGCGACCGCTCGAGCGGTACGTGACCGAGGCCAAGCGCCTGTTGCAGGTGCTGGACGAGCGGTTGACCGGCCGCGACTGGATCATGGGCGATGACTACACCATCGCCGACATCGCCACGCTGGGCTGGGTCCGCAACCTGGTCGGCTTCTACGAGGCCGGGGATCTGGTCGGGTTCGACGACTATGGGGCCGTGAAAGCCTGGCTGGAACGGGGGCTCGCCAGACCGGCTGTGCAGCGCGGCCTGACGATCCCGTCTCGCGACTGAGGTCCCCGTTTACTAGAACTCGTCCCAGCCCTCGGCTTCCGGCGCCCGGGCGACCTGGCTGGTCTGCTTGAGGGTCGGGGCCGAATGGCGGCTCCGGAAGTCGGTCGCGGCGGGCCTCTGCGCCGCCGTCATCACCGGCTGGCGGTGAGCGGGGGCCGGGGCCGAGCCGCTGGTCTTGAACTGCGAGACCAGGCGGGCCAGTTCGCCCGCCTCACGGCGCAGGGCGTGGCTGGCGGCGGTGGACTGCTCGACCATGGCCGCGTTCTGCTGGGTCACCTGGTCCATCTGGTTGACGGCGGTGTTGACCTCGCCGAGGGCCGAGGCCTGCTCCTGGCTGGAGGCGGTGATCTCGGTGACCAGGGTGGTGATCTCGCTGACGCTGGCGACGATGCGCTGCAGAGCCTGGCCGGTCTGGCCGACCAGGGCGACCCCCTGACCGACCTGTTCGGTCGAGGCGGAGATCAGGGTCTTGATCTCCTTGGCGGCGCCCGCCGAACGCTGGGCCAGGGCCCGCACCTCCGAAGCGACGACCGCGAAGCCACGGCCGGCGTCACCGGCGCGGGCGGCTTCGACCCCGGCATTGAGCGCCAGCAGGTTGGTCTGGAAGGCGATCTCGTCGATGACGCCGATGATCTGGCTGATCTCGCCGGCCGAGCGTTCGATCTGGCTCATGGCCGAGACGGCGTTGGCGACGATGACGCCGCTCTGCTCGGCGTCGGCGCGGGCGCCCCGGACGACCTGATCGGCCTGTTTGGCGCCCTCGGCGGTGCGGCGGACGGTGGCGGTGATCTGGTCGAGCGCGGCGGCCGTCTCCTCGAGCGTGGCGGCGTTGTGCTCGGTGCGGCGCGACATGTCGTCGGCCGCCTGGCTGATCTCGTCGGAGCCCGAGCGGATGGCCGTGGCGTTGGCGTTGATGACGCCCATGGCCGCTTCCAGCTTGCCCAGCGCGTCGTTGAAGTCGGTCTTCAGGCGCAGGTAGTCGCCGGGGAAGTCGGCGTTGATGCGATAGGCGAGGTTGCCGGCCGACAGGGCGCTGAGGCCCTTGGCGGTTTCTTCGACGACGACGGCCTGTTCAGCGGCGGCGCGGGCTCGCTCGGCCTCGGTGCGCTGGCGGGTCGCCTGGGCGTCGCCTTCCATCCGTTCCTTGTCGGCCGAGGCGGTGCGCAGGGCCATGGCGTTGTCCTTGAACACCTGGACGGCGCGGCTCATGGCCCCGATCTCGTCGCCGCGGCCGGCGCTGGCGATCTCGACGTTGAGATCGCCCTTGGCCAGGCGTTGCATGTCGCCGGTCAGGGCGCGGACCGGGCGGCTGAGGGTGCGGGCCAACAGCCAGCCGGCGAAGGCGGCCAGCAGGGCGGCCAGGGTCACGCCCAGCAGGGCCAGGGTGACGGTGGTGGCCAGGGTGGTGTCGAAGGCGTCGCGCTCGGCCTTGATGCCGGCCTCTGAGGAGGCGGCGACCTTGTCGAGGTTGTCCTCGACCGCGCCCATCAGCTTGTCGGCATTGCCCTCGCGGCCGATCAAAGCGGCGGCGTCGGCCGTGGAGCCGGCCTTCAGCAGGCCGCCGGCGGCGTCGACGGCGCCCTTGTACCAGACGTCGGCGGCCGCTTCGGTGGCGGCGATCTCGGCCAGTTCGGTCTGATCCCCGGCCGAGGCCTCACGCAGGATGGCCATGCGCTTCTGGAAGTTCTCGCGGTGGGCGTTGACCCGGCCCAGGTAGTAGTCGTCCTGGCTGAGCACCCAGCCGCGCAGGCTGTTCTCCTGGCGGGCCAGGTAGAACCGCGACTCGCGGATGGCGACATCCTCGTTCCAGGCCACCTTCAGCCGCTCCTGGGCGGCGTTGATGTTCTGCACCTGGTAGACGGTGAAGACGCCCGAGGCGCCCATGATCGCCACCACGCCGGCGAAGGCGGCGGTGACTTTGCGCGAGATGTTCCAGTCGGCGAAGGCCATGCCCCGATATCCCCTTAGAAGCTGTAGGTCAGGGCGCCGACGAGGCGGCCCTCGTAGCGTTCGCCGAAGTCATGGCCGTCGGTGTCGTACCAGCGCAGGTCGCCGCTGATGGCCTTGGTGAACCTGTGCCTCACGCCGATATTCCAGGCGTCGTAGTCCGTGCCGTTCTCGGTGCGGCGCACGGCGTAGGCGGCCGTCAGCTTGCCGCCCTCGTAGATCTTGGCGCCGCCCTGGGCCTCGACCCACCAGGCTTCGTCGGTGGCGCCGTAGGTGTCGGGCGAGTAGTTGACGCGCAGGCGGCCGCTGAAGGTCTTGCCGAAGTCGCGCGACAGGTCGAACTGGGCTTCGAAGTAACCGCTGTCGACGCCGTTCTGCTCGCCTATCATTTCACGGTAGAGTAGTTGGCTGTCGAGTTCGAACTCGCCGAATTCAGCGACATAGCCGGTGGTCACGATGACTTCGGCGTCGGCGCCCTTGGCGGAGGCGGCCTGGGAGTAGAAGGCGTCGGCGTAGAAGCCGCCCTGAGTCCAGCGCAGCGAGGCGCTGACGGCCGGATCCTCGTCGCTCTTGCCGAGGCCCTTGCCGAGATACTGGCTGGCCAGGCCAACCTTGCCGGAGAATTCGCCCGCCATGGCCGGCGCGGCAGCGGCCAGGCCCAGAAAGACTGTAGAAATAACAATGATATTTTTCATTGAGCCCTCGGTGATTTCGGGCTCTTTAGACGTGACTACATTGCGATGTGGTAAACGCGCGTTTGAGTTCAATTTCTCAAACGCGATACAAATCTATTCTGAAAATTCCCTCTTTTGAGAACCTCAGTTCTTCAGAAGCGTACGGCGAACGAGGCCGAGACGGTGTCGCCGTTCTCGCCCGGCGCATCGATTTCCCGATACCAGCGCAGGGCCAGAGTCGCGGGCTTGCCGGCGATTTTGGTGTCGTAGCCGACGATGGGTCCGGCGGCGTTGCCCTGCCACTTCATGGCCCCGAGCTTGGGGCCGCCGCGCGTCTTGTCACCGACCGTGCGCGCTGAATAGCCGACGGCCCCGACACGGAAGCCGCCAATCCGGCGGACGACCGCGCCCTCGGCCTCGAACAGGCCCTGCGTCTGGAAGTCGCGGGCGTTGGCCTCCGTTTCCTCGACAAAGCGGCTGGCGGCGGAGACATTCCACTCCGACTCTTGGCCTTTCCAACGCAATTTGAAGGTCGGGACATCGCCCTCGCGCCAGGCGTCGGGCGCGTCGCGGTCGCTGAGACTTGCGGCCAGGCCGCCGTCGGCCGGGGCGACGCGAAGACGTTCAAGCGTGGGATCGGGCAGCGTCTGGGCGCTGGCGACACCGGCGCAGGTCATCACGCCCGCAAGACTCAGACAGGACAGGAACAGCCTCATATCGCGCTAACGGTCGGAACGGGAGCGGGTTGCAGACCATGCTTCACCGCTGGCGAGGTTGACGCTCCGGGCGTCTTCGGAGAGGACAGCCCGGTCATTTCCGGGAGCACGCCATGGCCGCCACGATGTACGGCATCAAGAACTGTGACACCGTCGCCAAGGCCCGCAAATGGCTGGAAGGGGAGGGCGTCCCTTACGGCTTCCACGACTACAAGACCCTGGGCGTGACCGCCGAAAAGCTGCGCGCCTGGGCCGGCGAGGTCGGCTGGGAGGTGCTGCTCAACAAGGCCGGTACAACCTTCCGCAAGCTACCCGAGGCCGATCGGGAGGACCTCGATGAGGCCAAGGCCATCGCCCTGATGACGGCCCAGCCCTCGATGATCAAACGGCCGGTGGTCGAGGGAGCCGGGCCCCTGCTGGTCGGCTTCAAGGCGGAACGATACGCCGCGGCGTTCGGCAAGTGACGCGGCCCCGCCCGGCGTGTTAGCCGTGGCGAAGTTCTCGGGGGAGCTCTTCATGCGTGTGATCATCCTGACCCTGGCCGCCGCTCTGGCGCTGACTGCGCTCCTTGGGGCCTGCGACCAGGTCAAGCCGGCGCCGGCGGCGCCGCAGCCGGCCAGCCTGGAGGACGGCAACGACTGCTTCGCCCGCCGGGAGTGGAACTGCGCGGCGGCCAACTACAACGGCTACCTGAAGACCTACCCCAACGATCCGGAGGTCAACGCCAGGCTCGGCATCGCCCGCACCCGCGCCGGCCACCACAAGGAGGCGCTGTACTTCTACAAGAAGGCCGAGGACCTGGGGGTCATCACCTACGACTTCTACGCCAGCTACGCCCTCAGCCTCGACGCCACCGGCGACCTCGACAACGCCATCCGGGCCAACCTGAAGGCCCTGGAGCTGGTGCCGAGCCTGGTCGATGTGCGCGGCAGCCTGGCGGCCCAGCTGGTCCGCAAGGGCCAGCCCAAGGATGCGGTCGAACTGCTGGAAGAGTTCGACGCCTACCTGAAGAAGCAGGGCGAGCAGCCCTACTTCACCGCCCAGATCACCTCGATCAAGGCCAAGGCGGGGCTGAAATAATTTTTGGGGCCGGTGCATCCACGGCCCCATTCGGCGGCGACTAGTCCTCAAAACCGGGCGATGATCGTCCCGGGCTGGAGGGCTAAGACATGGAAGACCTGTTTCGATCCTACTGGTGGCTGCTGTTCCCGCTGGGCTTCTTCGTCGCCCAGGCGTTCGACCAGGTGATGCGCTACCGGCGTCACCGCGACACCCTGGACCTGATCAAGAGCTACACCGACCAGGGCAAGGAGCCGCCGGCTGCGCTGCTCGAGCGCGTCGCAGGCCGGATGAAGGCAGAGGACGAGGCCGAGGACAACGAGGATGGCTGGAGCGACCGCGAGGAGCGCCGCCGCTACCGCCGCATCCGGCGCAACGAAGGCCGCTGGTATCAGGTGGTGCTGTTCGGGGTGATGGCGCTGGGCTTTGGCGTCGCCTCGGTGACCCGCGTCTATCCGGACGCCAGCGGGGCCTTCCTGATCGTCACCTTCGTGATGGGCGCCCTTTGCCTGGCCAACCTGGTCACCGCCCTGACGAGCCGGCGGGACTGATGGACGCGCTTCTGGTGAAGGCGGCCCGGGAAGGATCCCAGGCCGCCTTTGCCCGGCTGGTCGAGCGTCACCAGGGGCCCTTGCGTGGCTTTCTGCGTCGGGCGCATGGCTGGGCCGAGGCCGACGACATAGCCCAGGAAGCGTTCGTGACCGCCTGGTCGAGCCTGAACCGGCTGCGGGAGGACGACGGCTTTCGGCCCTGGCTGTTCGGCATTGCCTGGAAGAAGGCCCAGACAACGGCGCGTTCGGCGCGCCGTTCGGCGGTGCGCGACCACGACTGGGCGGCGACCGAGGAGCAGACGGCGTCCGATGGCGTCGGGCCCGAGGAGCGGATGGCGCTGGAGGCGGCTCTGGCGCAGCTTTCGCCCGAGCAACGGGCCGCGGTGACGCTGTGTCTGGCCGAGGGCTGGAGCCATGGCGAGGCGGCGCAGGTGCTTGGATTGCCGCTCGGCACTGTGAAGTCGCATGTGACGCGCGGACGCGATAGACTGCTGGCGAGTTTGGGAGAGCGTGCATGACCCCCGATGACAAGATCGCGGCCTTCCTGGGCGCCGCCAAGCCGGCGTCCGAGCCGTCGTTCAACGCGGCGGTCATGAAGGCGGTCGCCCGCCGCGAGCTGGAGCAGGCCCTGCTGATGGCGGCGATGGCCGCCCTGGTCGGCGGGCTGGTGCTGTGGGCCCTGGCCCCGGTGCTGGCCAGCGTGCTGGAGCCGGCGGCGCAGTCGCTGGCTACCGGCGTGGCGGTGCTGATCGCGACGCTCAGCCTCATCGGCATGGGTCAGATGGCGTTGCGTCCGCGCGAGATCTGAAGACGGTTTCGCGCCTTACGAACATTTCATGCGGAATTCCGCATCCGTTGAACCCCCCTCGCGCCTCTCATGATCAGATGGCGCACGCAACAGCGCGGCGTCGCAGAGATTCAAGAGAAGGTTCACCACCATGGAAATGCTGATCCCCATTGCTTTCTTCGCCATGATCGCGGCGATCGTCATCGTCCCGGGCTGGCTGAAGAGCCAGGAACGCGCCCAGATGCAGGACACCCTGCGCTCGGCCATCGACAAGGGCCAACCGATGCCTCCCGAGGTGATCGACGCCCTGACCAAGAACGTGAAGGTCGCCCCCACGGCGGTCAGCGACCTGCGCACCGGGGTGATCTGGCTGGGCATCGGCCTGGGCGTCGCCGCCTTCGGCTACATCCTCTCCTACGAGTGGGATGAGGGCTTCACGGTCATGGGTGGCATCGGGTCGATCCCGGCCATCATCGGCCTGACCTTCATCGTCCTCAGCTTCTTCAACCCCAACAAGGGCAAGCAGGTCTAAGGACCTGCGGCAGCTCCAAGGGGGAGTAACCAAGCATGGCCCAGGCAAGGGCTGTAACAGGACTGCACGATGTGGAGCTCGCCGGCCTCGCGGCGGCGGGCGACCGCGCGGCCTTCGGCGAGCTGGTGCGCAGGCACTCCTCGGCCGTCCGGGGGCTGCTGCGCCGGATGGGGGCCCAGCCCTCGACCGCCGACGACATCGCGCAGGACGCCTTCCTGACCGCCTTCGAGCGGGTCAGCGAATTCAGGGGCGAGGGCACCTTCGCCGCCTGGGTGAAGCGGATCGCCGCCCGGCTCTATGTGCGTCGCTGGCGCAAGGACAGCCGGATGACCGAAGAGGTGGAACAGGACGACGAGGGTCATGGCGGAGAAGTCAGCACCGTCGACCGCATCGATCTGGACGAGGCCATGAAGAGCCTTTCCGACCAGGAACGTTTGTGTGTGTCGCTTTGCTACGGTGCGGGACTTTCTCACGCCGAAGCGGCAGAAACCATCGGGGCCCCCTTGGGGACTGTGAAATCCCATGTCAAACGTGGTTTGGATAAGCTCCGGATCCGACTTGCGCCAACTCAAGGCGCAGGGCGCGAGGCGGAAAGGCAGGATCATGTCTGATCTAGAGTTCGAAACGCGCCTCGACCGTATGTTCGCTGAAGCGCCGCAATTCCCCGACGCCGAGCTGTTCGCCCGGCAGGTGGAAGCGCGGATGGAGCGCGGCTGGTCCGTGCGCCGACTGGTGATCGGCGGGGCCGGCGTAGTCGCCGGTGTCGTCGGGGTCGGCCAGATGATGGGCGCGGGCCTGTTCCTCAGGGCCGCCGGCAGCGAGGCGACGGCCCAGGCCGGCGCCGTGAGCAAGGCCTTCAGCGAGGTGATGAACGCCAGTTCCAACCTCGGGGCCCTGCCGGTCAGCCCGGAAGTTCTGTGGATGACGGCGGCGCTGGGTGTTATGGCGCTGGGCTTCGCGATCACGCGGGCTACCCAGGAGTTCTAAGGCATGTCAGGCAGAAGTGTGTGCGGTTCTGCCGCCCGGACATGCCGTAGATCAATAGTGCTAGACCCTCCTTGTCCGATTTGGACGCGGTCCAAATCGGGGAGGGTCTAGTGTCCTCGCACCGTCAGGAAGTTGTCCGGCGTCTCGCGGCGCCGGACATCGCCGCCCGCAAGGGCGGCGACCCCATTGTCTGTCTCACCGCCTATACCGCCCCGATCGCCGAGATTCTCGACGACCACTGCGACCTGCTGCTGGTCGGCGACAGCGTCGGGATGGTGGTGCATGGCCTGCCCAATACGGTCGGCGTGACCATGGAGATGATGATCCTGCACGGCCAGGCGGTGATGCGCGGGGCGCGCAAGGCCATGGTCGTCGTCGACATGCCGTTCGGCAGCTACGAGGGCAGCGCCGAAACCGCCTATGACAACGCCGCCCGGATCATGAAGGAGACGGGCGCCCAGGCGGTGAAGGTCGAGAGCGGCCCGACCGTGCCCGACACCATCCACTACATGGTCCAGCGCGGCATCCCGGTGATGGGCCACGTGGGCTTGCGGCCCCAGGCGGTGCTGGTCGACGGCGGCTTCAAGGCCAAGGGCCGCGACGAAGACGGCCGGGCGAAGATCATGGCTGAGGCGAAGGCGACGGCCGACGCGGGGGCCTTCTCCGTGGTCGTCGAAGGCGTTGCGGAGGGCCTGGCCCGCGAGATCACCGCCGCCATCGCTCCGCCGACCATCGGCATCGGGGCCTCGGCCGGTTGCGACGGCCAGATCCTGGTCACCGACGACATGCTGGGCCTGTTCGACTGGACTCCCAAGTTCGTGCGCCGCTTCGCCGACCTGCGCGGCGAGATCGCCGAAGCCGGGGCCAAGTACGCCGCCGAGGTCAAGGCGCGGACCTTCCCGGGCGAGGCCGAGACCTACTTCGCGAAGAAGGGCTAGCGTTCTGGCGGGTGAAGGGCCTTCCCCCTGTGCGCAACGCACACTAGACAGTTCGCCTTCATTCCAGCCCTGCCAGAGCCATGCACGACATCCGAGCCATCCGCGAGAACCCCGCCGCTTTCGACGCCGGCTGGAGCGCGCGTGGGCTGTCCGCGCAGACGCCGGCGATCCTGGCGCTGGACGGCGAGATGCGGGCGGCGACCACCGCCCTGCAGGCGGCCCAGAGCCGGCGAAATGACGCCTCCAAGCTGATCGGCCAGGCCAAGGCGAAAAAGGACGAGGCCGGCGCAGCCGCCCTGATGTCGGAAGTCGAGGCGCTCAAGGCCGAGATGACCACCCAGGGCGAGATCGAGGCCCGCGTCGGCGCGCAGCTTCGTGACCTGCTGGCCAGCCTGCCCAATATCCCCGACGCCCAGGTCCCGGCCGGTGAGGACGAGGCCGGCAATGTCGAACAGCGCCGGCATGGCGATCCTGTGCGCCTGAACAACGCCCGCGACCACGTCGACCTCGGCGCGGCCCTCGGCGGCATGGACTTCGAGGCCGCCGCCCGCATGAGCGGTTCCCGCTTCGTGGTGCTGAAGGGCCAGCTGGCGCGGCTGGAGCGGGCGCTCGGCCAGTGGATGCTGGACGTCCAGACGACCGAGAACGGCTACATCGAGATCGCCCCGCCGGTCATGGTGCGCGACCACGCCCTGTTCGGCACCGGCCAGCTGCCCAAGTTCGAGGAAGACCTCTTTCAGACCTCGGCCGGCCTGTGGCTTATCCCCACCGCCGAGGTGTCGCTGACCAACCTGGTCCGCGAGCAGATCACCGCCGAGGAAGACCTGCCCCTGCGCCTCACCGCACTGACCCACTGCTTCCGCTCGGAGGCAGGGGCCAGCGGGCGCGACACGCGCGGCATGATCCGCCAGCACCAGTTCCAGAAGGTCGAACTGGTCTCGATCACCGCGCCAGAAGACTCGGAGGCCGAGCACCAGCGGATGGTCGAATGCGCCGAGGGTATCCTCAAGAAGCTGGGTCTCAGCTTCCGCACCATGCTGCTCTGCACCGGCGACATGGGGTTCACGGCCCGCAAGACCTACGACCTCGAAGTCTGGCTGCCGTCGCAGAACACCTATCGTGAGATTTCGAGCTGCTCCAACTGCGGTGACTTCCAGGCCCGGCGCATGGACGCCCGGACCAAGAAGGCCGGCGAGAAGGGCACGCGGTTCGTCCACACCCTCAACGGTTCGGGCCTGGCCGTCGGCCGCACCCTGGTGGCGGTGATGGAGAACTATCAGGACGAGGGCGGCCGGATCGCCATTCCCGAGGTGCTGCAGCCCTACATGGGCGGCCTCAAGCATATCGAAGCGGCCTGATGCGCATCCTGCTGACCAATGACGACGGCATCCACGCCGAGGGCCTTGAGACCCTCGAGAAGATCGCCCGCGCCCTGACCGACGACGTCTGGGTCGTTGCGCCCGAATACGAACAATCGGGGGCCAGCCGGGCATTGACCCTGGCCGACCCCCTGCGGGTGCGCAAAGTCGCCGACCGAAAGTGGGCGGTGACCGGCACTCCGACCGACTGCGTCATGCTGGGCATCCGTAATCTGGTCGAGGGCGCGCCGCCGGACCTGGTGCTGAGCGGCGTCAACCGCGGCCAGAACATTGCCGAGGACGTGACCATGTCCGGCACCGTCGCCGGAGCCATCGAGGGCATGGCGCTGGGCATACCGTCCATCGCCCTGAGCCAGTCGATGCTGGCCTTCCACGACGAGGTCATCCCCTATTGGGAGACGGCCGAGACCTACGGGCCGGGCATCGTCAAACGCCTGCTGGAAGTGGGCTGGCCCAAGGACGTCATCATAAACGTCAACTTCCCCTCGCGGCCGCCGAGCGAGGTGACCGCCGTCGAGGTGACGCGCCAGGGCTTCCGCGACATGCACATCCGCAAGGCCGAGAAGCGCACCGACCTGCGTGGCCGCGACTACTACTGGATGGGCTTTTCAGGCCAGCTTTCGAACCCCGCCGAGGGCACCGACCTGAAGGCCACCTACGAGGGTCGCATTTCGGTGACGCCCCTCCATATCGACCTCACCCACAATGAAACCGTCCACGCGCTCAAGGGCGTTCTGGGCGGAGCCCCGCCGAAGGTCTGATGTCCAAAGCCACGCCTGAACACGAAGGTGAGGATCGCGCCAAGCTGATCCTGGCGCTGCGCGAGCAGGGCGTCACCGACGTCAAGGTGCTGGGGGCCATGGAGAAGACGCCGCGCGAGATCTTCACGCCGGACCTCTTCAAACAGCGCTCGTGGGAAGACTCGGCCCTGCCGATCGCCTGCGGCCAGACCATCAGCCAGCCCTTCATCGTCGGGCTGATGACCCAGGCCCTGACCCTGGACCGCCGCTCGCGGGTCCTCGAGATCGGTACGGGTAGCGGTTACCAGACCGCCATCCTCAGTCGGCTGTCGCGGCTGGTCTACACCATCGAGCGCTACCGCACCCTGATGGCCGAGGCCGAGGCACGGTTCAAAACCCTGCAACTGACCAACGTCATCACCAAGTTCGGCGACGGCGGGGAAGGCTGGGCCGAGCAGGCGCCTTTTGACCGCATTATGGTCACAGCAGCGGCGCCCGAAGAGCCGACAAGACTCCTCGCGCAACTGAAACCGGACGGGGTTCTGGTGGCGCCGGTGGGCCGGGGGCCAGTTCAGCAATTGATCCGCTATGCGGGCGATGGCGCGGGCGGCTTCCTGCGGGAAACACTGTGCGACGTGCGGTTCGTCCCTCTGCTGGACGGCGTCGCGCGCGAGCTGTGAGTCCCGAAATTCCGTCGGCGTCTTCGTGTGCTTAACGCAGGCTTAACGCGCATCAAGCCAGGTGTGTCGTTCGACTGATTAAGAGAGCGGCGATGACCCAGTTTTTTACCCGCGCCCTGTTGCTCGCGGCCAGCGCCGCCGCCCTGACCGCCTGCGCCACGGCTCCGACGCCGCGCTATCCGGTGGTCGAAGGCCAGGCGGCCGGCACCGGTCCCACCGCCATCGAGATGCCCAAGCCGGCCTATCCGGTCCGCGAGGGCCAGGCGCCGGCGGCCCAGCCGCAAGGCGCGCCTCAAGGGGACGCCGAAGAGGCGCCGGCCGATGAGCCGGGCGATGTCGCCTGGGCCGCGCCGCAGTCGGACAGCGGCGTCATCAAGGTCGCCAGCCTGGCCCCGCTGGCTGAGGCGACTCCGGCCGAGTCCGGCTTCGTCCGGGCCAGCTACGCCCAGCCGCAACCTGTTCTCTACGCGCAGAACGACGAAGAGCCGCCGCCGGCCAAGCGCACCGAGACGCGCACCGTCGTCACCGTGGCAGGCAAGGTCGTCGCCGTCGACGGCAAGCCCAAGACCTACACCGTCAAGTCGGGCCAGGGCCTCGACGCCGTGGCCCGCGAGCTCGGCACCACCCGCAAGCAACTGGCGGACGATAACAAGCTCAAAGAGCCCTACATGCTCAAGCCCGGCCAGGTGCTGAAGGGCCCGAGCAGCAAGGGCAAGGCCTATGTCGTCGAGAGCGGCGACACCCTGACGGCTGTGGCCGCGCGCTTCAGCGTCAAGCCGGCGGCCCTGGCCGAAGAGAACAACATCAGCGTCAAGGCGGCGATCAAGAAGGGCCAGAAGCTGCGCCTGCCGCAGGGCTTCAAGGACAAGGGCCCGACAAAGAAGACCGTCCAGGTGACGGTCGACGTTCCCGCCGCGCCGCGCCCGCGTCCGCAGCCGCCCGTGCAACAGCCGTCGGCTGACCTGCCCGATGATCCGCGCGCCGCCCCCTCGAGCCGCCCGCCGGTCGAGACGCCCTACGATCCGCGCGCCCTGCCGCCTGTCCAGCAGCCGCCGGTGCAACAACCGCCGGTCCAGTCGCCGCCTGCGCAACTGCCGCCCGCCAAACCGCCGGCCGAGAAGCCCAAGCCGCCCGTCTCCAAGCCTCCGGTGAGCAAGCCGCCCGTGACGGCGCCGCCGGTCGTGGCCACCCCGCCGGTGGCCAAGCCGCCCGTTGCCAAGCCGCCGGTCTACAAGCCGCCGGTCACCCCGCCGACCGACTCCAGGCCGCTGCCGCCGCTGATGCCGGACGACAAGCCGCCGGCCTACAGCGACGCCGACTACAGCCGCATGGCGGCCGGTCGGTTCCAATGGCCTGTGCGCGGCACGATCATCTCGCCCTTCGGCCCCCGGAGCACCGGCAATCGCAATGACGGCGTCGACATCGGCGCCTCGGCCGGCACCCCCGTGGTCGCCGCCGCCGACGGCATCGTCAAACTGGCCAACGACCTGCCGGGCTCGGGCCTGACCATCATCGTCATCCATGCCGACGGCTGGGCGACGGTCTACGGCAACCTGCGGTCGGCCGATGTCAGCATGGACCAGCGGGTTTCGCGCGGTCAGCGGATCGGGGTTGTCGGCCAGACCGGCGACGCGCCCCGCCCGCAGCTGCATTTCGAGGTCCGCCACTCGCCTTCGGCCAAATACAAGGCCCGGCCCATCGATCCGCAGATCGTCCTGCCGCGGTAGGGGGCGCGCCGCGGCTCTTACGGCAGCGGCTTGCCCAATTCCCCCGCCAGATCGCGGATGAACTGCCAGGCGACGCGGCCCGAGCGGGCGCCGCGCGCCTGGGCCCACTGCAGGGCCCGGCGGTCGAGGTCCTTCACCGCCAGGTCGAACTTCGCCGCATAGGCGCGCACCGCCTCCAGGTAGGCCGGCTGGTCCATTGGCGGGAAACCGACCCACAGACCGAAGCGGTCGGAGACGCTGACCTCTTCCTCGGCGTCCTCGGCGGCGGCGATCAGTCCGCGCCCCTCCGCATAATCACGCGGCATCAGGTGGCGGCGGTTGGACGTCGCCACGAACAGCACATTCTCCGGCGGGCCGGCGACACCGCCCTCCAGCGCCGACTTCAGGGCCTTGGCCGCCGCCGCGCCGTCCTCGAACGACAGGTCATCGCACAGCACCACGAAGCGCTCGGAGCGGTCCCGCAGGATGTCGAACAGGGCGGGCAGGGCGGTGACCTCGTCGCGGTCGACCTCGACCAGCTTCAGGTCCGGATGCCCCTCGACGGCGGCCATGAAGGCGGCCTTGGCAAGACTGCTCTTGCCTGTTCCGCGCACGCCCCACAGCAGAGCGTGGTTGGCCGGCAGGCCGCGCGCGAACCGCCCGAGATTCTCCACGAACCGCTGCTTCTGACGGTCGACCCCGACCAGCAGGTCGAGCGGGAGGGGGTAGTCCGGGGCCGGCAGGAAGGCGGCCAGGGCCGGATCGTGGCGGAACAGCCGGGCGGCCGAGAAGTCGGCCCTGGCCGGCGCGGCGGGGGCCAGGCGCTCAAGGGCCTCGGCGATGCGGGTCAGGAGGGGCGTCAGGTCGGTCATCTGTCGCCGCTTCTACCGGACTGTGACGGCGAAAAGCCACATCCCGCGCCCGTATTTGGGCCGCTCATTGCAATGAGCAGGGTCAAGCCCTAGTTTCCGCCGACCTGAAACCGGCGCGCCTAGACCGGCCGCGCCACACGCCAAATTTGCGGAGTTACAATGCCTGGAGAAGCTTCCGGCCTGTTGCAAGCCATCGGCCTGCCGCTGCTGCTGATCGTCCTGTTCTACTTCATGATCCTTCGCCCGCAGCAAAAGCGCGCCAAGGAGCACCAGCAGATGATCGCCAACGTCAAGCGCGGCGACATGATCGAGCTGTCGAGCGGCCTGATCGGCAAGGTCGTCCGCGTCGAAGATAAGGAAGTCGGCGTCGAGATCGCCCAGGGCGTCACCGTCAAGGTGGTCAAGGGCATGATCGGCGTGGTCCGCACCAAGGGCGAACCCGCCCCCGCCAACGACGCCAAGAGCTGATCGCTCTTTCGCAAGTTCGCCCGGAGCGACCCCGACCATGATGACCGTCTCCCGCTGGAAGATCATCGCCGTTATCGCGGCGGTGCTTCTCAGCCTTCTGTTCGCAATGCCGAACGTGTTGCCCACCAGCGTTCGCGACGGGCTTCCGGGCTTTCTTCCCAAGAAGGGGCTGAACCTCGGCCTCGACCTGCAGGGCGGCTCCCAGCTGCTGCTGGAGGTGGATACTTCGGCGCTCCGGAAGGAGCGGGTGACCAACCTGATCGAGGATATCCGCCGGCTGCTGACGCAGGCGAACATCCGTGGCGCCAACATCACGGCCGTCGGCGACGGCGTTGTCGTCGTCCTGCCCGATGAGTCGCGCGCCGCCGAGATTCAGGGCCAGATCAGCAACCAGCTGAGCGCGCCGACCGCCAATGGCTCGCCGGACAAGACGGTCAGCCGCCGCGGGGCCGAGCTTCGGGTCAACTTTACCCCCGAAGCCGTCCGCGAGGTCTCGACCCAGGCGGTCGAGCAGTCGATCGGCATCATCACCCGCCGGGTCGATGACATGGGCACCCGCGAGCCGGCCATCAGCCGTCAGGGCGAGAACCGCATCGTCGTCCAGGCCGCCGGCGAGAGCGACCCCGAGAAGCTGAAATCGCTGATCGGGCAAACCGCCAAGCTGACCTTCCAGATGGTCGACGAGACCATGGGGGTGCAGCAGGCCGAGGTGGAAGGCGTTCCGCCGGGGTCCGAAATCCTGCCCAGCGGGGATCCCACGCGGCCGGCTCCCTACCTGGTCAAGAAGCGGGCGGACGTCACCGGCGAAATGCTGACGGACGCGCGCCAGGAAATGGACCCGTCGACCGGCCAGGTCGTCGTCGCCTTCCGCATGAACGGCGAGGGCGCCAAGCGCTTCGCGTCGGTCACCAGCGCCAACGTCGGCAAGCCCTTCGCCATCATCCTTGACGGCAAGGTCATCTCCGCCCCGAACATCAACAGCGCCATCACCGGCGGCTCGGGCATCATCACCGGCAACTTCAACGTCCAGAGCGCCAACGAACTGGCCATCCTGCTTCGCGCCGGCGCCCTGCCGGCCCCACTGAACGTCGAGCAGCAGACCACGGTCAGCGCCAGCCTCGGCGCCGACGCGGTCGACGCCGGCCTGATTTCGACCGGCATCGCCTTCGTGGCGGTTCTGGCCTTCATGGTGCTGGCCTACGGCCTCCTGTTCGGCGGCATCTCGGTCGTCGCCCTCCTGGTCAACGGGATCATGATCGTGGCGGCCATGTCGATGACCCAGGCCACCCTGACCCTGCCCGGCATCGCTGGCCTGATCCTCACTCTTGCGGTCGCGGTCGACGCCAACGTGCTGATCTACGAGCGGATGCGTGACGAGATCCGGGCCGGACGAACGCCGCTGGCGGCGGCGGACGCGGGCTTTTCCCGCGCCATGCTGACCATCTTCGACGCCAACATCACCCACCTGGGCGCGGCCATCATCATGTTCGGCCTTGGGGCCGGACCGGTGAAGGGCTTTGCCTGGACGCTGGCGATCGGTGTGTTCACCTCGGTGTTCAGCGCCGTGCTGGTCACCCAGGTCCTGCTGGCCTTCTGGTTCCGCGTTGCGCGGCCCAAGTCCCTTCCGATTACGTGAGCGGCCCCATGAGCACCGAAACCAAAGGCTTCTGGCCTCTCATCAAGCTGATCCCGATCAAGACCAACTTCCGGATGATGCGGTTCGCCGCGCCGCTGGCCGCGATCTCCCTGGTTCTTTGCATCGGCTCGCTGGTCGCCACCGTTCTGCCGTTCAGCCCGCCCTGCGGCGGCCTGAACTGCGGCGTCGACTTCAAGGGCGGCACCCTGTTGGAGATCAGCACCGCTCCGGCGGCGATCGACCAGAAGCGCCTGGCGGACCTGATCCAGGCCCGCGGCGTCAAGGACGTCCAGGTCCAGGGCATCGGCAAGCCTGACGCCAACGGCGGCCAGACTTCGGCCAACATCCGCTACATGACGCCGGAGAACGTCAATCCGGCTCAGAAGATGACCGAGATTCGCGCGGCCCTCACCCGGGAGCTGGGCAAGGTCGAGGTCACTCGCGCCGACGTTGTCGGGCCGTCCATCTCCGGGGAGCTGTTCCAGAAGGGCCTGCTGGCCCTGGTGCTCGGCATCGGGATGATGATGACCTACATCTGGTTCCGCTTCGGCCGCTCGTTCGGCATCGGTGCGGCTCTGGCGCTGCTGCACGACGTGGTTCTGACCTTTGGCCTCTTCGCCCTGACCGACATGGAGTTCACCCTGACGACGGTGGCGGCCATCCTGACCATCATCGGCTACTCGGTGAACGACACCATCGTCGTGCTCGACCGGATCCGCGAGAACCTGCGCAAGTACAAGAAGATGCCCCTGCAGGAGCTGCTGGACCTGTCGATCAACGAGACCTTCTCGCGGACGATCATGACCGGCATCACCGGCCTGATGGCGTTGACCGTGCTGGCGGTGTTCGGCGGCGAGGCGCTGTTCGGCTTCTCGATTGCCATGATCTTCGGCATCGTGGTCGGGACCTTCTCCTCCTTCTTCATCGCCGCGCCGGTGTTGATGTGGCTGGGTGTCATGCGCGGCGACGAGGAAGCCGAAGTCCAGATCCTGGGACCGGCTTCGCGGGCCTAGACGTCCATGCGGCAGCCGCCTTCCATCGACGCCTGGGGCGGCGGAGGCTTTCGGGTCTCCGGCCTCTGGCGGCCGGGATCGCTGCTGATCCTCGATGACGCGCCCCTGGACTGGTCGGTGGCCAGCCTGGGCGCGCTCACCCTCGATGACTTCGCGCCGGTGTTCGCCGCTGGCGCAGCGGTGGAGTTCGTGCTGCTCGGCACAGGGCTCAACCAGGCCCTGCCGCCCCGCGAAATCCGCGAAGGTCTGCGAGCAAAGGGCCTGGGCCTCGAGTTCATGTCCAGCGAGGCGGCGGCGCGCAGTTACAACGTGCTGGCGTCCGAAGGCCGGCGTATGGCGGCGGCCCTCATCGCCGTGTGAATTTATGGCCCCGCCTCAAGTCTTGGCAGGTCCAGCCGAAGCGGCCTATAGCTGAGCTCCTGGGTAGGACTTTTCGAGGGGCTCGAACATGACGGCGCTGCTGTCCAATTTCCGAAACACCATCATCGTCAGCACCATCCTGGCGCTGGTCATGGTCTACTGCTTCTTCGTCGTGAACCAGGGCGGTTCCGGCGACGTGAAACTCTTCGCCGTCGCCGTGCTGCGCTGGCTGCACGTCTTCTTCGGCATCCTGTGGATCGGGCTGCTCTACTACTTCAACTTCGTCCAGATCCGCGTCATGCCGCAGATCCCGGCCGAGCTGAAGCCGGCGGTCAGCAAGTACATCGCTCCGGAAGCCCTGTTCTGGTTCCGCTGGGCCGCCCTGGCGACCTGGGTGGTCGGCGTGGCGCTGGCGTTCCACCGTGGCTACCTGATCGAAGCCTTCACCCTCGACGCCGCCAACGGCTTCGCCAACAAGGGCCTGGTGCTGCTCGGCATCGGCATGTGGCTGGCCACGATCATGTTCTTCAACGTCTGGGCCTTCATCTGGCCGGCCCAGAAGATCGCCCTGGGCATCAAGGAAGGCTTCGACGCCGACGCCAAGGCGGCGGCCGGCAAGAAGGCCATGCTGTTCTCGCGGACCAACACCCTGCTCTCGATCCCGATGCTGGTCACCATGACCATGTACCAGACTGTCGTGAACTAGGGCCGATCCCGGCTTTCAGCTAAGAGAAAGGCCCGCCGGCGACGGCGGGCCTTTTTCGTATGGACCGCATGCAAGATCTCGACGCCCTGCTCGCCGACAAGGACCTCGACCGCTGGCTGTCCAGCCGGTTCGTCGCCGACCCCACGGCGCGCGCTGATCTGGTGGCCCTCTACAGCCTCGACAACGAACTGGCCGCCGTCGGCCGCAAGGTGCGCGACCCGTTGGTCGGGGAGATGCGGCTGGCCTGGTGGCGCGAGGCGCTGCAGGGCCTGTTCGCCACCGGCGACACGCGCGGCCATGGGGTGCTGGAGGGGCTGAAGGGCGCGCGGTTCCCGATGGATACGGTCATGGGCCTGCCGGACCGCTATATCGACGCCCTGGACCCGCCGGCCGACGACGAGGCCCTGCTGGCCCGCATCGACGAGACCGACGGCGTGGTCATGGCCCTGGCCGCCCTGCGCCTGCATCCGGACGCCCGGGTCGAACAGGTGGCCGACGCGGCGCGGGCGCTGCATCTGGCGCGCTCGGGACAGGCCGACGCCCGCGCCGTCGCCGATGTGCTGAAGCGGGGGCGGGGGGCCCTGGCCGCCCTGCCGCAGGCCGCCTTTCCGGCCGTGGCCCACGCCGCCCTGGCCAAGGGCTACGCCGGCGGCGGCGGGCCGGGGCCGCTGGGCAAGCGGCTCCGGATCACCTGGGCGACCCTGACGGGCCGCCTCTAGAGGCCTACTTCTTCTCGGCGGTCCACTGGTCGAGCCAGCCCAGCACCTCGTCGTGCCATTGCACCGAGTTCTGCGCCTTCAGCACCCAGTGGTTCTCTTCCGGGAAGTAGAGGAACTTGCTGGGCACGCCCTTGCGCTGCAGGGCGGTGAAGGTGGCGATGCCTTCCTCGGGCGGGACGCGGTAGTCCTTGCCGCCATGGATCACCAGCATCGGCGTCTTCCAGTTGCCGACGTGGTTCGACGGGTTGAATTTGTCGTAGGTTGCATTCGGCTCCCAGGGCGTGCCGCCGTTCTCCCACTCGGTAAACCACAGCTCCTCGGTCGAGTAGCCCATGAATCGGCTGTCGAAGATGCCGTCGTGGTTGACCAGGCACTTCCAGGGCTCACCCCAGTTGCCGGCGATCCAGTTGACCATGAAGCCACCGTAGGAGCCGCCAAGCGCGCAGGCCCGGTCGCCATCAAGGAATCTGTATTTGGAGAGGGCATGGCTCCAGCCCTTCTGGAGGTCTTCCAGCGGCCGGTCGCCCCAGTGCTGGCTGATGGCGTCGGTGAAGCCCTGGCCGTAGCCGGTGGAGCCATGGAAATCGATCATCACCACCGCGTAGCCGCGCGAAGCGTAGGTCTGGGCGTTCCAGCGGTAGTGGAACAGGTTGCCGAAACTGCCTTGCGGGCCGCCGTGGATCAGGAAGGCGACCGGGTACTTCTTCGACGGGTCGAAGTTGGCCGGTTTGACCAGATAGCCGCGCACTGTCTCGTTGTTCCAGCCGGCGAACTCGAACTGCTCGTACTCGCCCCAGTCGACGTCCTTCAGCTGGGCCGCGTTCACGTCGGTGATCGGCCGGGGCATGGCCTTGGCCTTGAAGTCCTGCACCCACAGCTGGGCCGGCTCCGACAGGGCGTCGCGCGCGTAGACGGCGCCGGTCGGGGTCAGGCTGAAGGCGCTGACGTGGCCGGGGCCGGTCTTGGCGGTGACCTTGCCGCTCTTCACATCGATGCCGAACAGGCGGGTCTGGCCGATGTCCTGGGCGATGACGTAGATCGTCTTGCCGTCCGGGGCCCAGGCCAGGCTGTCGGCCGAGCGGTCCCAGGCGGCGGCCAGTTCGCGGGTCTTGCCGGTGGCCACGTCGCGCAGAACGATCTGCCAGCGGTCGGCCTCGAAGCCGGCCCGCTTCATGGCGCGGTAGGCCATGGTCTTGCCGTCGGGCGAGAAGACCGCGCCGGTGTCCCAGGCCTTGTTGGCCTCGGTCAGATTGACCGCGCCCTCGCCGCTGAGGGGGACCTGCCAGAGGTCGAAGTTGGTCGACCAGGCCTCGGTCTTGCCGGCGATGCGGACGCTGTAGACCACCGACTTGCCGTCGGGCGTGAAGGTATATTCGCTGTCGTCGCCGAAGGGCTTGGACGGGGCGTCACCGTCGACGGCGCGCATCAGGTGGGTGGCCTGGGCCGCCTCCGCCGCCTTGCCGTCGGCGCCGATGGCCAGGGCGAACAGGCTGTTGTTCTTGCCGTCGGCCCAGGCGTCCCAGTGGCGGATGAACAGGCGGTCGTGGACCACGCCATTGGACTTGGGCGTCAGGTCTTCCGGCATCTTCTTCTTGCAGAGGATTTCCGGGCATTCGCTGTCGACGCTCAGCGACACCACCAGGGTCTTGCCGTCCGGCGAGACGGCAAAGCTGCCGACGTCGAGGGGCAGGCTGGTGACCTGGGTGACCGCGCTGCTGGCGACCTCGAGCCTGAACACCTGGTTGGTGCCGCCGGCGCGGCCGGAGGCGAAGTAGATGGCCTTGCTGTCGCCCGACCAGCGGGGCGAGGCGGCGCCGCCGTCGGAGGCGGCCAGGCGGGTCGGCTTGGCGTCCTTGGCCTTCAGGTCGATCAGCCACAGGGACATCGAGGCCTTGTTGGCGTCGTAGTCCATGGTCCGCAGGCTGTAGACGACGTATCGGCCGTCCGGAGAGACGCGCGGGTCGCTGACCCGGTCGAGGGTGACCATGTCCTTGGCGGTGAAGGGGCGGGCTTCGACGGCCCCCCCAAAGCCAAGCGTGGCAGTCATCACGGCGGCCAGCGCTGCGCCGGCCAGCAGGCGGAAGGCGATCTTCATTACGGTGTAGTCCCCGGAAGGCGTGTTTGATTGGCGCGGACCCTAGCCCCGCCGGGGACAGGATTCCAGCGCCCAACCTCGCCCTCAGGGACGCCAGGCCCGGAGGCGCGGAATCCAGCGCGGCACGGCGGCGAAATAGGCCGTGTAGTCGTCGGGAAACTGGTGGCGCAGGGTCGGTTCTTCGTAGGTCACGACGAAGGCGTGGGTGACCAGACCGATGAGAATGCCGTAGGCCAGGACGTCGATGCTCCAGGCCATGGCCGCCTGGCCGAGGATCAGGGCCAGGACGCTGACGTACATCGGGTTGCGGACGTGACGGTAGAGGCGGCTGGTCACCAGCCGCTGGGTCGGGGCGATGGGCGCAGGGGTCCCGCCGCCCTTCAGGGCGAAGTCGGCGAAGCAGAGCAACAGGCCGATCAGGCCGAGCCCGACCAGCAACACGCCCGGCCAGAACAGCCAGCCGGGCTGCCAGGCTCAGCGGCTGATCCACCAGGGGATCAGCCCGGCCACGGTCCCCGGGGCCACGAACAGGAACAGCACCGTGCCGGCGATGGCGCGGGTCCGTCCCATCCCGCTACTCCGCCGCCAGGGCGCGGGCGCCCAGCCAGGCGTCGAGGTCATCAAGGGCCCGCTGGCTCATCAGCTGCTTCTTGGCCCGGCCGCGTTCCTTCATCGGGATCTTCTCGCCGTCGGGGCCCTTCTTCGGAGCCTCCATGGGCGGCAGCAGGCCGTAGTTGATGTTCATCGGCTGGAAGCTGCCCTTGCCCTCGACCAGGTGGCCACCAGTGATGTGGGCGGCCAGAGCCCCGAGGGCCGTGGTGGCCGGCGGCGTCTCGAGCGGCGCGCCCAGCCGCTCGGCGGCGGCCAGCCGGCCGGTCAGCAGGCCGATGGCGGCGCTTTCGACATAGCCCTCGACGCCGGTCACCTGGCCGGCGAAGCGCAGGCGCCTGTCGGCCTTCAGCCGCAGTTGCTCGTCGAGCAGGCGCGGGCTGTTGAGGAAGGTGTTGCGGTGCAGGCCGCCAAGGCGGGCGAACTGCGCGTCCTGCAGGCCGGGGATCATGCGGAACACGTCCGCCTGGGCGCCGTGCTTCAGCTTGGTCTGGAAACCCACCATGTTCCAAAGGGTCCCCAGGGCATTGTCCTGGCGCAGCTGGACGATGGCGTGGGCCTTGACCGTCGGGTCGCGCGGGTTGGTCAGGCCGACCGGCTTCATCGGCCCGTGGCGCAGGGTTTCGCGCCCCCGCTCGGCCATCACCTCGATGGGCAGGCAGCCGTCGAAGTAGGGGACGTGCTCCCAGTCCTTGAACTCGGCCTTGGGCCCGTCCAGCAGGGCGTCGATGAAGGCCTCATACTGTTCCTTGTTCATGGGACAGTTGATGTAGGCGGCCGCGTCGCCGCCTGGGCCTTCCTTGTCATAGCGCGACTGGCGCCAGGCGATGTCCATGTCGATGGACTCGAGGTGCACGATCGGCGCGATGGCGTCGAAGAAGCTCAAGGAGTCCTCGCCGGTCAGCTTGAGGATCGCCTCGGCCAGGGCGGGGGAGGTGAGGGGGCCGGTGGCGACGATGACGCTGTCCCAGTCGGCGGGCGGCAGGCCGGCGACCTCTTCCCGCGCGATGGTGACCAGCGGATGGGCTTCCAGCTTCGCCGTCACGGCGGCCGAGAAGCCGTCGCGGTCGACGGCCAGGGCCCCGCCGGCCGGCACCTGATGGGCGTCGCCGCAGGCCATGATGATGCTGTCGCAGCGCCGCATCTCGGCGTGCAGCAGGCCGACGGCGTTGAACCGCCAGTCGTCGGAGCGGAAGCTGTTGGAACAGACCAGTTCGGCCAGGCCGTCGGTCTGGTGGGCGTCGGTGCCGCGCACCGGCCGCATCTCGTGCAGGACGACCGGCACACCGGCCTGGGCGATCTGCCAGGCGGCCTCGGAGCCGGCCAGACCACCGCCGATTACGTGGATGGGGTTCATCGTCATGGCCGGACAGATAGTCGCCTGACGCCCCCAAAGAAACAGAAATGGGGAAACCGCCAAAGGGCCGCTGGTCGCTTTCCAGTGGCGCATGGGCCCCGGCTGTGATGTCCTTCGCCTCTATGTGGGACCCTCGGGGGAGGCGGATATGGCTCAGCTGGATATCAGCGAAGCGGCGTTTGCGGGATTTGGCGTCATCAAGCGCAACTGGGTCGCGCCCATCGTCTGGGGGCTGGTGGCGACCGTTATCAGCGTCGTGCCGGTTCTGTTCGTGCTGCCGGCGCTGATCGAGATCTTCAAGACGGTCGGCGCCTCGATCGGCAGCAACGTCGAACCGGATCATGCCGAGATGATGCGGCTGTCGAGCCAGATCAACATCATTCAGCCGATCAGTTGGCTGGCCCAGCTGGTCGTCCACGGCCTGGTCACCGGCGCGGTGTTCCGCGCGGTGCTGCATCCCGAGCAGAAGAGCTGGTTCTACATGCGGCTCGGCATGGGCGAGGTCATGTTGGTCGCCACCAGCCTGGTCATGTACATCATCGCCACCTGCGCCATGTTCATCCCCTTCCTGGCCGGCTTCGTCGTCGGGCTGGCGCTGTGGTGGGTCTCGCACGCAGCGGCGATCATCGTCGGCATCCTGGTCGCCCTGATCGGGCTTGGGGTCGTCATCTGGGGATGCCTGCGCTTCTCGATCGGCCTGCCGATGAGCCATGACCGCAAGGAATTCCTGCTGTTTGAAGCCTGGAAGAAGACGGCGGGCAACGCCGGGGCGCTGCTGGGCGCGGGCCTTGTCGCCTTCATCATCGGCTGGCTGATCGCCATGGTCATCATCGGCGCCATGTTCGGCGTGGGCGCCTTCCTGCTGTTCAGCAACGGCGGCTTCGAGGCTCTGCAGGCGCTGGACGACAGCAAGGACTTCGCCGCCTTCTTCACGGCGGAGCGGACCCAGACCCTGCTGATCTTCGGCGGGCTCTATCTGATCGTGGCCACGGCGGTGCAGGGCTATGTCCTGACCATCATGGGCGCGCCCTGGGCCGACGCCTACCGCCAGCTGGGGCTGCCCAAGGAAGAGGTGTTCTGAACCCCCACCAGACCTGTCGCGTTGATCTCGAATGCTGGCATAAGCTTGGCCTGTCGATGGGTGAAGCGAATCAGCCGACCCGAGACTGGGGATAGATCGGTTCAAGATGTCCTTTTCGCCCGTTCAGGCGTCCTTCGAGGGCTTCCGCTTTATCCGTGACCGGCCGCGGCCGGTGACGGTGTGGATGATTGCGCTGCTGGTGCTCAATCTGGCCGCGACGCTGTTCAACCTGTCGCCCTGGCGCCAGCGGCTGACCGAGTTCCAGAGCCAGAGCGACTTCCAGTGGTCCTGGGCCATGCTGATGGACCTGGCCCTGCAGCTGCTGCCCGCCGCGGCCATCGCCCTGTTCCTGACCTTCGCCAGCCTGTGCGTCGTCGCCCCCTCCATCTTCCGGGTGATGCTGGGCAAGACGCACGGGCCGGTCTTCCGCCTCGGCGTCGACGAGGCGCGGATGTTCTGGCTGTTTCTGGCCATGCTGCTGGTCATCAGCCTCTTCGCCATCCCCTCGGGGATCGCGCTCGGCCTGACCCTGGTTGTGGCCAGGCCGGTGGCGGAGGCCGTGGGGCTGGCCGACACCCTCAGGCTGGCCGGGCCGCTCGTCTCCTTCCTGTTGCTGGCCTACATCGTCATCCGGCTGTCGCTGTCGGCGCCGATCGCCATCGATCAGAAGCGGCTGGACATGATGGCTGCTTGGCGGATGACCCGGGGGGTCTTCTGGCGGTTGTTCGCCGGCATATTGCTGGCGCTGATCTGGACCCTGCTGGTGGCGCTGGCCTCCTTCTTCGTCTTCCTGGTCCTGGCGATCCTTTTCACCTTTGTCATCGGACTGCCGGCGGAAAGCATCGAGCAGTTCCTGATGCCGGGCGACCAGGGCCTGCTGAACCTCTTCGGGCCGGGGCCGATGCTGTGGCGGGTCTATGAGTCGGCCCTGCTGACCATCCTGTTCTGCGTGGTCTGTTCGGCGGTGGTCTATGCCTATCGCGAACTCTCGCCGCCCCACGACGAGGCTGGCAGCGACGAGTCGGCCGACGCCGACGGTCCCGAGGACGGCGACGTCCTCGAGCACGAAGCGGCGGTCTAGCCGTTCAGATCAGCTGTTGGCGCTGGCGCTCGGGCGCTCGCTGACGCGGGCGTGCCAATCGCGCAGGGCGGTGGCGGTTTCCGGAATTTCCAGCCCGGTGAAGGCGGCGAAGTCGATGGTCGACTGGGCGCAGATGTCGGCCATGCCATAGGTCTGGCCGGCGATGAACGGACCACCGGCGGCCAGTTCCTTGTTCAGCCAGCCGCAGCCACGGGCATAGAGCTCGCGGTTCGATTCGCCGAAGTCGTTGAACTGGGTCAGCAGCGCGGCGGTCAGGGGATGGGCGTGACGCCAGAACATCCCGACCGGGGTCATCAACTGGAACTCGATGCGGCGGATCCACATGTCGACCAGCGCCTGCTCGACGGCCGTGACGCCGAACATCGGCGGCTCGGGATACAGGCTTTCAAGATAGCGGCAGATGGCGACGCTTTCGGAAATCGCCGTGCCGTCGTCGAGCACCAGAGTCGGCAGTTGGCCCAGGCTGTTGCGGGCCTTGTGCTCGTCGCTCTTGTGCTCGCCGCGACGCATCTCCACCCGGGTCTCGGGCAGGTCGATGCCTTTTTCGGCCACGAAAATCCGCACCCGGCGCGGATTGGGCGCCGGGTTGCGCTCGCCGTACAGGATCACAGGTGGATCAGCTGCAGGGGTTGGTGGCGCAGGTGGTCAGGCCGGCGCGCTGCTGGGCTTCCAGGTCGCGCTTGTCCTGCTCGGCCTGCTTTTCCCAATCGTTCTGCGTGCGGCAGACCTTGGTGGGGAAGCGGGTGCCGAGCACCGGGGTCTTCTTGCAGACCATCCGGTTCGGATCCTTCTTGGCTTCCTGCTTGGCCCCTTCGCCCGGCTTGCCGGTTTCGGCGGCGATGCTGGCGGTGGCGAGGGTCGCGCAAGCGAGAGCGACGAAAATGACCTTCATGGGAGACTCTTCAACTAGAGATCGAGGAGGACCGGCCTCCCCTGCAGGCCGACCGGATTAACGATCGTAACATGATGGAACCCGAAATGCCACTGTGGCCCAAACTGAGCATCCGCGACCTGTCGCCCCCCTATCGCTCCGCGGCGGACGGTCTGATAACCAAAGGCGGCGGCCCGGTGCGACGGGCGTTCGGGAGGATGTCATGAGCGAGTTTTCGGCGACCGACGCGGCGCTGGGCGGTTTCGGCCTGGCGCGGCATAACCCCCGTACCATCCTGGCATGGGCCGTGGTGGCCTTCATCAGTTCGCTGGCCAGCTTCGCCGCCATGACCCTGCTGTCCGGAGGCGCCTTCGAGGAGTTCCGCACCCTCGGGGCCTCCAATCCGGAGAGTGTCGATCCAGGCCAGATCATGGCCATCTACGCCAGGATGGGCCCGGCCTACGGCGCCTCGATTCTCATCTCCCTGGTTACCGCCGGCCTGCTCAACGCCTCGGCGGCCCGCCTGGTGCTCAACCCGTCGGACACCCGGGGCTTCGGCTATGTGCAGCTGGGGGGCGACGAGCTGCGCCAGGTCCTGCTGGCCGTGGTGTTGAACGTGATCTTCCTGGGCATCTGGATCGCCGTCGGCGCGCTGGTCGGTCTTGGCTATGTCGTCGGCGGGGCGGCGCTGTCGGCGCTTCTCGGCTTGCTGGCCTTCCTGGTCGCCATTTTCGCCAGCATCTTCCTGGCCGTCCGCCTGTCGCTGTCCAGCGCGGCCACCTACGCCGAGCGGCGCCTCGCGATCCGCGACTCCTGGCGGCTGACCAAGGGCCGGTTCTGGCCGCTGCTGGGGACCTACCTGCTGGCCGGCGTGCTCGGCATTCTGGTCGTCATCCTGGTGCTGGCGATCACCATGGTCGTCATCATGCTGGCCTTCGGCATGGCGGCGGCGGGCGGGGCGATGAACCCGACCTTCGAGAGCATCGGCATGCTGTTCAGCCCGGCCAGCCTGATCTATTTCGCCCTGCTGTCGTTCGGCTCGGCGCTCGGCTACCTGATCTTCCTGACCCCCGCGCCCGCCATCTACAGGCAGCTGACCGACCAGCCGAACGCCTTCGACTGATCGGGGGTCTGATCGGGCTCAGGCCCGCTTCTTGCGCCGCTCGGCCGCCCGGTCGCGGTGGCGCTTCAGCAGGACGTCGAGGTAGCGGCCGGTCCAGCTTTCCGGGATCGCCGCGACCTGTTCGGGGGTGCCGACGCCGACGATCTCGCCGCCGCCGTCGCCGCCCTCGGGGCCGAAGTCGACCAGCCAGTCGGCGGTCTTCACGACGTCCAGGTTGTGCTCGATGACGACCACGGTGTTGCCCTGGTCGACCAGCTCGTGGAGCACCTCCAGCAGCTTGCGCGTGTCCTCGAAATGCAGGCCCGTGGTCGGCTCGTCGAGGATATACAGCGTCCGCCCCGTCGCCCGCTTGCTGAGCTCCTTGGACAGCTTCACCCGCTGCGCCTCGCCGCCTGACAGCGTCGTCGCCGACTGGCCGACCTGCACATAGGTCAGGCCGACGCGCTTCAGCGTCTCCATCTTGTCGCGGACCGGCGGCACGGCCTTGAAGAACTCGGCCGCCTCCTCGACGGTCATGTCCAGGACGTCGCTGATCGACTTGCCCTTGAACAGGATCTCCAGGGTCTCGCGGTTGTAGCGTTTGCCCTTGCAGACATCGCAGGTGACATAGACGTCGGGCAGGAAGTGCATCTCGATCTTGATCAGCCCGTCGCCCTGACAGGCCTCGCAGCGGCCGCCCTTGACGTTGAAGCTGAACCGCCCCGGCCCATAGCCGCGCGCTTTGCTCTCGGGCAGGTTGGCGAACCAGTCGCGGATCGGCTGGAAGGCGCCGGTGTAGGTGGCCGGGTTCGACCGGGGCGTGCGGCCGATCGGGCTCTGGTCGATGTCGATGACCTTGTCGAAGTTCTCCAGCCCCTCGATCCGCTCGTGCGGCGCGGGCGCGTCCGAGGCGTTGTTCAGCCGCCGGGCGGCCGCCTTGTAGAGGGTCTCGATCGTGAAGGTCGACTTGCCGCCGCCCGACACCCCGGTGATGCAGGTGAAGGTGCCGACCGGGATCTCCGCCGTCACGCCCTTGAGGTTGTTGCCGGTCGCCCCGACGACGCGCAGCACCTTCTTCTTGCTGATCGGCCGGCGCTGTTCGGGAACCTCGATCTCGCGCGTGCCGACCAGATATTGCCCCGTAATGCTCCTGGGGCTGTTCATGATGTCCTGCGGCGTGCCCTCGGCGCAGATCTCGCCGCCGTGGATGCCGGCCGCCGGGCCCATGTCGATGACGTAGTCGGCGGTCATGATCGCCTCCTCGTCGTGCTCGACCACGAGGACCGAGTTGCCGAGGTCGCGCAGGCCCTGCAGCGACTGCAGCAGGCGGGTGTTGTCGCGCTGGTGCAGGCCGATGGACGGCTCGTCGAGCACGTACAGCACGCCCGTGAGCCCCGAGCCGATCTGGCTGGCCAGCCGGATACGCTGGCTCTCGCCGCCCGACAGGGTGCCGCTGGCGCGGGACATGTTGAGGTAGTCGAGCCCGACATCGACCAGGAACCGCAGGCGGTCGTTGATCTCCTTCAGGATCCGCCGGGCGATCTCCATCTGCTTTTCGGTCAGCTGGCCCTCGAGGCCGGCGAACCACTCCTTGGCCGGCCGGATGGCCAGGCCGGAGACTTCAGAGATGTTCTTGCCGGCGATCTTCACGGCCAGGGCTTCGGGCCGCAGACGGGCGCCGCCACAGGCCTCGCAGGGGGTGTCGGACTGGTAGCGGCCCAACTCCTCGCGCACCCAGCTCGAGTCGGTCTCGCGCCAGCGGCGCTCGAGGTTGGGCAGCACGCCTTCGAACGGCTTCACCACCTCGTACTTGCGGGCGTTGTCGTCGTAGACGAACTTGATCTTCTCCGTGCCCGTTCCGTAGAGCACGACCTCATGGGCCTTCTCCGGCAGGTCGTGCCAGGGCTTGTCCATCGAGAAGCCGTAGTGCAGCGCCAGGGCCTGCAGCGTCTGGGTGTAGAGCGGCGAGGGCCCCTTGGCCCAGGGCGACACCGCCCCCTTGTGCAGGCTCTTGTCCTTGTCCGGAATGATCATGTCGGCGTCGAACGCCAGCTTGGCCCCCAGGCCGTCACAGACCGGGCAGGCGCCCGCCGGATTGTTGAACGAGAACAGCCGCGGCTCGATCTCGGCGATGGTGAAGCCGCTGACCGGACAGGCGAACTTCTCGGAGAACAGCAGCCGCTGCGGCTCCTTCTCGCCCTCCTTGGCCTCCGCCCATTCGGCCACGGCCAGGCCGTCGGCCAGGCGCAGGGCCTGCTCCAGGCTGTCGGCGTAGCGCTGCTCCAGGCCTTCCTTGGTGACCAGCCGGTCCACAACGACGTCGATGTCGTGCTTGAACTTCTTGTCGAGCTCGGGCGCGTCCTCGATCGGATACAGCGTCCCGTCGATCTTCAGCCGCTGATAGCCCTGCTTGCGCCACTCGGCGATCTCCTTGCGGAACTCGCCCTTGCGGTCGCGGACCACGGGGGCCAGCAGGTAGATACGCTCGCCCTCGGGCAGGGCGGTCAGCTTGTCGACCATCTGGCTGACGGTCTGGCTCTCGATGGGCAGGCCGGTGGCCGGCGAATAGGGAATGCCGACCCGCGCCCACAGCAGGCGCATGTAGTCGTGGATCTCGGTCACCGTGCCGACGGTGGAGCGCGGATTGCGGCTGGTGGTCTTCTGCTCGATGGAGATGGCCGGCGAAAGGCCCTCGATCAGGTCGACGTCCGGCTTGCTCATCAGCTCCAGGAACTGGCGGGCATAGGCCGACAGGCTCTCGACATAGCGGCGCTGGCCCTCGGCATAGATCGTATCGAACGCCAGCGAGCTCTTGCCCGACCCGGACAGGCCGGTGATGACCACCAGCTCGCCGCGCGGGATATCGACGCTGACGTCTTTCAGATTGTGCTCCCGCGCGCCGCGCACGCGGATGAAGTTCAGCTGTTCGGCCATGATGTCCCGAGAACGCAGAAGCCGGCCCGAAGGTCGCGGCGCAACGGCAATATGTAGTGCTCAGGACCGGCATTAACACAAGAACAAGATGCGAACAAACGTCGCGGACGGGACTTGTTGCCAACCTGTGGCAACAAGGGTCGCCCGGATCAGGCGGCGCGGACCACCGAGAAGGTGGCATTGGCCCGCGCGCAGGGCTTGCCGTCGGCGGTGACGAAGCACTGGGCGAAGCAGATCGACTTGCCGACCTTCACGAAGCTGGTCGTGAACTCCAGCCACTGGCCCTGCCTGGCCACCCCGACATAGTCGGTGGTCATGCTGGCGGTCAGCAGGCCCGACAGGGCCTCGCGCCCGGCCTGTTCGACGCAGGACAGGCCCATGGCGTTGTCGGCCAGGGCCGCGATCAGGCCGCCGTGCGCCAGGCCGCGGCTGTTCACATGCGCCTCGCTGACCCTAAGGCCCAGGATCACCGCCTCGCCCGGGACGACCTTGCTGAAGATCGGCTCCCAGGGATCGGTCAGGCCGCTCTTGCGGAAATGGGGTTCAAAGCCTTCGGGCGTTTGCATCGGTTCAGCTTTCATTTAGACCGGTCTATATAGTTTCTGAGAACGCCCGGGACCGCAAGTCATGTCCGCCAAGCCCAAGCATCGCCAGGCCATCGTCTCCGCCGCCGTGCGCCTGTTCCGGCGGCAGGGCTACGCCGCCACGGGCCTGGCCCAGATCGTCGAGGCCAGCGGGGCGCCGAAGGGGTCGGTCTACCACTACTTCCCGGCCGGCAAGTCGGCCATCGGGGCGGCCGCCGTGACGGCGGCCGGGGAGACGGTGCGGGCGACCATCGCCGCCCTGCCGGCGGGGACGCGGCCCGGCGACTTCCTGCGCGAGTACGCCCGGCTGATGGGCGGCTGGCTGCGGGCCTCGGGCTTCCGGGACGGCTCGCCCATCGCCTCGGTGGTGCTGGAACAGGCGGCGCAGGACGACGAGATCGCCGCCGCCGCGCGGCAGGTCTACGCCGCCTGGCGGGGAGCGATGGCCGCACGGCTGCTGGCCAGCGGGCTTGGTGAAGCGGCGGCGGACCGGGTCGCCCTGCTGGCGATCACCAATCTGGAAGGCTCGCTGATCCTGGCCCGCGCCGAGCGCTCGGAGGCGCCGATCCTGGCCGCCGCCGAGGCGCTGGCGGACCTGGCCGACGTCAGCTGAGCAACAGCCGCCGGATCTCGTTGAACATCATGTGGTTGAGCCCGATGGCCCGGCCGTCGATGGCGTCGTGCAGCGACGAGACCTTGGCCACGACGATGTCGTTGGCGCGGTCGAGGAACAGGTTCTGCCCGTGGATGCCCATGGCGAACAGCACCTGCGGCGCGTCGTCGATGACGTACCAGCCGCTGCGGTAGCGCATGGTCATGCCGCCGAAGGCCCTGGCGAACTCGCCCTTGCGCCAGGCCTCGGCGTCGCCGCCCGTGGCGATGTCGAGGATCCAGGCGGTGGGGATCATCGGGTCGTCCTCGACGATGCGCTGGCCCAGCCGGGCGAAGTCCCGCACCGTCGCGCAGACGCCGCCGGTCGTGCGCGGCGAGCCGGCGACGTCCAGGGTGACGGCCGCGTCGTCCTCGGCCCCGGCCGGCGTCCACAACAGCTCGCTGGCCAGCTCCGAAAAGGCCCGCCCCGACGCCCGCTCGATGACCCAGCCCATCAGGTCGGTATTGGCCGAGACATAGGCGAACGGCCCGCCATGCACGGCCGGCGGACCCTCCAGCCCGGCCAGGAAGGCATGCAGCCCGCCGGTCGTCTCGCCCGGCCCCAGCGGCTCCCAGCCGCTCGCCAGGCCGTAGGCGTGCTGCTGCCCGACGGTCAGCTGCACCCCGGCCCGCATGTCGAGAAGCTGGCGCAGGGTCGCCCCGGCATAGGGCCCATTGGCCATCTCCGGCACATAGGTGGTGACCGGCGCCGCCGCATCCAGCACCCCCTGGTCCGCCAGCACCCCGACCAGCAGCCCGACCACCGACTTGGTCGCCGACATCAGGATATGCCGGTCATGCGGGCCCAGGCCGTTGGCGTAGGTCTCGAACACCACCCGGCCGCCCTTCAGCACCACCATCCCGTCGGTCGCCGTCGCCGCCAGCACCGCCTCCAGCGACAGGCTCTGCCCACCGGCCCTCAGCGCAAAGCCGTCCAAGGCCCCGGCCGGGCCCTGCGGCAGCGCCCAGGCCGACCCGGCCCAGATCGGCGCCGTCGGCATCAGCGCGTCGATGTTGCGGAATGCCCAGCGATTGAACGGGCTGCTGCGCCAGTTGGAGAGATCGGCGCCGATGTCGGAGGGCGAGGTCATCGGGCGCTCCATACGCCTCGCCACCGCCCCT
Source organism: Caulobacter sp. SRI_014 (assembly GCF_057586315.1). Taxonomy (NCBI): domain Bacteria; kingdom Pseudomonadati; phylum Pseudomonadota; class Alphaproteobacteria; order Caulobacterales; family Caulobacteraceae; genus Caulobacter; species Caulobacter sp. SRI_014. The sequence continues at coordinate 48,298 of NZ_JBYCZQ010000010.1, read as the reverse complement.
GTCAGCGCCGGGCCCGAAAAACCCCGGCCGGCCGGGGCCTGCATGAATATGTCTAGACATATTCATCGGCCGCACGAGCCTCCGGACCCCGGAGCCGCGCCTTCGGATGGAAACGCACGCCCGTCCGGCTGTTCGCAGGGTGGTTCCCGGCCGCGCCCAGGGTGGTCGCTCAGCGGTCGCAATGACCTCTTGGGCCGCCGACCGGACGGGTCCAGGTTGGTCTTTTCGCACTGATTTATTTACACTTTTCGCCAGGCCGAGATGCTGACAATCGGCATTCGAGGTATAATGGTCGCCGCTTCGATAGGTCAGAGTTCGGCTGGTCGCCTGTCGATCCGCGCCGCGAAGCAACCCCGCCTCGCGTAGTGGGCGTGCAGGTAGGCGACCCGGTGGTCTGCCAGCCAGGCCTCGATAAGTGGCGCTGCCTCGCGGCCCTCGATCACCTCGGCCTCGACCATCATGTCGTTGCGGTCGAAGGCGCGCAGGGCGAGCAGCCGGCGCTCCATGGCCAGGGGCAGGGCGTCCATGATCACCGCCGTCTGTTCGGCGGCCTCGCGGACGTAGATGGCGTGGCGGCTGCGGTAGGGGCTGTCGACAGGGAGGTGCTCGTGGTTCAGCAACAGCACGGTTTCGCCGGGCTCGGCGTCCTCGAGGGTGATGCGGCAGGGGGCGCCGGCCGGGGCGTCGACGCGGACGCGGATCGCGCCCTGTTCGGCCAGGGCGGCATCGCTGAGGCCAAACAGCGGGCGGAAGGGTTCGGCCGGCAGGCCGGTGACGGTGAAGGGCATGGGGGTCTCCTTTTCGGCCCCGTTCTGGCGGACCGGCGCGTCAACCACACTCCGCTGCTTGCTCGACAATCGGCAGGGTCGTCCCTATATCGGCCGCCAAGCCGGCAATCGGGCCGCACAGCTAGGAGAGCGCTTTGATCATCGCGACGGACCCCCGTTTCGCCCTGAACGCCTCTCCCGCCGTGAGCTCCCATGTCCGCCCTGATCACCCTGGATTCCGTTTCCGCCGCCGCGCCTGACGGCCGCGTCCTCTTCGAAAACCTGACCCTGGCCATCGGCCGCGAGCGCACCGGGCTCGTCGGCCGCAATGGCGTCGGCAAGACCACCCTGCTTCGGATCCTCACCGGCGAGGCGCCCGCGCGCGCCGGCGCGGTGAGCGTAGAGGGCCGCGTGGCCGTGCTGCGCCAGGCGCTGCAGCCCGCGCCCGGCGCGACCCTCGCCGGGCTTCTCGGAGTCGAGGACGCCCTGGCCCGGCTGGCCCGCATCGAGGCGGGAGAGGGCAGCGACGATGATTTCGCCGACGCCGACTGGACTCTGCCCGCGCGCCTCGACCAGGCGCTGGCCGAAGTCGGGCTGGACGGGCTCGAACCCGGCCGTCCCGCCACCGCCCTGAGCGGCGGCCAGGCCACCCGCGCGGCGCTGGCCGCCGTGCTGCTGGCCGAACCGGACGTCATCCTGCTCGACGAGCCGACCAACAACCTCGACCGCGAGGCCCGCAAGCTGGTCGCCGACGTCTTGCGAAGCTGGCGCGGCGGGGCCCTGGTGGTCAGCCATGACCGCGCCCTGCTGGAAGGCATGGACCGCATCGTCGAGCTCTCGCCGCTCGGGGCCAGGGTCTACGGCGGCGGCTACAGCCTCTATCGGGCCCGCAAGGATGAGGAGGCCGCCGCCGCCGAGCGTGACCTGGAGGTCGCCGCCCGCGACGCCGCCCGGGTCAAACGCGAGGCCCAGGCCGCCCGGGAACGCCAGGACCAGCGCGACGCCGGCGGCCGCAAGTTCGCCGCCAGGGCCAGTGAACCCAAGATCCTGCTTGGGGCCCAGAAGCGCCGGGCCGAGGCCACCGCCGGCCGTGTCGACCGCCTGGCCGAACGCAAGCAGGACGAGGCCCGCGAAGCCCTGGACGCCGCCGGCGCCCGGGTCGAGCGGACCCGCGCCCTGACCTTCGACCTGCCGCCGAGCGGCTTGCCTGCCGGTCGGACGGTGCTCGCGCTCGAGGACGCCGCCTTTGCGTGGCCGGGCGGGGCGCCGCTGTTCGAATACCTCGACCTGACCATCACCGGTCCGGAGCGGATCGCTATCAGCGGCGCCAACGGCCGGGGTAAGACCACCCTGATCCGCATCGCCGCCGGCCAGCTCGAGCCGACGGCGGGGACGGTCCGCCGGCCGGTCCCGGCCCTGATGCTGGACCAGCGCACCGATCTGCTGGGCGAGACGGAGACCATTCTGGAAGCCTTCCGCCGCCTCAACCCCGGCGCCGACCGCAACGCCGCCCAGGCCGCCCTGGCCCGGTTCCTGTTCCGCAACACCGCCGCCGACCAGATCGTCGGCTCCCTGAGCGGCGGCGAGCGGCTGCGGGCGGCCCTGGCCTGTGTGCTGGCCGGCGAGGCCCCGCCTCAGTTGCTGATCCTCGACGAGCCGACCAACCACCTGGATCTCGACTCGATGCGGGCGGTCGAGCGGGCCCTGTCGGCGTTCGACGGCGCCCTGCTGGTCGTCAGCCACGACCCGGCCTTCCTGACGGCCGTCGGAATTGAGCGTGAACTCGATATCGGGGCGCTCATTCCCAGCGGCTGAACCCCAGGCCCAGATTGTGCCGCTGTTGCATGCTCGGATAGTCGTGTTACGGGAACGCCCCGGGGGTAGACCTTGTCCAAGAGAGTCGTCACGTCCGGCCTTGAAGCGGCGCGCGTCCTGAGCGCCGGCGCGGCGCGTCCTTGAGGACGCTCGCCGTCCTTTCCCGCAAGGGCGGCACCGGCAAGACCACGGTCTCGCTGCACCTGGCCATGGCCGCCTGGCTGTCGGGCAAGGGTGTGCTGCTGGCCGATTGTGACCGCCAGGGTTCGGCCCAGGAGTGGCGGCGCGAGCGCCAGATCGGCGGCCCGGTGGTCTTCTCGACCAAGACCCCGGCGCTGTTCGCCACCCAGCAGGCGGCCCAGCGGGCCGGCCGCGACCTGATGGTCATCGACACCAGCCCCTCCGCCAGCGAGGACCTGGCCGAGGCTGTACGCTGCGCCGATTTCTGCCTGATGGTCCTGCGCCCGAGCTTCCTGGACGTTCGGGCGGTGCGCGAGACGGCCGAACTGGTCAGCCGCTTCGGCAAGCCGGGCGGTTTCGTCATCAACCAGGCGCCGCCGCGCCGCAATGGCCGCGAGATGGCCTGCGTCGGCGACACCGTGGCCCAGCTGGCCGCCATGGGCCGGCCGGTCCTGCCCATCGGCTTGCGCGCCCGCATCGCCTATCAGTCGGCGGTGGCCGAGGGCCGCTCGGTGCAGGAAACCGCGCCGCAGAGCGCCGCCGCTCTCGAGATCGGCGGCCTGTGGCGCGAGGTCGAGGCCCAGCTGTGGCCGGCCGCCCTGCCGGCCGTAGCGGAGTAGGCCAGACTTAATTTCGGCGGCGGCCGGAACAACCGGCCGGGTCATCCACTTCCTCACCTGGCGCGTAACTATGCCGAGGGGTGGTCATGACCGATCTGAAATCGAACATCGCCAAGGGCCTGATCGCGGCGCTCTGCTCCGTTCTGGCCGTGGCCGCCGGCGCCGCTTCGGCGCGGCAGGAAGCCCAGACCGCGCACCAACACGCCGCCGTGGAGCGCTCGCTCTAGGCCGAGCGGTTCAGGGTTATGGCGCGCGCATCGGCGCCAACGGTGGTCGCGCCGGGGCCATAGCCCGGGCCGGCGCTGCGCTGGGCGACCACTTCATCGGCGATGGCCTTGACCAGCCCTTCGGTGACGGTGCGGGCGGCTTCCAGGGCGCGACCTTGGCGGGCCAAGACCGCGTCGAAGGCTTCGGTCGCCCGCATAAGAGCAATGCGCTGGTCCATCGGCGCCCCGGCGATCAGGGCGGGTTGGCTGCGAACCCTGGCCGACTCGTGACGGTAGAGGTTGGCCAGGCGCGAGGTCTCTTCCAGCTGGGCGGCGGCGGCCTGCGGCCGGCGCTGCTCGAAGGCAAGGGCCTGGTCGGCGATCAGGCCGGTCAGGCGCTCGGTCAGGATGATCAGCTGGCCAACGCGGTCGGTGGCGTCACGGGCATCAAGCGCCATGGGAAACCTCTACTTCCTGCAAACCTTGCATCTTCAGCATTTCGCGCTCGACGGTGGCCGCCAGGCCGATGCCGCCCGACCGCGAGACCTGCTTGGCCACCGCGTCGGAGAAGAACGACTTGAACATCTCTTCGCCCTGGCCGCCGCCGAACGGGGCCTCGGTTTCGACGCCCTTGAACATCTGGGCGAGCATCACGGAGAGAAAGCTGGACTCGAAATCCTGGGCCGACTGCTTGATCTTCGAGCGGGTCATGTCGAGCGCGGGCGTCTGACCCAGCAGCACGTCGACGGGGGCGGCGATGGGTCCGCTCATCAGATCACCTCGATGTCGGCTTGCAGGGCGCCCGCGGCCTTGATGGCCTGCAGGATGGAAATCATGTCGCGCGGCGTGACGCCCAGGGCGTTGAGGCCGGACACCAGGCTGGACAGCGAGGCGCCGCTCTTGAGGGTGAGCAACTGACGGCCCTTTTCCTCGTCCACTCCGACGGCTGACTGGGGAACGACGGTGGTCTGACCTCGGCTGAAGGGCGCCGGCTGGCTGACCGCCGGGCTTTCCTGGACCGTGATGGTGAGGTTGCCCTGGGCGATAGCGACCGTGCTGACCCGGACATTCTCGCCCATGACGATGACGCCGGCCACTTCGTCGATGATCACCTTGGCCCCGGTGTCGGGCTCGACGACCATGTTCTCGATGGCCGTCACGAACGGCACGATGCCGGCCCCCATCGGCGGGCGCAGGGTGACGGTGCCGGGGTTATCGGCGTTGGCCGTGCCCGGGTATTTGGCGTTGATGACGTCGGCGATGCGGCGGGCGGTGGTGAAGTCGGGATTGCGCAGGGTCAGGCGAACCTGACCCATGTTGGCCATCTGGAAGCCCAGCTCCCGTTCGACGACGGCCCCCCCGGCGATCCGGCCGGAGGTCGGCACGCCCTTGGTGATGGAAGAGCCCGAGGCCCCGCCGGCCGAGACCGAACCGGTCTGCACCGTACCCTGGGCCAGGGCATAGGCCTGGCCGTCGGCGCCGAGCAGGGTGGTGACCACCAGGGTGCCGCCCAGCAGGCTCTTGGCGTCGCCGATCGAGCTGACGGTTACGTCAATGGGGGTCCCCGGCGCGGCGAAGGCCGGCAGCTTGGCGGTGACCATGACGGCGGCGACGTTCTTGGAATTGAGGTTGGCGTCGCGGATGTTGACGCCCAGCCTCTCCAGCATCGCCTCCTGGCTCTGCTTGGCCTGGGGCGTGTTACGCAGGTTGTCGCCGGTGCCGTTGAGGCCGACGACCAGGCCGTAGCCGACCAGGGCGTTCTCGCGGACGCCCTCGACCTCGACGATGTCCTTGATCCGCGACGCGGCGAACGCCTCACCCGAAAAGGCGAGACTGAGGACCAGAAGGGCCGTGGAAAGAAGACGCTGCATGAAACTCCACCCCGTGCGCACGAGTGGGGAGGGGAGTGCCAGAACCGGGCCAGACGGTTTATTTAACAAATTCAATGAAAAGAGAGTCGGCAAGCTCGGCTGGCGGCAGAATTTGCCCGGCATTAACCATACCGCAAGCGGTCGGACCCAGATTCGCATCCATGCGTTGGGGAGTATCATGAAGGTCGGTCGAACCAGTGGACCAGCGGCAAGCGGCGGCCCGTCGGGCGCCAGGGCTCCTGCCGGCGGTTCTTCCTTTAATCTGCCGGCGACGGGCGGCGCCTCGGCGGCCGCGCCGACGGCCCGGGCGGCCGGTGTTACCGGCGTTGCTTCCCTCGATGCGCTGTTGGCCTTGCAGGAAATGGGCGGACCGCTGGAGCGCCGCCGCAAAGCCGTCGGCCGGGCCGGCCGCATCCTCGACGTGCTCGACGACCTGCGCATCGCGGTCATCGACGGCGAGGTGTCGGGCGCTCACCTCAATCACCTGATGCGCGCGGTCCGGGACCAGCGCGAAAACACCGAGGATCCGGCCCTGGAGGGGATTCTCGACGAGATCGAAATGCGGGCCGCGGTGGAGTTGGCTAAACTCCAACGCGCGAAAATTGCGGCATGAACGCACGCCCAACGTGACGTTCATTGTGCGCTGTAACCGTTTTGCTATAAGGCCCCGCTCGCTGTGAGCGGGGTAGTGGGGCGTGAGGCGTCAATGACGACGGCTACGGTTCTTAAAGTGCCAGATGACTATCGTCCTTCCGAGGACGAGGAGTTCATGAACGAGCGTCAGCTCGAGTATTTCCGAAACAAGTTGCTCGCCTGGAAAGAGGACATCCTTCGCGAATCTCGCGAAACGGTGGCCATTCTCCAGAAAGAAACCGAGAACCATCCTGACCTGGCCGATCGCGCCACGTCGGAGACGGATCGGGCTCTTGAGCTGCGGACCCGGGACCGCCAACGGAAACTGATTTCCAAGATCGACGAAGCTCTTCGTCGCATCGAGGAGCAGTCCTACGGCTACTGCGAGGAAACGGGGGAACCCATCGGTCTGGCGCGTCTCGACGCGCGGCCCGTGGCCACCCTCAGCCTCGAGGCCCAGGAGCGGCATGAACGCCGCGAACGGGTTCACCGGGACGACTGATCATCCTTACCCGCCGGGTCATTGACCCGGCGGTGTTGTTTTTCCACGTTCCCTGATGCGAAGGGGATCCTGGATGACTGACGAAGACCGCCGTCTGGCGAACATCTCCGTGCTTGAGCGCTATCGCGACGCCTGGACCGGTGGCGACATCGTCACGATGTTCGGCCTGTATGCCGACGACTTCATTCTGCACTGGAACGGGTCCAACCCGTTCGCCGGCACGCATCACGGCAAGGACGCCGCGATCAAGGCCCTGACGGTGTTCACGCAGAAGACCGGCCGAAAGCTGATCGCCGTCACCAACATCATGGCCGACGCCGACAAGGCCATCATGATCGCCCGCGAGAACCTGGCCGGCCGCGAAGTCGACCGCACGCTGGTCTACCGCACCGATGGCCAGAAAGTCGTGGAATGCTGGGTGCTTGACGCCGATCAAGCCTGGATCGACAGCCTGCTCAATACTTGACTTCGGGCCTGCGAAGGACGACCTACCCCGCCTTCGCAAGTCAACAGGTTTCAAATGACCGTCAAGGTCCGCTTCGCCCCGTCGCCGACGGGCCGCCTCCACGTCGGAAACATCCGCGCCGCCATCGTCAACTGGGTGTTCGCCCGGGGGCAGGGTGGTCAATTCGTGCTGCGCATCGACGATACGGACCTGGCCCGCTCGACGCAGGAATATGAGGACGGCATCGAAGCCGACCTGACCTGGCTCGGCCTGACCTGGGACGAGCGCTACAACCAGTCCAAGCGGTTCGACCTCTACCATCGCGCCATGGAGACGCTGAAGGCCGCGGGCCGCCTCTACCCCTGCTACGAAACCTCCGAAGAACTCGACCGCCGCCGCAAGGTGCAATTGTCGCGCGGCCAGCCGCCGATCTACGACCGCGCCGCCCTGAAGCTGACGCCCGAAGAGATCGCCGCCTACGAGGCCGAGGGCCGCAAGCCCCACTGGCGCTTCAAGCTCGATGGCCGCCGGGTGAAGTGGCACGACCTGGTGCGCGGCGAATGCGATGTCGACACCACCTCGATGTCGGACCCGGTGCTGATCCGCGAGGACGGCGCCTTCCTCTACACCCTGCCATCGGTCGCCGATGACATCGACATGGGCATCACCCACGTCATCCGGGGCGAGGACCACGTCGCCAACACCGGCACACAGATCGAACTGTTCGAGGCCCTGGGCGGCAAGGCCCCCATCTTCGGCCACTTCAGCCTGCTGGTCGGCGCCGACGGCAGCGCGCTCTCCAAGCGTCTTGGCTCCCTGTCGATCTTGCAACTGCGCGAGGCGGGCATCGAGCCGCTGGCCATCACCTCGCACATCGGCAAGCTGGGAACGTCCGACGCTCTCGAAGCGGCGCCCAGCCTCGACGACCTCGGCCGCAACTTCGACTTCGCCAAGATGGGTCGCGCCCCGGCCCGGTTCGACGAGGCGGACCTGCACCGCATCAACGCCGGCGTCCTGCACGCCATGGACTATGCCGCCGCCAAGCCGCGCCTGGCCGCGCTGAACGCTGACCTGGGCGAAGACTTCTGGCTGGCGGTCCGCCCGAACCTCAAGCTGTTCGGCGATGTCGTTGATCTGGCCCGGATCGTCGGCGGCGAGGTGACCCCGGTCGTCGAGGACCCCGCCTTCCTGGCCCAGGCCCTCGAGCTTCTGCCGGCCACGGTCGACGCCACCACCTGGAGCACCTGGTCTTCGGCCATCAAGGAAGCCACCGGCGCCAAGGGGCGAGCCCTGTTCATGCCCCTGCGCCAGGCCCTCACCGGCATGGACCACGGCCCGGAAATGGGCCCGTTGTTGGCGCTGATCGGGCGCGAGAAGGCGGCGAAGCGTCTGGCAGGCCAGACGGCCTGATCCAACAGGGCGATTGTCGCGCGAGCCCGCTTGCGGCCCATCCCCCCATCGCGCAAGCTGAGCGGCCAGTACGCGTCACTCCCCGGGGGATATCCATGCGGTCGTTGTTTGCCGGTCTTGTCGGCGCTGTCAGCCTGTTTGCGTGCGCCTTCGCAACCGGGGCTCTCGCCGCGCCCGAGCCGGTGCTCGACGCCGCCCCCGCCTGGGTGAAACCCCTGCCGCCCTTGAAGACCGACAGCCCGGTCACCGGCGCGCCCTATCGCCAGCTGCGCCTCGACGAACAGGTCCACTTCGGCCCTGAAGGCGACAGCATGTACATCGAGAGCGTCATCCGCATCCAGACGGCCCAGGGGCTGTCGGCGATGGGCACCATTGCCCTGCCGTGGAACCCGGACTCCACCACGCTCACCGTCCACAAGCTGGAGATCAAGCGCGGGACCCAGGTCATCGACGTCCTGGCCGACCAGACCTTCACCGTGCTGCGCCGTGAGAACCGCCTCGAGTACGCCATGCTCGACGGGGTGCTGACCGCCACCATGCAGCCTGAGGGCCTGGAGGTCGGCGACATCGTCACCCTGGCCTTCACCCTGACCCGCAAGGATTCGGTCGTCGGCGACTTCAGCGAAAACTACCTGCCCGTCCCGCCGTCCGAACAGGTGGACCAGATCCAGCTGCGCGTCCTCTGGGACCCCAAGACCAAGCCCATTCGCTATCGCCTCGACCAGGGCATGAACCCGCCCAAGGTCGGCCGCACGGCGTCGGGCGAGACCGAGCTGATCTTCGACCTCAAGGGCCAGAAGCCCTACAAGCCGCCGGCCGGCGCCCCGTCGCGATACCTGCGGGGCAGGGGGGTGGAGTTCACCCAGTTCAAGGATTGGGCCCAGGTCTCGACCCTGCTGTCGCCGCTCTACGACACTGCCGCCACCCTGAAGGACAATTCGCGCCTCAAGCCCGAGATCGAGAAGATCCGCGCCGCCTCCAGCGATCCCAAGGTCCAGGCCGGCCTGGCCCTGGCCCTGGTCCAGGAACGCACCCGTTACGTCTTCCTCGGCATGGACGCCGGCAACCTGACTCCGGCCCAGGCCGACATCACCTGGTCGCGGCGCTATGGCGACTGCAAGGGCAAGACCGCCCTGCTGCTGGCCATCCTGCGCGAGCTGGGCATCAAGGCCGAACCGGCGGTCGTCCATTCCACGCTTGGCGACGGGCTGGACGCGCGCCTGCCGATGGTCGGGCTGTTCGACCACGTCATCGTGCGGGCCGAGATCGGCGGCAAGGTCTACTGGCTGGACGGCACCCGCAACGGCGACCGCAAGCTCGACGAGGTGGCCACGCCGGAGTTCGGCTGGGCCCTGCCGCTGCGCGCCAAGGGCTCGGCTCTGGAGCCCCTGCGGGTCGAACCCAGCCCCCTGCCGACCACCTCCCTGACCCTCGACGTCGACGCCTCCGGCGGCCTCTACACCCTGGCCCCGATGAAGGCCGAGCAGCGGTTCCGCGGCGACTACGCCGTCTCCGCCAAGGCCGCCGCCGACGCCGCCCCGCCCGAGGAGCTGGAGAAGGCCTACAAGAAGTACTGGGGCACGATCTTCGACTTCGCCGACGTCGAGACGGTGACCAGCCGCTATGACGAGGCGACCGGCGAATACATCCTCGGCATGGAGGGCAAGGCCACCCTGTTCTGGATCGAGACTAACGAATCCTCGGCCCCCCGGCACCTGACGTACGGGCACAAGCTGGGCGGCCCTTCGAGCTGGAAGCGCGAGGATGAGGTCGACAACAAGGACGCGCCCTTCTCCGTCACCCATCCGCTGCATGTCTGGTACCGCGAGACCATCAAGCTGCCCGACGGCGGCAAGGGCTATGTCAGCGAAGGCAAGGACATCGACCAGGTCACCGCCGGCTACAGCTTCTGGCGCAAGGCCGGCATCAAGGACGGCGTCTTCACCCTGGAGACCCGGACCCGCAGCCTGCAGACCGAAATCCCCGCCAAGGATGCCGAGGCCAGCGAGAAGGCCCTCGAGGAGATGGGCAAGATCGAGGTCTATGTCGTCGGACCGCCCGGCTACCGCCGCTCGAAAGCCGACCGCGACAGCAGCATCACGCGGCTGGACAAGACCATCAAGGAAAACCCCAAGGCCAACCTGGCCCTGATGGTCCGCGCCAACCTGCACCGCGAGAACAAGGACTTCGCCAAGGCCGAGGCCGACTACAATGCCGCCATCCTGATCGATGACGACAACGCCTCGCTCTACACCGGCCGGGCCGGGACCCTGCTGCAGATGGGCAGGAAGGAGGCGGCGATGGCCGACTTCGCCACCGCCCGCAAGTACGGCTCCAAGGACGCCGGCGAGCTCAACAACCTCTGCTGGGAACAGGCAACGGGCGGGGTCGCGCTGGAAGCGGCGCTCAGCGATTGCGACAAGGCCTTGCAGATGGAGCCGCGCAACGCCGCCACCCTCGACTCGCGGGGCTTTGTGCTGATGCGCCTTGGCCGCTGGAGCGACTCCATCGCCGACTACAACAAGGCCTCCGGCATCCGCCCCGATAGCGCCGAGTCCCTGTTCGGCCGCGCCCTGGCCAAGGCCGGGGCCGGCGACAAGGCGGGCGCCGCGGCCGACCTGGCCGAAGCGCGCAAGCTCGATGCAGGTATCGACGAGGAGTTCGCCGGCTACGGCCTCAAGCCCCCGGCGCTCTGATACGAAAAAGGGCGGCGCGGCCAGTGGCCGTCGCCGCCCTCATCCAACCCCCGAAGGGGACGCCCTTCAGGCGTTGCAGGCCGCCAGTTCGTCGGTCGTGAACTTGGCGCCGCGGTAGCCGAAGCCGGTGACTTCACCCAGCTGACCCTTCAGCTTCTTGCACTGCTGGTCGGCCGGCAGGGCCTTGACCTTGGGGGCGCGGCAAACGTCGACCTTGCAGCTCCAGACGGCGCCGTCGACGATGACGTTGCCGCGGCTCGTCTTGGTCTTCAGGGTCAGCCAGCCATCGGTCCGTTGGGCGTCAGCGGCATTGGCGGCGCCGACACAGGCGGTCAGGGCCAGCGCCCCGATCAGGAACACACGCATAGAAGTTCTCCATATCCCCGCGGCCGGTAGGAGTCCGGTCGCTGAGACATGGGTACGTTTTCTTTGGATACGGTGTCAATCCTCAATTGGACGCCAGCGTCTAAACTTTGTCCTCGATGGCGGGGTCGGCCACCGCCAGCCCCTGCGCCATCTCGCCGATCAGCCGGGTAATCTCGTTGATGTCGTCGGTCGCCCGCCAGGCATGGGCGAACTCCGGCGGGCTCAGCCGCTCGGTGATGGTATGATAGAGCAGCTCGAACAGCGGCTTCCAGAAGTCGCGCGGGTTGTAGAAGACCAGCGGCTTCCTGTGCAGATCGAGGCGCTGCCAGCTGAGCAGTTCGACCACTTCTTCCAGAGTGCCGATGCCGCCGGGCAGCACGACGAAGGCGTCCGACCGCTCGAACATCATCATCTTGCGCTCATGCATGTTCTGCACGACCACGGTCTCGACGTCGTCGAACGGCTGCTCGCGGCCCATCAGGAAGGTCGGGATGATGCCCAGCACCCGGCCCCCGGCGTCGTGCGCCCCGCGCGCGCAGGCGCCCATAAGGCCAACGCCGCCGCCGCCGTAGACCAGCTTCAAGTCCTCGGCCGCCAGCACCCGGCCAAAGTCCTCGGCCGATTGCAGAAAGGCGGGGTCGGCGTCGTTGGACGAGCCGCAATAGACACAAACGCTGTCGATCGAGGCCCCGGCGGGGCCTGTGGTTTTGGACATGCCGTCCCCAGATAGAAAAGGCGCGCTTGCGGGCGCGCCGGAAAATCACGAAATGACATGTTCGACCTATCCGTCTGGGGTTTCAAGCATCGTGTCGCGACAACTGGTCTTCCTGAGCCTGCTGCTGCCGCTCCTCGTCGCCGCCTGCGGACCGAGCGAGCGGGACGCTTCCTGGCGCGGCGACGCCCCCAAGGCCCCGACCGACCCGGCCGCCGACGCCGGCTATCTGAAACCCCCGACCGTCACCGCCAGCCGGCCCGAGGCGGGCGGCGTCGTGCTGATCACGGGCCAGGCGGCCCCGGGAGCCGGCATCCTGCTGGGCGCGCCCAGGGAGGAGCCGCTGAGGGCCACGGCCAATGCAGCCGGGGTCTGGACGATCCGCCTGCCGGCCTCGCCGGAGGTGCGCCTCTACGGCCTGTCGATGTCGGCCGAAGCCAATCGCAAGGTGCAGTCCCAGGGCTATCTGGCCGTCCTGCCCGATGGCCGCGCCGCCCAGCTGCGCTCGGGCGCCAGCGCCTTTGTCTACGGCGGGGCCAGCGATGCGCCGAAGTTGCTGACGGTCGACTTCGACCGCGACGGGACGGCCTCGGTCTCGGGCCTGGCCCGGGCCGGCAGCGGCCTCAACCTGCGCATCGACCGCACCGCCCAGAGCGTCGGCAAGGCCGACAGCCAGGGCCGCTTCCATCTGGCGGTCGGACGGGCGCTCAACGCCGGGGCCCTGACTTTCGAAGTCGCCGGCGACAGCGGCGAGCAGAGCCGCGTCATCCAGGTCAGCGCCGCCCAGGACCTGGCCGCGCCGTTCCGCGCGACCCGCGCCGACGGCGCCTGGCGCATCGACTGGATGACCCCCGGCGGCGGGGTGCAGAGCACGCTGATCCTGGACCCGGCCAGTTGAGACCTGTCCCCGAACGCCAGCGACCCAAGGACGCCGCCGACCCCGCCCCCGTGAAGGTCTCGGCCTGGGCCGCCCTGGCCGACCTCTTCCGCCTGGTGCTGTCCAGCCGGGCCCCCGGCCTGACCTGGCGGCTGAGCGCGGCGCTGGTCTTCACCCTCGGCGGCAAGGTGCTGGGCGTTCTCGCGCCGCTGCTGCTGGGCGCCGCCGTCAACCGCCTGGCCGAGGGCCAGTCGCCGGCCGTGCAGGTCGGGACCGCCTTCGCCGGGCTGATCCTCGGCTGGACCGCCATCCGCTTCCTCTCCGCCGCCGCGCCCCAGCTGCGCGATGTGGTCTTCACCCCGGTCGCCCAGGCCGCCCAGCGCCGGGCCGCCGCCGACGCCTTCGGCCATGCGCTCAGCCTGTCCATCGAGTTCCACCAGACCAAGCGCACCGGGTCCCTGAGCCGCATCATCGACCGCGGCGCCCGGTCGATGGACTTCCTGCTTCGGGCCCTGGTCTTCAACCTGGGCCCCACCTTCATCGAGCTGATCATTGCCGCGGCGGTGCTGGCCAAGGCCTACGACTGGCGTTTCGCCCTGGCCGCTGTCGGCACCGTCGTCGTCTACGGTGTCCTGACCTTCGCCATTTCCGACTGGCGCATCGCCCACCGCCGGGCGCTCAACGACGCCGACAGCGAGGCCGCCGGCCGGGCCGTCGACGCCCTGATCAACTATGAGACGGTCAAGGCCTTCGGGGCCGAAACCCGCGCCGCCGCTACCTATGAGACGGCCCTGGCCACCTATTCCAACGCACAAATTCTCGCCACCAACTCCCTGAGTTTGCTCAATATCGCCCAGTCGGCGATCATGGCTGTGGGCTTGGCGGTCATGGCCCTGCTGGCCGGTTTTGAGGCCCAGGCCGGGCGGCTGGGGGTCGGTGATGTGACGGCTGCCATCCTGATCCTGATCAACCTCTATGGCCCGCTGAACATCCTCGGCTTCGCCTACCGCGAAATCCGCCAGAGCTTCATCGACCTGGAGGCCATGAGCGACCTGCGACGTCAGGCCCCCGATGTTGCGCAGGCCCCGGACGCCGTCGATCCGCCCCCCGCCGATGGCCGCGGCGGCGCCGTGGTCTTCACCGGCGTGTCGTTCAAACACGGCGCCCGCAGTCAGGGTCTGGAAGAGGTCAGCTTCGCCGCCGCCCCCGGCCAGACCATCGCCCTGGTCGGCCCGTCCGGGGCCGGCAAGACCACCCTGGTGCGGCTGGCCCTGCGGATGATCGATCCGCAATCGGGGACCATCACCCTCGACGGCGTCGATCTCAAACAGCTGAAGATGGCCGCCCTGCGACGCACCGTCGCCCTGGTGCCTCAGGACGTGGCCCTGTTCAACGACACCCTGGCCGCCAACATCGCCTTCGCCCGGCCGGACGCCTCCGAGGACCAGATCCGCGCCGCCGCCGACGCCGCCGAACTGACCGAATTCATCGCCGGCCTGCCCGAGGGCCTCGACACCAAGGTCGGCGAACGCGGCCTCAAGCTCTCCGGCGGCGAGCGTCAGCGGGTCGGCATCGCCCGCGCCCTGCTGGCCGATCCCCGCGTCCTGATCCTCGACGAGGCGACCAGCGCCCTCGACAGCCGCACCGAGGCCGCCATCCAGGACACCCTGCGCAAGGCCCGCCAGGGCCGCACCACTCTGGTCGTCGCCCACCGCCTCAGCACCATCGCCGACGCCGACCGCATCATCGTCCTGCGCCGGGGCAGGGTGGTCGAGGAAGGCCGCCACGAGGCGCTGCTCGAGCGGGCAGGGGAATACGCCGCCCTCTGGCGTCGGCAGACGCGCGGTCGCTAGAGCGCGTTCGGACAAGTGGGAACCGGTTCTCGGATCTAACGCCCGACCAGGTAAATCTAGTCGAACGTGTCGGCCAGCAGGTCCGGATTGCGTGTGGCCTCGACCTGGGCCAGGCGTCGACCGACCGCCGCCAGGATCAGCAGGGTGAGCACGTACCAAAGGATGTAGATCGCCTGGCTGACCCCGTCGTGCAGCACGGGCCGGTGGGTCCCGACCATCAGGCTGGTCAGCCAGTTGCCGAGGTCGCTTATGACGTTGTCAGCCAGCCACGTCAGGAAGGCCAGCAGCCCGAGCTTCCACCGCGCCCGCCGCGCCAGCGCCCAGGCCCGGCCAAAGGCCGTTCTGAACGGGCTGCCGGTCAGGGCCGCGAAGGTCGCCTGGCCCCAGGTGACGGCGATGAGGATCGACACGATCAGAGCGATCAGTTCGACCAGGGGATAGGCGGCATAGGACAGCGGCGACTCGCCGGTGATCGGCTGGAAGATGAACAGAACCGCGTAGTGCCAGACGGCGGTCCCCAGCACGCTCATCGGCACGACCACGGGCAGGGCGAGGCGGGACCTGCGAACGATCTCTCGCCAGTCGATTACTGTCCTGTCGAGCGCCGCCAGAGCGACCAGGACCACGGCCGACCCGATGGTGACATCGATGCCGACGAAGAAGGCCCGGTTGGTCAGCCGGCCCAACCAGGGCATCAGGCCGGGCCCTGAGGCGTAGAGCGCCTCCACCGCCGCCGCCACGCCGGTAATCAGCATCATCGGAAGGACCAGCAGGGCCAGGGCCACGGGCTCGCGCCAAAGGGGACGCACCGCATCCCCCAGCGAACCGAACAGACTGAATCGAAGGCCCCCCGCCATGCGCACAGGCTAGCCCGGGACCGCGCCGGTTGGCAGCCCCCGTCAGCCCTTGGCGGGAACTTTCGCGATCAGCTGCACCTCGACGATGCCGCCTGGCTGCAGCAGGCCGGTCGTACCGACGGCTGTCCAGGCCGGATGGGGCGCCTTGGTGAACTCCGCGCGCACCCTGTTCATCACCTCGATCTGGACCAGCCGTTCGCCTTTGAAGTCCGGCCCCTCCCAGACGTGGAAGCTGTTGACCATCACCACATCGTCCCAGCTGGCGCCGGACGCCTTCAGGGTGAAGTCGAGGGCCTTGAAGGTGCGTCGGGTCTGGGCCTCGAAGGCGGCCGCGTCGGTCCCCTCGGCCGGCAGGCGGAAGATGATCGCGCCCGAGACATAGAGGGTGTCGCCGACCAGCCGGGCCGGGGCATAGCCGTACTGCTCATAGACCTGGCGATGGCGCGGCGAGGGGATGACCACCGCCCCGCCCGGGGCCGGAATAAGCTCGACCTTCGGCGGGGCTTTCGGATCGACCTTGATGGCGTCCTGGGCCGAGGCGGCGCCGGCGGCCATGGAGCCAGGAATCAGGGCAAGAAGGACAAGGGCGAGGGCGGCGTGGCGCATGCGAGGTCTCCGGTTGCCCGGCAGAGAGACCGCAACCCTCGGCTCGCCTCAACTTAAGCTTTGGTCACCTTCAGTCGAAGGTCTCGGAGATGCCCTCCGGCTCCCCGGCCCGCTGGATGCGCCGCAGTTCCAGATAGACGCCCGTCAGCAACACGACCGACAGCACCCCGAACAGGCACTGCGCGGCGTTGATCCACAACACCTGTCCGTTGGTGATCCCATCGTACGGCATGAGTTGATAGATGCCCCAGCTCACGACCGCGCCAAGAACGGCGAGCAGGAAGACGACCACCGTCAAGGCGATGCGGTTGCCTCGGCTCAGGCGGATGCTGGCCATCAGAGCCCGGACCGGGCCGATGCGACGGGTCAGCGCTTCACCGAGCGCGAACCCGAGCAGTACGATCGCGGCCAGGCTGACAACCGACCCGATCAGGTTGATGACGGCTATGAGGGAAAAATTGCCGGTGTTGAGAATGCGGACAAGGACCGCCATGCCGACCATGGCCGGCGCCTGGCTCAACAGGTTGGATAGAAAGGACGCCGCCCAGCCCCGGGGGATCAACCGCCAGGGAGCCGCCCCGTTCAATGCCGCCGGCTGAACCTTCCGGATCATCGAGGCGACCAGCCAGGATGTGACCACGGCCGTCACCGCGATCTGACCGATCGTCCGCACCAGATAGGAGCCGAAGAAGAAGCCCCAGGTCGGCTCGACCGGCCGGCGCAGATAGTAGGCGGCGACGTTGATCACCGTCAGCAGCAGCCAGGCGGCCAGCAGCGCCGGCCAGGCCCGCCGCAGGCCCTGCCAGGTCAGCCGCAGGACGCCCGGCGGCCACAGGCGCTCGCTGGTCATGCGAAGGTCTCCGCCACGGCGCCGGTCCCTTCCTGGTCGCGAAAGGTCACATAGAGCGCCGGCCAGAACAGCATCCAGGCCACCGACAGCACCTGGACCGGGACCTGCCAGAGATAGGTGTCCGTCATCCAGGACGGCGGTTTGCCGTCGACCGTGACGCTCGCCATGTAGGAGGGAATGAGGGCCAGAACGATGACCAACAAGCCGGCGCCGGCCAGGAAGAACACCAGCAGCATGGACCTCCAGCGCCGCCGGCCATAGCCCGCCGAGGCTTTCATCGTCTCGATGAGCGACAGGTCCTTGTCCAGGCGGACCGGAACAGCCAAGGCCAGAAGCCAGAAGGCGACCATGTCGAGGATGGCGAACGGCAGGGACAGAAAGCCGATCCACTGGGCCGCAACGCCGATCTGCCCTGTCGTCGCCAGATGTGTCCGCCACAGGCTGAGCGGCAGGGACGTGACATCGGTGATCAGCACCATCACCGCGACCATCGGCAAGGCGCTGGCGCAGGCGCGCAGCAGCGAGCCCGGGTCGGCCCGCCGCCCGTCGGTCGTCGCCAGGGTCAGCTGGGCCAGAAACGCCCCCATCAGGCCCCAGGCCACGGCCCAGATCAGGATCTGTCCGCCGTTCAGCCCGATTTCCACCCAGCCGGTCGCCACCGGCATGGCCTTCCAGGCCAGGGTGGCGCCCCAGTTGATCAGCGGATAGGCGATGGTCAGGGCCAGCAGCACCGGCCATTGGGCCTTCAGCACCCGGCCATAGACGCCCAGGGCGGGTCGGAGGGCGCCGGGATACCTCATGCCTCGACCGCTGGCGGCGCGGCGTGCAGTCTGCGCAGCTCCAGGTACAGGACGCCCCAGCCGAAGGCGCTCACCATGGTTCCGAGAAGCGTCAGGACGAACACCAGATCCCGTTGGCCGGTGACGACCAGGTTCAGGGCGTGAAGCGGTACGGTCATGGCCGACGTCCAGACGAAGGAGATCAGCGCCAGCCAGATCCGCCGGTTCCGGCTGAGCCGCAGCCCGACCGACAGGGCCCTGAACGGCCCAACGGGCCTCTCCAGCGCCGCAGGCAGCATCATGCCGAGGTATCCGAAGGCCGCGAGCTGCAGCATCATCGGGAAGAAGGCCAGGGGCCAGGCCAGCCAGCTCTCCTGCTCCGCCGAGGCCCGCGCCACGCTGTTCAGCAGGGCGCTCCCGCCGCCGAACACCGCGCCGACCAACAGCACGGTGACAGCCGCCAGCGCCGCATGCACGCCGATGGCCCCTGGCGTGCGCGGCGGCAGGCCGGTCCGCACCACGATGCTCATCATGACCGGCATGGCGATGAGGCCGGGCAACCCGGCCAGCATGGCCACAAGTCCCATCGACCAGTCCTCGTAGCCGACGACGTCGCTCAGGCTCATCAAGGTCTCGCCACGGATCATGAACCGGGCGACCAGGGCCCACAGCACGGCAACGATGGCCAATCCCAGCCCACGCGCCCGGAGTACTGCGCCGGCCTGCGCCCGGAGGCCCTCGAAGGATAGTCGCTGTTCCACGCCGCCCCGCTAGTCGAAAACCGCGCCGAGGCCGGGAACGTCCTCGGCTTCCATGCGGCGCAGTTCGAGGTAGACGGCCACGCCGAGTGGAACGGTGACGATGTTGAACAGGCCGCACACCACCTCGGTCACCGGCTCCCCCGGCAATGTCCAGAGGCCCTGGGCCCGCAGCCACTCATGAATCGGACCGCCAGACCACTGAACGGCGACGAACAGGGCCTCCATCGCGACGTACAGCCAGAACAGCCAGGCGCGGTGGCCGAAGGTCAGGGCGGCGCTGGCGCGGAAGGCTTCCGCCGGGGCCAGGCCCTTGGCGATGGCCTCGAGCGTCGTGAAGCCGATGATGGTCGCCAGGGCCACCGACGCCAGGCTGCCGCTGGCATAGGCGTACCACCAGCCGGCGTAATCGACGTTCGAATAGGTAATGATGGACGACAGCAGGTAGGGCAGGGTCGCGACGACGGAGGCCAGCACCGCCGTTGGAAAATACCCCAGCGCCCGCCGCACCATCGCGCCCCGTCCGATGGGCTGCTCCGACAACCCGTTCAGGACCAGGGCCGCGGCGACGACATAGCCGGCGGTCAGAGGCAGCATGTCCCATGCGACCAGCTTCAGGTAGCCGACGTAGCCGGCCACGCCGGGCTCGTCGGTATTGGCCGTGCCCAGCAGCATGCTGCCGGCCAGCGAAATCGCCGGCTCGATGACGACGAACAACAATGCCATCACCGGCCAGAAGCGCATCACGCCCCGCCGGGTATCGGCGCGAATCTGCCCCCAGTCGGGGCCACCGACCTTCATGCCCGGCGCTCCCCCCGCGCGGTCGGACGCGGCCCGGCCGTTCCGTCAGTTCGAATGTCCGCAGCCCCCATGGCCGCAATAGGCCACGTTCGCCGACTCGCCACAACGCTTGACCCGCTCCGCGATCCGCCTAGTCTCCGGCCGTTCTCCGGGGGGCCGCCTTGCGTGGCTGAGATTGGGGTTGAGGACCCCTGACCCGCCGAACCTGATCCGGGTCATGCCGGCGAAGGGAGAGGGACGCGGCCGCTACAGTTCCAGGCCGTCAAACCGCCTTTGGCGCGAACCGGGTCTCCAACAGTTAAGGAGGAGATCCACAATGAACATCCACGTCGCCGGCAACGGCTCCGCCCCGAGCAACGAAACCATCCCGACGGGCGAGCGCCCCGGCAGCCGCAAGGTCTATGTCGCGGGCGAACTGTTCCCCGACCTGCGCGTGCCGTTCCGCGAGGTGGCCGTCCACCCCAGCGCCAATGAACCGCCTGTCACCCTCTACGACCCCAGCGGCCCCTACACGGATCCCGACTTCAAGGTCGACATCGAACAGGGCCTGCCGCGTCCGCGCGAGGCCTGGGTCCTGGCCCGCGGCGATGTCGAGACGGTCGAGAACCCCCGCGAGGTCAAGCCTGAGGACAACGGCTTCGCGGCCGGCAAACACCTGGCCCCGCAGTTCACCGCCAGGCGCCCGATCTACAAGGCCCGCTCCGGCGCGCTGGTCACCCAGCTGGAATACGCCAGGGCCGGGATCATCACGGCGGAGATGGAATACGTCGCCATCCGCGAGAACCTGCGCCGCGAGCAGTCCGCCCCCTGCGTCCGCGACGGCGAAAGCTTCGGCGCCGAACTCCCCGACTTCGTCACGCCCGAGTTCGTCCGCCAGGAGGTCGCCCGGGGCCGCGCCATCATCCCGGCCAACATCAACCACGGCGAGCTGGAGCCGATGGCCATCGGCCGCAACTTCCTGGTCAAGATCAACGCCAACATCGGCAACAGCGCGGTGCTGAGCTCGGTCGCCGACGAGGTCGACAAGATGGTCTGGTCGACCCGCTGGGGCGCCGACACGGTCATGGACCTCTCCACGGGCCGCAACATCCACAACATCCGCGACTGGATCGTCCGCAACAGCCCGGTGCCCATCGGCACGGTGCCGATCTACCAGGCCCTGGAAAAGGTCGGCGGCGTCGCCGAGGACCTGAACTGGGAGGTCTTCCGCGACACCCTGATCGAACAGGCCGAGCAGGGCGTGGACTACTTCACCATCCACGCCGGCGTCCGCCTGCCCTTCGTGCCGCTGACCGCCAAGCGCGTCACCGGCATCGTCTCCCGGGGTGGCTCGATCATGGCCAAGTGGTGCCTGGCCCACCACCGCGAGAGCTTCCTCTACGAGCACTTCGAGGACATCTGCGAGATCATGCGGGCCTACGACGTGTCGTTCAGCCTCGGCGACGGCCTGCGCCCTGGCTCCACCGCCGACGCCAACGACGAGGCCCAGTTCGCCGAGCTGCGCACGCTTGGCGAGCTGACCAAGGTCGCCTGGAAACACGGCTGCCAGGTGATGATCGAGGGCCCGGGCCACGTGGCCATGCACAAGATCAAGGCCAACATGGAAGAGCAGCTCAAGCACTGCCACGAGGCCCCCTTCTACACCTTGGGCCCGCTCACCACCGACATCGCCCCGGGCTACGACCACATCACCAGCGCCATCGGCGCGGCCATGATCGGCTGGTTCGGCACGGCCATGCTCTGCTACGTCACGCCCAAGGAGCACCTGGGCCTTCCCGACCGCGAGGACGTCAAACAGGGCGTCATCGCCTACAAGATCGCCGCCCACGCCGCCGACCTCGCCAAGGGCCACCCCGCCGCCCGCCTGCGCGACGACGCCCTCAGCCGCGCCCGCTTCGAGTTCCGCTGGGAAGACCAGTTCAACCTCGGCCTCGACCCCGAAACGGCGCGTGAGTACCACGACGAGACCCTGCCCAAGGAGGCGCACAAGACGGCCCACTTCTGCTCGATGTGCGGCCCGAAGTTCTGCTCGATGAAAATCAGTCAGGAGGTGCGGGAGTTCGCATCCGGGATGGCGCCGAACGAAATTGAACTGGGCATGAGCCAGATGAGCGACAAGTTCCGGGAGATGGGGAGCGAGATCGACGTGGCGGTGAAAGGGTAAGAATATCTTCGCCGCACGGTCTGCGACGGCTGCGTCAGATTGCGTTCCAGATCGGCGTCAATTTGCGCCAAGGTTTAAGTGCCTCAACGGCAAGAACGGCTAAGAATGGAACGAACACAAAAATCAACATAGCAGGAATTTGCATTTCTGAATCTGGAAAGAAGTCGGCATAAATACTTGCTGCAGGCAGCGAATTTGCCGCCTGATTTACCATAATCACCAGTGCTATGGTAAAGGTAATCTCGCTGGGTTTCGTGACTTTCGAGTTGATCATAAGATTGCTTATTCGTTCCGAGTGCTGTGGATGATACGGTAAATCATCCAATGTTCCGGCTTTTAGTAGTGAGATATATCCGTCCGAATTCAACAGTACATTGGCTGCTCTCGCGTCTGCAAAGAATTCACGACGTTTTATTATTTCCTTTAGGCCAATTCGGCTAAACCGATAAACGATTACAGCTGATGCAAGTCCATGAAAACTCGGATTGGCGGCAAATATAAATGCATATATTAGAAACATTAAGTATTTCCAGTTGGCAAAAGCCATCTCAAGCGTGAGGTACAGTTCGTCACGATTGGAAATATGTGAAAGCTCGTGAGCTATAGCCGCCAATGCGCGGGGAGATCTGCGACCAAGTTCTGCAATTAATCCGCTAGATAGAAGTATGATCGGTTGCTTTCCATACCGAACTGTCGCGGAAAATCGCGATTCCTTCAAGTCGATGAAGTAATGAGGAGAGTCTTTTAGACCGCATCGGATAGGGAGGGTCGAAAGATCAGGAAACAGTTGCAAATCAGAATCTGAAATTCTTTTATATGTAGCGTCATTGTCGAAGTCGTATTCGATTTTATTCAGGTAGTGAAGAATCGCCAGAACTACTAGCCCCACTACCCAGGTGAGCGGTGGTAGTAACCCTATGGCTCCAACGCTTGACGCGGATATGAACAGCACCGGAAAATAGTCAGTATGCGGATTTATGCTCACCACCTTTCCGGATTTGTCTTGAAATAGTATCCCTTTCATTCAACCGCCTTCTTCAGGAGGGCGGGGTTCTCTGCGCAGAACGCCACAAACCTCAATCGCAGATTTCTGGCCTCGGCACCGTCAAACCCTGCTTGCAGGCACGTAGCTTCAAATTTGTCCCCTAGGGTGGTGAGTGGCGAGGACGGATCGCTCTTGGGCTTTGAAGCGGATTTGTCCCCAATTAACTGTGCGACATAGCTTTTGACGCGTGCCTTTAATGGTTCCTGAGACGCATCCAGAAGCCATTTTCCCACGGTTAGTAGTATGGGTGTCAGCCAGAGCGCGGCCTCTGCCACCCCGAACTTCAATGCACCTTCAGCTCGGCTGTCTGGGGCGCGGGTTTCACGCGGCAATTCCAGCACTGTGTCAACTAATAGTAGGGCTTCACCCGGACTGAGTTGAGTTAGCGCGGCCCTCAAGAAGTCATCCATTCTGCTGGAATCGACCATAGCTGCAAATTCTCACTCTGGTGGCCGGATGGCTTTGCAGTTCAATTGCACGTCAACTGGCCACCTTTTTCAAGGGCCAACAAAACGCTTGGTTGAGGTGCCAATGTCCACCACCATCAACCGCCTCCAGCCCGGCGAAGGCTCTCTGTTCCGAACGAAATCGAACTGGGCATGAGCCAGATGAGCGATAAGTTCAGGGCGTTGGGGTCGGAAATCGACGTGACGGTGAAGGGATAGGGACGATGGCGGGCCGGATCACCTGGGGCATCCTCGCGCTGGCGATGCTGGCATCGGGCACCCTGGCCTCGCCGGCCTCGGCGGAGGCCTGCATCGATCCGAACCCTTCGGTGAAGCAGGAGTTCGCCAAGGCGCTCTTCGTGGCCGAGGTCACCCTCGTCGACTTCGGCCCCTATGTGAACCGGCGTTTCCTCTACAAGGGCAAACCCGAATACGAGGATGCGCGGAAGGCCCGCTTCAAGGTCCACCGCGCCTTCAAGGGCAAGCCTGGCCCCGAATTCACCATCTGGGACTCCAATACCTCGGCGCGGCTGCCCTACAACGTCGGTGACCGTATTCTGGTGTTCGTCGGCTCACACGGCCCCGACTTTCACTATGTGACCAGCTGCGGCAACTCGGGGATGATGAGCGAACTCCCCGCCGGCGTCCTGTCCGCCGTCGAGGCGGAGGCGGCAGGGAAATGACGAGCACGACCCACAGGACCTATGGTGAGGCCGAAGGGGCGGTGAAAACATGAGTCTGTTGTTGGCGATGGCGGCCTCGGCCCTGATGCAGTCGGCCTGTCCGGAGGGGCGCATGCCGCCTCCACCGGCAGCGGCGCCGGCCCCGCCGCCGCCCGGCGCGCCACGTTCGCCGCTCTACAAGCTGGTCGAGGAAGGCATCCCGGCCATGGAGGCCAAGGCCGCCAAGGGCGACGCCGACGCCATGTTCCGGCTGGGCGTCGCCTACCAGAACGGCCTCGACGTCCAGCGCAGCCGCGCGACCGCCATGGCCTGGTATCGCAAGGCCGCGGAGGCCGGTCACGCGGGCGCTATGAACAACCTGGGGCTGGACCTGGCCAACAGCCCCGACACGCCGACCTGCCTGGAGGGCGTGGCCCTGTTGGAGCGGGCGGCCCTGGCCGGCGACGCCAACGCCATGAACAACATCTCTTCGATGTACGGGACGGGGTCCGCCCTCCCGCTCGACCGGATCGAGCAGCAACGTTGGCTGCTCAAGGCAGGTGAGGCCGGCAATCCCTACGCCATGCTCTATCTGGGACTGGCGTTCGAGACGGGCCGGGACGGCGTCGTCAAGGACCGCGAAAAGGCGATCTATTGGTATCGACTGGCCGCCAAGCACAACGACGGCTGGCAGCGAGAGGCGGCTCTCGACGCCCTAAGGGACCTGGGTCAGTAGCCGATGACCAGCACCACCATCCGCCGCCTCCAGCCCGGGGAGGGCCCGCTGTTCCAGTCGATCCGCCTGACGGCGATGCGTCTCGACGAGTCCACCTTCGGCTCCACCCTCGCCGAGGAGGAGGCCAAGCCCGACAGCTGGTTCGAGGAGCGGGTCGTCGCCGACGGGGTGTTCGTCGCCGAGGCCGAGGGCCGGATCCTCGGCATGGTCGCCGTCGGGCCCAAGGCCCCCGCGAAGGAGCGCCACAAGGGTGTCGTCTACAGCATGTTCGTCCTGCCGGAGGGCCGGGGCAGGGGGCTGGGCGCGGCGCTGATGGCCGCCTGTCTCGACTACGCCCGCGATGTGGTCGAGATCGTCCAGCTGGTCGTCGTCTCGACCAACTCCGTCGCCGTCTCCCTCTATGAAGGGGCCGGCTTCGAACGCTATGGTTTCGAACCGCGCGCCCTCCTGCAGACGGACGGCCGCTACACCGACGATCTTCACATGTGGAAGCGCCTGAAATGACCGACCCGATCCACGGCTGGCACGCCTATATCGTCAGCCGCGAGCCCGCCGACCTCAGCGCCCTCATTGCCGAGGACTGCGTCTTCGAAAGCCCGGTCGTCCACACGCCCCAGGTCGGCAAGGCGATCACCGAGAAATACCTGCTCTCGGCGCTGCAGGTGCTGAACAACGACAGCTTCGAATACCTCGGCGAATGGCGGGCGGAGCGCTCGGCCGTGCTGGAGTTCGCCTGCACCATCGACGGCATCCGCATCAACGGCGTCGACATGATCTGGTGGAACGAAGAGGGCCGGATCACCCGCTTCAAGGTCATGGTCCGGCCGCTGAAGGCCATCAACCTGCTGCACCAAAAGATGGGCGAGATGCTCATGAAACTGGCCGGATAGTTTTACCCGGAAGAAATCAAAACGGCCGGCCGGCGGGCGAACCCTGTCGCCGGCCGCACGGTGGCGCTTGTAGGCGTTCAGACCTCAACATTCCCCGCGCCGGCGCCCACGCGGCGCCTACGCCGATGTCAACGTTCCCCGCCGCTACCGCTACGAAAACCCCAACGGGGCGGGCGTTTTGCCCGGCCGGTCCGGACGCACGCATTTCTGTTGGTGCGTCGGGCGGTCGAGGTATCATGGGTCAGCCGCTTCGATAGGACCCGCCGATGCTCCCGCGCCTGCTGCCCGCCCTGGCCCTCGCCGCCCTCGTCACCGCTTGCGGCCAGTCGGCCGAGAACAGCGCGCCCGCCAAGCCGGCTGAAGCCGCGCCGCCCGCCGAGGCCGCCAAGCCCACTGAACCGGCCACGCCCGCCACCCCCGCCGGGGGCGTCGCCCTCGATCAGGAAGGCCTGCGCCTGGTCAGCGACAGCGGCTCGACGCGCCTGGTCGCCTACGGCACGGCGACCGCCGACACCGTGGCGGCGCTGAGCTCCGTGCTGGGCAACCCCGAGGACCGCTCGACCAACAGCGAATGCGGCGCCGGCCCGACCGAGTTCGTCAGCTGGTCCAATGACCTCGACGCCCTGTTCATGGACGGCAAGTTCGTCGGCTGGAGCGCGGGGAACAAGAGCGGCGGCAAGGCCACGACCATGGACGGCATCGGCGTCGGCTCGACCCGCCAGCAGCTGACGGCCGCCTTCGGCAACCTGAAGGTCGAGGAAACCACGCTGGGCATCGAATTCAGCGCCGGCGAAATCTCCGGCATCCTCGACAGGGACGGCCCGGCGGGGAAGGTCGCCACCATCTGGGGCGGGACCAGCTGCGTCTTCAGATAATTTTACCCGGGTATAATTGACGGGGTTTTTTACCCGGTCTAAATGGGCGGTCATGAAACCTGACCGCAAACAGCTCGTCCGCGACTTCAAGGAACGCAAGGTTGCCTCCGGCGCCTTCGCGGTCCGTTGCGCGCCTTCCGGCCAGATCTGGGTGGAAGTCTCTCCCAACCTGCACAATCGCCAGAACGGCCTGTGGTTCTCCCTGCGCCTGGGCAGCCACCCGAACAAAGCGCTGGTGCAGGCCTGGAAGACCCATGGGGAGGACGCCTTCACCTACGAGGTGGTCGAGGAACTGCCCGACGCCGAACGCTCCCAATGGGAGCTGACCAATGCCCTGAAAGAGCTGTCCGCCAAATGGCGAGAGGCCCTGAACGCGGAGAAACTGACCGGATGACCGACGCCCGCTACAGCCTGTTCGAAGGCCACCACCGCCTGGCCCAGGGCGAGATGTCGGCCCTGGCCGCCGTCGCCCGCGCCTCCCTGGCCCGCGACCCCAACACCAGCTTCCGGGTGTTCGACGACGTCACCGGCGAGCGGGTCAGCCTCGAGCTGACCCCGTCGCCGAAGGCGGCCGGCCGCCCCAGGCTCGGCGTCGTCGCCAGGGAGGTCAGCCTCTTGCCCCGCCACTGGGAATGGCTCAGCCAGCAGTCGGGCGGCCCGTCCGCCGCCCTGCGCCGTCTGGTCGAGACCGCGCGCCGCGACCCGGTCACCGTGCGCAAGGACGAGCTCAACGCCGCCTACCGCTTCGTCGGCGACATGGCCGGCGACCTCGAGGGTTTCGAGGAGGCCAGCCGCTGCCTGTTCAACGACGACCGCGAGGGCTTCCTGCTCAACACGACGATCTGGCCCACCGACGTGCGCGGCCAGGCCCTCAGGATGCTGGGCTGGAGCTGATCCAGGCCAGCGCCGCGGCCATCTCGAGGTCCTCGCCCCCGGCCAGGGCGGCGGCGATTGAACGGACCCTGGGTCAGAAGGACGGCATGAACCAGCGCCTGCAGGCCGAAGCCCGGCAGCAGGCAACTCATCCACCCCAGACGGATTGGCCCGATCTCCGCGCCCCTTGATCTTTGTCGCGGCGGAGAAGGTCCAGTGTTGATGTCACCCGGGTTCGCCCTAGCTGGCTTTCCAGCCCCGGAGTTCAATCATGAAGCGTCTCGCCCTCATCGCCGTCGCCCTCGCCCTGCTGGCCTCGCCTGCCATCGCCCAGGCCCCGCAACCGGCCAAACCCGTCGACGTCGAGCGCTTCTACACCGGCCAATGGCTTGAAATCGGCCGCCTGCCGATGAAGCTGACCGACGGCTGCGTCGCCGGCGCGACCGCCTATTCGAAGGCCGACAAGGGCCGCATCGCCGTGCGCGACACCTGCCGCGACAAGACCCCTGCCGGCAAGGAAAAGGCCATCGAGGGCAAGGGCCGGATCGTCGACCCCGGGACCAACGCCAAGCTGAAGGTCAGCTATCCCTTCTTCATCACCTGGGAATACTGGGTCCTCGACCGCGCCGACGACTACAGCTGGTTCATCAGCGCCGACCCGAAGTTCGAGAAGCTGTGGATCTACACCCGCAAGGCGCCGACCAAGGCCGAACTCGACATGCTGATCGGCCGCGCCAAGGCGCTGGGCTACGACACTGGAAAGCTGGAGTACCCCGAACCGCTGGTACAATAGTCCGCCGCTTCGACAGGCGTCAGAACGGCTTGTCGGTCCCGGCCACCGTCACCCGCACGTCGGGTCCGCAGGCTGCGGCGCAAACAAAAGCCCCGCCGTCACGGGGACGGCGGGGCCAATGTTTTCAGCGTCGCTGAACCTTACGCGCCGGCGCGAGCCGTCGTGTTCGGGCCACGGCCGCCGCCGGGACGAAAACGCTTACGCTTCTTCGGCTTCTCGGCGCTGTTGCCGGCGGGCGGGGACGCGGTGGGGCCCTCGACCATCGGGTCATAGCCGCCCGGGCGATGGGCGCGCGGGGCGTTGGCGAAGTGCTTGCCGGCCGAGTGCTCATGACGCTTGGCGGCCGGGCTGCGGCCACGGGTGTCGCGGGGGTCACGCTCGCGCGGGGCTTCCGGCGGCTGGGTCGCCTTGAAGGCAGCCTCGGCGGAACCGAGGTTGCGGTCGTTGCGGCGGTCCCAGCTGGGGATGGTCTGACGGGTGACCTTCTGGATGTCCTTCAGGAGGTTACGCTCGTCGTCGGCCACGAGGCTGATGGCCGAGCCGTTGGCGCCGGCGCGGGCGGTGCGCCCGATGCGGTGGACATAGGCTTCCGGCACGTTGGGCAGTTCGTACTGGATGACGTGCGATACGCCGTCCACGTCGATGCCGCGGGCGGCGATGTCGGTCGCCACCAGGGCGCGGACGTCGCCGGCCTTGAAGGAGGCCAGGCTGCGTTCCCGCTGGCCTTGCGACTTGTCGCCGTGGATGGCGGCGGCCTCGACACCGATGGTGCCCAGCTGCTTGGCCACGCGGTCGGCGCCGCGCTTGGTGCGGGTGAAGATCAGGACGCGCTTCATGGCGCCGTCGTCCATCAGTTCGGCCAGCAGGGCGCGCTTGCGGCCCGCCTCGATGAACAGGATCTTCTGGTCGATCTTCTCGACGGTGGTGGCCTGCGGGGTCACCGACACCTTGGCCGGGTTCTTCAGCAGTTCACCGGCCAGCTTGCCGATCTCGGTCGGCATGGTGGCCGAGAAGAACAGGTTCTGGCGCTGTTGCGGCAGGGTCTTGGCGATGCGGCGGATCGGCACCACGAAGCCCATGTCGAGCATCTGGTCGGCCTCGTCGAGCACGAAGACTTCGGTCTCCGACAGGTTGGCGACCTTCTCGTTGATGTGGTCGATCAGCCGGCCCGGGGTGGCGACCAGGATGTCGACGCCGGCGGCCAGGGCGCGGACCTGGGGTCCGTACTTCACGCCGCCGAAGACGACGGCGACGCTGAGGCCCATGTTCTTGCCGTAGGTGCGGAAGCTCTCGGCGATCTGGGTGGCCAGTTCGCGGGTCGGGGAGAGGACCAGGGCGCGGCAGCCGCGGCGCGGGGCCGGCTTACGGTCTTCGGCCAGGCGTTGCAGGATCGGCAGGGCGAAGGCGGCGGTCTTGCCGGTACCCGTCTGGGCGATGCCCAGGATGTCGCGTCCTTCGAGGACAAGCGGAATCGCCTGGCTCTGAATCGGGGTGGGGGTGGTGTAGCCCTCGGCCAGAAGGGCCGAGAGGATGGGCTTGCAGAGGCCCAGGGTAGCAAAAGCGGTCAAAGCCGTTGGTCTTTCAAAATGCGACCGTATCCGCGCGGGCTCTATGGCCGGCGCGGTGGATCGCGGGGGTCGTTGGAAAACGCCCCGCGTATGGCGTCCTTATGGGGAAGTTCAGTCTCGCGCCTGGGCGAAGCGAATGAACGCTCCTCACGCGGCCGGGCGCGGCCGAAGGCGCAGATAAGCTGCGCAGAACCGCTATATCGCGGTGCAGCATGAGAAAGTCAAGGAAATCCGGGGATTGGGGGTGCGCGCATCCGCACAGCGGGCGAATGCCACAGCGCTTTCGACCCAAAGCGAGGATATGACGCCGCCCTCGTCAGTGGCGTCAGGGTGTTTCCTAGCTTGCTTACACGTCGTTCGTTCATCGCCTCGGCCAGCGCCGGCGCGGCGCTCTCGATCGCGGCCCCGGCCTTTGCCGAGACGCCCGCCGCCACCGCCAGGTTGCTGGCCCGGGCCCGGGCCGAGCTTCAGCGCCTGGGGACGGCCATTCCGCATCACGACCTGGTGGCGGTCGCCGACTTCGCCACGGCCAGCAAGACCCCCCGTTTCCACCTGCTGGACATGGCCGGCGGCAAGGTCTCCAGTCTGCTGGTCGCCCACGGCCGGGGCAGCGATCCGGGCAACAGCGGCTGGGTGAAGGCCTTCTCGAACGCCTTCGGGTCGAACGCCAGCTCGGAGGGCGCCTTCCGCACCGCCGAAAACTACAGCGGCAAGCACGGCCGCTCGATGCGGCTGGACGGCCTCGACGCCGGCAACAGCAACGCTCGCGATCGCGCGATCGTCATCCACAGCGCCTGGTATGTCAGCACCGCCATGGCGGCGACCGCCGGCCGGATCGGCCGCAGCGAAGGCTGCTTCGCCTTCTCCGACACCGACCTGCCCAGGGTGCTCGACCGGTTGGGACCAGGGCGGCTGCTGCTCTCGACGAAGCTTTAGCGCGTCAGACCCGCCAGCATCTCCACCGCCTCTTCGTGGCCGGCCAGGCTGATGAACGGCTGGTCGACGTCGATCTCGCCGTCTTCCTCACCATCATCGACGGGCAGGGCGAGGGCCTTTTCCAGGTACCCCCGGGCCTTGGCCTCGTCCACCGGCACGCCCAGGCCCTCGACATTGATCTTGGCCAGTTCGACCAGGGCGTCGCCGTCGCCCAGCTCGGCCGCCTTGGCAAACCAGTCGGCGGCGCCGGTCAGGTCGTTCTTCTCGCGGCAGAGGATGGCGATGTTGTTGGCGGCGCTGGCGTCGCCCAGGTCATAGGCCTTGCGGTACCAGTCGAGGGCGGCGGCCTTGTCGGCCTTCACGCCCAGGCCCTCGTCGAGGAAGTAGCCGACATTCAGCATGGCGGCGATGTCGCCGAGCTCGGCGGCCTGCTTGAACAGGCCGAAGGCCTTGGCCTCGTCACCGTCTTCCCAGGCCTCGTCGCCGGCGTTGAACAGGCGGTCGATGGTCTCGTCATTGTCGGCCATGGTGAGCCTCCTGAAATTCGAAAGCCCGTGGTCACGGGGCGATGGGGCGGTATGGAGGCGCAGGGAGCGGGAATCAACCATGACCAAGTCCATGATCGTCTTCGCCGTCGTCGCCAGTATTGTCGGTGGCATGCTGACGGCAGCGCAGGGGCCGACCAACGCCATGCTGGCCCGTCCACTCAATTCGCCGGTCAACGCGGCCTTCGTGTCGTTCGCCATAGGCACGGCAGTGCTGCTGGTGCTGATACTGGCCCTGCGCATCAAGCCGGACCTGCAAGGGGCGGCAGCCTTGCCCTGGTATGCCTGGATGGGCGGGGTCTACGGCGTCGGCTTCGTCTGCGCGGCGGCCTTTTCGGCGCCCCGGCTGGGGGTGGCGACCACCATCACCCTTATGGTCAGCGGCCAGCTGTTGATCGGCATCATCCTCGACCACTTCGGGGCGTTCGGGGTCGAGCCCCGGCCGGTGAGCCTTGGCCGCGTCGCCGGGCTGGCGCTGGTCGTGCTTGGCGTGCTGCTGGTCAGACGAACCTAGGGATCGGCCCGTCCTGCGGGGTCTGGTCCGGCAGCTCGACGAATTCCTCATCGACGTAGCACCAGCCCCAACCTTCTGGCGGGTCATAACCCTCGATGATCGGGTGCTTCGTGGCGTGGAAGTGCTTGGTCGCATGGGTGTTGGGGCTGTCGTCGCAGCAGCCGACGTGGCCGCAGGTGCGGCACAGGCGCAGATGAACCCACCAGTCTCCGGTCTTCAGACACTCCTCACAGCCCTTCGAGCCGGGGTGGACGATGGCAACGCTTTCGACGTGACGGCAGCTCATGCGGTGACCCCTTCCTGGGCGGCGAGATACTGGTGGATGGCGGCGACGACCTGGGCCCCTTCGCCGATGGCGCCCCCGACCCTTTTGACCGAGCCCGAGCGGGCGTCGCCGACCGCGAAGACGCCGGTGACCGAAGATTCCAGATGGGCGCAGTCGGCCCCGCCGGTGGTGACAAAGCCGGCCGCGTCGCGGCTGACCCCGCAGTCGGCCAGCCAGTGGGTGGCCGGGTCGGCGCCGACGAACAGGAAGACGTTGCGGATGTCGCTCTCGCCCGGGCCATGCTCGCGGCAGGACCAGGCGACCCGCGCCAGGCCGCCATCTTCGCCGGCGTGCAAAGCGGTGATCTGGGTGAAGGGCATCAACTCGATGTTGGCCGTGCCGGTGATGCGGTCGATGAGGTAGCGGCTCATCGTCTCCTTCAGGCCTGGTCCGCGCACCATGATCCGCACCTTGCTGGCGTGGCCTGAGAGATACACGGCCGCCTGGCCGGCCGAGTTGCCGCCGCCGACGACAATGACCTCCTGGCCGCTGCACAGCTCGGCCTCCAGGGGCGAGGCCCAGTACCAGACGCCCCGGCCCTCGAAGTCGGAGAAGTTCTCCAGCTCCAGCCGGCGATAGGCGGCGCCGCTGGCCACCACCACGGTGCGGGCGGTCAGGGTCGCGCCGTCCTCCAGGGCCAGGGCGCGCAGGCCGTCCTCGCGCTGGCAATCGAGGTCGACCACGCAGGCGGGAATCAGCAGCTCGGCTCCGAACTTCTGGGCCTGCAACACGCCGCGGCTAGTCAGGGCATGGCCGGTGATGCCGGTCGGGAAGCCGAAATAGTTCTCGATCCGGGCGCTGGCCCCGGCCTGGCCGCCATAGGCCCGGCGGTCGATAATGGCGACGCTGAGCCCTTCAGAGGCCGCGTAGACGGCGGTGGACAGTCCCGCCGGCCCGGCCCCGACGATGGCCACGTCGTAGATGCGGTCCGGATCCGGCCGGGTGTTCATGCCCAGGGCCTCGCCGATTTCCTGGTCGCTGGGCCGGCGCAGGATCTGGCCGTTTGGACAGGCGGCGAGGGGGAGGTCGGATTCGGTCAGATTGAGCCGGGCCATTAGTTCGGCGGCCTCGGCGTCGTCGCGCGGGTCGATCAGGTGGTGCGGCTGGCCGTTGCGGGTCAGGAAACCCTGGAGGCGGACGACGTCCTTCTGGCCGGCGTGGCCGATCAGGACCGCCCCGCTGGCCCCCGCCTCGATCAGGGCGACGCGGCGCAGAATCAGGGCGCGGGTGATCCGCTCGCCGAGCTCCGCCTCGGCGACCAGCAGGCTGCGCAGGCCGGCCGGCTCGATGACCAGGGCGGTGAGGGCGGTCTCGGCCACGGCGTCCACAAGCGCGGCACTGGCGCCGAGCTGGCTGACTTCGGCGAGGAACTGGCCGGGGCCCTGTTCGACGATGGGGGTCTGGTGGCCCAGGCCGTCGCGCTGGCTGATGGCGACGCAGCCGTCGATGACGACAAACATCCCCGGCGCCCGCTGGCCTGAACGGAACAGCACTGAGCCGGGCGGAAACTGCCGGACCTCGCCGAACCGCTTCATCCGCTCGATCTCGCCGGCGGTCAGGATCGGAAAGGTCTGGTCGAAGCGCGCGAAACCGGCGCCCGGCGCGATGGTGACGGACTCTTCGCCCATGGGTCCTCCTGCACCGCCAGAAGGCCCGCGTCAGCCCAAGGCGTCAACTGAACCAAAGGATGACGTGGCGGAGGGACTTGCCCAAATGTGACGCCGGCGTCACTGTCGACTGAACAACGATAATCTACCGGGAGAGGCGCCAGATGGCCGACCGTTACGACTACATCATCATCGGCGCCGGTTCGGCCGGTTGCGTTCTGGCCGGTCGCCTGACCGAGGACCCGAACATCAAGGTGCTGCTGCTCGAAGCGGGCGGCAAGGACACCTCGATCCTGGTCAACATGCCGGCGGGCGTCGGCAACCTGATCAAGGACAAGGGCGACTACAATTGGGGCTTCTGGACCGAGGAAGAACCGCACCTCAATAACCGCAAGCTCTGGTGGCCGCGCGGCAAGGGCTGGGGTGGCTCCTCGTCGATCAACGGCAT
Source organism: Caulobacter sp. SRI_014 (assembly GCF_057586315.1). Lineage (NCBI taxonomy): Bacteria > Pseudomonadati > Pseudomonadota > Alphaproteobacteria > Caulobacterales > Caulobacteraceae > Caulobacter > Caulobacter sp. SRI_014. The sequence goes on along the minus strand of NZ_JBYCZQ010000010.1, from coordinate 14,267 downwards.
GATCTATATCCGCGGCCATGCGCGGGACTATGACCAGTGGCGCCAGATGGGCCTGGGCGGCTGGGGCTATGCCGACGTGCTGCCCTACTTCAAGCGTTCGGAAAGCCTGGAAGGCGGCGGTGACGAATGGCACGGCGGCGACGGCCCGCTGCACGTTTCCAAGGCCAGCTCGCCCAACCCGATCTATTCGGCCGCCATCGAGGCGGGGCGTCAGGCCGGCCACCCGGTGACCAAGGATTTCAACGGCTTCCAGCAGGAAGGCTGGGGCCCCTATCAGATGACCATCCGCGACGGGAAGCGGTGGAGCGCGGCCAAGGCCTACCTCTACCCGGCCCTGAACCGGCCCAACCTCACCTGTCTGACCGGCGCGCGGACGACGAAGATCGTCATCGAGAACGGCAAGGCCATCGGCGTCGAATACGCCGTGAAGGGCGGCGAGCGGACCATCGCCCACGCCGACGCCGAGGTGCTGCTCAGCGCCGGGGCCGTGCAGTCGCCGCATATCCTGCAGCTGTCGGGGATCGGCGTGGCCGACGACCTGGCCAAACAGGGGATCAAGACCGTCCATGAGAGCAAGGGGGTCGGCGCCAACCTGCAGGACCACCTGGACGTGACGCTGAGCTGGCTGACCCAGGGCGTCGAGACCGCCTACAGCTACAACAAGGGCCTCAAACGCCTGGCCACCGGCCTCAACTACATGCTGTTCAACAAGGGCCCGGGCCGCCAGAACTTCCTGGAATCGGGGGCCTTCCTGCGCTCGCGGCCGGATCTGGACCGTCCGGACCTGCAGATCCACACCGTGCTGGCCATCATGCAGGACCACGGCAAGACAGTGATCGAGAAGGACGGCTTCACCTTCCACGTCTGCCAGCTGCGTCCCGAGAGCCGGGGCTCGGTGGGCCTGCGCTCGGCTGATCCGTTCGACGATCCGACCATCTTCGCCAACTACCTGGCGGCCGAGGAAGACCGCCGGGCCATGCGCGAGGGCGTCAAGATCGCCCGCGAGGCGGCCCACCAGGCGGCGCTCGACCCCTATCGCGGCGAGGAGTTCGCGCCGGGCAAGGATATCCAGTCCGACGCCGACATCGACGCCTGGATCCGCCGCACCGGCGAGACCATCTACCACCCGGTCGGCACCTGCCGCATGGGCGCGGCGGGCGATCCGCTGGCCGTGGTCGATGGCGAGCTGAAGGTGCAGGGGATCAGCGGCCTGCGGGTCATCGACGCCTCGGTCATGCCGACGCTGGTGGGCGGCAACACCAACGCCCCGACCATCATGGTGGCCGAGAAGGCCAGCGACATGATCCGCGGCAAGGCGGCCCTCGCGCCGCTCGACGCGCCGGTCTACGACCCGTCGTCCGTTAAGGCGGCATAGTCATGCAAAAGCGCCCCCTCGGCCGGTCTCACATCGCCATCGCCCCGCTGGTTCTGGGCGGCAACGTCTTCGGCTGGACGGCGGATGAGGCGACCTCGCACAGTGTGCTGGACGCCTTCGTGGCGGGCGGTTTCGACTGCATCGACAGCGCCGATGTCTATTCGGCCTGGGTTCCGGGTCACACCGGCGGCGAGAGCGAGACGGTGCTGGGCGCCTGGCTGAAGAAGCGGGGCAGGCGGGACGATGTCGTCATCGCCACCAAGGTCGGCATGTGGCCGGCCCGGCCGGGGCTGTCGGCGAAGAACATCGTCGAGGCCTGCGAGGACAGCCTGCGCCGGCTGCAGACCGACTACATCGACCTCTACCAGTCGCACCGCGACGACGCCGAGACCCCGCAGGACGAGACGGCCGAGGCCTTCGACAAGCTGCTGAAGGCCGGCAAGGTTCGGGCCTTGGGGGCTTCGAACTTCGACGCGGGCCGGCTTGGCTCGGCGCTGGATATCTCCGCCCACAAGGGCGCGGGGCGCTACGACAGCCTGCAGCCGGCCTACAATCTGATGGACCGGGGCATCGAAGGGCCGCTGCTCGATCTCTGTATCGAACGTGAGGTCGGGATCATCAGCTACTACGGCCTGGCCAGCGGCTTTCTGACCGGCAAGTACCGGACCGCCGAGGACTACGGCAAAAGCCCGCGCGGCGGCGGCATGAAGAAGTATCTCGAGAGCGAGAAGGGGCCCCGGGTCCTGGCCGCGCTGGATGCCGTGGCCGCCGAGACCGGGGCGACGCAGGCGCAGGTCTCGCTGGCCTGGATCATGGCCAGGCCTGGCCTGACCGCGCCGATCGCCAGTGCGACCAGTGTTGCTCAGCTCGAAGAGCTGATGGGCGCGGCACGGCTGACCCTGTCTGACGCCCAGATGACCCGGTTGAACGAGGCGAGCGCTTAGATAATCGCTCCCCCTCTGGGGGAGCTGGCGGCGCCGATAGGCGACGACTGAGGGGGCAGCGCCGACGCCTGAACTGTCTTGGCGCAGATCACCGACCGCCGGTGCTGCCCCCACCACCACCGCCTTCGGCGGCGGTCCCCCTCCCCCAAAGGGGGAGGAACTGGGGTCTAGACCCTTTCAGGTTTTGATGTACGCATCAAAACCTGATCAAAAGGGTCTAGAATCAAACATTTAGAGCATGTCCGGGCGGGCGAACCGCATACACTTCGCCCTGACATGCTCTAAGCGATCTGGCGCCCATCGAGCGCGGCAAGCCGCAGGCGAGGGCCTTCCTCGCCGCTGCGCGACAGGCTGTGCAGCTTGAGTTCGCTGACCGTCCTGCCCATCAGCCGGGCGGTCATGCCCAGCGGCTGATAGAGGCCGATGAAGCGGTCGATCTCGCCGTCGGCGCCGATCAGCGGGGCCAGCATCATCTCCAGGCCAACGGCGCCGCCAACGGCGTCCGAGCGGATCTCGCCGGTGATCTGCAGCGGCTCGGGCCGGCGGCGGATCTGTTCGACGGCCAGGCGCAGGGCGGCCCGATCGGCGGGGTTGAACAGGGTCAGCAGATTGACGCCGCGCAGGTCGCGCTGGTGCAGCTGGGCGATCAGGCCGCCCACCAGGCGGAAGGGCAGGTCGCCGGCTTCGCGGCGGCCGACGATCAGCACCTGGGGCAGGATGTCGACGAAATCCATCGGATCGATGTCGGCGCGCCGAGGCGCGACAAAGGCCCCGGCGCGGGCACGCCAATACTCCGTCAATCTGTCCATGTTTGGATGGGCCATCGCTCCACCCTGCCTCCTGACGGTCCAAAGCGACCGCACAAGGGTTGCAGGGAAGGATCGCGCCACGGGTTTTGTGTTTCGGAATGACACAGATCGGCGCGGTTCTTGCATGGGAGGCGAGGACGTATTTGGCGGGAGCGACCCCATGGGTTTGCGCAATACATTTCTCGGACTGGCGGCGGGGTTCGTCCTGCTGCTGATCGGTTCGGCCACACCGGACGAGGCGGCCGCGCAGTGCTGCGCCCCACCGCCGCCACCGTGCTGCACGCCGCCCAGCCCGCCGCCCTGCTGCACCCCGCCGACACCGCCGCCGCGGCCGCCCAGCCCGCCCAGCTGCTGTGACAGCGGCGGCGGACGGGTCAACGTCACGGTCAACGCCAACGTCACGGCCGTGGCCGTCTCCGGCGCGGGCAGCCGCGCCGGCGCGGTCGTCTACGGCGGCGGCGGCGGTGGGGGCGGCGGCTACGTCGGTCCCGGCACGGTCGGCGTCATCCAGGGCCTGAACGTCGAAGGCGCCCTGAAGAAGAAACAGGTCGCCTACGAGGCCAAGCGCACCCGCACCCGCCGCGTCGTCATCCGCGCCTACTGCGTCGACGACCGCGACACGCCCCACCCGGCCAGCCAGGTGTTCGCCGGCGAAGACGTGGCCGACGGCTACGAGGGCGAACTCTATCGCTGCATCGCCGGCACCCGCATGCAGTGGACCGTCATCGAGTGGGAGATGCGGGCCAGCAATCAGGGCGGCAAGAGCTACTTCTGCAACAAGAACGAAAGCCTCTATTACGAGCAGGAGCTGGCCGGCGGCCCGAACGGCGGCGCCAGCGTCGAAGGCGGACACCGCGCCGGCCGCGTGGCCTGCCGTCCGCAACGTCCGGCCCGTGACTGCAACGAACGCTCGCTGCTGCGCCGCTTCGGCGCCGGGGTGAAGGTGATCACCATCACCGAGGTCGAGACCTACACCGCCTACCGCGAAGAAACGGTCCGCGAGGAGTCCTCGTCGAGCTTCAGCATGAGCCTCGACGGCGGCGTCGGCGGCTCGGTCTACTAAGCAATCAGGTTACCGGCAGTCCCGGAACCGGCAGGACCGTTGCCTCCTTGAGGCAGCGGTCCATTGTTTTTCCCCAGGTCGCCAGCAGGAAGCCGTCGCGGTCCTCGGTTTCGCCCCACAGGGTGATGTCGCTGTCGTAGTCCTTGAGGATCCGGTCGCGCACCGCATTGGCGCGTTCGTCCCCCAGCTTTTCGGCCAGGGCGTTGGTGTGAGCCTCCATCTGCGGCTCGAAGTTATGGAAGGCGGTGTTGGCCGAGGTGATGCGCGGGTCGCTGCTGCCGATGTCGACGGCGGCCTCGAACAGCGAACCGACCGCAGCGCATTCGCCCCAGTGATAAAGCTCATCCTCCTCAGGGCCGGCCGCGAAGGCCGGACCCGCGAGCAGGGTCAGGGCGAAGGCGGTGGCGAGCGCTTTCATTTCTTCTCCTTCGGGACCACGACCAGGCGCCAGGCCTTGTCCTTGCCCAGGTACTCGCGGGCGGCGGCCTGGACGTCGGCGGCCGAGACCCGCTCGACCCCGGCCAGCTGCGAGCGCACCGCGTCGAGGCGGCGGCTGTCGGTCTGGGCGCCGGCCAGCTGGCCGGCCCAGAACTCGTTGGTCTGCTGGTTCTTGGACAGGCGCTCGAGATAGGGCTTCTTGGCCCGGGTCATCTCGTCGGCGGTCGGCGGGTTGGCGGCCAGGTCGGCGGCGATCTTGTCGACATCGCGGAAGAAGCCGTCCGCCAGAGCCGGCGGCACCTCGACACTGGCCATGACATAGCCCCAGTCGGTCCAGACGGCGCTGGCGTTGGCCGAGGCGTTGGGGCTGTAGGTCGCCCCCTGTTTCTCGCGCAGCTCGTCGGTCAGGCGCAGGCTGAGGACCTCGGCCATGACGTTGATGTTGCGGGCCTTCTGGACGTTGGAGAAGAAGTCGTCGGTGCGCCAGACCACCAGGGCGGCCGACTGGTCGGCGCGGCCGTTGTGGAAGAGCTTCAGCGGCGCGGCGTTGGGGGCGGGGAAGCCGACCATTCGGGCGCCGGCCGGCAGGGCGACGGGCTCGGCCCGCTTGGGCAGGGCGCCGAAGGTGGCGGCGGTGATCTCGATCGCCTTGTCGATGGTGATGTCGCCGACGATGATCACCTCGATCGGAGCGTTGGCCAGCGCCGGGGCGACGTTGGCCTTAACCTGGGCCAGTTCGGTCGCCTTGATCTCGGCGGGGGTCGGCCAGGTCCAGCGGCGGTCGCCGCTGTGCAGCAGGCCGGCGAGGTCGCGGGACAGCATGCCGCCGGTGGTCGCCTGGTACTGCTCGTCATAGGTGCCGGCGACAGTGCGGATGCGCTGGAAGCCGGCCGGGCGCCAGGCGGCGTCGGTGGCGTAGGCGGCCAGGACCTGCATCTGCAGCTCGGCGTCATCGGGTCGGGTCGAGCCGGCCAGCAGGAAGGCGTCGTCCTCGACCCCGAAGCTGGCGCCGTAGACCCGCGAGGCCAGCACCCGCTCCATGTCCTCGGCGGTGATCTTGCCCAGACCCCCTTCGATGATGGCCGGGGCGGCCCAGGTGGTGCTCTGCTTGTCGGCGGGCAGGCCGAGGGTGCCGTTGCCCATGCGGACGCGCACCAGGATCTGGTCGTCGCGGAACTTGGTCGGCTTGACGGTCAGGCGGACGCCGTTTTCGAACCGCACCATGACGGCGTCGAGATCGGTGATGTCCTTCTGCTCGACGACCTTGCTGGGCGTGCCGAAGCTCTCGTAGGGCCAGGATTGCTGGCCGGCGGCGGTCGGGGGTGAAACATCGCCCTTCAGCGAGGCCTGGTAGGCATCCATGACCGCCACTTCCGCGCCGTTCACGGCCGTCGGGGTGGCCAGGAAGATCAGCGGGCCCTGGCCGTTGAAGGCGGTCTTCAGGCTGGCCGAGACCGTCTCGGCCTTCAGGTCCTTCACGATGCTTTCGAACAGTTCGAGGTCCTGGGCCGGGCTGGTGACCACCTCGGCGTCGTTGATGCTGCCGACCAGTTCGGCGGCCAGGCCCGGGGTGCGGCGGGTCGCGGCGCCGGCGACGCGGGATTTGAAGAAGGTGCGGAACTCCTCGATCTCGCGGTCGAGCTCGGGCTGCAGCACGCCGTACTGCACGGCGCGGCGCTGTTCGGTCATGGCCGCGGTCAAGGCCAGGCGCCATTCGCCGGGACGGCTGGTGACCGCGATGGAGGTGACCTCGGCGGCATGCAGCTGGTCACCCTTGAAGGCGCCGGCGCTGATGAAGGGCGGCTCGGCGCCGCGCATCAGGGTGTTGAAGCGGCGGTTGAGAACGGCGAAGCCGAGCTGCTCGATGACGTCGGCCTTGCGCTTGGCCAGGCTGTCTTTCTGAAGCTGCGGGGGCGCCATCCAGGTGATCTGCAGAGCGGTCGGGGAGCCGGGCTGGACCGCGACCAGCGCCTCGGGCTTGCGCGGGGCGACGGGGCCGAGGTCCGGCTCGCCGCCGTCGGGGCCACGACCTTCCCAGTCGCTGAAGCGGGCCTTGATCCTGGCTTCCATGGCGTCGAGGTCGAAGTCGCCGACCATCACCAGGGTGGCCCGTTCGGGGCGGTAGAAGCCGTCATAGAAGGCGGCGATGCGGTCGCGGCTGGCGGTCTGGAGAATCTCGACCTGGCCGATGGCGTAGCGTTTGGGCGGCAGTTGGCCCTTCATCTGGAATTCGAGGCGCTTCTTGTAGGTCTGCCAACCGGGGGTGTCGCGGGCCCGCTCTTCGGAGAGGACGACGCCGCGTTCGCGATCGACAGCGTCGGCGGCGATCAGCAGGTTCCCGGCGGTTTCGCGCATCATCTGCAGCGAGACATCGACGGTCTCGTCGTCGGTCTTCGGCAGGTTGAGCTGGTAGATGGTCTCGTCGAAGCCGGTCGATGCGTTGGTGTCGGCCCCAAAGGCCAGGCCGTGGCGTTCGAGGATCTTGACCAGTTCGCCTTCCGGAATAGCCTTGGAGCCGTTGAAGGCCATGTGCTCGAGGAAGTGGGCCAGACCCTGCTGGTCGTCGCTCTCGTTCAGCGAGCCGGCACGGAAGTGCAGGCGCAGGGCCGCTTCACCGGGCGGGGTGGCGTTCTTCATCAGCGCATAGCGCATGCCGTTGGGCAGGGCGCCGAAGCGGATTTGCGGGTCGGGGGCGACGTCGCTCGAGGCCTGGGGCCAGGCGCCGGCCGGCAGGATCAGCGGGTTGACGGCGGGCGCCGCCGCCGGGGCCCTGGACTCTTTGGGCGGTTTGGCCGGGGCGGTGGCGACCGCTTCGGGCTTGGGTCCGGGGAGGAAGCTCTTGACCTGGGCGCAGGCGGCAAGGGCGGCAACCAGCGCGGCGACAGCAGCCGCGCGGGCGAAACGGTTCAGATGGGGCAAGTCCAGAGCACTCGGATTTCTTGTTTGAGGGCCACCTTCGCCGCGCCTCGCGGCCATGGCAAGGCGCAGGTGTGGCGGGGGTTGGCCTTGGCGGACCGCGGGTCGCCGTGGCCCGGGGGCGGAGGGCATTGGGGAGGTGGTTAGGCGCGACTGTCGAAGCGACAGGTCATTATACATCGGATGGACTGCGGGCAGCAGAAATAGTCGATTTAAATCAGAATCTTGGGTCCACCCTCAGGGCTGCATTCAGCCGCCTTGGGGTGGGCTTTCGACCCCCGGGGAGGCCATATGGGACCACCCCCGGACCACCCCGTTTCGACCGGCCAGCGGGTGCGGTGCCACCGCGGCCCGGTTGGCGTGGCGAAAGGGCGATGAATATGTCTAGACATATTCATGTGTGGGCCTCGGTCAGGCCCGTCGGGTCGCCACAAGGGCGCCGGTCAGGGCGGCGAGCAGCTTGGTCGGATAGGAGACCAGCTCCCAAAGCCAGTCCCTGGCGTCGACCTGGGCGGCCAGCACCATGGCGGTGTCGGCGATGATGTAGACCAGGGCCACGGCGCCGGCGGCGATCAGGCCGTTGCGGCGGTCACGCTTGCGGGCGATCAGCCAGCCGGCGCCGAACATCAGCGGGATGCCGGCGACGATGCTGCTGACCGGGGCGGCCTTGAGGGCAAAGGCTTCGTAGTAGGCCTGGGGGTGGCCGGGCTCGAAGAAGGTCCCCCAGACCCAGACGGCGCCGAAGGCGATCAGGACGTTGAGGACCATGACCGCCAGGGCGAAGCCCGGAATGATGAGCAGGTCTCGCAGGCGCATATGAGGGTCCCCCGACCGTGGCGTCCGACGGAGAGGGTGCTGACGACGGGGCGGTCAAGTCAAGGATTGGGCGAACACCGGATTGTCTACTGTCTGAGTAGAGGTTAGAGTCACCTCATCCGGGGTGAGCGGTCCCCCGGTCAGGCGGAGGCCCAAGCACCGAGCCTAGAGCCGTGCGGAGACCGTCCCTTGAGTGAAGTTCAATCTGCCGTCCCGAGCTTCCGGGAGTTTGTCCTTTCCAGCCTGAAGGTCGGTTGCCTGGGGTTCGGCGGTCCGGCGGGGCAGATCGCCCTGATGCACCGCGAGTGGATCGATGAGAAGAAGTGGATCGACGAGCCGCGCTATCTGCATGCGTTGAGCTACTGCACCCTGTTGCCGGGGCCCGAGGCCCAGCAACTGGCCACCTATGTCGGCTGGCTGTTGCACGGCATTCGCGGCGGGCTGGCGGCGGGGCTGCTGTTCGTGCTGCCCGGGGCGGTGCTGGTGACGGCTCTGGCCTGGCTCTACGCGGCGCATGGCGACCAGCCGTGGCTGGCGGCGGCCTTCTGGGGGGTGAAGGCGGCGGTGCTGGCGCTGGTCGCCGAGGCGCTACAGCGGGTCGGCAAGCGGGCGCTGAAGGGGCGGATCGACCTGGTCATCGCCATTCTGGCCTTCGTGGCCCTGGCGGTGTTCAGCGCGCCGTTCCCGGTGGTGATCCTGGCGGCGGCGGTGACCGGGCTGATCGCCAGCCGTGGGGCGGCGAAGCCGGCAGCGGTGGCGCAGGCGCGCGTGCCGGTCCGGCGGACCCTGGGGGTGACCGCCCTGTGGCTGGTCATCTGGCTGACGCCGCTGGTCGCCGTCGTGCTCGTGTTCGGGCCGGACCACTGGCTGAGCCGGGTGGGAGAGGTGTTCGCGGCCCTGGCGGCGGTCACCTTCGGCGGGGCCTACGCCATGCTGGCCTGGCTGCAGCAGCAGGCGGTCGAGGTGCAGGGCTGGCTGACCACGGCCCAGATGATCGACGGGCTGGGCCTGGCCGAGACGACGCCGGGGCCGCTGGTGCTGGTCAACGGGTTTGTCGGGTTCATGGCCGGCTGGAACAACGGCGGGCCGTGGTGGGCCCTGGCCGGGGCGGGGATGGCCCTGTGGCAGACCTTCGCGCCGAGCTTCCTCTACATCTTCGCGGGAGCGCCCTATGCCGAGCGGCTGCGCCAGAGCCCGGCGGCGACCGGGCTGCTGCGGGCGGTGACAGCGGCGGTGCTGGGGGTGATCGCCAGCCTGGCGCTGTGGTTCGCCCTGCATGTGGTGTTCACCCAGTCGGCGATGCTGGCGACGCCCTGGGGAGGGCGGCTGAGCGTGCCGGTGTGGGGGAGTTTCGACCTCTGGGCGCTGGTGCTCGCCGTGGCGGCGGGCGTGGCGCTGATCAGGTTCCACGTCAACGTGATGCTGGTGATCGTCGGCTGCGCGGTGGTGGGGTTGGCGAAGTGGATAGTGGGGTTCTGAGGGGTCGCTCCGGCCTCACGCCCCCACCCACCGTCACCCCAAGACTTGTTCTTGGGGTCCACCGTTCATCCGCCGCTAGCGGGAGCGGTGGAGGCGCAGCCGCGCTTCCAAAGTGCTGATCGTCGACACATCAACCGTGGGCCCCAAGAACAAGTCTTGGGGTGACGGTGGAAAATTGGAAGCAGGAGTTGGGGGTTTTGACGCCCCTCAGTTCCCAGGCCGCGTCACGTAGAAGCTGGCGTTGTTGCCGGTCGCTGTCGATACGCCGACGACGCTGCGGGCGCCCTGGTTGCCGACCGAGTTGGTCGCCGTGCTGGAGACGTCGCCCATGTTGGTCTGGCTGTTGTTGACGCTCATCGTGCCGGTACAGTCGCTGCAGGCGTAGCCGGTCACATCGTTCCCCACCGCAACCGCCTGGGTGTAGCTGTCGTAGCCGTCCGTGCCGGTGAAGGTGGCGAGCACCTCGACGCCGCCGACGCCGCTCCACTGGGTGTTGTCGAGCACCAGGGTCTCGCCGCTGTTGCCGGCCACGGCGGTGTTGCCGGCCCCGTAGGCGTTCACGGAAGCGGAGCCAAACTGATAGGCAGAACTTTCCGCCTGGCTGCGCACATAGGCATTGTTGACCTGCTGGCTGGTCACATCCAGCAGCGGGCCCTGGTTGAAGACATTGGCGCTGTTGCCGGCGGCGGTGGTGCTGGTCAGGGCCGACTGGACGTTGCCATAGGCGGTGAACTTGCTGGCCTGGACCAGGGCGCCGTCGTTGGTCTGGCCAAGGGCCAGGCGCTGGGCCGAGGTGGTGTCGCCGACCGAGCTGATGTTGTTACCGACCGCAACGCCGGAGATGGCGCTGGTCCCGCTGACGTACTGCATGACGGCGCCGCCGTCGGCCAGGACGTCGGCCGCGCTGGTCTGGTTGACCCGCACCCCGGCCGATCCGTTGGTCAGGCCCAGCGTGGCGTTGTTGGAGATGGCCGTGGTGGCGGCGGTGATGTCGCCGGCCTGGGCCAGATCGCCCTCGATCTGGGTGCGAGCGGTGATCTCGTCGGCGAAGGTGGCGGTCTGGGTGATGACGCCGGTCATCGTGGCTTCGTTGATGCCGATGTCGGCCGTGTTGCCGAGCGCCATGGTGCTGACAGCCGTGTCGGCGCCGAGGTTGGTATCGACGTTGATCACGGTCTGGGCGATCACCGAGCCGACCATGGTCTGGTTGGAGGTGACGGCCATGTCGGTGCGGTCGCCGTAGGCCTGGACCTGGTTGCCGGTCGCGGTCGTGGACTGCTGGGCGCCTTCCTCGACGGTGACGATGTTCAGCGTGCCTTGGGAGAAGACATCGCCGTTCTGGACCTGGTTGTTGACGACCGGGCTCTGGGCCAGCGCCGCCGTCGCGAGGGCGCTAGTAGCGACCCCGCAGAGCGCGACCAGCATCACCATCGCGCTTTTCGTTCCAGCGATTGGGGTCTTCGCGGGTTTGCGCATTGTTGGTCCTCAGGTTGTCGTAGGCGGGGGTAAAGCCGCCGGTCATGCCGGTCGTGCCGCCCGCCAGGGGGTCGGCGGTCAGGCAGGATTGCGGGCCGGGCATGCCGTAGAGGTTGGCGGTCATCTCGACCGTGGCCCGTTCGATCAGCGAGCGGACGGCCAGCTGCAGGGGCTCCTGCGCGCCGGCGCCGGCCGAGACGTCGAAGATGTTGCCGTTCAGGAAGTCGAACAGGCCGATGCCGACCTCGCGGCCGACGATCTGCTTCTGGTAGCTGATGACGTCCACCACCTCGGTGGTGCGGACGTTGACCAGCCGCAGGTCGATGGCGACGTTCATCACATAGATGCTGTTGCGGGCGTTGCCCTTCAGGCCGGTGGTGTTCTTGTCGCCGGCGTACAGGTCGGCGCCGACCGAATAGATGTTGTAGTTCAGCTCGGTGATGCCGCCGACCAGGTAGAAGTCGACGCCGGCCATCTGGCCTTCGTAGATCTTGCGGCTGTCGACCGGACCCGCGCCGCCGCCCGGACCCCGGGGGCTGTCGCTGATCAGCTTGTTGTTGCTGTACTTCAGGTCCAGCTCGCTGATCGAGGTGTCGAAGCGCTCGACCAGCGGCATGCCGGCCTTGGCGAAGGCGGTCATGGCCATCAGCGAGGCGCCTTGCGTCACCTTGCGGCCGGACCCGTCGGCCTCGCTCTTGCCGGTGTAGTCGCTGATGCGGCCGACCGCGATGCGCGGGGCGCCCAGCTTGTTCTGTCGGGCGTACTGGCCGATGCAGACCAGGGCCGCCGAATAGGGGCTGGGGTTGGCGGTGACCGGGGCGGTGCCGATCGGCTTGGCGTAGAGGCCATTGGGGCCGGCGACCGGAGTCACACAGCCCGAAAGCCCGAGGGCGGCGATGGAGAGGAGGGCGCCGACGCGCGCCACGGGCTTAATCATCATCGCCGGTCCCCGAGGTGGCGGTCACATCGCCATTGTTGATCTGGGTGCTGTCGACGATCACCACGTTGTAGGAGCCCTGGGTGATCACCACGAGATTGTTGCCGATGGCCGTCGAACTGCCCGCCCCGCTGTAGCTGTCGAGCGAGCCGCCCGAGCGGGTGAAGGTCGACTGGTCGTCGTCGGTCAGCATGACGCCATCGACGATGACCCGGTTGCCGTTCGCGTCGCGGGTCGAATAGTCGACCATGCGGTTTTCCTGGCCCGACACGCGGCCATAGCCGGCGTTGTAGTTGGCCGAGCCGGTGTTGCTCTGGGCCAGGGCGGGCAGCGCCACCAGGCTTGCCGCCGTTCCCAGAAGAATGATCGAAACCTTGGCCATCGGTGTTGCTCCACGCCTCCCCGCATACGTCGCCGTTAACCATGCAATCGGCGTGCCAGAACGGGACGGTCCCCATGTTGGGCAGGAGGTCTGGCGATTTGGTTAAGTGAATGCGGCAAAGCGCGTCGGGAACCCGACCTCTACACACTGGCGTCAGCGCGGTTGATCTGCCCGTCCATTTGAGCGACCCTCATTATGTCTAGAGATAACCGAGGGAGGACGACCCGGTGCTGGTATCCCAGATTCTCAAGGACAAGGGCGACATGGTGTTCACGGCCTCGCCGTCGGACACCGTCGGCTCGGTCGCTGCGCTGCTGCACAGCCGCCGGGTGGGCGCGATGATCCTTGTCAACGAAGACGGGGGCGTGGCGGGCATCGTTTCCGAACGCGACGTCGTCACCGTGGTGGCGCGGGAGGGCGCGGGGGGGCTGTTGAAGCCCGTCTCTATATGCATGACCGCCGATGTGGTGTTCGCCGACCCGAAAGAGACGGTGGACCAGTTGCTCGAGCGGATGACCGACCGGCGGATCCGGCACCTGCCGGTGCTGCGCGACGGGCGGCTGGCCGGGATTGTCTCGATCGGCGACCTGGTGAAGCACAAGATTTCGGAAGTGACCGCCGAGGCGGATGGGCTGAGAGCCTATATCGCGGCGGGGTAGGGGGTCTTAGCGATCCCCACCTCTACCGCTCATCCCGACGAAAGTCGGGACCCAGTGCCCACCCACGTGAACGCGTACGGCTGTGATCAGCGCCAGCCTGTCTTCTGGTTTGCCAGCTGGGTCCCGACTTCCGTCGGGATGAGCGGATTTATTGGATCGCGCCCGGCTGCGCCGCAGCCTCGGCAAGCGTATAGCCCTCGAGCACCTCGGCCGTCGCATCGCGCGTGCGGCGCAGGCTCTCTCTCAGAGGGCAGGTCTCCAGGTCAGGGCAGTCATCACACTTGCGGAAGGCGGTGACGCTGACACAGGGCGCGAGGGCGAGCGGTCCGTCGATGGCGCGGATGACCTCGGCGAAGGTGATGTCCGCGGCGGGCCGCGACAGCACATAGCCGCCGAACTTGCCTCGCCGGCTGGTGACGATGTGACGCCGCGCCAGCTCCAGCAGAATGGCCTCGAGGAACTTGCGCGGGGCGTCGGCGCGCAGGGCCAGCTCGCCGGCCGTCACCTGGCCCGGATCACGGGCCAGTTCGACGAGGGCGCGGAGCGCGTAGCGGGCCTTGCTGGAGAGCATATGCAGGGAGACCTTTTGGGAAGCGTTTTTGAGGGCTGCGGCCCGGCGACGCAAGCCTGCGCGCGATTGCCTTGAAATTGCCCCTTGCGACTCGGACGGAGCCCCCCTAGATAGCCGCCTCCGCCGCAGACACACCGGCCGGAAACGCCAACCTCCCAAGGGATCGAGGCTTTCCAGAAGGTGAGGACACGGAGGATCAGCTGGATGTTCAGACCCGCATGGCGGGGGCGGCCGAAAGGCGGTTCCCAGACGGATCGGTTCGGCCTTCGAAACGGAAGCTTCGGTTTCCGAAAAAACTCGAAGGCAGACGAACAATCGGTTGACACTGACGAGGCCGGCAACTAGATACGCCGCTCTTCGCCGGGACCGGGCGCAAAACGGTCGGATCGCTGACGCGGTTCT
>NZ_JBYCZQ010000009.1:0-178192 GCF_057586315.1 Caulobacter sp. SRI_014 | reverse complement strand
TCATCCACCTTTTCGCGCTCCCCGAGCCTCGCCGCCCAGCGCGTAGGCCGCTCCGTCACCTTTCGTGCCTACATTCGCAGCGCCGGCGCCTACGCCCCGCCTACGCCGGCGCCCACATTGCCAGCGCCCCTACCCACGCCAAACCCAACGCCCACGGGGTTTCCGCCGATTTTCACCTCTGCGGCTCTCATCTCCCCTTTTTTGTAGGTCCGCCTCCCGCGGTATAATGGCCCCGCTTCGATAGCCGCCGCCGTTTCTGCTGCACCGCGGGATCAAACCCGGCCGGAAGGTGTTCCCCCCGGCGCTCCGGCCATGTATCTGACCCCCATCCGAACGGGCCTTCGGAATCGCGACGCTTATTGAGGACGGCTTGATGACGAACCGCTGGGTCTACAGCTTCGGAGGCGGCGGCGCCGAGGGCGACGCTTCGATGAAGAATCTGCTGGGCGGCAAGGGGGCCAACCTGGCCGAGATGTCGTCGCTGGGCCTGCCCGTGCCCCCCGGCTTCACCATCACCACCGAAGCCTGCAACAGCTACTACGCCGAGGGCCGCATGTACCCGGCCGATCTCGCCGCCCAGGTGGCCGACGGCATCGGCCACATCGAAAAGATCACGCAAAAGACCTTCGGCGACGCCGCCAACCCCCTGCTGGTTTCGGTGCGCTCGGGCGCCCGGGCCTCGATGCCGGGGATGATGGACACCGTCCTCAACCTCGGCCTCAACGACGCCACGGTCGAGGGCCTGGCCAAACTGTCGGGCGACCGCCGCTTCGCCTTCGACAGCTATCGCCGCTTCATCCAGATGTACTCGAACGTCGTCCTCGGCCTCGACCATCACGCGTTCGAGGAAATCCTCGATGATCACAAGGACCGCCTCGGCGTCGACGTCGACACCGCCCTGACCGCCAGGGACTGGGAAACAATCGTCACCGAGTACAAGCGCGCCGTGGACCGCGAGCTCGGCAAGGCCTTCCCGCAGGACCCGCAGGAACAGCTGTGGGGCGCGGTCGGCGCTGTCTTCCAGAGCTGGATGAACGACCGGGCCAAGTTCTACCGCCGCATGCACGACATCCCCGAAAGCTGGGGCACGGCGGTCAACATCCAGTCGATGGTGTTCGGCAACCTCGGCGACACCAGCGCCACCGGCGTCGCCTTCACCCGCAACCCCTCGACCGGCGATCCGGCCCTCTACGGCGAGTTCCTGATCAATGCGCAGGGCGAGGACGTCGTCGCCGGCATCCGCACCCCGCAGTCTCTGACCAGGGCGGCCCGCGAAGAGATGGGCGACCGCAATCCGTCCATGGAAGAGGCCCTTCCGGAGGTCTTCGGCCAGTTCCGCGATGTCGCCGCCCGGCTCGAGAAGCACTACCGCGACATGCAGGACGTCGAGTTCACGGTCGAACAGGGCCGGCTCTGGATGCTGCAGACCCGCAACGGCAAGCGCACCGCCAAGGCCGCGCTGAAGGTCGCCGTCGACATGGCCGACGAAGGCCTGATCAGCAAGGAAGAGGCCGTCTCCCGCATCGACCCGGCCGCCCTCGACCAGCTGCTGCATCCGACCATCTCCCCAGACGCCACCCGCAGCGTCATCGCCAAGGGCCTGCCCGCCAGCCCGGGCGCCGCCGTCGGCGCCATCGTCTTCTCCAGCGAAGATGCGGAACGTCGCGGCGCCGCCGGCGAGGCCATCATCCTGGTCCGCCACGAAACCAGCCCGGAAGACATCAAGGGCATGCATGCGGCCCGCGGCATCATCACCGCCCGTGGCGGCATGACCAGCCACGCGGCCGTGGTCGCCCGCGGCTGGGGCATCCCCTGCGTCTCCGGCGCGGGCGACATCGCCATCGATCTGAAAAACCGCAACTTCTCGGTCCGCGGCAAGGTCTTCAATGAAGGCGAGACGGTCACCATCGACGGCTCGACCGGCGAGGTCCTGGCCGGCTCGGTGAAGATGATCGAGCCGGAGCTGACCGGCGATTTCGCCAGCCTCATGGTCTGGGCTGACCAGGTCCGCCGCCTCAAGGTCCGCGCCAACGCCGAGACTCCCCTGGATGCGAAGACCGCCCGCCAGTTCGGCGCCGAGGGCATCGGCCTGTGCCGCACCGAGCACATGTTCTTCGACGAGCACCGCATCGCCGCCGTCCGTGAGATGATCCTGGCCGACGACGAGAGCGGCCGCCGCGCCGCCCTGGCCAAGATCGCCCCCTTCCAGAAGGCCGACTTCGTCGAGCTCTTCACCATCATGGAAGGCCTGCCGGTCACCATCCGCCTGCTCGACCCGCCGCTGCACGAGTTCCTGCCCCATTCGGAGGAGGACCTCGCGGCCGTCGCCGAATCCACCGGCCTCGACCCGGCCAAGCTGATGCGCCGGGCCCGTGAGCTGCACGAGAGCAACCCGATGCTCGGCCACCGCGGCTGCCGCCTCGGGATCAGCTTCCCGGAAATCTACGAGATGCAGGTCCGCGCCATCATCGAGGCCGCCTGCGAGATCGCCAAGTCCGGCAAGCCCGCCCCCGTGCCCGAAATCATGCACCCGCTGGTCGGCAAGGGCACGGAGATGAAGTTCCTCAAGGACCTCACCGACAAGACCGCCCGCGCCGTCATCGCCGAACAGGGCGTCGAACTGCAGTATCTGGTCGGCACCATGATCGAACTGCCCCGCGCCGCCATCCGGGCCGGGGACCTGGCCGAGAACGCCGAGTTCTTCAGCTTCGGCACCAACGACCTGACCCAGACGACGTTCGGCATCAGCCGTGACGACGCCGGCAAGTTCCTCAACGACTACATCGAGAAGGGCATCTTCGAAAAAGACCCCTTCGTATCTTTGGACCAGGAAGGCGTCGGCGACCTGATCCGCATCGCCGCCGAACGGGGCAGGGCGGTGCGCCCGGACGTCAAGCTCGGCATCTGCGGCGAACACGGCGGCGACCCCGCCTCCATCGCCTTCTGCGAACAGGTTGGCCTCGACTACGTCAGTTGCTCCCCCTTCCGAGTCCCGATCGCCCGCCTCGCGGCGGCCCAGGCGGCGCTGGCCAAGCGCTAGCGGCAAAGCCGACCAACCCAGCTCTCCCCCCACTTCGCGGGGGGAGAGCTTGTGTGACTGCCTCCACCGACACCCTGTCTGCGAATTCACCTGACAGTTTCGCCAACCCGTGGCCTCATCGCCGCATCGGGGAGACTTTCATGGCCACGTTCGATCCAGCCGCCGAGACGGCGCGCTACCTTGCCGCCCTGCCGCCCGAGGGCCACGCCAAGGCCGTCGCCTATACGCAAGGCGGCCACTGGCTGCTCCTCTGGGGCACGCTGGTCTCCCTGGCCGTCGTCTGGATCCTGCTGAAGAGCGGCGTCCTCACCCGCCTTCGCAGCCGCGTCGAAGCCCGCAAGCGCCGCCCGTGGCTGGCCTCGCTGGTCGTTGTCCTGGTGGCCCAGGCGGCCACCGCCATCCTGACCCTGCCCTGGGCCGTCTATTCGGGCTGGTGGCGCGAGAAGGCCTACGGTCTGACCAGTCAGCCCATCGCAGGCTGGCTGACCGAATGGGTCATCTCATCGGTCATCGGCCTGATCGTCGGCTCGCTGCTGCTGATGCTGTTCTACGCCCTGCTGCGGGCTGCCCCGAAGACCTGGTGGATCTGGGGCGCCGGCCTCTCCGCCGTGACGGCCGCCCTGCTGGTCCTCGCCTCTCCCATCCTCATCGAGCCGATCTTCAACGACTACAAGCCGGCCCCGCCAGGACCGGTGCGCGACACCGTCGTCGAGATGGCCACCGCCAACGGCATCTCGCCGGACCGCATCTTCGTCTACGACGGCTCCAAGCAGTCCAACCGTTACACCGCCAATGTCTCGGGTCTCTTCGGCTCGGCCCGGGTCGCCATGAGCGACACCATGTTCAAGGCCGGCGCCGACATCGCCGAGGTGCGCGGCGTCGTCGGCCACGAGATGGGCCACTACGCCCGGCAGCACATCCTCTGGCAGCTGGGGGCGATGATCCCGTTGCTGGTGCTGGCTTTCTTCCTGGTTGATCGGCTGTTCCCGCTGGCCAGCCGGTTGCTCGGGGCCGGCGACGTGCGGAGCATCTCCGACCCGGCGGGCTATCCGGTGTTCACCGCCATCCTGGTGGTGCTGGGCCTGCTCGCCACGCCGATCATGAACACCATGATCCGTGTCGGCGAAGTCGATGCCGACAACTACAGCCTCAGGGTCGTGAACGAACCCGACGGTCTGGCCAAGGCGCTGGTGAAAACAATCGAGTACCGCGCCGCCACGCCGGGCAGGCTGGAGGAGATCATCTTCTACAGCCACCCGTCGGTCAGCTGGAGGGTGCGCAACGCCATGAACTGGAAGGCGGCGCACCCGCCGGCCGAACAGCCCTAGGTCCGGCCCCCTCTAGGTCTGGCGGAGCGGCACGATCATGTGGTTGTCGAAGTTGAAAACCGCCTGCGGCACGAACGGCACCACCACGGTGTAGCGGTAGGTCCAGCTGATCCGCGCCACCGGCGTGCCGCCGTCCAACGTCTGGTTGGTCAGGGTCAGGTTCAGGTCGTCGATGCGGGCCACCTTCAGCCGGCCTGACACCGCCGTCCGCATCTGGGCCTGGGTCGTGTGCGGATCAACCAGCAGCAGGCGGCTGCAGCGCTCGATCGCGTGGCGCACGTCACTGCCCACGTACAGCGCCCAGCCGTAGTTGAAGATGCCGAAGATCAGGGCGGCGAACACCGGCAGCACCAGGGCCAGCTCGATCGCCGCGGCCCCGGACTCCGGCCCTCGCCGCGTCCGACGCCTCATCGGGTTCGCACCAGTTCGCTGGTCGCCAGCGTCGCTTGCCCGGTCGGACCGGTCATGGTCGTGCTGGCGCTGATCCTGGTGAAGGCCTGCGGATAGGTGGTGTCCTCGCAGACCGTGGTGCAGGCGTGGCGGATCGTGGCGCAGGTGCAGTACTCCTCGACCACGATGTCGCCGGCGGCGCCGCGGTTGGGCCAGGCTTCCAACGCCACGGCGCGCACCGCGGCCGGGTTGGCCCCGCTGGTCATCAGGGCCTGGGCCCCGGCGTTGACCGCCTTGTGCATGGCGTGGCGGTTGTAGACCACCCCGCCAACCTGGCTGAGGCCCAGGACCACGGCGATCAGGGCCGGGGCGATCAGGCCGAACTCGACGGCGGCGCCGCCGGACTGATTGCGGGCGAGGCGGGTTAGGAAACGGGTCATGGCCCTACCCCACCAGGCTGATCAGGCCGCCGGCAACGATGGACCGGAGGCCCAGCGCGCTGCAGTCGACGTTGAGGGTCGTGCTGCCGGACCAGCTGATGGTCCGGGCCACCACCTGGGTGCAGCCGCTCGTCCCCGAGAAGTTGCCCAGGTAGTTGACGTCCTGCTTGGGGAA
This sequence comes from Caulobacter sp. SRI_014, assembly GCF_057586315.1. NCBI lineage: Bacteria > Pseudomonadati > Pseudomonadota > Alphaproteobacteria > Caulobacterales > Caulobacteraceae > Caulobacter > Caulobacter sp. SRI_014. Next base: position 172,819 of record NZ_JBYCZQ010000009.1, on the reverse strand, counting down.
ATAGAGGGCGCCGGTCATCTTCGAGTCGGCCGTGCCGTTGAAGGTGTTGCCGACATTGGTGTTCGACCGCGAGCCCATGAACAGCACGCCCTTGTAGTCTCCGCTCGTCGGGGCCGACAGGTTCAGGGTGGCGTTGCCGTTGATGTCCACGTTGGCGTCGTTGGCCAGGTAGATGGTCACGCCCGTGCCGTTGATGTTGGCGTTGGCATTGATCTTCAGCGTGCCGCCATCGATGACGTAGACGCCGGGCGCCAGGTTGACCGTGTTCTTCAGGTTCAGGCCGTCGCAGTAGCGGCCCGGATCGAGGTTCTTGCCGTTGCCGTTCTTGCAGGCGCCGCTGTTCGACGGCTCGGCCACCGAGCGGAAGGGGTCGGCGGCGGGCGGGGCGGAGGTGATCACCGACCCGCAGGACAGGTTGAAGGCACCGGTGACGCTGGCCCCGCCGACCGACACGGCACAGGGGGCGTTGACCTGCGAAGAGCCCTGGTTGTGCACCGCGTCGCTGGCCATGGAGTTGGCCATCACCACACAGCCGGTGAAGTTGGCCGTGGTGTTGCCTTCGAAGGTGATGGCCTGCGAGGCGGCCCGATCGAGGGCCAGTATGCAGGTGTCGGAGGCGACCGCATAGGCGGCCGTCGACTTGGCCTGGACCACCATCGGGGTGTTGGTGAACATCTTCGAGAACAGCCGCTGTTCGACGCGGTTGATCTGGACGGCGACGGCGTTCTCGTTGGACGTTCCGTTGACCAGCGCCGGGGTGGTCATCAGGAGTTCGTCAGCGTTGACGGTAACCCCGTTGGCCTGGGCGGCGGCCTGGGCGGCAGCCAGCATCTGGCTCTGGGTCCCGCCCGAGCGCAGCTCGGCTGCGGCGGCATAGGCGGCCGCGTCGGCGGCCTGCTGCATTCGGGTGGTGTCATAGAACCAGTAACCGGCCTCGACACCGAAACCGGCGCCGGCTGTCACCATCGAGACAGTCAGCGCCGCCATGACGCCGACGTTGCCGCGTGCGTCTCTGCAGAACCTGCGCATTGTGGGAGCCCCCGGACTGATGCTTGAAAACAGCGCAGGATGATCGCATCAGGGTTTAGGGCGGGTTCGCCAAGGTGGTGAAAACGACGTTTGCCATGTTTTACCGCCTGGACGTGCCGGCGGGGGTCAGTCCACGCGGGGCGGGTAGTCGCGCTTGCGGCCGGCCGGGTCCTCGACCTGGCCGGCGTCCAGATAACCCGGCCCGATCGGCACCTTCCCGTGCCCGTCCGGGATATCGAGGATGTAGGTCGGCTGGCACAGCCCGCTCCAGGCGCCGCGCAGGGCCCGCATGATCGCCTGGCCTTCCGCCACGCTGGTCCGCAGATGTCCGGTGCCGGGCGCCAGGTCCATGTGGTGCAGGTAATAGGGCTTGATCCGTGTCTCAACGAAGCCTCGCATCAGGGCCCCCAGCGTCTCGGGATCGTCGTTGACGCCCTTGAGCAGCACCGTCTGGCTGACCATGGCCATGCCGCCGTCGACCAGCCGGGCGCAGGCGGCGCGGGCCGCCGGCGTCAGTTCGCGCGGGTGGTTGGCGTGCAGGGCGACCCAGGTCGTCAGCCCCGGATGGCGCAGGGCGGCGACCATCTCGTCGGTGATGGCCTCGGGATCGACCACCGGAACGCGGGTGTGGAAACGGACGATCTTCACATGCGGGATGGCGGCCAGCCGGTCCATCGTCTCGCGCAGCCGGCGCGGCGACAGCACCAGCGGATCGCCCCCTGTGACGATCACCTCCCAGATATCCGGCCGCCCGGCGATATAGGCCATGGCCTCGTCCAGTTGGGCGGCGCTCATATTGCCATGACCCTCCGGTCCAACCATCTCGCGGCGGAAGCAGAACCGGCAGTAGACGGCGCAGGTATGGGTCAGCTTCAGCAGAACCCGGTCGGGATAGCGGTGCACCAGGCCCTGGACCGGCGAATGGGCCTCGTCGCCAATCGGATCGGGCCGCTCCGTCGGATCCAGGGTCAGTTCCTCCTCACGCGGCAGGAACTGGGCGGCGATCGGGTCGGCGGCATCGGCCGGATCGATCAGCTCGGCCATGCCCGGCGTCACCGCCACGGCATAGCGCGCCGCCACCGCCTCGAGCGCCGGCAGCCGCTCGCTTGCGATCAGGCCGGCCTCGGCGAGGTCATCCAGGGTGCGGAGGGTTTTCACGGGCGCGCATATGGACCTTCAAGGGACCGGCGTCCACTGCACCTGCTCGATCCGGTTCGCCCCGGTCGCCAGCATCACCAGCCGATCAAACCCCAGGGCCGAGCCGCAGGCCTCAGGCATCACCTCCAGCGCGGCCAGCAACTCCTCGTCGATGGGATACCGTTCGCCGTAGACCCGGGCCTTCTCGTCCATCTCAGCCGCGAACCGCCGCCGCTGCTCTGCCGCGTCGGTCAGCTCCCCGAAGGCGTTGGCCAGTTCGACGCCGCAGGCATAGAGCTCGAACCGTTCCGCCACCCTGGGATCGGCCGCCTTGGGCCGCGCCAGGGCCGCCTCGCTGATCGGGTATTCGCACAGGATCGTCGCCCGCCCCACGCCCAGCTTCGGCTCGACCTTCTCGACCAGCAGCCGGCTGAACACATCGGCCCAGGTGTCGTCGTCGGCGACCCGCACCCCGGCGTCCCTGGCCTGCGCCGCCAGCCCGTCGCGGTCCGTCCCGCCGCCCGCCTCGACCGTCGCCAGCAGGTCGACCCCGGCCCACTGCTGCAGTGCTTGCGCCACCGTCACCCGCTCCGGCGTGGCGAAGGGATCAACCTCCAACCCCCGGAATTTGAACGTCCTTGTCCCCGCCGTCTCCGCCGCCAGGGCCAGCAGGCCCGCGCAGTCGTCCATCAGCTGCTCGTACGGCTCGCCGGCCCGATACCACTCCAGCATCGTGAACTCGGGGCTATGGAGCGGCCCCCGCTCGCGGTTGCGCCACACCCGGGCCAGGTCGAAGATCCGCGTCTCCCCCGCCGCCAACAACTTCTTGGCCGCGAACTCCGGCGAGGTGTGCAGGTACAGCGTCGCCCGCTCCCCGCCCGTGGTGATGGCCTCGGTCGCGAACCCGTGCAGGTGCGCCTCGTTGCCCGGCGAGACGTTCAGCGCCGCCGCCTCCACCTCGGTGAAGCCGCGCTCACCGAACCATCCGCGCACCGCGGCGGTGATCCGGTTACGGCCGATCAGGAAGGGCCGGCGGTCCGCGTGGCGGTCCTTGTCCCACCAGGGGGAGGGGAGGGTCATTGGTCGCTCCGGCCCGAGACTGGCGCAAACGCCTGGGACCCTATAGAGAGCGCCCCCAACAGGTTTCAACGGAATCGAGCGCGCCCAGGTCTTTTGAGAGGCACGCCGTTCCCGCTCACGAGGATACCATGCCCAAGGTTGCCGCCAGCTCGCTGCGCAAAGGTTCGGTCGTCGATGTCGACGGCAAGCTCTACGTCGTTCTCAGCATCGAGAACATCCACCCCGGCAAGGGCACCCCGGTCACCCAGCTGGACATGCGCCGCATCACCGACGGGGTGAAGGTCTCCGAACGCTACCGCACGACCGAACAGGTCGAGCGCGCCTTCGTCGACGAGCGTGAGCACACCTTCCTGTACCAGGACGGCGAGGGCTACCACTTCATGAACCCCGAGACCTTCGACCAGTACGTGGTCTCGCCGGAAACCGTCGGCGACAAGGGCGTCTGGCTGGCCGAGGGCATGAGCGTTTTCCTGTCGCTGCACGAGGGCAACCCGCTGGCCATCGAACTGCCGGCCCGCGCCACCTACGAGATCGTCGAGACCGAACCGGCCATGAAGGGCCAGACGGCCTCCTCCTCCTACAAGCCTGCCATCCTCAACAACGGCGCCCGGATCATGATCCCGCCGTATATCGCCACCGGCACCCGCGTCGTCGTGCTGCTGGAAGACGGCAGCTACTACGAGCGCGCCAAGGACTAATCCGCACCGTCGGCTTGACCGACAGCTGTAAAATCAACACCCTCCCTGCAAAGATGCAGGGGGGTGTCATGTTGCGTATCGGGGCGTGGCGTAAAGGTTGGCTGGGACTCGCGGGCGTGGTTCTGGCCTTCGGCATAGGTCAGGCGGCCCCCGCCGCCGACGCGCCCAAAGCCCTGAACCCCCAGCTGACTGCCGAAAACTACCGCGACGGCGAACTCGGCGACGAGAAAGACGACCTGCGCATCGGCTGGATGGACATCGCCGTCGACCTCAACGGGACGATGGCGCTCACCACCGTCACCGTCCGCTTCTCCAACCCGACAGACCGCGAGCTGGAAGGCGACTTCACCCTCGACCTGCCGGCCGAGTCCCTGATCACCGGCTACGCCCTCGACGTCGAGGGCGCCCTGCGGCCCGGCGTCCTGGTGCCCAACGCCAAGGCCGAGGAGGCTTATCGCGAAAAGGTCCGCGAGGGGGTCGATCCGGGCATCGCCCAGGTCACCCGCACCAACGCCTTCCGCACCCGGGTCTTTCCGATCCTGCCCCGCAAGGGCCGCACCGTCCGGCTGACCTTCGTCACCGCCCTCAGCCCCGAGCGGCCCTACCGTCTGCCGCTGGTCACCGGCCAGGCCGCCGGCCGGGTCGGCATCACGGTCACAGCCGACGGCCTCAAGGGCGCACCGCAGGTAGTCGGGCCGGACGGCGCCCTGCTGCCCTGGACCGACAAGGGCGTCGCCGCCGGCTGGGAGAACCGCGCCTTCAGCGGCGCCCTGACCATTTCCGAATTGACCCCCGCCAGCCCGATGACGCTGAGCCGCCACAGCGCCGGCGACACCGTCTTCGACATCCAGGACAGCCTGCCGCCGCTGCGCGGCGCTGACCGGCCCCGCACCGTGCGGGTGCTGTGGGACCGTTCCCTGTCGCGCAAGGACGACGATCTGACCCGCGAGCGCGACCTGATCGGCCGCTACCTGGCGGCGACCCAACCCCAGCGGATCGACCTGGTCACCTTCGCCAGCGACACCCCCACGCGCCAGACCTTCAACAGCGCCCAGGCGCTCGACGCCGCCCTGGCCAAGGTCACCTACCGGGGCGCGACGGCCCTGACCGGCGTGCTGGAGCAGGAGGACGCTGATGTCTGCCTGCTGTTCACCGACGGCAACGTCACCCTCGACGCCTGGCGGATCGAGCGCCAGCGCTGCAAACTCGTCACCATCGCCACCGCTCCGGACGCCAACGCCGCCCGCCTGGCCGGACTCGCGCGCCGCTCCGGCGGCAGCCACATCGATCTGTCCGCGACCGACCCGGCCCAGGCGTTGCAGCGTCTGCTGGCCCTGAAGCGCCGCATCGTCGAGATCACCGCCGCCGACGGCCGTCCGCTGGATGCCGTGGTGCTGCAAGAAACCGCCGACCGCTTCCGCATCGTCGGCCGCGCAGACCTGACGGGCGACGTGTTGGTCCGCACCGTCAACGGCGGCGAGGTGCGGCGCTACAGCCCCTCGCGCGGACCCGCCCGGGCCCACGACGCAGCCGGCGTCTTCTGGGGCGTGCGCCAGATCGCCGACGCCGAGGTCTCCGACCGCCCCGACAGCGATCGCCTGGTCGCCCTGGCCCGCCGCTGGTCTGTGGCCACACCCATCGCTTCCTTCCTGGTGCTGGAAGAGATGGAGGACTACGCCCGCTGGGAGATCGAGCCGCCGGCCATGGTCGGCAAGGGCGAGATGGGGCGGTACCGCGACCTGATCGCGGAGGCCCACAAGCAGGAGAACACCTACAAGGCCAACCACCTGGACGACCTCGTCACCGCCTGGACCGAGCAGAAGGAATGGTGGAACACCCGCTTCCCGCCGGTGCGCCGCATCCGGCCGCCGAAGGGAGAGCGGGTTGGCGCGCCGCCGCCTCCGCCCCCGCCCGTGGCCGCCGCTCCGGCCACGGCCGAGTTTGGCGATGACGACGCCGGTGGAGACGTCAGGGAACTCATCATCACCGGCCAGAGGCGTGCGCAAGACATCCAGGATGTTCCGATCGCCGTCAGCGCCTTCGGCAGCGAAAGCCTGGCGCGGTCCATCGAGGTCGAGATGGCGGAGTGGAATCCCGACCGTCCGTACCTCAAGGCCCTGGACGCCGCGCCGCCAGAGCGCTTTGCCTCCGTCCTGGCAGCCATGGAGGCCGAGCACGCCAAGAGCCCTGCCTTCTATCTGGACGTCGCCGAATGGCTGTTCCGCAAGAAGCGCGGGCCCGAGGCTGTGCAGATGGCCCTCAGCGCGCTGGATATGCCGCAGGCCAACGACGCCACCCTGATGGTCGTCGCCGACCGGATGATGCGCTACGGCGAGCACGACCGGGCCATCTGGCTGTTCGACCGCCTGGCCTATCTGACGCCGGACAAGCCCCAGCCGCTGCGCAGCCTGGCCCTGGCCCTGATCACGCGCGCCGAGTTGCCGGCGACCTCGCCGGCCGTGCGGGCCGCCGACTATCGGCGGGCGGCCGATCTGCTCAATACCGTCATCGTCACCCCTTGGGACGGGGCCTACGACGGCATCGAGATGGTCTCGCTGATGGAGATCAACCGCATCCTGCCGCGCCTGCCGACCGGAACGTCACCGCTGGATCCGCGTCTCGTCGCCCTGCTCGATGTCGATCTGCGGGTGGTGCTGGAGTGGAACACCGACGTCAGCGACATGGATCTCTGGGTGCTGGAGCCCTCGGGCGACACGGCCATCTACAGCAACCCCAAGACCCGCATCGGCGGCCGGCTGTCGAACGACATGACCGACGGCTATGGCCCCGAGGAGTATCTGCTGCGCAACGCCCCGCGCGGCGAGTACGAGATCCGCGCCAACGTCTTCGCGCCCGACGCCCTCGATCCGAACGGGGCGACGACGGTCCGGGCCCGGCTCTATCGCAATTGGGGCCGGCCCAACCAGAGCTCCGAGGTGCTGGAGATCGACCTGACGCCGGACACCGACGACAACCGGATGATCGGCAGGTTCAGGGTCGGGCGGCCAGAGTAGGCCGCCCGATGCCGAAGCCTAGCGCGGCTGCATGCGGATGGCGCCGTCCAGGCGGATGTCCTCGCCGTTCAGGTAGTTGTTGGTGACCATCATATGGGCCAGCTCGGCGTACTCCTCCGGGCGGCCCAGGCGCTTGGGGAAGGGCACCGAGGCCGACAGCGCGGCCTTCACGTGCTCGGGCGCGCGGCCCAGCAGGGGGGTGTCGAAAATCCCCGGCAGGATGGTGTTGCAGCGGATGCCTTCGCTCGACAGGTCGCGGGCCACGGTAAGGGTGATGCCGACGATGCCGGCCTTCGAGGCGGTATAGGCGACCTGGCCGATCTGGCCGTCCTCGGCCGCGACCGAGGCGGTGTTGACGATGGCGCCTCGGTCGCCGTCTTCCAGCGGCTCCAGGGTCAGCATGCCGGCGGCGCTGCGGGTGATGCAGCGGAAGGTGGCGACCAGGTTGATCTGCAGGATGCGCTCGAAGTTCTCGAGCGGGTATTCCTTGATCTCGCGGGTTTCCTTGTCACGGCTGACAGTCTTGGCCCCGCCGCCGACGCCGGCGCAGTTGACCAGGATGCGCTCCTGCCCATGGGCGGCGCGGGCCTTGTCGAAGGCGGCCGTCACCTGTGCGTCGTCAGCGACGTTGACCTGGCAGAAGACCCCGCCGATCTCCTGGGCCAGCGCTTCACCTGCCTCGGCGTTGAGATCAAAGATGGCGACCCGGACGCCGTCGGCGGCCAGGCGTCGGGCGGTGGCCGCGCCGAGACCGGAGGCCCCGCCGGTGACCACGGCGGCGATGGAGGAATCGAGTTTCATGGCGCGTCTCCTGACTTGTTGAGACGCTGTAAGCACAGCCGCGAAGGCCCGTCGACAGTGACCCGACGGCAAGCCCCCCGAGAGCGTGGCCGCGCCGGCGCCGTGGTGCGTTCCCCCGAACGCGCCGTTGCCCGGCGCCGCGGCAATGCGCGGCCACACCCGTCACGGCTGGTTCGCCGTCGCCGTGATGAACCAATGCTACCCACTGGTACGGTAAAGCCTATCCCCATTTGCGGTATGTCGTTGACCTGATCGTCGGACCAATCGGCTCCCTGATGCGTTGGTTCGCCGATGGCCGCACAACGCGATCTCCTCGAAACCCTTCAGGACCAGCTGGACCGCGCAGTCAAAGCCGGCGACACCGAGCGCGCCGACGCCCTGGCGCAGCGCCTCGAAGACCTGCGGAACGGAGCGACCTCCTACCTGCGTCCACAGCAGCCTGGCGCCATGGGCCTGGGAACCAGTGACGAGGTTCCGCGACGGCCGGTCGGTTGGAAGCCGCCCAAGCGTCCTGATCCGATGACGACCGGCGCCTCGCGTCGTCGCCGGTGAATCCAATCGGCCCTCCAGGCGTTCAGAACCCAGGAGACCGCCTGATGACCGACACCCGCCCCTTCATGGTCCACACCGCCAACGACAGCCGCGACGCCGGCCACACCGTGCGCGCCCAGTCGGTCGAGGACGCCGCCTTCGCCTTTGTCGATCACTGGCATCCGCCGGTCGATGCGTCGGGGGACGTCGTCCTGATGATCACCGACTGCGAAAACGGCCGCCGCGAATGCCTGCGGCTGGACCTGTCGGACGGAACGGCGGCGCCCTGCGACTAGGGGCCAGTCGGGCCACCCTTTTGAAGAATTGCGCGCCCGCCGCGCATCGTCCAACCTCTCCCCGTTTGGGGGAGCGTCATGTCCGGTCAGCGTTTGATTGTCGTCGAGGATGAAGCGCCCCTGCGCGACCTCTATGCGCGGGCCCTGGAACAGGCCGGCTATCAGGTGCGGACCGCCGGCGGCGCCCAGGCCTGTCGCCACCTGCTGCGGGAAGGCCCCGCCGACTGCCTGCTGCTCGATATCGGCCTGCCGGACCTGGACGGCCTGTCGCTGGCCGCCGAGTTCACCGACACCCCGGATCTGGGCCTGATCATCGTCTCGCGCCGCGACGCGCCCGAGGACCGCATCGCCGCCCTGGAGCTGGGCTGCGACGACTACATCACCAAGCCGGTGCATCTGGGCGAGCTCTGCGCCCGGGTAATGGCCGTCCTGCGCCGCCGCAGCCCGCGCCGCCGGCTGGCGCTGGGTCCCTTCCGCATGGACCTGGAGGCCCACGCCCTGTCCGCCGACGGCGTTGACATCCCCCTGACCCGAGGCGAGTTCGCCATCCTCGCCCTGCTGGTCGCGGCGGGCGGCAAGGTGGTGGCGCGCGAGGCCCTGTTCGAACGCATCAGCCGCAAACCCGACGAAGGCGACCTGCGCACCGTCGACATCCTGGTCAGCCGCATCCGCCGCAAGACCGCCGAGGCCGTCGGCGGCGACCGCCTGATCGTCACCGCCCCGGGCTTCGGCTACCGCACGGGCCTCGAAGCGGTCGAATGCTAGAGGCTCCAAATCTCGGACGGGAACCCGAACGCCATCGCCTGATGGCCGCCCTGGCCGACCCCGCCGTCCGCCTGATCGTCCTGCGCGGCGAGGCCGGGGCCGGCAAGACCGCCCTGGCCCGCGAGGCCATGCAGGCCGCCGCCGAACAGGAGGCCCTCGTTGCACTGGGCAAGCACGCCGAAGGCGACAGCGGCGTCCGCCCCGCCGGCCAGGCCCTGGCCCGCCTGCTCGACCAGGCGCTGGAACAGCTGCACGACCCCGAGGCCGGCCTCGCCTCCCTGCGCCAGGCGCTGGGCTCCGCCGCCCCCGTCCTCGCCGCCCTCGACCCCGCCTTCGGCCACGATGACGCCCCCTCCGGCGCCCCGCTCACAGCCGAAGCCGCCGCCCAGCGCCTGGCCTTCGCCGCCATCCGCTTCCTGCGCTGGGTCTCGGGTCTGGGCCTGCCCATCCTCCTCGTCCTCGACGACTGGGGCCGGGCGAGGGGACAGGCCGCCGTCCTCTACGAACGCCTCGCACGCGAGTCCGAACTGCCCGGGGTCACGCTCATCGCCACCGAGCGCAGCGGCGAAGAGAGCCCCATAGCGGGCGACGTCACGCTCGATCTTGCCCCTCTCAGCCGCGAGGCCCTCCACGCCATCGCCGCCGCGCGCCTGGACGGCGACGCCGTCGCCGCCTCCGCCGTCCTCGCGCTCTGGCCCGGCCCCATCACGCCTCTGACCCTGATCCAGGGCCTCGCCGCCCTGACCGACGCCGGTGCGCTGACCCGGGACGCGACAGGCTGGCGCTTCGACCGCGCCGCCGGGGCCGCCGCCCTCGGCGAGGACGCCGCTCAGCTCCTGCTCGGCCGCATCGTCGGCACGGCGCCCGACCTGCGCTGCATCCTCGACGCCATCGCCGTCTACGGCGACGCCGCCCCGCGCACAGCCCTGGAAGCGGTCTGCGACTTGGGCGCACGCGGCCCCGCCGCCCTGATCGCCCTCAGCGACGAGGGCCTGATCGAACTGGTTGGATCCCAGGCCCGCCTGCGCCACGACACCATCCGCGCCGCCATTCTGGCCAGCCTGAAGCCGGCCGACCGCCGCCGCTTCGCCGCCGCCTGGGCCGAGCAGCTGCGCCGCGTCCGTGGCGCCGACCTCCAGACCATGCTGCGCCTGCGCCTCGAAGCCGGGATCGCCAACATCAGCCCCGACTGGGCGCCGCTGTTCACTGCAGGCGCCGCCGCGGCCCGCGCCACCGGGGCAGGCGCCCAGGCGCGCGCCCTCGCCGACGCCGCCCTGACCCTCGAAGACGCCAGCCATAAGAAAAGTTACGCCGCCGCCCGCGAAGCCGGCCTCGCCGCCGTCCAGGAAGGCGACCTCGCCGCCGGTCAGGAGCTGGCCGCCCTGATGGAGGTCCGCGCCGCCGACGACGACCAGCATCTCGAAGCCGCCGAGACCGCCGTCTTCGCCGCCCGCCTCTCTGGCGACCACGCCAAGGCCTTCCAGATCGGCCGCGCCGCCGTCCGCCGCTTTGGCCTGTTCGCGCCCGACAAGGGCTCGCTGCCCGGCCTCATCGCCGCCCTCATCGGCATGCGCCTGACGCCCGACACTCCTCCAAAGCAACGGCCACAACAGGGCGCCGCCGCCCACCGCCTGCTCAGCACCTTGGGCTCCATCGCCTTCGAACGCGACCCGGCCATCGCCGTGGTCATGGCCGCCCGCAGCGCCACCCACCCGGCCCTGCGCGGCGGCCCCTTCGCCGCCGCCCTGCGCTGCATGCTCGCCTGCCTGACCGGCGACTGGAAAAGCGCCTCCCAGCTCGGCGAAACCACCTTCGCCCGCCTGGACAACGAAGACCCCCTGCGGGCGGCCGCCATGCAGCTGGCCCTGCAGTTCGGCCTCGGCCTGACCATCGACGCCCCCCGCCACATGGCCGAGGCCGAACGCCTCCAGGCCCTCGCCCTGGCCGAAGGCGACCTTGGCGTCGCCGCCTACGCCAACCGCGACCGGGCCCTGGCCTCGATGCGCATGCCCATCACCCTGGCCGCACACCGCAAAGTGCTGGCCGAGTGCAAGGCCAACGCCGGCCGCTTCCAGGACCAGGCCACCGAACCCCTGATCGACGCCCTCAGTCAGATGGCCGCCAACCTCGCCGAGGGCGGTCCCGAGCCCTGGCGCCTGGCCGGCGACATCTTCGACAGCCCCAACTTCGAACAGACCTGCGGCCCCGACCTCGAACGGGTGGCCATGGCCGCCATGACCTTCGAGGCCCTGCTGGCCAACGCCTGGGGCGCCTGGGAAACCACCCTGGCGGTCTGGACCCGCATGGGGACCCGCTTCGACAGCCTCAAACACCACCCGGTCACCGTCATCTGGGCGTTCCACACTGCCCTGGCCCGCGCCCGGCTCGGCATGCCGATCCGCAAGTGGGAGACCTTCGTCGTCGACCGCGCCGCCAGATTCAATCCGCTCAGCTACGCCCACCGCAGCCTGGCCCTCAAGGCCGAAGCCCAGCTCCAGAAGGGCCGCCCCGCCGCCGCCATGGCTGCGTATGAGGCCGCCGTGGTCGCCGCCGCCCAGTCCGGCTTTCCCCTCGAACAGGGCGTCGTCGCAGTCGCCGCCCGCGCCGCTGCCCTGCAGGCCGGCCGCCCCGACCTCGAGGCGCGCTTCGCCGCCGCCGAGCAGACCGCCTGGCGCACGCTCGGCGCCCACGCCCGCCTCGGCGAGGCTCAACCGACCGAACCCTCCGTAGCCTTGGCGAAGGAGGGCGGCCCCGTCACCGATGACCGCGCAAGCCGCGCCAAGACCCGCCTCCTCGCCGGCGCCGCCCACGAGTTGCGCACCCCGATGCAGGGCATCCAGGGCCTGCTCGACCTCGCCGCCGACGACCCCGCCACCCTGGACGTCGAGCGCCTGCGCGAGGCCTTCGGCTCCCTCAGCGCCGTCGTCGACGACCTCACCGAGCTCGGCGCCGTCGAGGCCGAGCGAGTCGCCATCGTCGACGCCGTCTTCCAGCCTCTGCGCCTGGCCCAGACCGAGCTGCAGCTGGCCGGCGCGGACGCCGTCCGCCGCGGCCGCAGCTTGCGGATGGAGACCGACGGCGATGTCGCCGCCGACGTCCTCGGCGACGCCGGTCGCATCAGCCAGATCGTCCGCAACCTCCTGACAAACGCCCTGCGCTACGGCGAGGGCGAGACCCTGCTGCGGGTCCGGACCACTGGCGACAGCCTGGTCTTCGAGGTCCTCGATCACGGCCCCGGCCTGACCGCCGCCGACCTCACCCGCCTGTTCCAGCCCTTCGTCCGCGGTGACGCCTCCGGCAAGGCCGAGGGCACCGGCCTTGGCCTCTCCCTCTCGCGCCGCCTGGCCCGACGCATGGGCGGTGACCTGACCGGCGACAATCGCCCTGAAGGCGGCGCGGTCTTCACCCTCAGCCTGCCCCTGCGCCGGCCTGACGCTTCGACCGCCATCGCCGCCGCCGCGCCATCCCGCCCGCTCCGAATCCTGCTGGCCGAAGACACCGAACTGAGCCGCGAGACCCTCAGCCGCCTCCTGCAACGCCAGGGCCACACCGTCACCGCTGTCGACGACGGCCAGGCCGCCCTGGCCGCCGCCCGCGCGTCCGCCTTCGATCTCCTGATCATGGACGTCCGCATGCCCGGCCTCGACGGCCCCCAGGCCCTAGGCCAGCTTCGGGCCGAGGGCATCGCCACCCCCGCCCTGATCCTCAGCGCATCGGTGGACGAGCCTCTGGCGCGGCGCCTTGCTGGCCTCGACCCTGTCCGCCTGGCCCGCAAGCCCCTGACCGCCGCCCAGCTGGCCGGCCTGGCCGCCGACTTCGCGGGCGACGGCATCGACGCGGTGCTCGGCGACGACGCGCCGGCCGCCCGCGCCCAGGCCGTCGCCGTCCTGCGCCGGCGCGCCGCCGAGGTTCTCACCTGGCCCGACACAGGCCTCGCCGCCGCCCGTGAAGCCGCCCATGCCGCCGCGGGCGTCGCCGCCCAGTTCGGCCTGGTCCGGGAGGAAGAAGCCTTCGCGGCCGCCGAGCAGGCGGCGGCGAGCGGCGACGAGGCGGCGATGACGGCGGCCTGCCAGTCTCTGGGGACGCTCGCCTAGAGCTCGGCCAGCACTCGTTCGAGCTGCGCGCGGAGGTCCGGCGAGGGCGCTCCTGCCTTGAGCGCCGCCTGGAGATCGTCAAGCAGGGATGCGGTTTCAGCCAGACCAAACTGCCCGGCCAATCCAGCCAGACGGTGGGCCTCATCGGCCAGCGCCGGCTCAGGCGCGGCGGCGACCTTTGCCAGCAGCTCCCCGGCCCGCGCCTTGACCTCGACACGGGCGGCGGCGGTCAGCCGCGACAGCTCGGCCTCATAGGTGTCTTCATGAGCCGCCGGCTGGGCGGCCTGGCCCAGGCTCTGGGCGATGGCGGCGCGCAGCTCGGGCGCGGCGACCGGCTTGAACAGCACCTTGGCGGCCCCGGCGGCCAGCGCCGCCTCGACCCGGTCCGGGGCCGTCGATCCCGTCAGCACGATGACCGGGGGCGCCTCGCCCTGGCCGCAGTGACGATGGAGCGCCGCGATCACCTCCAGCCCGTCCCCGTCAGGCAGGCCGAGGTCGAGCAGGATGAGGTCCAATGGCTCCTGGCAGAAGGCGATAGCCTGGGCCAGGGTCGCCGCCTCGACCGTGGTGTGGCCGTCGCGGCGCAGGAAGGCGGCGAAGCTGCGCCGGATCAGGGCGACATCATCGACGATCATCACCTTGAGCGGCGCAATCAGCGGACTGACCGGCTCGGCCGGCGCCTGCGTGCTCACGGCCGCCGGGAAGGTGAAGGTGAAACGCGCCCCGCCGTCGGCCCGATTGTCGGCCTCCAGCCGCCCGCCCAGCCGCTCGGCGATCCGCCGCGAGATGGTCAGCCCCAGGCCCAGCCCGCCCGGCTCCTCGCGGCCGCCCCGGTCGAAAGGCTCGAAGATCAGGGTCTTCTGGGCCTCGCTGAGCCCCGGACCGGTATCCTCGACGGTGGCCGTCACCGCATCGCCGGCGCTGGTCAGCCGCACCACCACCCGGCCGGCGTCGACGTATTTCACCGCGTTGCTCAACAGGTTGCGCATCACCTGGCGCACGCGCGCCCCGTCGGTGATGACGGCGGCCGGCAGGGCCGGGTCAAGACTGAGCTCCAGCGCCAGCCCGCGCGCCGCCGCCGCCGGCGCGACCAGCCCCAGTTCGGTGCGGGCCAGCATCGCCAGGTCGACCGGCGCCAGCCGCAACACGGCGTCGCCGCCGGACTGCGCGCCCAGATCGGTCAGGTCATCGACCACCTCCCGCAGGCTGCCGAAGGCGTCCCGCAATCCGGCCAGGTCGATCGCGCCCGGATCGTCGGCGGCCAGCTCCAGCAGGGTCTGGATGCTCTGCATCGGCGTGCGCAGTTCGTGGCTGACATCGGCCAGGAACCGCATCTTGGCCCGGTCCGCCTTCTGGGCCAGCGCCGCCTGGCTCTCGGCGGCGGCCAGCCGGCCGAGCACGGAGGGTGAGGCGGCCTCGTCCGCCTCGGGCAGCTTGCTCAGCGCGCCCCAGGCGCGCCAGATGTCGCGGGCGATGGCCTCATAGCGGTCGGCGGCGGCCCCTTCGCCCAGCGCCCGGGCGGCGGCGGCGGCGCATTCGGCCGCCACCCCGGCGTCGAGTCGCGTACCGCAGGTCCGCAGGGTCTCGATGGCCGCGCTCCAGGCGGCCAGGCTGGCATGGGCCTGGCCCTGCTGGCGCAGGGTCTCGGCCCGCAACACCGGCAATCGCCAGCCATGGTCGGTCGGGTTGAGCCGCGCCGCCCGCTTCAGGTAGCCCAGATCGCCCCGCCGCACCGGCCGACCGGTCTTCAGCCGCGCCAGGCTCTCATAGAAGCGCCAGATCACCCCGCCCGGATGGCTGCTCCAGCCGGCCCGCCGGCCATGCATGCTGTCGGCGAACCGGGCCAGCCCGACCCAGTCGCCGGCCAAGGCCAGCAATTCGATGTGCACCACGGGGATTGCCGTGGTCCCGGACGGCGTCGCCGCCTCGGCCGGACCGGGCCCGGCCAGGCCTCCCGGCTGCATGATCCGGGTGATGGCGTCGGTCGTCAGCCGAAGGCCGGCCAGGATGGACTCATCGCCCAGCCGCTCGGCGATCTCCTCGGTGGCGGCGAACTTCTGCAGCAGCGGCGGCAGGGCCGGGGCCAGCCGCCAGTCGAGCAGCACGCTGTTGCGGATCGCATAGCCGGCGCTGACCAGGTCGCCCTCGGCCAGCGCCATGTTGTAGGCCTGGTCGCAGTAGGGCGGCATGTCGGCCAGCGGTCGGTCCCAGATCACCCCGAAGAAGGCGGCGCGGTACAGCGACAGCCCCCGGCCGAACACCACCTCCGGCGCCCTGCGCACCGCCTGGGCGCCCAGTCGGGCCGCCTGTTCGAACCGCCCCAGGGCTGCCGCCAGGAAGGTGTCGGTGGTCAGCCAGAAGGGATCGTGATCCCCCCTCCTGTGCGCCTTGGCCGAGCCGATCAGCCCGATGAACATCGCGTCCAGCGGGTTGCGCTCGAACGCCAGCGACCCCGCCGAATGGGTGGCCCGGGCCAGGGTCGAGGGGGGCGCCGCCCCCTGATCCCGCGTCGGCGAAAGCGTCAGCGCCAGTCGCCACAGCAGCGCCCGGAACATCAGGCGCGCCATGGTCGGCCGGGCCGGCAGGACGATGCCGTGATGGCGTAACGCCTCCGTCGCGATGGCCCAGGCCCCGGCGTCGTCGCCGGCCAGCCGCTGGGCCGAGACGGCCAGGTCATAGGCCTCGGCGATCTCCATCTCGCTGTCGGCGGCGGCGATCATCAGGGCGGTGCGCGCGCTCGCCGCCGCCCCGTCCCGCCGCGCCCCGGCCGCCAGCGCCGCCTCGCGCACCAGCAGGCCGTCGGCTTCGCGCCCGCCCGCTTCCTGCTGGCGCAGTGTCCAGGCCGCCTCGGCGAAGGTCACCGAGGTGCGGGTGTCGGCGACGATGCGCGCGGCGTTGGCGGCCTCCGCGAACCGGTCCCGCCACAGCCCGGGCCCGGCCTCCTCCAGCCCGCCCTGCAGTCTCAAATGCAACGCCGTCCGCCCGACGCGCCGCCAGGCCTCCGCCGGACCCGCCGCCAGCCGCTCGGCCATGGCCGCCGCCAGCCCGTCCAGCTCGGCCGCCGCCGTTGACGCCAACAGGCTGGCCCGATGCCGATCATGGGTGAAGGCAACCTCGCCCGCCTCCCGCCGTGCGATCCCGGCCCCGGCCAGCCCCTGCGCAGCCCGGGCGATAGCCGCCTCCGGCAGCCCCAACGCCAGCGCCAGATCCTCGATGGCCGCACGGTCCCCCCACAGCGCCAGCCCCTGGCCGACCGTCCGCAATTCCGGGTCCAGCTCCCGCACCCGCCGCGCCATGCTGGCCGTGAAGTCGCCCCGGTCGATGACCGCCGCCCGCGCGTCGCTGACCTGCCAGACCCCGTCGCGTAGCCGCAACGCCCCCGCCTCGGTCAAGGCCCGCGCCGCCTCCAGCAGGGCCAGCGGCAGGTTCTGGCTGTCCTCGCCCAACCAGGCGTCGACCGCCGCCCCGGCCCCGGCATCGCCCAGCGCCAGGCTCAACAACGCCCCCCGGTCCTCCAGCGACAACGGCCCCAGCACCAGCTCCGGCGCCGCCAGCCGCACGGCCCCGGCGACCGGCGCCGCATCGTCCCGCTGACTGAGCAACAGCGTGAAGAACGGATGCCGCGGCTCCCGCGCCAGGGCCGCCGCCAGCGCATGCGCCTCCGACGGCGCCCGATGCCAGTCGTCGATGAACAGCACCGTCGTGGCGCCAAAGCCGTTCAGCCAGTCGATGACCCGCAGCATGGCGTCGACCAGTCGGGCGGCGCTGGCCCGCGCGCCCACCGCCTCGCCGCCCCGCGCATAGGGGTCGGGCAGGGCGCCCAGCGCGTCGAACCCCATCCGCGTCAACAGATCGAACCCCGGCCCGACCGCCTGGCTCAGGCTCTCCAGCCCCGCCTGCGGATCGTACAGCAGGTCCAGCGCCTGTTCGACCACGCTCGACAGCGCCGACAGGATCGGCAGAAACCCGGCCCCCGCCTCGCCCTCGGCATATTTGCCCGAGCCCCGCAGCACCGCCCCGCCAAGGCCCGACATCGCGCTGACCGCCAGCGCCGTCTTCCCCGCGCCCGACGGCCCGGTGATCAGCAGCACCGGCGTTGCAGCGTCATGGATGGCGCTCTTCAGCCGCGCCAGTTCGCGATCCCGGCCGATCAGAGCCGCGGGCGGGCCCACCTTCAGAGGCTCTCCGCCGGTCGCGTCAGCCGATAGCCGAAGCCCGGCGCCGTCGCGATCACGCTGTCATCCCCGACCGCCGCCAACTTGCGGCGCAGCCGGCTGACCAGCACATCAACCGACCGCAGGTCGGCGTCCTCGGGATTGCGGCTGACCCCCTGGACCAGCAGGTCGCGGCCGACGATCTTGCCCTCGGCCTCGATCAGCCGCGCCAGCACGTCGAACTCCCCGCGCGTTAGTCCGGCGTCCATGTCTCCGGCGACCACTGTCCGCGCCTTCAGGTCGACCACCCACCCGGCCAGCCGCTTGCGCCCGTCCTGCAACAGCCCCCGGCGCCGCATGACGCTGCGGATCCGCGCCGCCAGC
This sequence comes from Caulobacter sp. SRI_014, assembly GCF_057586315.1. Classification (NCBI taxonomy): domain Bacteria; kingdom Pseudomonadati; phylum Pseudomonadota; class Alphaproteobacteria; order Caulobacterales; family Caulobacteraceae; genus Caulobacter; species Caulobacter sp. SRI_014. Next base: position 154,836 of record NZ_JBYCZQ010000009.1, on the reverse strand, counting down.
TCGCCGTAGTGGATCGGCTTGACCAGATAGTCGTCGGCCCCGGTGTCCAACGCCTGGATTCGCGCCTCATGGCTGGCCTCCCGGGTCGCCACGATCAGCCCCGCATCCCCCGCCGCCCGCAGCTCGCGGGCCAGGGTCAGGCCATCGACGCCGGGCAGCCCAAGGTCGAGAATGATCACATCGGCCTGGACGCTGCACAGCACCGCCCGGCAGGTCACCGCGTCGGAGGCCTCGGACACCGAAAACCCCTCCTGGCGAAGGGCCAGCGCGATCGCCCGCCGGGTCAGCACCTCGTCCTCGACCACCACGACGCGCAAACAGGCCTCCCCTCAGTCTGGGGAGACCATAGGCCTCGCGCGCGAGGCTCCGATAGCCGCCGCCTGCGAAAATCGACCGCCTGTTCACACGCGGTTGACAGCGGACTCGGCGCGCTGGCCACGATGGCCACCGGAATTGCGTAATTCCCCAAACCGGGTGGAACGGTTAATCGCGGCGCGGCTTTCAACACGGGTTCGGCGGACGATCGGCCGGCCTGTGGATCGGCCTCGCGTCCCCTCACGGGCCGGTCCACTTCTTCCGTCCCTGCTCGAAAGCCTCTCCATGAGCGATGACAAGACCCAGGTCGGCGCCGACCGCAAACGCATCAGCCTCGCCGAAGACTACGAGCGCCGCCACTGGGCGGCCCGCTTCGGCATCAGCGAGGAGCGCCTGCGCGCCATCGTCGGCGAGGTCGGTCCGATGGTCGAGGATGTGGAGCGGGTGTTGCGGGGCCAGGGCGGATCGGCCCGGTTCTGACCCTCGACATTAGTCCCAGACCGACCCCGTCTCTGCATACTCCACGTCCCCCCACCCCTCGTCGTCAGGCGGCGCGAAGAACGGGTGGTACCCCTCGATCCACCGGTCGCTGTTGGTGCGCGCGATCTCGACGCTTCGCGACCGGTTAAGCCTGCCGGTTCAGACTGCCCCCATGGCGCCAGACCCGATTCCCGAACCCAGACCGGCCCTGAAGGACCTGATGGCCGCCGTCGGCTACCTGTTGCTCTATTGGGGGCACACCGAGCGGCGGCTGGCCGGAAAGCCTTTGCCGGAAGACCTGCAACCGATCCGCCGGCTCAGGAACGATCTCTGCCACACCCTGGAGTCCGCCCACGCCTTCCCGCTGCACGCCCACGAGCCTCAGCTGACCTGCCGCCGCCCCGGCGGCGAGCGGGTCATCTACGGCTGGACAGACCTGCAGGACGCGATCCGTGTCCTCGAAACCTTCCAGGTTCGCGGCTGAGGGCGTTGCTCTACCAGATCGTCAGAACGCGGTGACCCGCTGGTTCGTCGCCGTCGCGTCGATGCGCTTGATGATGTCTTCCAGGCTTTCCGGAGCGGCCGGCAGCTCGAACCGCGACGCCGGGATCGGTTCATGCGAAACCGACGTCAGCTCGGCGCCGGCGATCGAGATGGGCGTACCCCCCCTCATGATGGTCGCCATTTCAGCACTGAGCGGGTTGGGGGCGAGCTGGAGGCGGTCCGACATGGCGAACTGACCAGCAATGGCGATGCCGATCGGCGCCAGTTCGGGATCGGAACTGATCACGACCACCGGCGGAACGTCCGGGCGACGGGGGCCTGGAAAATAGTAGGGCGTTCCCTTGCGGCCCTGCACGACGACGTCGTCACCTTTGGTCAGAAGATTGCCCTCGCCCTCCATGTCCTTGGCGGCGGTCTGCATCATTTCCAGGAACGCGGGACCCAACCGTTTCTCTGCGACCACCTTCAGACCGGCCACCGCGTCTTCCACGCGATCGACAACCACGCCGTTGGCGGTCTGGATGACGACATACCCCTGTCCGTTCCGGGTCAGGACGTAGACCCCTGGCTTGCCCGCGATGTCACCCCGAACATCGCCATTCGCGGCGATCTCCAGGGTCATCCTGAACTTGCCCCCGGGGAGCTCGTAGACGGCTGTCGTATCCGCGAACGCGGGTCCGGCCAGGCCGAAGAAAATGCAGATCAGCCAAATGCGCATCGACGCCCCCCTGTCGAACGCCGAGGTAGCATGGAAGCGGTGACACACTGAAATCGCCAATGTGTCCCCTCTCACGTTCCGCCGGTCCTTATGCGTCGGCGGCTTCCATCGCCGCCTTCGCGGCCGCCATCATCTTGGCGAAGGCGCCGCTGCGGATCAGTTCGCGCCGCTCCTCCAGCCCGCGGTGAAGCTCGGCCAGCGTTCTTGCGGCATGTTCATTCGTCTGGATCGCGGCCCAGTAGGCGGCGACGTTGGCGTGATCCGGAATGGGGTTCCCCCGGCCGGCGGCCGGCAGGGTGTTCTCGATCAGGAACAGCGCCGGGACCAGGGCGCAATCGGCCATGGTGAGCCGCCCGCAGCAGGCAAAGCCGTCCTTGCCGATGATGCGGTCCAGGGCCTTGATGTTGCGCAGCACCTGGCCTGCCAGCAGATCGACGACCCCCTCGTCGCGGGTCTGGGCGTAGGTCTGGCCGGCCAGCATGAACATGTTGTTCATCAGGTAGATGTCGCCGATCCGCGCCAGCGTGCGGATCTGGGCGGTCTCGCGGGGCGTGGCGCCCAGCATCCGCGGCTCCGGATAGATCTCCTCCAGATACTCGGCGATCACCTCCGACTCCGGCATCAGATCGCCGTCGATATCCAGGACAGGGATGCGGCCGATGGGATTGTCCTGGCGGAACGCCGGCAGGCCGAAGGTCGCCGGCCGCTCGAACACGATATCGGTGATGCCCTTGGCGTAGATCTGCATACGCACGCGCGCCGAATAGGGGCTCAAATCCCCGGAATAGAGCTTCATCATCCGGTCTCTCCTTCGGCGCTTGCAGGTCAATTCGAGGGTCGTCCGCACCTTGCCCGGAAACGGGGACACATTGAAATCGCAGATTTCAATGTGTCCCTCTCGGCCAATATGGCCGCCATCCGTCCTCAGGACTGGCCGATGGAGGTCTTGTCCTGCTCAAGGGCCAACAGGTCCAGTTTCTCTCCGAGATAGACACCGACGAACAACACGGCGGCGGCCAGCAGGCATAGGGCGGCGAACTGTGACAACAGCAGCTGGGTCTGCAGCAGTCCCAGATTGTGTGTGCCTTCCGGCGCGGTGTCGAAGAAGACCGAAATCAGCAGGGCGATCCCGCCGATGATCGCAAGGGCCTTCCAGATGTGCCCCAGGCTGACGGTCAAGGTGATGGATTTCATACGGTCTCTCCCCCAATGGTTGCGTCGACCCTAGGCGATTCTATCCGGCCTGCTGGCGCCGATCCTCTTGTGGCGTTAACCTTTCCCGGGGCGCCGCATCGCGGCGGGATCGGGGACGTCTTATGGAATTGGGGGCTTGGCTTGAACAGGCCAGGGTCGCCATGGCGGCGGTCTGGGCGATGCTGTCATCACCGATTGCGCTGCGCGTCTACTTCATCGGCGCCTGCATAGCCTCGCTGCTCGCTTCGCTCGCGGCGCGGCGCGTCCAGAAGAAGATCAGCGACCTCGCGCAGGGGCGGGAAGCCCATCCGCCGAGTCGGCGTGGCCGTCGGGCGACCGTGGCCGATACCCTGCGGCGAAACCTCAAGGACCTGAACGCCACCCAGCAGAGCTTCCTGCGCGAGCTATTAGCCAGGGCCGCATTGGTCGTCACGTTCGGACATCTTCTGCCGACGCTCGGCCTCTTCGCAGCGACCTATTGCTACAGCTGGTTGACCATGGGCGGCGCCATGCTGACGGGACCGGGCGGCCCGGTCCCGGCCCCGACCGTCATGGAGACAGCGCTGTTCTGCCTGACTCAACTGGCCGGCGGCGGACTGGCGGACACCCTCGAGGTTTTCGGCATCAGCTGGGGCGCCCTGGAGGCCGATGCCGGCAACAGGCCGGTGCTGGCCTTGCTGGTCCTGTATCGCCTGATCGTCGGCGCCTACGCGGCCATACTGATCCTCACCGTTCACGCGATGATCGTGGTGCGCCGCAACTACAGGCCTCGACGCGACGAACTCGAAGCTCGTCTCCACGCGGCGGTGGCGGCGGAGGCCGAAGGCTGATCAACGCCCCCTGCCCAGCCGGGATCGTCCTCAATGCCGGGACCTCAGGCCGCTCAACCCCGAATGAGGCGATGTCGCCTGCGTCAGAGCGTCAGGCCGCCTTGCGGCAGGCCTCTTCGGCCTGAGCCTGCTCGTCATAAGCCTCGGCCAGCTCCAGCAGCATGGCGGCCATCTCTGGCTGACGGGTCCCGGCCGCCTGCCTGCGGCAGATGGCGGCAAGTTCGCGAAAGGTGGGGTAGGGGCTCGACATGCAGGCCCAAACTCCGCGAGCCCGGCCGCCGTTCCCGGGGCCGCCTGTGAATCCCGTGTCCCGAATTGTGGATTTTTTCCGCGCCGGCGGGGAGGGGGCGGCAACCCCCGGGCTCTCCCTACTGCGTCCGCTCGCACCGCATCTTGCCCGCGGCGCTGTTGAACTCCGCGAGCGTGTCCTCGGCCTTGACCCGCGAGCGCCACATGGCGTCCACGACGTCCTGCGGGCAGCGCATCTGCTTGCTCAGCCGATGGCCGTCGCTGTAGACGCCGCACAGCCGGCCCGCCACCTTGGCCCTCAAGTAGGGGCTGCCGCCGGCGAAGTCCTTGAGTTCCCGCGCGGCCGCTTCGGCGTCAGCCGAGGTCTGCCGCATCAGGCTCCGGCAGGCCTCGAGATCGGCCGGCGTCGGGTTCGGCTTGGGCGTGTAGACGGGCCGCAGCTGCGCCAGGCTGGCGACCGAAAAGCCGAACCGCTGGTCGCACAGTTCGACCGCGAACTTCACCTGGTCGCCCGTCATGCCGTCGCTCCTGCTGTAGGACGCGTCCATGGTTTCGGCCCTTTCGCGCAGCAGCCCGGCCGCCTCCGGGTAGGGCCTCCCGGACCGCCTGGCGAATTCGGCCGTCAGCGGACCCTCGGCCAGCCGCGCCGCTTCCGCCATCTCCGGGGCGCCGGTGAAGCGGCCCGCCACCATGCGGTACATGCCGCCGCAGACCTTGGCGAACTCCGTGCTGGCATAGAGCTCGGGACCCTGCGGCAGCACGCCCGTCTCGATCGGGATGGCCCAGGCCCTGACGACGTTCAGCCGGAACTCCTGGTCGCAATGGCCCAGCTCCTTGTCGAAGTCGGCCACTTTCAACGCGCCGGAAATCAGTCGCTCGCGCACCAGGCCCGCCGCCCTGGCGGCCTCCCGCTCCATGCCGTTCGGGGTGATCCTGGGGTTGCGGGACATGGTTATGGCGTAGAGGTCGTCCCGCGCCGCGGCCGCGGCCTTGCCCCGGGCCGAGGCCGGCTCCTCGTCGGCGCGGTACTTCATGTAGACGGCGCAATCGGCGGCGAACTGGACGCTATCGAGCCGGCGGACCTGCGCTTCCGTGAGGCCCTGGCGAGCGATGCCGCCAGGCTGGGCCGCGCCGATCAGCAGCAGGGTCGCGACGATGAGGGCCGAACGCCACATGGGAAGCTCCTGAAATCCAGGCGTTCCTCTTAGGCCGCGGCCGCCCATATCGGCGGCCCCCGTAAAGGGGGGCGCCATTCCCCACCCCGGGGAAACACCGTTCTGTTCACACGCCGTTTACAGCCGCCGCTGCGCTCAGGGTGTGTGTAGGCCCCAAGGGCCCGTCATCCCACCGGCGAGTCCTTAGGCGCACCGACTGTCCCCCACAGGCGGTGTCGCTGGGGGAACTGCGCATGCTTCACTTTGCCAACCCGTCGTTTCGACGCGGCCTTCGCGCCTCCAGCACCTCCATGCCCTGCAATCCTGCCCGCCGCCCGGCCCACCGCCGCGCGGCGCTGCTCGTCTAAGGACAGCCCCCGATGCCCAACCAGCGCACCGAAACCGTCGTCAACGAAACCACCGCCGGCCATCAGAACTATCCGACGGTCGCGACCCTGCCGGACGGCGGCTACGTCATCGCCTGGATCTCGTCGACACAGGCCGGCGACACCAACGGCGGCATCTGGTTCCAGCGCTACAACGCCGCCGGCCAGAAGGTGTCGGCCGACGGGCTGACGCTCGGCGCCCAGGAGGTGCTGGTCAATTCGACGACGGCGGGGCGGCAATACTATCCCGACATCACCGTCCTGCCGGACGGCAAGTTCGTCATTGTCTGGAACAGCTACGACGCCCAGGACGGCTCGGGCCAGGGGATCTACGCCCAGCTGTTCGGGGCCGACGGGGCGCCCATCGGGGCCGAGACCCTGGTGCCGGTCACCACCAGCGGCGACCAGTCCGAACCCATCGTCCACGCCTGGGGTGCGGGCTATGTGATCAGCTGGGACTCGACAGGGGGCCCGGGCGACGCCAGCAGCTACCGCGTCTACGCCCAGCGCTTCGACGGGGCCGGCAATTTCGTCGCCTGGAGCGGCGCGGCCAACGGCAACATCCGCGATCAGACCCTGATCAATACCTCGACCGGCAACTCCCAGGGCTGGAACGAGCAGGTCGTCATGGCCGACGGCAAGCTTCTAATGCTCTACGGCAGCCGCCATCTGGCCGGCAACGTCGACATCTTCGCCAAGCTCTACAACGCCGACGGCACGGTCGCCACCGACGAGTTCCGCATCAGCCAATATACGCCGAGCGAGCAGATCTGGCCCAACGCCGCCCTGCTGGAGGACGGCCGCGTCGTCGTCTCCTGGAGCAGCTATGGCCAGGATGGCGACCAGTACGGCGTCTTCGCCCGCTTCCTGACCGCCGGCGGCGTGCCGGTCGGCAACGAGTTCCAGGTCAACACCTACGCCGGCGGCTCGCAGTCGAACGGCCCGGTCCGTGAGGGCTCCCAGATCGCCGCCCTGAGCGACGGCGGCTTCCTGGTCGTCTGGCACAGCGCCGACAACCACGGCGCCGGCGTCTTCTACCAGCGCTTCGACGCCGAGGGCGACAAGGTCGGCGGCGAGGTGATGGCCAACACCGGCAACTACCTTGGCGACCAGTATGTGCCGCAGATCCGCACCTTCGAGGGCGGCTTCCAGCTGGTCTGGCACTCGACCACGGGCGACAGCGAAGGCTGGGCGATCTACCAGAAGACCTACGCGCTCGAGGAAGGGATTGTCCGCCACGGCGGCGAGGAGCTGGTCAACACCGCCACAGGCTTCAACCAGCGTCTGCCGCAGGTCGTCTCGGCCGACGACGGAACCTATGTCGTCGTCTGGCAGAGCCAGACCACCTACAATTCGGGCGACGGGTCCGGCTGGGGCCTGTTCGCCCAGCGCTACAACGCCGATGGCACGCGCTCGGGCGCGGAATTCCAGGTCAACACCGTCACCGCCGGCGACCAGCCCTATGATTTCGGCTTCCAGGTTTCGCAGCTGGCCGACGGCCGGTTCGTCGTCGTCTGGGGGGCCTACAACCAGTCGGGCGACACCGACTACGTCTCCATCGGCCAGCTGTTCAACGCCGACGGTTCCCTCTCGGGCGGCGAGTTCCGCCTCAACACCACGACCGGCGGGGAGCAGATCTATCCCGCCGTCACCGGCCTTGCCGATGGGGGCTTCGTGGCCGTCTACCGCGGCTACAACATGAACGGCGGCTCCAGCTACGACGTCTTCTTCCAGCGCTTCGACGCCGCCGGCGCCAAGGTCGGCGGGGAAACCCGCGTCAGCGTCGCAGACAGCGTCAACACCTCCGACAACTCCGAACACCAGGGCAGGGTCCTGGCGCTCGAGGACGGCGGCTTCGTCATCCTGTTCGCCGACAGCGGCAATGACGGCTCCGGCGAGGGTCTCTACGCCCGCCGCTACGACGCCTCCGGCGCCCTGGTCGGCGGCACGAACGCCGACGGCACGGCGGCTGCCGCAAGCTGGCGCGTCAACCTGCAGACCGTCCACGACCAGTACATGAAGTACCAGTGCATGACCGCGCTGGCCGACGGCGGCTTCGTCATCACCTTCTCGTCGAACCACAGCGACCAGTCCGGCCTCGCCGTCTGGGCCCAGGTCTACAACGAGGACGGAACCCTCCGGGCGCCCCAGTTCCGCGTCAACGGGGGCCAGTACGGCACCCAGGCCGACCCCTCCATCGCCGCCCTTGCGGACGGCAGCTTCGTGGTCGTCTGGATCTCCGAGCAGGTCGATTCCGCCGAGGGCCAGGAGGTCTATGCCAAGCGCTTCGCCGCCGACGGCAGTGTTCTCAACGAGGAATTCGTCGTCGACACCGTCAACACGCTGGGCAATCAGCGCTGGCCCTCGGTCGCCGCGACGCTGGACGGCTTCGTCGTCGTCTGGGAGCATGAGACCAGCGAGTACGCACAATCCTACGACGGTAGCGGCGGCTCCATCTGGAGCCAGCGCTTCACCGTCGACGGCCTGAACGCCACGTCCGACACCGCCCACCGCCCGGTCCTGCTCACCGCGGCGGCGCAAGGCGCCGAGGACACCGCTATCGACCTCGACGTCACCGCCGCCCTGTCGGGCGCCGCCGTGGGCACGGAGTCGCTGACGATCTCCATCGCCGGCCTGCCGGTCGGCGCCACCCTGGCCGACGGGCTCGGCCACCACTTCACTGCCGTCCTCGGCCAGACATGGGCTGACGTCAGCGGCTGGCAGCTGTCCAGCCTGACCGTCACGCCGGCCCAAGACTCCGAGGCTGACTTCGTCCTCCGCGTCCGCGCCACCTCCACGGACAGCGCCAGCGGCGACACCGTCACCAACGAAGCCCAGCTCGCCGTCACCGTCGACGCCCGCGCCGACACCATGGAGGTTGGCGGTCGCTCCGAACGCGTGAACAGCTACACGGCCGGCGACCAGCTGTTCGACGTCAGCGGCGAGCAGATGTCCCGCTCCCCGCTCTCCAGCTGGGCTGACGGCTCCTACGTCGTCGTTTGGCAGTCGAACGGCCAGGACGGCAGTGAGTGGGGCGTCTACGGCCAGCGCTACGCCGCCGACGGCACGCCGGTCGGAACCGAGTTCCAGGTCAACAGCTTCACCAGCTCGACCCAGATGGAGGCCTCGGTCGTCACCCTGGCCGGCGGCGGCTTCGTCGTCACCTGGAGCAGTTTCGGCCAGGCCGTCCCGACCACCGCCACCACCGACCCCTACTACAGCTACTACGACGTCTATGCCCGCGTGTACGACGCCGCCGGCAATCCCGGCGCGGAAACCCACGTCAACACCTACTCGCCCTATGCCACCTACCAGTTCCACTCCGACATCACCGCCCTCAGCGACGGCGGCTACCTGATCGTCTGGCATTCGGAGCCGCAGGACGGCTCCAGTTACGGCATCTACGCCCAGCGCTACGACGCCTCCGGCCAGGCGGTCAGCCGCAACGGCGCCAGCGTCGGCGCCGACGAGTTCCGCCTCAACACCACCACGGCGGGCGAACAGAGCTGGCCCTCGATCCAGGGCCTGCCGGGCGGCGGCTTCGTCGCCGTCTGGAACAGCTACGCCCAGGAAGGGGCAGGCAATAACCACGGCGTCGTCGTCCGCCGCTTCGACGGCATCGGCCAGCCGGCCTCGGCCGAGGCCATCGTCAACCAGACGACGGCCGGTCAGCAGTACCATCCCAATGTCACGGTCCTCGCCGACGGGGGCTTCCTCGTCCTCTGGCAGAGCGACACCGGCGACGGTTCCAGCTGGGGCGTCTACGGCCGCATCTACAACGCCGACGGCTCGGCCCGCAGCGATGAGTTCCTGGCCAACCGCGTCACCAGCAGTGACCAGAGCAAGGCCCAGGCCGTCGCCCTGGCCGATGGCGGCTTCTTCGTCGCCTGGAACGGCCAGAGCGAGGACATGTACGGCTATGGCGTCTTCGGCCAGCGCTTCGACGCCGAGGGCGACGCCGTCGGCGGTGAGTTCCCGCTCGACTCGACCCGCACCTTCGGCGAGCAGCGCTATCCCTTCCTGGCCGCCGGCGCCAACGGCAGCCTGATCGCCGTCTGGCAGGGCCACGACACCTACAGTGACGGCTACTGGGGCGATGGTTCGGGTTGGGGCATCTTCGGAACCCGGATCGAGCTGGACGCCCAGCTGGCCGCCCCGACCGGCGGCGAGAACCAGGTCAACACCAAGTCGGCCCACGACCAGTCGGGCGCCGACATCGCAACCCTCGATGACGGCAGCTATGTCGTCGTCTGGAAGAGCGCACCCAGCCGGGGCACCGGCGATATCTCCTCCAACGGGGTCTTCGCCCAGCGCTACACCGCCGCGGGCCAGCCGGTCGGCGCCGAATTCACCGTCAACACCACCCTGACCGGCGACCAGACCAATCCCCAGATCGCCGCGCTCGGTGGTGGCGGCTTCGTCGTCACCTGGCAGTCTTCCGTCGGTGATGGCTCGGGCTACGGCATCTACGCCCAGCGCTTCAACGCCGCCGGGGCTGCCGTCGGCGGCGAGTTCCAGGTCAACAGCGGCGCGCCCGGCAACCAATACGACGCCCAGGTCACGGCCCTCACCGGCGCCAACGCCGGCGGCTTCGTGGTCACCTGGCATCAGGACAGCGGCGAGGTCGAGGCCCGGGTCTTCAACGCCGCCGGCGTCGCCGTGGGCGCGGACTTTACCGTCAACCTGCAAATCCCGCGTCTGAACGGCAACGACAGCAATGAATACTATCCCGCCATCGCCGCCACGGCCGATGGTGGCTTCGTCATCGTCTGGCGCGACAACGACAGCGACGGCCACTCGGGCGGTGTCTTTGGCCAGCGCTTCGGCGTCGACCTGGCTGGCGGCACGGTCACCCGTCTGACCGGGACCAACCCCGACGGCTCGGTCGCGGCCACCAACTTCCGCGTCAACGACACCACCTACGGCTACCAGCACGATCCCAAGGTCGTCGGCCTGGCCGGCGGCGGCTTCGTCGTGGTCTTCCAGTCCGACGTCCTCGACAGCAGCTCCACCGGCCTGGTCGGACAGCTCTACGACGCCAACGGCGCCCGGGTCGGGACCGAGTTCGTGATGACCAGCCACGTGGCCGGCACCCAGAACCTGGCCGACATCGTGGCCCTGCCCGACGGCAGCTTCCTGCTGACCTGGCAGAGTGACCACAACGACGGCTTCGAAGGCGTCGACGTCTTCGTCAAACGCTTCGCCGCCGATGGCCGCACCCTCAACGAGGAACAGCGCGTCAACACCTACGGCGCCGGCTACCAGGGCGACCCGGCCATCAGCGTGGTCGGCGACGGCTTCACCGTCGTCTGGACCTCGACCGGCCAGGACGGCAGCGCCGCCGGTGTCTTCCAGCAGCACTTCACCTTCGATCCGGGCCCGAACGGCGGCGCGACCGCCGACCGCCCGACCCTGGTCGCCAGCGACGCCACCGGCGACGAGGACACCGCCATCGCCCTGTCCGTCAGCGGCGGTCTCGTCGACACCGACGGTTCCGAAACCCTGACCCTCGAGGTCAGCGACATCCCCGTAGGCGCCACCCTCAGCGACGGCGCTGGCCATACCTTCACCGCCACCGCCGCCGACCGCACGGTCGACATCGCCACCTGGACTCTGTCCGGTCTGACCATCAGCCCGGCTGCCGACAGCGACGCCGACTTCACCCTGCAGCTGCGCGCCCGGTCGCGTGAGACCAGCAGCGGCGACGTCGCCTGGAACACCGACAGCATCCGCGTCACCGTCAATTCGGTGGCCGAGGCCCAGCTGCCCTACAACGACGAGTTCGACGTCAACGTCACGACCGCCGGCAACCAGTACGACCCCCTGGTCGCCGCCTTCGCCGACGGCAGCTACATCGTTGTCTGGACCAGCGACAGCAACCCGGGCGGTCAGTACGAGGACATCATCGCTCGCCGTTTCAACGCCGACGGCACGCCGGCCGGCGCCGAGTTCATCGTCAACCTCACCAACACCAACTACTACGAGAACCGCCCGGACGTGACCGTCCTCTCTGACGGCGGCTTCCTGATCAGCTGGACCCAGCTCGACGAAAGCGGCTGGGGCGTCTTCGGCCAGCGCTACGACGCCGCCGGCGTTCGCCTGAACCTCGACGGCACGACGGGCGGCTCGCCCGTCCGCATCAACGACACCACCGCCCGCGACCAGTACTGGCCGGAAGTAACGGCCCTGGCCGACGGCGGGTGGATCGTCACCTGGCAGTCCTATGACCAGGAAGCGGCCCCGGGCCAGCCGGGCGACGAAACCTGGGGCATCTACGCCAAGCGCTACGCCGCCGATGGCTCGGTCGTGCAGATGTACGACGCCGCGGGCGTCGCCGCCGACGAGGTGCGGGTCAACGTCACCGTGGCCGGCCACCAGCAACATGCGGCCGTGGTCCAGCTGGCCGGCGGCGGCTTCGCCTTCAGCTGGTATGCGCCGGACGCCAGCGGCGGCGGCCAGTACGTCCGCTTCTACGACGCCTCGGGTCACCCGGTGACCAGCCTGGGCAACCAGGGCGAACTGCTCGCCAACACCACGACCGGCAACGAGCAGGGGGCCGAGGGCGGCGCCATGGCCGCCCTGGCCGACGGCGGCGTGGTGGTCACCTGGCACAGCGCGGGCCAGGACGGCTCGGGTTACGGCATCTACGGCCAGATCTTCAACGCCGACGGGACCACCCGTGGCGGCGAGTTCCACGTCTCCTCCTACGCCTACGACAACCAGCAGGAGCCCCGGGTGACCAGCCTGCCCGATGGCGGCTTCATGGTGGTCTGGACCAGCGCCTACCAGGACGGCGACACCTGGGGTGTCTACGGCCAGCGCTTCGACGCCACCGGCGACGCGGTCGGGGCCGAATTCCGCCTCAACGAAACCACGGCCGGCGAGCAGTCGACGCCCGCCATCGCGGTCCAGCCGGACGGTTCCGGCGTCATCGTCGTCTGGGAGGTCGGCGACGGCAGCAGCGGCGGCATCGACGGCAAGCGCATCCCGCTGCCCGACGCCGTCACCGAACTGGCGATCGACACCGCCGGCGTCGAACAGCAGGTCAACAGCTACACCACCGCTGACCAGACCTATCCCTCGGTCACCAAGCTCGATGACGGCTCATATGTCGTGGTCTGGCAATCGAACGGCCAGGACGGCTCCAGCTGGGGCGTCTACGCCAAACATTTCGACAGCGATGGCGACGCCATCCAGCTGACCGACACGAACGGCGATCCGCTGTGGGTGCTCGACGGCAACGGCGACCCGATCCTCGTCCCCGACGGCCAGGGCAACATGGTGCAGGTGCCGCTGACCGAATTCCGGGTCAACAGCTACACCAACAGCGAGCAGCGCGCGCCCAACGTCGTGGCCACGGCCGACGGCGGCTTCATGGTCGTCTTCCAGTCCTACGGCAACGGCGGCGCCGGCGACGGCGACTGGGGCGTCTACGCCCGCAAGTACGACGCCAGCATGCAGCTGGAAATGCTGACCGACGCCTCGGGCAACCCCACGGCCGAATTGCGCATCAACAGCTACACCCCCAGCACCCAGGAGTCGCCCAAGGCGACCCTGCTGGCCGACGGCAGCGTGGTCGTTACCTGGCAGTCGCACACCCTTGACGGCGATACCTGGTCCATCGCCAGCCGCCGCATCGATGCTTCCGGCCAGCTGGTCGGCGTCAGCGACACGGTGGTCAACACCACCGTAAGCGACCAACAGACCACCCCGACCATCGCCACCCTGACAGATGGCGACTACGTCATCACCTGGAGCTCGCTGAACCACGACGGCGGCGACTGGGGCGTCTACGCCCAGCGGTTCAACGCCGATGGCACCCGCGATGGCCAGGAGTTCCTGGTCAACACCCTGACCGACTCCACCCAGTACATCTCCAGTGTGGCCGGCCTCAGCGACGGCGGCTACGTCATCGCCTGGCAGACCTACACCGGCGCCGACAGCGATAACTCCGGCTTCGGTATCGCCGGCCAGCGCTATGACGCGGCGGGCAACGCCGTGGGCGGTGAGTTCCTGATCAACGGCGTCGGCTACCAGGACCAGACCCAGGTCACCCTCGTCGCCGCCCCCGATGGCGGCTTCGTAGTCGCCTGGACCAGCTACCAGGCCGACGGCTCCAGCAACGGCGTCGTCGCCCGGCGCTTCGACGCCGACGGCAACGCCACCGAGCCCTACGGCGACGATGTGCTGGTCAACACCTACAGCCTGAACGACCAGTCGGGTCCGGCCATTGCCATGCTCGACCGCGGCTTCGTCGCCGTCTGGCATTCGCAGAACCAGGACGGCAGCGGCTACTCCATCGAGATGCAGCGCTTCCAGGGTCAGGGCCTCGAGCCGCCGCCCCTGATCGTCGACGCCGCCCAGGGCGGCGACAACGCCAACGACCTGATCTTCTCGACCCTGCAGGAGGCGCTCGACGCCGCCGAGGACGGAGACACCGTCATCCTCAAGGGCGGGACCTACAACCTGTCGGCAACGGCCGTGGTCGATGTCGACGACCTGCGGATCAAGAACGCCGTCGGCGAGACGGTGATCATCAATGGTCCGGCCGGCGCGGCGGTGCTGGAGGTCGGTTCGGGCCTCAATATCACCCTGCGGGCCGATGCGGTCGAGCGGCTGGTGTTCAACGCCGGCGCCGGCGCCCCGGCGGCGGTAGACCTGCTGGGACTCAACAGCGGCACCGAGATCCTGCGCGTCACCATCAACGCCAACGGCGATTATGGCCTGCGCTTCGGCGGCGGCCAGAACGGTGTCAGCATCAGTGACAGCGTCTTCGGCGGCGCCGCTGACCTGGCTCTGGTGCTGGTGCGCGGCACGGCCAGCGGGGTTGCGGCCTCGACCGGCGTCAATGTGCTGGATAACCTGTTCAGCGGGACCGGCGGTTCGGGCCTGGTGACCGAGGCGACCGGCGGTCAGATTCTCGAGAATGTCTTCAGCGCCGACTTCGCCGAGGGCTTCGCCGCCCTCGTCGTCTGGGCGGCCGGCGGCGATATCCAGGACAACACCTTCAGCGGCCCGGGGGCGGGCGCCTGGTTCTACGACCTGGCCAACGCCTACGTGGAGTCGACCTTCCTCAGCCAGAATGCCTTCCCGGCCGGCTGGACCTGGGTGCAGCAGCGCGATGGCGTCTTCTCGACCCTCGAAGAGGCGCTCAGCGTCGCCCAGTCCGGTGACACCGTGCAGGCCACCGCCGGCGACTACTCGGGCGAAACCGGCCTGACTGTCGCCGACGACCACCTGACCATCAACGCACCGGCCGGGGCCACGGGCATCGTTCTGACGCTCGGCTCAGGCGTGACCACCGTCACCTTCAATGACGCGGCGGCCATCACCCTGACCGGCAACAGCGCCGCCAACGCGGTCTATGCGGGTTCAGGGGCGGACTCCATCCACGGCGCGGGCGGCAATGACCAGCTCGACGGCCGCGGCGGCAATGACGCGCTGTTCGGCGACGCCGGCGACGACACCCTCACCGGCAGCGGCGGCGACGACGACCTGCAGGGTGGGGCCGACAACGACCGCTACATCGTCAGCCTGGGCGAGGGCCATGACACCGTCACCGACGCTTCGGGCGCGGCGGACGTGCTGGCGCTCCACACGACCAACTTCGGCAGCAACGACAGCCTGGTGCTGTCGGGCGCCTCGGGCTCGACCACGGCGACCTTCAACGGCGACGCCTCCGCCAATGTGACAGCCACCGGCATCGAAGCGGTCGAGGTCAGCCTCGACAACAACGACAGCGTCACCCTGACAGGCGCGATGGGCGCCTCCGGCGTCCGGATCAACGGCGGTACGGGCGTCAACGTCATCGACGCCAGTGGTCTGACCTCGGCCACGGCCATCACCTTCACCGGCGGACGCGGCAATGACAGCTTCACCGGCTCGGCGGGGCTGAACGACACGGTCGACTACTCGGCCGAGACCGACCCGGGCGACGTCGTCGTCAACCTGGCCAACGGCACGGCCACCGACACCCATGGCGACAGCGATACCCTCAACGGCGTCGAGAACGTCACCACCGGGGCCGGCGACGACAGCATCACCGGCAGCGACGCGGCAAACCGCATTGAAGCTGGCGGCGGCTCCGACGGCATGGTCGGCGGCCTGGGGCGCGACACCTTCGTCTTCCGCGCCGGATTCGGCGGGGACACCATCCTCGACTTCAACGGGGCCAACGAGGTGCTGGCCTTCGACGCGGCGGTCTTCGCCACGGTCGAGGATGTGCTGGCGGCCGCCACGGTCAATGACGGCGACACCATCATCGACGCGGGCGGCGGCAACACCATCACCCTGCTGAACATCACCAACCTCGGCGCCTGGAATATCGATATCCTGGGGTCCAACGACGCCCCGACACTGCGCGCCGGCGCTCCCGACGCCAGCCTGCGCGAAGTCGGCCAGGGCGTGGCCGGCACGGCCTTGTCCACCGTCGCCCTGACACCGGATGATGTTGACGGCACGGTGTCCTACGACACCGTGGCGCTCGCGGCGGACGGCTGGGTGCAGAGCCCGGCCGGCGTCTGGACCAAGGACGGCGTTTACGGCCAGGCGGTCCTGACCACCGCGACCAACAGCCTCGCCTACGCCCTCGACAACGCCCGCACGGCCACCCAGGCCTTGCAGACCGGCCAGACTGTCACCGAGGTCTTCACCGTTCCGGCCATCGATGATGGCGGGCGCACGGCCACCCGGCCGGTGACCTTCAGCATCGGCGGCAGCAACGATGCCCCGGTCGGAGTTATCGACACCGGCACGGCGGTGGAGAGCGGCACGGCCGCCGGCGCCAACGCCACCGGCAACGTCCTGACCAACGACACCGACGTCGATGCGGGCGACACCAAGGCCGTCTCGGCGGTGTCGTTCGGGGCGACCAGCGGCACGGTCGGATCGGGCCTGAGCGGCGCCTACGGGACCCTGACGCTCAACGCCGACGGGACCTACAGCTACGCCATCGACAACGCCAACAGCACGGTCCAGGCCCTGCGCACGGCGGGCCAGACCCTGACCGAGGTCTTCACCTACACGGTGCGGGACACCCTTGGGGCGACCAGCAGCACGACCCTGACCATCACCCTTCAAGGCGCCAACGACGCCCCCGTGGCGGTGGTCGATGTCGGCACGGCGGACGAGGCCGGTGTCGCGGCGGGCGCGAACGCCACGGGCAACGTCCTGACCAACGACACCGACGTGGACAGCGGCGACAGCAAGACCGTCTCCGCCGTCGGAACCGTCGGCGACGGCCCTGTCGGCATCGTCGGCCAGGCCCTGACCGGGACCTACGGCGCCCTGACCCTGAACGCCGACGGCAGCTACAGCTACGTCGTCGATAACGCCAATGCGACGGTCAACGCCTTGCGCACGACCGCCAACACCCTGACCGACGCCTTCACCTACACGGTCATCGACACAGCCGGGGCGACCAGCAGCACGACCCTGACCATTACCATTCGCGGGACCAATGACGCGCCCGTGGCCGTCGCCGACACCGGCACCGCGGTCGAGGCCAGCAGCCACGTGCCGGCCTCCGGCTCGAACGGCGTCGGCCAGGTGTTCAGCAACGACACCGACGTCGACAGCGGCGACACCAAGACCGTCACCGGCGTTTCCAAGGGCGCCGTCAACGGGACGGTCGCCGCTGCGCTCCAAGGCGACTACGGCTATCTGCAGCTCTACAGCAACGGCACCTGGACCTATGTCGTCGACAACGCCAATGCGGCGGTCCAGGCGCTGCGCACCGCCGGTGAGACCCTTACCGACACCTTCGGCTACACCATGCGGGACACGGCGGGGGCGACCAGCTCCAGCACCCTGACGGTGACCATCCAGGGCGCCAATGACGCCCCCGTCGGGGTCGCCGACACCGGCTCGGCCACCGAGGCGGGTGTCGCGGCGGGTTCGGACGCCAGCGGCAACGTGCTCACCAACGATACGGACGTGGACGCCGGCGACACCAAGACCGTCTCGGCGGTCAGCGGCGGGACAGTCGGCTCGCCCCATGTCGGGACCTACGGCTCGCTGACCCTGAACGCCGACGGCAGCTACAGCTACGTCGCCGACAACGCCAACGCGGCGGTCAACGCCCTGCGGCAGTTCACCGACACCCTGACCGACGTCTTCACCTACACGGTGCGGGATACGGCCGGGGCGACCAGCACCGCGACCCTGACCATCACGGTCCATGGGGCCAACGATGCGCCGGCAGGGGTCAATGACACCGGCACGGCGGTAGAGGCGGGAACCTCGGCGGGCAGCAACGCTGGCGGCAACGTCCTGACCAACGACACCGACGTCGACACCGGCGACACCAAGACGGTGTCGGCGCTCAGCGGCGGCACGGTCGGTTCGGCCTTGGCCGGCAGTTACGGAAGCCTGACGCTCAACGCCAACGGCGCCTACAGCTACGTCGTCGACAACGCCAACGCGGCGGTTCAGGCCCTGCGCCTGGCCGGCGACACTCTGAGCGACAGCTTCACCTACACGGTGCGGGATACGGCTGGGGCGACCAGTACGGCAACCCTGACCATCACCATCCAGGGCGCCAACGACGCCCCGGCGGCGGTCGATGACGTCGGTTCCGCCAGCCTCGGCGTCGACGGCGGACCAGCCAATGACGCGACCGGCAATGTGCTGAGCAACGACACCGACGTGGACAGCGGCGATACGAAGACCGTCTCCGCCCTCAGCGGCGGCACGGTCGGCGCGGCCCACGCCGGCCAGTACGGCACGCTGACCCTCAACGCCGACGGCAGCTATACCTATGTCATCGACGAGCTGGATCCAGCGGTTGTGGCCCTCGGCCCGACCGACAGCATCTCAGAGACCTTCAACTACACCGTCACCGACACGGCCGGGGCGACCGACACCGCCGTCCTGACCATCACCGTCTTCGGAGCCAACGAGTCGCCGACGGCGGTCGCCGATGTCGGCACGGCTGTCGAGGCCGGCGCCGGTGCGCCGGGTTCGAACGCCACCGGCAACGTCCTGACCAACGACACCGATCCGGATGACGGCGACAGCCAGACCGTCACCGAGGTGAAGTTCGGTATCGTCAGCGGGACCGTCGGCCAGGCCCTGGCCGGCGAGTACGGCAGCATGTGGCTCAACGCCGACGGC
Source organism: Caulobacter sp. SRI_014 (assembly GCF_057586315.1). Classification (NCBI taxonomy): domain Bacteria; kingdom Pseudomonadati; phylum Pseudomonadota; class Alphaproteobacteria; order Caulobacterales; family Caulobacteraceae; genus Caulobacter; species Caulobacter sp. SRI_014. Next base: position 135,893 of record NZ_JBYCZQ010000009.1, on the reverse strand, counting down.
TCCTACGTCTACGCCATCGACAACAGCGACCCGGTGGTGAACGCCCTGCGCACGGCTTCGGACACCCTGACCGAGGTCTTCACCTACACGATGCGCGACACGGCGGGGGCGACCAGCACCACGACCCTGACCATCACCATTCAGGGCGGCAACGACTTCCCGTTGGTCGCGGGCGACACCGGCACGGCGGTCGAGGCGGGGACGTCGGCGGGCATCAACGCCACCGGCAACGTCCTGACCAACGACTTCGACCCGGACACCGGCGACACCAAGACCGTCTCGGCCGTCAGCGGCGGCACGGTCGGCTCGGCCCTGGCCGGCGAGTACGGGACCCTGACTCTCAACGCCAACGGGACCTACAGCTATGTCGTCGACGACAGCAACGCCACGGTTCAGGCCCTGCGCACGGCCGGCGAGACCCTGACCGACAACTTCCTCTACACCATGCGCGACACGGCCGGCGCCTCCGGACAGAACGCCCTGGTGATCACCATCCAGGGCGCGAACGACGGCCCGGTCGCCGTGGCCGACACCGGCTCGGCGACGGAAGCGGGGGCGGCGGCGGGCTCGAACGCGACCGGCAACGTCCTGACCAACGACACCGATGTGGACGCCGGTGACAGCAAGACCGTCTCGGCGCTCAGCGGAGGCACGGTCGGCTCGGCCCTCAGCGGGACCTACGGCGCGCTGACCCTCAATGCGGACGGCAGTTACAGCTACGCGGTCGATAACGCCAATGCGGCGGTCAATGCCCTGCGGACCACGTCCGACACCCTGACCGACGTCTTCACCTACACGGTGACCGATACGGCCGGGGCGACCAGCAGCACCACCCTGACCATCACCCTGCGCGGCGCCAATGACACGCCGGTGGCGGTAGCCGACACCGGTACGGCGGTCGAGGCCGGGGTGGCGGCTGGCTCGAACGCGACGGGCAACGTCCTGACCAACGATACGGACGTGGATACGGGCGACAGCCAGACCGTCACCGCTCTCAACGGCGGCACGGTCGGGTCGGCCCTCAATGGGACCTATGGGGCGCTGACCCTGAATGCGAACGGGACCTACAGCTACGCCGTCGACAACGCCAACAGCACGGTCCAGGCCCTGCGCACGGCCGGGCAGACCCTGACCGACGTCTTCACCTACACGGTGAGCGACGCGGCCGGGGCGACCAGCAGCACGACCCTGACCATCACCATCCAGGGCGCCAACGACGCTCCGGTGGCGATCGCCGACACCAACTCGGCGACGGAAGCCGGGACGTCGGCGGGCTCCGACGCCGCCGGCAACGTGCTCGGCAATGACACCGACGTCGATGGCGGCGACAGCCGGACGGTCTCGGCGCTCAGCGGTGGCACGGTGGGCTCGGCCTTCGCCGGGACCTACGGTTCGCTGACCCTGAACGCCAACGGGACCTACAGCTACGTCGTCGATAACGGCAACGCGACGGTTGACGCCCTGGCGTCGGGCCAGGTGCTGACCGATATCTTCACCTACACGGTGGCGGACGCGGCCGGCGCGACCAGCTCGACGACCCTGACGATCACCATCAACGGCGCCAACGACGCGCCGGTCGGCGTGAACGACACCGGCGCCGCCGTCGAGGCCGGCGCCAGCGCCGGCAGCAACGCCGCCGGCAACGTCCTGACCAACGACACCGACGTCGACACCGGCGACACAAAGACCGTCTCCGCCCTCAGCGGCGGCTCGGTCGGTTCGGCCCTGGCTGGCGACTACGGCAGCCTGACGCTCAACGCGAACGGCAGCTACAGCTACGTCGTCGACAACAGCGACGCGGCGGTGAACGCCCTTCGCACAGCCGGCGACACTCTGACCGATGTCTTCACCTATACGGTGCGGGATGCGGCCGGGGCGACCAGCACCGCCACCCTGACCGTCACCGTCCAGGGCGCCAACGACGCCCCGGTGGCGGTCGATGACAGCGATTTCGCCGGCAAGGACGGCAATGGCGTCCCGATCGACGCGGTCGGCAACGTCCTGACCAACGACACCGACGTCGACACCGGCGACACCAAGGCCGTCTCCGCCATCGCCGGCGGCACAGTCGGCGCCGGCCTGGTCGGCGAGCACGGGACCCTGACGCTCAACGCCGACGGCTCCTACCGCTATGTCACCGACGAGAGCGATCCGGCGGTCGTGGCCCTCGGCCCGACCGACAGCCTGACCGACGTCTTCACCTACACCGTGACCGACGCGGCCGGGGCGACAGATACCGCCACCCTGACCATCACGGTCTACGGGGCCAACGAGGCGCCGACGGCGGTCGCCGATGTCGACACGGCGGTCGAGGCCGGCGCCGCTGCCGGTTCGAACGCCAGCGGCAACGTGCTGACCAACGACACCGACCCCGATGACGGCGACACCCAGGCGGTCACCGAGGTCAAGTTCGGGGCTGTCACGGGCACGCTCGGTTCCGCTCTGGCGGGCGACTACGGGTCCCTGACCCTGAACGCCGACGGCAGCTACAGCTACGCCATCGACAACGCCAATGGGGCGGTGAACGCCCTGCGGACCGCTTCGGACACCCTGACCGAGGTCTTCACCTACACCATGCGGGACGCCGTCGGCCTGACCAGCACGACGACCCTGACCATCACCATCCAGGGCGCCAACGACGCTCCGGTGGCGGTGGCCGATGTCGGCACGGCCGTCGAGGCCGGGACCAACGCCGGGTCGAACGCCACCGGCAACGTCCTGACAAACGACACCGACGTCGACAGCGGCGACGGCAAGACAGTCTCGGGCCTCAGCGGCGGCACGGTCGGCTCGGCCTCGGCCGGGACCTACGGTTCCCTGACCCTCAACGCCGACGGCAGCTACAGCTACGCCATCGACAACGCCAACGCGGCGGTCCAGGCCCTGCGTACGGCGGGTCAGACCCTGAGCGACGTCTTCACCTACACTGTGACCGACACAGCGGGGGCGACCAGCTCGACGACCCTGACCATCACCATCGAGGGGGCCAACGACGCCCCGGTGGCCGTGGCGGACACGGGCTCGGCGACCGAGGCCGGGACCAGCGCCGGGTCGAATGCGACGGGCAATGTCCTGAGCAACGACACCGACGTCGACGCGGGCGACAGCAAGACCGTCACCGCCCTCAGCGGCGGCACGCTCGGTTCGGCCCTCAACGGGACCTACGGCGCGCTGACCCTCAACGCCGACGGCAGCTACAGCTACGCCGTCGACAACGCCAACGCGGCGGTTAACGCCCTGCGGACGGCCGGCGACACCCTGACCGACGTCTTCACCTACACAATGACGGACGCGGCCGGGGCGACCAGCCAGACCACCCTGACCATCACCGTCCATGGGGCCAACGACGCCCCGGTGGCCGTCGCCGACACCGGCACGGCGGTCGAGGCCGGCGCGGCTGCGGGCTCCAACGCCACGGGTAACGTGCTGACCAACGACACCGATGTGGACAGCGGCGACGGCAAGACCGTCTCCGGCCTGATCGGCGGCGTGGTTGGTGCGGCGACGCCGAGCGCCTACGGCAGCCTGACGCTCAACGCCGACGGCAGCTACAGCTACGTCATCGACAACAGCAACGCGACTGTCCAGGCCCTGCGGACCGCCGGCCAGACGCTGACCGAGGTCTTCACCTACATCGTCAGCGATACGGCGGGCGCGACCAGCTCGACGACCCTGACCATCACCATCCAGGGCGCCAACGACGCCCCGATGGCGGCGGCCGACACCGGCTCGGCCCTGGAGGCCGGCACGGCGGCGGGTTCGTGGGCCAGCGGCAACGTCCTGACCAACGATACGGACGTCGATGGCGGCGACAGCAAGACCGTTTCCGCCCTCAGCGGCGGGACGGTGGGCTCGGCCTCGGCCGGGACCTACGGCGCGCTGACCCTCAACGCCGACGGGACCTGGAGCTACGCGGTCGACAACGCCAATGCGGCCGTCAACGCCCTGCAGGCCGGCCAGACCCTGACCGACACCTTCACCTACACGGTGGCGGACACGGCCGGGGCGACCAGCTCCACCACCTTGGCGATCACCATCAACGGCGCCAACGACGCCCCGGTCGGCGTCAACGACAGCGGCGTGGCGGTCGAGGCCGGGACGGCTGCGGGCAGCAACGCCACCGGCAACGTCCTGAGCAACGACAGCGACGTGGACACGGGCGATACCAGGACCGTCTCCGCCCTCAGCGGCGGCACGCTCGGCTCGGCCCTGGCCGGCGAGTACGGCAGCCTGACGCTCAACGCCGACGGCTCCTACACCTACGTCGTCGACGACAGCGATGTGGCGGTGGGCGCCCTGCGCACCGCTTCGGATACCCTGAGCGATGTCTTCACCTACACGGTGCGCGACGCGGCCGGGGCGACCAGCACCGCGACCCTGACCGTCACGGTCCAGGGCGGCAACGACGCCCCGATCGCCAACGACGACGTCGGCTCGGCCATGAAGGACGGCGACGGAACGCCCATCGACGCGGTCGGCAATGTCCTGAGCAACGACACCGATGTCGACACCGGCGATACCAGGACGGTCTCCGCCATCGGTGGCGGCACGGTCGGCGTCGGCCTGGTCGGCGACCACGGGACCCTGACGCTCAACGCCGATGGTTCCTACCGCTATGTCACCGACGAGAGCGATCCGGCGGTCCTCGCGCTCGGCCCGACCGACAGCCTGACCGAGTCCTTCACCTACACCATGACCGACGCGGCCGGGGCGACCGACACCGCCGTCCTGACCATCACCGTCTACGGGGCCAACGAGGCGCCGGTGGCGGTGGCGGATGTGGCGACGGCCGTTGAAGCCGGCATCGGGGCCGGGACCGATCCTTCGGGCAACGTCCTGACCAACGACACCGACGACGACGCGGGCGACACCAGGACCGTCACAGAGGTCACGTTCGGCGCCACGACCGGAACCCTCGGTTCGGCCCTCAACGGCGCTTACGGTTCGCTGACCCTCAACGCCGACGGCAGCTACAGCTACGTCGTCGACAACGCCAATGCGGCGGTGAACGGTCTGCGTACGGCGGGGACCACCCTGACCGAGACCTTCACCTACACGATGCGGGACGCGGTCGGCCTGACCAGCACCACCACCCTGACCATCACCATCCAGGGCGCCAATGACGCCCCGGTGGCGGGCGATGATCTGGGCAATGCGACCGACGGCGGGCCCAACGGCTCGGGCAACGTCCTGACCAACGACAGCGATGTTGACGGCGGCGACAGCAAGACCGTCTCGGCGGTGACCGGCGGCTCGGTCGGAACGGCCTTCGCCGGCCAGTACGGGACCCTGACGCTCAACGCCGACGGGACCTGGAGCTACGTCGTCAACGGGGCCAACGCCCAGGTGGCGGCGCTGGGGGCCAGCCAGACGCTGACCGACAGCTTCACCTACACGGTGACAGATGCGGCCGGGGCAACTGACACCGCCAGCCTCGACATCACTGTGCTCGGCATCAACGACGCGCCGGTCCTCGACCTGCAGGTCAGCCGCGGCGGCACGGGCACGGTGGTCGGCTTCGGCGACAGCACCGGGCCGGTGATCATCATCCCGGCCGACGTCCTGGTCGACGATCCCGACGATGCGACCATGACCAGCGCCACCCTGCGCCTGACCAACCCCTCGTCGGGCGATCGGCTGGGCATCAGCAACGCCTCGGCCCTGACGGCTCTGGGCATCACCGCCTCCGTCTATGACAGCGGCACGGGCATCCTGACCCTGACCGGGCCGGCCAGCGAGAGCGCCTTCCAGCAGGCGCTGCACCTGGTCACCTTCAACTCCACCAACCCGACGCCGCCGCTCGGCGACCGGCTGATCCAGGTCACCGTCACCGACGGCCTGGCCACCAGCAACGTCGCCGTGGCCACGGTGCAGGTGGTGGCCCGCATGACTCTCTACGGCGGGACTGGCAACGACACCCTGACCGGCAACGTCGGCGGCGACACCCTGCTGGGCCGGGCCGGCGACGACGTGCTCAAGGGCATGGGCGGCAACGACCTGATCAACGGCGAGGCCGGCATCGACCGCCTCTACGGTGGCGACGGCGCCGACCGCCTGATCGGCGGCGAGGGGGCAGACAGCCTGTATGGCGAGAACGACAACGACAACCTCAGCGGGGATGCCGGCGACGACAAGCTGTTCGGGGGCGAGGGCGACGACACCATGGCCGGCGGGACCGGCAAGGACGTCCTCACCGGCGGCGCCGGCGGCGACACCCTGCGCGGTGACGACGACGATGACACCCTGAACGGCGAGGCCGGTGTCGACCGTCTCTATGGCGGCAACGGCATCGACCGTCTCAACGGCGGCGTCGACGGCGACTTCCTGTACGGCGACGCCGGCGACGACACCCTGACGGGCTTCGACGGCGACGACACGCTGACCGGCGGGATCGGGGCCGACAAGATCTACGGCAACCTCGGCAACGACCGGGCGTACGGCGGCGACGACAACGACCAGATCCTGGGCGACGCCGGGGCCGATACGCTCAACGGCGATGGCGGCGACGACAAGGTCTACGGCGGCGCCGACAACGATGTCATCAACGGCGGCGTCGGCAACGACTTCCTGCGTGGCGACGCCGGCGACGACAAGCTGACAGGGGCGGACGGCAACGACGACCTGGGCGGCGGCGATGGCCTGGACAACCTGAACGGCGGCGCGGGCCTCGACATCCTCAAGGGTGACGCGGGCGACGACCAGCTGTCCGGCGACGTCGGCGCAGACAAGCTCTATGGCGGCGACGGGACCGACAAGATCTACGGCGGTGATGACGCCGACCAGGCCTGGGGCGATGCCGGCAACGACACCATCCTCGGCCAGCTCGGCGACGACACCCTGTGGGGTGGGACGGGTCTCGACACCCTCTACGGCGGCGACGGGGTCGACCAGATCCACGGCGGCGACGACGCCGACACCCTCAACGGGGACGCCGGCAATGACAGCCTTTGGGGCGATGCGGGCAATGACCGCATGCTCGGTGGGGACGGTGACGATGTTCTGATCGGTGGGATCGGGCTCGACACCATGACCGGCGGTTCAGGTTCGGACCGGTTCGTGTTCAGTGCGATCACGGACTCCGCACCGGGGGGTGCGGACCGGATCACCGACTTCAGCAACGCGCTGGACACGGTCGACCTGTCAGCCATCGACGCCAACATCAACCTGGGCGGCAACCAGGCCTTCACCTGGGCCAGCGGCTTCAGCGGCGTCGCCGGTCAGGCTGTGTTGACCTACAGCACGGTGACCAAGGTCACGACGCTGCAGCTCGACAACAACGGCGACGGCACGGCGGACTTCGCCCTGACCTTCACGGGTCAGGTGACGAACGCCAGCGGCTGGATCCTCTAGGCGCGGGGGACCTGTCCCGCCGCGGACTAACGGGGCGGCGGGACGGGCTTAAGCAAGCCATTCCTGCCGTCCGGCACACAGGCGGGGAGGGGACCGCCGGCTTGACGGGCGTATAGACGCCCCATGGCCGATGGAACCTCCCCCCTCATGACCCAGCCGATCGTCACGACCCAGAGCGGTCCGTTGCGCGGCGTCTCCGCCGATGGCGTCAACAGCTTCCTGGGGGTGCCCTATGCGGCGGCCCCGGTCGGCGAGCTTCGTTTCGCCAGGCCGCAAAAGCCGGCCAGCTGGTCCGAGCCGCGCGACGCCTCGGCGCCCGGCCCGACCTATCCGCAGACCGTCCGGCCGTTCGACGCCCTCGATCTCGCGCCGCTGATCGGCGAGGGCTCACGCCCCGGCAACGACTGGCTGAACCTCAACGTCTGGGCGCCGCAGGGCGGCCCAAGCAATGAGAATGGCCTGCCGGTCATGGTCTGGATCCACGGAGGCGGCTTCGTCGCCGGCAGTGGCCACACCCCGGCCAACGACGGGACCTCGTTCGCGAAGAGCGGCGTGGTGCTGGTCAGCCTCAACTACCGGATGGGCGTCGACGGCTTCATGGCCATCCCGGACGGGATCACCAACCTCGGCCTGCGCGACCAGATCTTCGCCCTCGAATGGGTGCGGGACAACATCGCCGCCTTCGGGGGCGACCCGGCCAACGTCACGGTCTTTGGCGAGAGCGCCGGCGCCATGTCGATCGGCAACCTCGTCGCCTCGCCCCTGACCAGGGGCCTGTTCAGGCGGGCCATAATCCAGAGCGGCCACGGCTCCATGGTCCGCCCCGTCGAGATCAGCCACCGCCTGGCCCGCAAGGTCGCCCGCATGATGGGCGTGCCCGCCACGGTCGAGGGGTTCAAGACAAAGACCGCCGAGCAGACTCTGCAATGGGCCGACAAGGTTCAGATGCCGACGGTGCAGCTCAATCTTCGCGACGATCAGGGCCGCGAGCCGGCCTTCGGCCTTTCACGCTTCCTGCCAGTGTTCGGCGACGACGTGCTGCCCGAGCACCCGCTGGTCGCGCTGGCCAATGGCGCGGCCAGGGACGTCGAGATCCTTGTCGGCACCAACCTCGAAGAGATGAACGTCTACTTCGTGCCGACGGGCGTGCGGAAGAACATCAACCGCTGGCTGGCCTGGTACATGGTCAGCCGCTCGATCCGGAACGCCAAGGCCATCCTGCAGGACTACGGCTACGACGACCGCAAGGTGAAGGCCGGCGACATGCTCAGCGAAGCCATGCACGACCTGGTCTTCCGTTGGCCGGCCCGCGTCTTCGCCCAGAAGCACCAGGGCAAGACCTGGTTCTACGAGTTCGACTGGAAGAGCCCGGCCTTCGACGGCGCGCTCGGCGCCTGCCACGCCCTGGAAATTCCCTTCGTGTTCGACACCCTGCGCACGGCGGCCGGCCCCAAGGGCTTCGCCGGCCCTAACCCGCCCCAGGCCCTGGCCGACCGCATGCACGCCATCTGGGCCGACTTCGCCAAGGGCAAGGGCGCGCCCTGGACCGCCTATGATGCGGCCACCCGCCAGGTGCATCGCTTTGAAACAGGCGAGACGATCACCGACCCCGACATGCCGGCCGCCAGGCACTGGCGTCCGTAAGGACCAACCCGATGTACCTGCAGCGCTTCCAGCTTCCCGGCCGGGTGGCCTTCGTCACCGGCGGGGCCAGCGGCATTGGCCTGTGCACGGTCGAGGCGCTCGCCGAGGCCGGCGCCAAGGTCATCTTCGGCGACCTCAGTCAGGACGCCATCGACGCCGCCGTCGCCGCCATGGCCGCCAAGGGCTATGCCGTCGAGGGCCTGATTCTCGACGTCACCGACTCGCCGGCCGTCGCCCGGGTGGTCGCCGAGGTCGTCGCCCGCCATGGCCGCGTCGATATCCTGGTCAACAACGCCGGCATCGCGCTCAGCGAGATCGACGCCGAGAACATGGAAGACGAGCGCTGGCTGAAGGTGCTCGACGTCAACCTCAACGGGACCTTCTGGTGCGCCCGCGAGTTCGGCAAACAGATGCTCAGCCAAGGTTCCGGCAGCATCGTCAATGTCGGCTCGATGAGCGGCTTCATCGTCAACCGCCCGCAAGGCCAGGCCCACTACAACGCCTCAAAGGCCGCCGTACATCACCTGACCAGGAGCCTGGCCGCCGAGTGGGGCGCCCGCGGCGTGCGGGTCAACGCCGTGGCGCCGACCTATATCGCCACGCCCCTGAACGCCTTCGCCGACAAGGAAGCGCCGATGTACCGGCGCTGGATCGACTCCACGCCCCAGGCGCGCCTCGGCGAGCCCGAGGAAGTCGCCGCCGTCATTCTGTTCCTGGCCAGCGACGCCGCCAGCCTGATGACCGGCTCCATCGTCCTGACCGACGGCGGCTACAGCTGCTGGTAGGGTTTTGACGCCTGTGCCAACTCCGCCTGCGGATCGGCACAGCCCGCGACCTTTCAGATAGGTCCGGCGCGCTCTAAGCCTTGGTGCTAGAACCGGGGCCCTCCCGGCACAGGAACTCCAGGGGAAACCTCATGCGCTTCACCACCCTTCTCGCCGCCGGCGTCGCCGCCTCAGCCCTGCTCTCGGGCACCGCCGTCTTCGCTCAGGACACTGCTCCCGCCGCGGCCGAAGACACCACCGACGTTGGCGAGATCATCGTCACCGCCCGTAAGCGCGAAGAGAACCTGAAGGACATCCCGATCGCGGTCACCGCCGTCGGCGCAGACACCCTCGAGCGCGAGCAGATCAACGTCCTCAAGGACATCGCCGCCTACTCCCCCGGCCTGACCATCAACAGCGACGCCGTCGGCCGCGCCTTCGTCTCGATCCGCGGCATCGGCACCACCCTGATCGACACCGTCCAGCCCGGCGTCGGCATCTTCATCGACGGCATCTACCAGCCCAACACCAGCTACCTGAACAGCCCTCTGCTCGACGTCGAGCGCATCGAAGTGCTGCGTGGCCCGCAGGGCACCCTGTTCGGCAACAACACCCTCGGCGGCGCCATCAGCGTCGTCACCCGCCAGCCCTCCGACAGCTACCGCGCCCGCATCAGCGGCGCCTGGGCCGCCCCGGACAACTACGGCACCGTCGCCGCCTCCATCTCCGGCCCGATCATCGAGGGCAAGCTGCAGGCCCGCATCGCGGCCAGCTACCACACCCAGGACGGCTTCTCCGAAAACGCCCTGGCCGGCGGCAACGCCAGCCCGCTTGAGCAGCAGTCGGTGAACGGCTCGCTGCGCTGGGAAGTCAGCCCCAACGCGGTGATCACCACCAGCGCCTACTTCGACCGCGTCACCGGTGGCCAGACCCCCTATGTCAACGTCACCGGCCCCAAGGACCACAGCCGCGACACGACCCTGAACCTCAACAGCATCGCCACCTACGAGTACCGCGGCTTCAACACCAAGGGCGTCTTCGACATCGGCAACACCAAGGTCACGGCCATCGCCGCCTACGACCGCAAGGAAGGTGAAGCCAAGGGCGACGGCGACTTCGGCCCCGTCGATTTCCTGCGCGTCTCGAACGGCCACAACGACGCGGACAGCTACACCGCCGAACTGCGTGCCGACACCGAGTGGACCGACAGCTTCTCGACCCTGGTCGGCGTCTTCGCCAACGATGTCGAGACGACCAACGGCAACGACACCACCATCGTGCCCTTCGGTATCACCCAGACCTCGGTCGCCACCCAGCACATCCAGCAACAGGCCGTTTTCGCAACCGCCTTTTGGAAGATCGACGACAGCCTCGAGATCACCGGCGGCCTGCGCTACGACCACCAGCTGGTCACCGCCACCAACGCCACCAACGAGTACGAGGCCTACCAGCTGCAGCCCCGCCTCACGATCACCAAGCACTGGAATGACGATGTCATGACCTATGCTTCGGTCAGCCGCGGCTTCCGCGGCGGCGGCTCCAACGGCGCCGGCGCGCCGAACCCGATCTACAGCGGCGACTCCGTCTGGACCTACGAGATCGGGACCAAGCTCTCGACCCCGGACAACAAGCTCTCGGTCGATGCCGCCGTCTTCTACAACGACTACAAGGACTACATCGGCCAGAACTCGCTGGCCCCCAAGGTCGGCGGCGCCGGCTTTGTCGCCATCAACCTCAACAGCGGCGACGTGAAGTCCTACGGCCTGGAAGTGGAGGCCCGCTGGCGCCCGACGGACAACCTGTCGTTCAGCGCCGGCCTGACCCTGCTGCATGCCCGCATCACCGACGACACCGCCTATTTCGACACCACGGGCATGACCCTGGCCAGCGATCGCCTGCTGTTCGTGCCCGACTGGAACTACCACCTGAACGGCAGCTACACCCTGCCCATCGGTAGCGACGACCTGCGGTGGGACGTCACGCTCGTCGGCAAGGGCGAACGCATCGGCTCGACCCTGGCCGCGTCCAACGTGCCGGTCCTGGAGAGCTACAGCCTGGTCAACACCTCGCTGACCCTGGTGCATGGCGACATCAACGTGGCCCTGTTCGCCACCAACCTGTTCGACGAGGACTACACCGAGTCCTACATCGACCGTTCGCTGCTCGAGAAGGCGGGCCTTGCCTTCCTGGCGACCAACCTGGCCATCCAGGGCGACGGGCGTCGCGTCGGTATCCGCGCCTCGGTGAACTTCTGATACGCGTGATCTCCGATGAACGCTTTGAGTGTCAGCCACGGCCTTTCCGAGACCTTCCTGGCTGACGCCCGGGCGGTCTTCGGGGATCGCCTCCACCTCGGCGAGGCCATGCGCCGCCAGCACGGACAGAGTGAAAGCCACTTCGACGTCGTGCTGCCGGATGCGGTGGTCTTCGCCCGCTCGACCGAAGAGGTCGTGGCGCTGGTCAAGCTGTGCAATCAGCATGACACGCCGCTGATCCCCTTCGGCGCCGGCACCTCGATCGAGGGCAACACCATCCCGGTGCGGGGCGGCGTCACCCTGGACCTCTCGGAGATGAACGCCATCCTCAGCGTCAACGCCGAGGACTCCGATGTCACCGTCCAGGCGGGCGTCCGGCGGGAGGAGCTCAATACGCACCTGCGTGACGTCGGCCTGTTCTTCCCCATCGATCCGGGGGCCAACGCCACCATCGGCGGCATGGCGGCGACCCGCGCCTCGGGCACCAATGCGGTGCGCTACGGCACCATGCGTGAAGCTGTCCTGTCCCTGCGTGTCGTCACCCCTGATGGCCGCGACATCCGCACCAGCCGCCGGGCCCGCAAGTCGGCGGCCGGCTATGACCTGACCCGGCTGATGATCGGCTCGGAGGGCACGCTGGGCGTCATCACCGAGGTGACCCTTCGCCTGCACGGCATTCCTGAGGCCATCCTCTCGGCGGTCTGCAGTTTCGAGACCCTGGCCGGGGCGGTCGACACGGTCGTGCAGTCGATCCAGCTTGGCATCCCGCTGGCCCGCGTCGAGATCCTCGACGACATGCAGATCAAGGCCTGCAACGCCTACAGCGGTCTGAAGCTGCCGGAGAAGACGACCCTCTTCTTCGAATTCCACGGCTCCGAACGCTACGTCCAGGAGCAGGTCGAGACCGTCTCGGCCATCGCCGCCGACAACGGCGGTTCCGAGTTCCAGTGGTCGAACCTCCCCGAGGAGCGGGCCAGGCTATGGAAGGCTCGCCACCAGGCCTTCTACGCCGCCACTGCCCTGCGCCCCGGCGCCGTGGGCTGGCCGACCGACGTCTGCGTGCCGATCAGCCGCCTGGCCGAATGCATCGGCGAGACCAAGAAGGACCTGCTGAACGCCACCGTACCCGCCACCATCCTGGGCCACGTCGGCGACGGAAACTTCCACGTGGTCTTCGTCATCGATCCGGAAAACCCGGCCGAACAGGCCGAGGTCGAGCACCTCAACGAGCGTCTCGTCCGGCGAGCCCTCGACATGGACGGCACCTGCACCGGCGAGCACGGGATCGGCATTGGCAAACAGGACTGGCTGGTCGAAGAATTGGGTGACGCCGTAGACATGATGCGGCTGATCAAACGGGCCCTTGATCCCAAGGACCTGTTCAACCCGGGAAAGATCTTCAGCCTGTGACCACCCCCTCCAGGCCGGCCCCGACCGGAACCCGCCCTCTGGTTGATGCCGAGGTGTCGCCCCTGCTCGACATCTTCCCGACCTCGATGCTGAGCAACGAGATCTTGGAAGACCTGCGCAACGCCGACCGCATCCCGTTCCCGCCGGCCGAGGGCAGGGCGGCCGAGGTCACCCGCCAGGTCTTCGAAATCCCGGGTCCCAAGGACGCGCCCGACGTCGGCGTCATCGTCTACAGCCCGCCCGAGCGGACCGGACCCGTCGGCTGCATCCTGCATATCCACGGCGGCGGCTACGTGCTCGGCGCCGCCGCCCCGCAGGAGCCGGTGCACCGCAACTGGGTGGCCGAGCTCGGCTGCGTCATCGTCACCGTCGAATACCGCCTGGCCCCCGAGACCGTTGCTCCCGGCAACGTCGAGGATTGCTACGCGGCCCTGGCCTGGACCGTCGCCAACGCCGAGACCCTCGGCATCGACCCGGCCCGCATCGGCGTCATGGGCGAGAGCGCCGGCGGCGGCCTCTCCGCCGCCCTGGCCCTGCTGGCCCGCGACCGGGGTGAGTACAAACTGGCCTTCCAGCACCTGATCTACCCGATGCTCGACGACCGCACGGTCACCCACCCCGATCCTCACCCCTACGTCGGCGAATTCATCTGGACGCCGCACAACAACCACTTCGGCTGGGCCGCCATTCTTGGCGTCGAGCCCGGCTCCGACGGCGTCTCTCCCTACGCCGCCCCGGCCCGGGCCGAAGACCTGTCGGGTCTGCCCCCGACCTTTATCTCGACCGGCGCCCTCGACCTCTTCCTGGAAGAGGACCTGGAATACGCCCGCTGCCTGATGCGGGCCGGCGTCCCGACCGAGCTGCACGTCTATCCCGGCGGCCCGCACGGCTTCGATTTCCATCCGACGGCGGAGGTCTCGGTGCAGGCGCGGCGCGACAGCCTGGCGGCGCTGGGCAGGTTCCTGCGGCTGCGGACCGCCTAGTCCCGCACGAAGATCCGCTTGGTCTCTCCGTAGCCGAACGCCTCGGCGGCGCTATCCCAGGGCAGGATCTCGGTCGGGATCGAGGTGCTGGAAAACTTCCCCTGCGCCATCAGCGCCAGCACCGGGTCCATGTGGGCCCGGGCGTGCGGCTGGCCCATGATCAGCCGGCCGTTGCGCAGGAACATGGCGCCGGCAGGAATCGCCGCTTCGCCCATGGTTGGCCAGACCGGCGTGCAGACGCCGTCGGGGCCCAGCTTGCCCAGGGCGACGGCCAGGCGATCCACGGCCCCGCTGCAGTCGACGACGATGGGATAGAGGTCGCCGGGCTTGGTGTCCGAAAGCTTCACCGGCCGCGCGCCCAGCGCCTCCGCCGCCGCCAGGACGTCCGGCGAATCGTCCAGGAAGTCGATGCGCTCGACGCCAAGCGCCCTGGCGACCACGATCCCGTAGAGTCCCATATTGTGGGCCTTGCCGCCGACGATCAGCACCGTCGGGTCAGGAAAATCCCCCAGATGCGGCGCGATGGTGCGGTGCAGGTCGACCAGGTTGCAGCCCACGGCCGCGCAGTCGGCGGCCGACAGCCCGGCCGGCACGGGCGCGGCCATGGCGTCCGCATAGGGCACGGACAGCAGGTCCGACATGCCGCCGCCCCAGTCGCCGGCGCGCGCTCCGGAGCCATAGTTGGAAAACGCCGGCCGTGAGGTGCAGCTGTTGGTGCGCCGGGCGTTGCAGCTGGGGCAGGTCCCGCAGTTGATGTGCAGCGGCAGCACCACCCGCATTCCGACCCGGATGTCCCGGACCTCGGCCCCGACCTTGACGACCTCGGCGACAATCTCGTGGCCGATGGCGATGGGCAGCGGCAGGTTGGGGTAGCGGCCGGTCACCACGGCGCGGTCGAAGTCACAGACCGCCACCGCCACCGGCCGCACGATCGCCCCCAGCGGCCCCGAGAGCCTCGGCGCCGGGACCTCCAGCCATTCCAGCCTGTTTGGACCCATCACGGTGAGCTGCTTCATCGAAAAATCCCCGGTTAAGACGACTGTCCTAACGGTTGATATTCTAGGACAGTCGTCATAGTCAAGGGCATGACCCCGTCACCCCGCGACCAGATGATCTCAACCGCCATGACGCTCTTCCAGCGGGAGGGCTACACGGCCACCTCCTGGCGCAAGCTCATCGAGGCGTCCGGCGCGCCTTGGGGCTCGGCCCATCACTACTTTCCCGGCGGCAAGGAACAGCTCGGGGTCGCCGCCTTGGACAAGGCGGGCGAAGGCCTGGCGCGCTTCTTCGAGGCCTGCTTTGCCGCCGACCGAACCGCCGCCGACGGTGTCCAGAGACTGTTCGAAGGCAGCGCCAGGAGCCTCGAACGGTCTGGCTTCTGCGACGGTTGTCCGATCGCCACCGTCGCCCTCGAGACCGCCGCAACGTCTCCGGCCCTGGCCGAGGCCGCTCGCCACGGCTTCCTGCGTTGGCAGGCGGCGATCGAGGCCGGCCTGCTTCGCACCGGCGTCACCCCCGACCGCGCGCCGGCGCTGGCGCAAACCCTTCTGGCGCTGCTCGAAGGCGCCCTGATCCTTGCTCGGGTCACCCGCTCGCCCGACCCGCTGCTGAACGCGGCTGCGTCCATGAAGGTGTTGCTCAGTCAGCCTTGACCTCGGCCCATGCCGCTTCCTTACGTCGCAACCTATCTGACAGGTATGGACGAACCTGTCAGATAGGTCCATGGTGCGACTCGGCCCCCGGGAGAGGGGCGGGAGGACATCGCCATGGGTCAGTTCGCGTCCGAGGCCGTGCGTGCTCACGAGACCATCGTCGTCTCGCATGAACTGACCATTCTGGTCGGCGGCGGCCCCTTCGATTCCGTGGCCATGCCCGAGTACGCCGTCGCCCTGTGCTGCGGCATGGGCTCGATCAACAGCCAGGCGTCCCTGGAAGTGGTTGGCGCCGACAAGGTCCCCGCCCTGCTGGCCCGCGAGAACGAGGCCACCCGCATCATCCTGCTGATCGCGCCCGACGTCGTGAACCGCGTCGGCGCTGAGGCTCTGGACCGCGACGACCAGCGCCTGTTCCACCTGCCGACCGGGCTGCGCACCATCGCCCTGGCCCTGCGCGACACCCAGCGCACCGGCGAGGCGGCCGACATCTACCGCGCCGCCAAGGGGGTCGAGCTGCTCTCCGAAGCCTTCTTCCTGCTGACCGAAGGCGGCCTGGTGCCGATGGCCAGCGACGGCCAGCTGTCGCGCGACGACGCCATGCGCATCCTCGCCGCCCGCCGCCTGATCGACGAGCGCTGGAACGAGAAGCTCTCTCTCGACGGCATCGCCAGCCACTGCGGCCTCAACCGCGAAAAGCTGTCCAGAGGCTTCAAGGAGATGTTCGGCTCGACCGTCGCCGAGGCCATCGCCGAACAGCGCCTGCAACAGGCCAGCCGCATGCTGCTGACCACCGATCTGCCGGTCTCCCTCGTCGGCTATGAGAACGGCTACCTCAACAACGCCAGCTTCGCGCGCGCCTTCGGCCGCCGCTTCGGCGCCTCGCCCTCCGATTTCCGCGCCCGCGAACTCGCGGCCTAAGACAGGACTGAACGCTCATGGGCGTGGTTGCAGTACACAATGGCGCGCGCGACGAAGGCGGCTCGCTGGTCCAGCGGTCGGTCCGCGCGGTCACCGATCACATCCGCGAACATGGCCTCAAGGTCGGCGACAGTCTGCCGGGCGAGGCCTTCTTCGCCACCAGCCTGGGCGTCAGCCGCGCCGTCATGCGCGAGGCGTTCGGGGCTATGGCGGCCCTGCGGCTGATCGATGTCGGCAATGGGCGCAAGCCGCGGGTCGCCGCCCTCGACGGGGCCGTGATGGCCTCCAACCTCGGCCACGCCGTCGACACCGCCCAGATCACAGTGCCCGAAGTCTGGGACGTCCGCCGCACGGTCGAACTGCGCACCGCCGCCCTGGCCGCCGCGAACCGCACCGAGGACGAGGCCCGCCGCATCGTCGACCTGGCCGAGGCCATGGCCGCCTCCATGGGCGACCTGCCGGCCATGACCCGCCACGACATCGCTTTCCACGACGCCATCGCCAAGGCCAGCCACAACGCCCTGTTCGTCCAGATCGTCGCCTCCTTCGGCCCCCTGATGGAAACCGCCGTCCCCACCGCCTGGGCGACACGTTCAACCGAGGAAGAGCGCCACGGCACCATCGCCCGCCACCGCGCCGTCGCCCGGGCCATCTTCGCCGGCGACCCGGCCGCCGCCGTCGCCGCCATGGACGACCATTTCGAAACCGCCGTCGGCGATGTCCTCAAGGCCCAGGAGCTGAAGCGATGACCGTCCACGCCATCGCCCCCGGCGCCGCCAAGGCCGACGCCACCGAACTGCCCGTCATCCACCGCGCCTGGCTCGGCATCCTGATCCTGGCCATCACCATCGCCAGCGGCTCGACCCTGCGCACCCTGTTCTCGCCGCTGCAGGAGGCGGCCAAGGCCGATCTGCATCTCACCGATGTGCAGATCAGCCTGGCTCAGGGCCTCGCCGCCGCCATCCCCATCGCCCTGCTGTCCCTGCCCATCGGCTGGTGGACCGACCACGGCCGGCGGGTGCGCATCCTGACCGGGCTCGTCGCCCTGTGGACGGCGGGCACGCTGATGACCGCCTTCGTCGACGGCTTCTGGCCCTTGATCATCGGCCGCATGCTGACCGGCTTCGGCTCGACCTGCGCGGTCACCGTCGCCATCTCCCTGGCCGCCGATCTCTGCCTGCCCAAGAACCGCGGCCGTTCGCTGCTCTTCCTGACGGTGGGCAACATCGGCGGCGTCGCCATCGCCTTCGCCCTCGGCGGCCAGCTGCTCGACGCCTTCGCCAAATCCGGCCACGTCAGCCTGCTGGGCCTGACCCCCTGGCGCGAACTCCACCTGATTTTCGGTCTGTTCAGCGCCGCCCTCATCCTGCCCCTGCTGACCATGGCCGAGCCCGCCCGCCGCGAGGTCGGCGAAACCAGCGCCGCCCTCAAGGTCGCCCTCAGGGAGCTGTGGGACCGCCGCGCCTTCCTCGGCCCTCTGTTCATCGGCCAGATCTCCGTGACCATGGCAGACGCCGCCGCCGGCGTCTGGGTCGCCCCGGTCCTGATGCGCAACTACGACCAGACCGCCAGCGAGTTCGGCGGCTGGGTCGGCGCCATCCTGCTCGGCTGCGGCCTCCTGGGCGCCATCATCGGGGGCCTCTCCGCCGACTGGGGCCAGCGCCAGAAGATGCGCGGCGGCGTCCTGCTCGCCGCCGTCATCGCCGCCGCCGTCGGCGTGCCCACGGCCCTGTTCCCGATCATGCCGACGGTGCCGGGCTTCGCCGTCATGTTCGCCATCCTGATCCTGGCGGGCACGGTCACCGGCCTGGTCACCGCCACCACCATCGCCGTCCTGGTGCCCAACGAGATCCGCGGCGTCTGCCTCGGCGCCTTCATCGTCATCAGCAGCCTGGTCGGCCTTGGCGCCGCCCCCGTCGTCGTCGCGGGCCTCAGCCAGCTGCTCGGCGGCGAGACACAGATCGGCCTCTCCCTGGCTATCGTCGGCGTCGTCACCGGCGCGGCCAGCCTGATCGCCTTCTGGCTGGCCATGCGCAACGCGCCGCAAAGCGCCACCGAACCCGGCCCGGCGGCCATTTGATGCGCCGCTGGCTGGTCCGGGGCCTGGCGGCCCTCGCCGCCCTCCTCGTCATCCTCCTCGGCCTGGCCATCGCTGTCTTCGCCGCCCAGGGTGTCCAGACACCGAAGGACCCGCCGGAATATGTTGCCCTCGGCAGCAGCTACGCCGCCGGGGCGGGCCTCGGCAAACTCGAGAACGGCAGCCCGCTCCTCTGCGCCCGTGGCGTGGGCGGTTACCCCCATCAACTGGCCGCTATGCGCGGCCTGAGCCTCGTCGATATGGCCTGCGGCGGCGCGGTCACCAAACACGTTCTCACCGGTGGCCAGTTCTTTCAGGGTCCCCAGCTGCGGGTCATCACGGCCCAGACCAGACTGGTAACCCTGACGGTCGGCGGCAACGACATCGGCTACGTCGGCGATCTGTCCCTGCCGGCCGCGGCCAAGGACGACAGCTTCATGGGCTCCCTTACGCGCGCCCTCTGGAAGGGGCCGAAGACCGACCGGCCCTACGAGACGCTCCGCGCCGACCTGAAGGCCGCCTTGGGCGCTATTCGGGCCAAGGCGCCGAACGCCACCCTCGTGGTCGCCACCTACCCTGCCGTTTTGCCGCCCACCGGAACCTGCGCCCGCCTTGGCCTGACCGCGGCCGAGGCCGACCGGATGCGCGTCGTGGCCCTCCGCCTGGCGCAGACCACCATCGCCGCCGCGCGAGAGGCCGGCGCGGTCGTGGTCGACATGAACCGACTGGGCGCCGCCCATCACGCCTGCGCCACCGACCCCTGGACGACCGGCTGGAAAGACGCCGGCCCGGCGCCATTTCACCCCACCCTGGCCGGAGCAAAGGCGACAGCGGCTGCCATCTCGGCCAGTCTCGACGCCCGTTAGCGGCTTCGATTGGCCCGAAGGCCTTCGCCCCGCCGCCGAACCTTGCTAAGGGGCGCGCGTCCAATGACGGAGCCTGCCTTGACCCTGTCCGACCATCTGTCGACCGCCCATCCGGCCCTGGCCGAGTTGATCCTCGCCGTCGCCGACGCCTGCGTGGAGATCGCTGGCGCTGTCCGCCGGGGCGGGGCCGAGCACGCCGCCGCCGTCTCGGTCAATGTGCAGGGCGAGGTCCAGAAGGGGCTGGACGTGCTGGCCGACGACATCCTGGTTCAGGTCGCCGCCCGCGCCCCCGCGCTCGTCGCCATGGCGTCCGAGGAGCAGGACGACATCATCCCGGTCCGAGACCTGGGCCCCGAGGGCGGGTATTACCTGCTGTTCGATCCGCTCGACGGGTCCAGCAACATCGACGTCAACGTCTCGGTCGGCACCATCTTCTCGATTCTGCCGGCCAAGGGGGCGCTGCCTGCCCGCGCCGCCGTCGAGGCCGACCTCATGCAGCCGGGCCGCAACCAGGTGGCCGCTGGCTATGTCGTCTATGGCCCGCAGGTGACCATGGTGCTGACGACAGGGCAGGGGGTCGCCGGCTTCACTCTCGATCCCGAGACGAACGTATGGAACCGCTCCGCCGAGCAGATGACCCTGCCGGCGCGGACCAGCGAATACGCGATCAACGCAAGCAACTATCGCCACTGGGCGCCCGCCGTGCAGACCTATGTCGACGAGGTCCTGGCGGGCAAGGAGGGGCCGCGCGGGCGGAACTTCAACATGCGCTGGGTCGGTTCGATGGTCGCCGACCTGCACCGCATCCTGACCCGGGGCGGGGTCTTCCTCTATCCCTGGGACAAGCGCGAGCCCGACCGGGCGGGCCGCCTGCGCCTGATGTACGAGGCCAACCCGATGGCGATGATTGTCGATCGCGCCGGCGGCCAGGCCTTCGACGGCATGACCGATATTCTCGATACCCCGGTCACCGGTTTGCACCAGCGAGTGTCGGTGATGATCGGCTCGGCCGAAGAGGTTGAGTATCTTAAGGCGCTGCATACGGCTGGTTGAACAGCGCGGGATAAAATGTGACGTTGTGTTGCGTGTGCTACAGCTTGCGCGCGTCCCCGCTATCTTGAAGGGGGAAGCAGGTCACAGGGGGGACGGCCATGGCCGATCTTGGATATCGCAGCGTCGAGGTGGTGGTCACCAACGACACCCGAGGCAATCTGACGGTCCAGGCCGTGGCCTGCGGCTCAGGCAACAGCTGGGTTCAGGGCGAAACTCCGAACCAGGGTGACGCGCTGCCGCAGTACAATTCCGTCAAATGGGGCGTTTCGACCAACGACATCAACGGGACAGCGTCCGGACAGGTTCAGCTGACCGGGCTGGGATCCTGGCCGGTGTCGATCGTCTTCCAGAACAACGCGATGGGTATATCGACCTGCACTGTCAGCCCCAATGACCAGGTAACCGGCATCGTCAGCCAGCAGAACACCGGCGAGATCAACCACTCACTCTTCACCGTCCAACTGATCCCGGTCTCGTAGAGCCAAGGCCGGCGGTCCCCCCGGACCGCCGGCCTTCGCCTAGATGTCGACGATGATCTTACCGAAGTGCGTGCCGCTTTCCTGGTGCGCGAAGGCGGCGCCCAGCTGCTCGAGCGGGAAGTGCTTGTCGAGCACAGGCTTGAAGCCGACCACGTCGATGGCTCGCACCATATCCTGCTGATGGCGGCGGCTGCCGACGGTCAGGCCGATCAGCTTGATCGACTTGCCCATGATGGCCACCGTCGGGATCTCGCCCGAATAGCCGGCCAGCACGCCGATCAGGCCGATATGGCCGCCGATGCGGCTGGCGGTGATCGACTGGGGCATGGTGCCCGAGCCGCCGATCTCGACGATGTGGTCGACGCCGCGGCCATTGGTGATCTCGCGGGCCTTGCCGCCCCAGCCGGGGGTGGTCTTGTAGTTGATCAGGTGATCGGCCCCGAGGCCCTTGAGCCGCTCCAGCTTCTCGTCCGACGAGGAGGTGGCGATGACTTCGCAGCCGAACGCCTTGGCGATCTGCAGGGCGTAGATCGACACCCCGCCGGTCCCCTGGACCAGCACGGTTTCGCCGGCCTTCAGGTTGCCGTCGACGACCAGGCAGCGCCAGGCGGTGACCCCGGCGCAGGTGATGGTGGCCGCTTCGGCGGCGCTCCAACCCCTGGGCGCCTGGGTGAAGGCCGTGGCCGGCATGATCACCTGTTCGCGGGCGTAGCCGTCGATGCCGTCGCCGGGCACGCGGGTGAAGGCGGTCTCCGGCGGCTCGCCATCGAGCCAGTCGGGGAAGAAGGTCGAGACGGCCAGGTCGCCGACCTTGAAGTCGGTCACGCCCTCGCCGACGGCCACGACTTCGCCCGCGCCGTCCGACATCGGCACCCGGTCGCCGGGCGTGGGGATCATGCCCTTGACCACCATCAGGTCGTGATAGTTCAGGGAGGAGGCCCGCAGACGAACCTTGATCTCGCCCTTGCCGGGCTCGCCCGGATCGGCCCGGTCGACCAGAGCCAGCTTGTCCAGTCCGCCGCCGCCGTGAACCTCAATCGCCTTCATCACCGGTCTCCGTTCCCACACCCGCATCATTATAACGGGTTCCAAAATGAAATCGCCGGGACAGTCAGGTGACTGCCCCGGCGGAAGACAAGCGCTAGTTCGAAAAGCCTAGCCGCGCCCTAGCCCCGAACGCTGCGGGGCAGGTCGAAGCGGTCGTTGTTCATCACCTTGGTCCAGGCCTTGACGAAGTCCTTGACGAACTTCTCGCCCGCATCACTGCCGGCGTAGACCTCCGACAGGGCGCGCAGTTCCGAGTTAGCCCCGAAGACCAGGTCGGTCCGTGTCGCCGTCCACTTCTGCTCGTCGGTATTGCGGCAGGTGCCGACAAACTCCTCGTCGCCCGACGCGTCCACCTGCTTCCAGGCGGTGCCCATGTCGAGCAGGTTGACGAAGAAGTCGTTGGTCAGCTGGCCGGGCCGGTCGGTGAACACGCCGTGCCTGGAGCCGCCATGGTTGGCGCCAAGCACCCGCAGGCCGCCGACCAGCACGGTCATCTCCGGCGCCGTCAGGCGCAGAAGCTGGGCGCGGTCGATCAGCAGTTCCTCGGTCGGCACGCTGAACTTGACCGAGAGATAGTTGCGGAAACCGTCGGCCTTGGGCTCGAGCACCTCGAAGCTGGCCGCATCGGTGTGCTCGTCGGTCGCATCGACCCGGCCCGGATGGAAGGGAACCTCGATGCTATGGCCGGCCGCCCTGGCCGCCTGCTCGACGCCGACGTTGCCGGCCAGCACGATCAGGTCGGCCATCGAGACGTTGCCGGCGAACTCGCTCTTGATGCGGCCGAGCGTCTCCAGCACCGCCGACAGCCTGGCGGGGTTGTTGACCTCCCAGTCCTTCTGGGGGCTGAGCCGGATGCGGGCCCCGTTGGCGCCGCCCCGGTGATCCGAACCGCGATAGGTCGCGGCCGAAGCCCAGGCGGTGCTGACCAGGTCCGAGACCGAAAGCCCCGAGGCGGCGATCCTGCCCTTCAGATCCGCGATCCCCGCCGCGTCGACCGGCGGATGGCTCGGGGCCGGCAGCGGGTCCTGCCAGATCAGGTCCTCGGCGGGCACTTCCGGGCCGAGGTAGCGGATCTTCGGCCCCATGTCGCGATGGGTCAGCTTGAACCAGGCCCGGGCGAAGGCGTCGGCGAAGTAGGCCGGATCGTCGCGGAACTTCTCCGAGACCTTGCGGTACTCGGGGTCCATCTTGAAGGCCATGTCGGCCGTGGTCATCATCGTCGGCACCCGGCGATCGGGGCTGTGGGCCCCGGGCGCCAGGTCGCTCGGGGCGACGTTGACCGGCTGCCACTGCTTGGCCCCGGCCGGGCTCTTGACCAGCTCGTAGTCGTAGTCGAGCAGCATGTGGAAGTAGCTGTGGTCCCAGGTGATCGGGGTCGGGGTCCAGGCGCCCTCGATGCCGCTGGTGATCGTATGATCGCCCATGCCGCTCTCGTGGGTGCTGACCCAGCCCAGGCCCTGGCTGGCGATGTCGGCCCCTTCCGGCTCGACCCCGACCAGCGAGGCGTCGCCGGCCCCGTGGGCCTTGCCGAAGGTGTGGCCGCCGGCGGTCAGGGCGACGGTCTCTTCGTCGTTCATGCTCATCCGGCTGAAGGTCTCGCGGATGTCGCGGGCCGACTTCAGCGGATCGGGATTGCCGCCCGGGCCTTCCGGATTGACGTAGATCAGGCCCATCTGGATGGCGGCCAGGGGGTTTTCCAGCGCCCGTCCGGACTCCTCGTCGTGACGGGTGACGCCGACCCATTCCTCTTCCGTGCCCCAGTAGATGTCCTTCTGCGGCTCATAGAGGTCGGCGCGGCCGCCGCCGAAGCCGAAGGTCGGTCCGCCCATCGATTCGATGGCGACGTTGCCGGCCAGGATCATCAGGTCGGCCCAGGAAAGCTTGGCGCCGTACTTCTGCTTGATCGGCCACAAAAGGCGCCGGGCCTTGTCGAGGTTGCCGTTGTCCGGCCAGCTGTTCAGCGGCGCGAACCGCTGACCGCCAGCCGACGACCCGCCCCGGCCGTCGCCGCTGCGATAGGTGCCGGCGCTGTGCCAGGCCATGCGGATGAAGAAGGGACCATAGTGACCATAGTCGGCCGGCCACCAGGGCTGGCTGTCGGTCATCAGGGCGGTCAGGTCGCGCTTGAGGCCGGCATAGTCGATCGACTTGAACGCCTCGCCGTAATCGAAGTCGGCGCCCATGGGATTTCCCTGGTCGCCATGCTGATGGAGGATTTCCAGGCTCAGCTGGTTGGGCCACCAGTCGCGGTTGGTGCGGCCCAGCAGGCGCCGAAGCGCGGCGGGTTCCTTGATCGGGCAGCTCAGCGGCGAGCCTTCGTCACTTCCGTCGTGGGCCATCTTTTCCTCCTGTGGCGTTGGCGCCGGTCAAAGCCGGCGTTCAACCCACAGGCGACACCCAAAGCAGGGCCAAGTCCAATCGATTGATATTGGACTTGGCATAGAAATTTTCTCTAGCTCAGGGCGCCGACAGTTTCAGCGCCGCCTCGATGCCGATCCAGGGGATGATCTTGAAGTTCTGCGGCTCCGGCGGGCTGACGTTGCGGCCGTCCTGGACGACCAGGGCGCCGTTCGGGAACAGCGGCCCCATCGGCCGGCTGGTCACGTCCAGCCCGTCGGTCTCCGACGAGCCGTCAATGCCGGCCGGGCCGTTGGCGACCACGGCGAAGGAACCGACATAGGCGTTGGTCCCCTCGCGCTGGAACACCGCGTAGCTGTTGTTGCCCTGGCTGGAGAGCACGATGTAGCCCTTGCCGCCCGGCTGCAGGTAGAGGCTGACCCCCTCCAGGTCGTCCTTCAGCGCCGGGTTGGTGGCGACGCTGGTCACCTGGGTGCGGTTCTCCGGCCCCTTGGGCTCGGCGTTCAGCCGCCACAGGGCGACGTCTTCCTCGGCGACATAAAGCCAGCCGGTCTCGTCGTCGGCGACACAGCCTTCGGTCTGGGTAGCGAAGGCGAACTCGCGGACCAGCACCGCCTTGACGGCGCCGGTCGCCGTCGGGTCCAGCCGCCACTGGCGCATCTTGCCGTCGGTGTCGTTGATGAAGACGTAGGTCTTGCCGGCCTTGCTCTGGTACATGCACAGGCCATAGGGGTCGCCAAGGCCGGTGTTCTGCACCCCGTCGGAGACGTTGCGCAGGGCCCCGCTGGCGCCGTCCAGTACATAGATGGCGATGGCGTTCCTGGTCCGGTCGCTGGCCGTGACAAGGGTGACCGGCTGGCCTGCCAGCTTGAAGCCGTCGCGCAGGTCGACGTTGTTCATCTTGCCGTCGGCGGCGAACGACACCCGCTTGCCGGTCAGGTCATAGACCCCCAGGCCCGCCTGCTTGTCGGTGCCGATGATCAGGCTCCTGGCCGGGTTGACCCGGTTGACCCAGATGGCCGGGTCGTCGGCCGCGTCGCCGCCCTGGCCGACCGGCTGGGTCTCGGCGATCGGACGGACGATGGGCAGCGGAGAGGGCAGGGCGGCCATCGGATCGGCCGGCGTCCCTGCGTTCAGCTTCAGGGCTCCGGCGATATCGCCCACGCGGGCCAGCTTGTAGTTGGCGCCCGCCGGGTTGTCGTCGTCCATGGCCAGGAACAGGCCGCCGCCCGAGGCCAGGCCGCCGGCGTTCTCGACACCGGTCACTGTGAATGTGCCCAGGTACTTGTTGCCGTCCTCGCGATTGAACAGGTGGAAAGCATTGGCCGAAGCATTGGAGGTGATCAGGTAACGGGCGCCCGGCCCGCCATCGACGACAGCCAGACCGCCGGCCTCCTCATCGATCCGGCCCAGACCGACGGCGTCGATCAGGGTGGGAATGGTCTCGGCTTCCGGCTCGGCGTCGAACTTCCAGACCCCGACGGCCTGCTCGGCGATGTAAAGGGCGCCGCTGGCGTCATCGACGGTGCAGTAGCTGGCCTCGGAGGCGATGTGCAGACGTCGGACCAACCGCCCGTCGAGCTTGCCCTGGCCGTTGTCGAAGATCGACCACTGCTCGATCTCGCCGCCACTGCCGAGGGCGAACATGAACAGGCTGCCGTCCAGCGGGCTCTTGTAGAGACAGCCCGATTCCGCCGACAGGCCGGCCGACAGCGTCCCCGCCGTCACCTCGGTCAGGCCCTCGCCGACCGTGAAGAAGCGCATCTTGGCCTGCTGGGCGTCCATGACGCCGAGCACCGTCTCGGACCGTCCGCCTAGCGGCACATTATAGCGAACGTCCAGCCCGACGACCTCGCCGGCCGGGACCGAGGCCAGGCGGGCGCCGTCCGTACTATAGAGTTCGACTCCTCCCAGGCCGCCGCTGCCGGCGATCCGCATGCCGCCGGCCTTGTCGAACACCAGCACCCCGGTGTTGGCGTCGTTGCGCACTGTCGGAGCCGTCTCGGCGATCGGCGCCACGGCGGGCGGCGGCGGTGTCTGGGCCTGGGCGCTCAGCGCAACAGAGGCCACGCTGGCCACAAGCGTCAGGCGCAGAGCTGTCAGCGCACGGTTTTTCCTGGTCATCGGCATCCCCTTTGTTGACGGCAACATCATCGCTCCGAATGCGGAATGCAATTTAATTTCCATTCATGTTGTCAAATAGAATTTTTGTTCGTAGTGTCCGTTTCATCAGCCGTCGGAGCGAGTCTTCGTTCGTCACGTCCTCGCCAAGAGGGGCTGCAACGAGAAGCAATGGGGAGGGTCGTATGAAATCTCGATATCTGTTGAGCGCGCTCTTGGTCTCGTCCTGCCTTGTGGCGCCCGGCATCGCCGCAGCCCAGGCCCAGGAAGAGGTCGATGAAGTGGTCATCACCGGCCAGCGGGCCAGCGACCGCGACTCTCTCGAGAAGAAGCGCGAGGCGACCAGCGCCAGCGAAGTCGTCTCGGGCGGCGAGGCGGGCAAGCTGCCCGACCAGAACGTCGCTGAATCGGTCCGCCGCCTGTCGGGCGTGTCGGTCGCCACCGACAAGGGTGAAGGTCGCTATCTGATCATCCGCGGCATCGAACCGAACCTGGCCAACGTCACGATCAACGCCCAGACTGCCTCGGCCCCCGAGCCGGAATCGCGCAACGTCAAACTCGACGACATCCCCTCGGCCCTGATCGGCTCGGTCAGCGTGGTCAAGTCGCTGACCCCCGACCTCGACGCCAACGCCATCGCCGGCCAGGTCGACATCAAGACGGTCACCGCCTTCGACCGCAGCCGAACCATCCTCAACGCCCGGGCCGCGGTCGGCGGCTTCGAGATCACCGACGAGAACAGCTACGAAGGCGACTTCTCGGCGGGGACCCTGTTTGGTCCCGACAAGCAGTTTGGCGTCGTCATGGCCCTGAACTGGTCCGAACGTCCCTCGGACTCGGAAGACGTGCTGTCGGGCGGCCGCATGACCGTCGGCGGCGTCGACCTGCCGGTCGAGTTCGACAACCGGGTCTACACCCCGGCCCTGCGCACCCGCACCGGCGCGGTCCTGAACCTCGACTGGCGTCCCACCGACGACATCAAGGCCTACGCCCGGATCATGTACTCGAAGTTCGACGACGACGAGATCCGCAACCGCACCCGCTTCTTCTTGCCGACCTCGGCGGCTAGCTACTCGAGCCTGACAGAAGACGGCGGAACCTTCACCACCGGCGCCAGCGCCCGCAAGCTGCTGCGCGTCCGCAACGAGATCACCGACACCACGACCATCGCCATCGGCGGTGAGTTCAACATCGGCGAGAACGTTCTGACCATCCAGGCCACCCACAATCTGGCCACCAAGGAAGACCCGATCCGCGACGAGATCGAGTACCGCTACAACACCGGCGGCGGCGCGGGCCAAATCACCGGCTCGTTCGGCAACCAGGACGGCTTCCCGGCCGGCGTTACCCTGAGCGCCAACGCCTACAACCCGGGCTTCTATCGCCTGCGCAGCTTCAAGCAGGTCAGCCGTGAAGCCGAGGAAGACCTGAACCAGATCCGCATCGACTTCCAGATGCCGCTCTCGGTCCTCGGCAACGACAGCTATGTGAAGATCGGCGCCAAGTGGCTGGATCGGGACAAGTTCACCGACGCCACCGGCCAGGTGTTCTCCTATACCGGTCCCACCCGCACCCTGACCTCGGAAGTCGGCCCGACCTACGGCGACACCTTCGAGGGTCGTTTCCTGGCCGGTCCGTCGATCAGCTACAACGGCGTCAACGCCTTCTTCAAAGCCAACCCCGGCCTGTTCAGCAACTCCTTCGATGACCAGATCGTCGAGAGCCTCGGCTCCGACTACCAGGTCCAGGAAACCATCACCGCCGCTTACGTGATGGCCAACCTCGACTTCGGCGACATCAGCATCATCCCGGGCGTCCGCGTCGAGCAGACCGAAGGCGACACCAAGGCCATCGCCGTCACCCCGACTGCGACGCTTGCCGACGACTACAACCGGTTCGGCAGCTACAGCTACACCGACGTCTTCCCGGGCCTGAATCTGCGGTGGGATGTCAGCGAGAACATCCTGGTGCGGGCGGCGATCACCACCGCTATCGGCCGGCCGGAGTACTTCCAGCTGGCCCCGACCGTGGCTGTCGACGGCGACGACGTCAGCCTCGGCAACCCCGACCTGAAGCCGCAACAGGCGGTCAACCTCGACTTCTCGCTGGACTACTATTTCGCCGATGAGGGCGGCTTTTCGATCGGCATCTTCCGCAAGCAGATCGACAACCCGATCTTCGCCTCGACCCTGGAAAACCAGACCGGCACCTTCGGTGGCGTGAGCATCGTCAACGGCGATGTCTTCTCCTTCCAGAACGGCACGGAAGCGACCGTGACCGGCCTGGAACTGAACTTCCAGAAACCCTTTACCTTCCTGCCGGGCGCGCTCGACGGCTTCGGGGTCAACCTCAACGCCACCTTCCTGGACGGCAAGCTCAAGGTGCCGGGCCGGGCCAAGGAAACCAGCCTGCCCAAGCAGTCGGACATGCTGATCAGCGCCCAGCTCTACTACGAGAAGTACGGCTTCTCGGCTCGGATCGCCTACACCTACCGCTCCGACTACATCGACGAACTGGGCGCCTCGGCCGACGAGGACCTCTATTTCGGCGAAAACCAGACCATCGGCGTCAAGGCGGCCTACAAGGTCACCAAACAGCTTGAGGTCTTCGCCGAGGGCAACAACCTCAACGACGAGACGGATTACTATTTCTACGGCAACCGCAGCCGCTTCGCCGAGGCCGAAACCTACGGCCGCTCCTGGCGGGTGGGCCTGAGCTTCACCTACTGATTTCTCCCTGACTTAACTTGCGCAACTTGGCGGCGGGCCCATCAGCCTGCCGCCATTTTCTTTGGCCGCGCTGCGAGCCCTGCCCCCGCTCGCCGGGAGAAGGTGGCGGCCATAGGCCGACGGATGAGGGCAGCGCCGGCCAGTCAGAATTGGCGCGCTCTGGCGCTGATCAGCACCACCCTTCAGACACTAAAAAGGGCAGCCCGGCCAAAGCCGGCGCTGCCCTCATCCGACCCCTACGGGGCCACCTTCTCCCGACAAGCGGGAGAAGGATCAGAGGTGGACGACTGCGCCCGTCCTCGCCGACTCCCCCGCCGCTTCCGCCAGCACCAGGGCCTCGACGCCGTCCGCATAGCCGATCGACGGCGTCGCCCCGCCGAGGATGTCGGCGAAGTGGGCCATCTCCGCCACGTAGGCGGCGGCGTAGCGGTGGAGGAAGAAGTTCTGGAACGGGGCGGCGGCCGCGCCGGCCTCTGTCCAAACCTGCACGGTGTTCTCGGTGACGTTGGCCGCCTTCAGCATCCCCTTCGACCCAAAGGCCTCGATCCGCTGGTCATAGCCATAGCCGCTGCGGCGGCTGTTGCTGATCATGCAGATGCGGCCCGACGCCGTCTTCAACAGGATCTTGGCGGTGTCGACATCGCCGGCCTCGCCGATGGCCGGATCGACCAGGCAGCTGGCCGAGGCGAACACCTGGGCGACGTCCTCGCCGAGCATCCAGCGGGCCATGTCGAAGTCGTGGATGGCCATGTCCTTGAACAGCCCACCCGACACCTTGACGTAGCTCACCGGCGGCGGGGAGGGGTCGTGGCTGGTGATGTGCAGCGTCTCCAGCGTACCGACCTCGCCGGCCGAGAGCCGGTCCTTGATCGCCTGGAAGTTCGGATCGAAGCGGCGGTTGAAGCCCAGGAACAGCGGCTTGCCCGCGAAGTCCTTCGCCGCCCCGCGCGCCCGGTCGAGGTCGAGATCGATCGGCTTCTCGCAGAATACCGCCTTGCCCGCCGCGATGGCGCGGCCGGCGTATTCCAGGTGGGTGTCGGTCGAGCTGGCGACGATGACGCCGGCGATGTCCGGATCGCTCAGGGCGGCGTCCAGTGAGGTCACCGCCGCGCCGGTCTCGGCGGCCAGGCTGTCGGCGGCGGCGGCCACTGGATCGACCACGGCCTTCAGGGTCAGCCCCGGATGCGCCTTGGCGTTGGCCGCGTGGATACGGCCAATCCTGCCGGCGCCGATGAGAGCGAGGTTGTACATGCTTGAAAACCTTACAGTTTGACCGGGGCCCCGGTGGCCACCGACAGGGCGGCGGCCTCGGCCAGTTTCAGGGAGGCGACGCTGGCCTCATAGCCGGCGGCGGACGTCGCCTTGCCTTCCAGCATGTCGGCGAAGTGGTCCATCTCGGCGGCATAGGCGCCGGCGTAGCGGCTCATGAAGCCGGGAAAGAGGGCATCCGAGCCCTCGCCGCCTTCGGTCCAGCGCGCCAAGGTCGTGGGTGTCGGATTGCCCGCCGTGGCCATGCCGCTGGATCCGAAGGCCTCGATCCGCTGGTCGTAGCCGCAGCCGCTGCGGCGGGTGTTGCTGATCATGACGATCTTGCCGGTCGCGGTCTTGAGGATCACCCGGGCGGTGTCAACATCGCCCAGCTCCCCGATCATCGGATCGACCAGGCAGCTGGCGAAGGCGAAAATCTCGCTGAACGGCTCGCCGACCAGCCAGGCGGCGACGTCGAAGTCGTGGATGGTGAAGTCCTTGAACAGACCGCCGCTGGTCGGCACGAAGTGCGCGGGCGGCGCGGCCGGGTCGTGGTTGATCAGGTGCAGGGTCTCCAGCGTTCCGATGGCGCCCGAGGCCACCGTCCGGGCCAGGGCCGCGAAGTGCGGATCGAAGCGGCGGTTGAAGGCGACGAAGATCGGCGCATCGACAAAGTCGGCCTCATGCCGGGCCAGCCGGGCCAGTTCGAGGTCCAGCGGCTTTTCGCAGAACACCATCTTGCCGGCCTTGAGGCAGGCGAGGGCATTGTCGAGGTGGGCGTCGGTCGAACTGGCGACGATCACGCCCTTGATCTCCGGATCGGCCAACACGGCTTCGAAACTGGTCAGCTCGGCCCCGATCTCGCGCACCAGGTCCCCCGCCACCTCCGGCCGGGGATCGACCAGGTACGCCAGGTTCAGGCGCGGATTGGCGGCGGCGTTGCGGGCGTGGATGGACCCCATCCGTCCGGCGCCGAGCTGAGCGATCTTGATCATGAGGACCCTCCGAACGCCCGTACTATGGAACAAACATTCCGAACGCAATATGAATTGGAATGAACGGGCGGCGTCCGTTGTGTTCGCGGCTGGAACGGATATTCTAACTTCGAAACCGCGCAGGACGCTTCCACGGTATGACCGATTCCGAGACTCCGACGGGCCCGCCGCCCGCCACCGCCGAAGAGCTCCGCGCCGCCATCCTCGAACGCTACGACAGCCTCAGCAAGCGCCTGCAGCAGATCGCCCGCTATGTGCTGGACGAGCCCAACGACATGGCGCTCGAAACCCTCGCCGTGCTGGCCGACCGCAGCGGCGTTCAGCCCTCGGCCATCGTCCGCTTCGCCAAGAGTTTCGGCTATCCGGGCGCCAGCCAGATGCAGCGGCTTTTCCGCGACGGCCTGCTCAGCGGCCAGTCGGCGCTGGGCTATGGCGAGCGGGTCCGCCGCTTCAACCAGGAAGTCGACAGCCGCGAGAGCGGAGCGGGGACCCAGCTGCTCGGCGAGTTCGTCGAGGGCAACATGCTGGCTCTGCAAAACCTGCGTCAGGCCATCGACGAGAAGGACATGACCGAAGCCGTCGCCCTGATCCGCGATGCCGACATCGTCTATGTCGCCGGCTTCCGTCGCGCCTTCCCGGTGTCGTCCTACCTGGCCTATTCGCTGCAACAGCTGGGCAAGCGGACCATGTTCATCGACGGCGTCGCCGGCCTCGCCCGCCAGCAGGTCCAGGGCATCAGCGACCGCGACCTGCTGATTGCGGTCAGCTACCACCCCTACGCCGAGGAGACGGTCACTGCCGTCGAGATGGCCGCGGGCAAGGGCGCCAAGGTGCTGTCGATAAGCGACAGCCTGGTCAGCCCGGTCGCCAAGAGCGCCACGACGGTTCTCCAGGTCCGCGAATCGGAAATCCGCTCCTTCCGCTCGCTGGCCGCCTCCATCTGCCTGGCGCAGGCCCTGGTCATCGGTTTCGCCTTCGAATCCACGCCCCAGGCCGGCTGATCGGTCCATTCCAAGAATGAAATGAATGTTGCAAACAAATAGCGAATAGAATAATCGTTGCATTGTCAGGCGTGACGGTCGCGCCGACGCTTCTGGGACCCTCATGGCGCAGCACGACAAGACGCTGGATCTGATCGCCATCGGCCGCTCGAGCGTCGACCTCTATGGTCAACAGGCTGGCGGACGGCTGGAGGACATGGCCTCCTTCGCCAAGTATGTCGGCGGCAGCCCGACCAACACCGCCATCGGCGC
Organism: Caulobacter sp. SRI_014; assembly: GCF_057586315.1. NCBI lineage: Bacteria > Pseudomonadati > Pseudomonadota > Alphaproteobacteria > Caulobacterales > Caulobacteraceae > Caulobacter > Caulobacter sp. SRI_014. The sequence continues at coordinate 102,688 of NZ_JBYCZQ010000009.1, read as the reverse complement.
CGCGCGCCTGGGTCTCACGGCGGGTCTGATCACCGGTGTCGGCGCCGACCATATGGGCCGTTTCATCACCGAACAGCTGGTGCGCGAGGGCGTTGATGTCACCGGGGTCGTCTCCGATCCGGACCGGCTGACCGCCCTGGTCATCCTCGGCATCCGCGACCGCGAGACCTTTCCGCTCATCTTCTATCGAGACAACGCGCCGGACATGGCGCTGACCGAGGCGGACGTCGATCCTGACTGGATCGCCAAGGCGCGCTGCGTGGTGCTCAGTGGCACCCATCTGTCGCAACCCGAAGTACTGGCCGCCAGCCTGAAAGCCGCCGGTCTGGCCAAGGCCAACGGCGCCCGCGTCGCCCTCGACATCGACTACCGCCCGGTGCTCTGGGGCCTGACGGCGAAAGAGGCCGGTGAGAACCGCTTCGTCGCCAACGACAAGGTCACGGCCGTGCTTCAGCAGGTGCTGCCCCTGTGCGATCTGATCGTCGGCACCGAGGAGGAGGTCCACATCCTCGGCGGTGCGACCGACACCATCGCCGCCCTGCGCGCCATCCGCCGCTCGACCCAGGCCCTGCTGGTCTGCAAGCGCGGCGCCGACGGCTGCTCTGCCTTCCCGGGCGTCATTCCGGACAGCCTCGACGACGGCATCCTCGGCCGTGGATTCCCGATCGAGGTGTTCAACGTCCTGGGGGCCGGCGACGCCTTCATGGCCGGCTTCCTGCGCGGCTGGCTGCGTGACCTGCCGCTCGAAAAATGCTGCGAGATCGCCAACGCCGCCGGGGCCATCGTCGTCTCCCGTCACGGCTGCGCCCCGGCCATGGCCACCTGGCCGGAGATGGAGCATTTCCTCGGCCGCACCGACCTGCCGTTCCGCCTGCGCGACGACGAACAGCTGGAGCACATCCACTGGGCCACCACCCGCGACGGGGTGCACAACGAGCTGACGGTCCTGGCGGTTGATCACCGCAGCCAGTTCGACGACCTGGTCGCCCTGACCGGCGCCGACCCGGCCCGCGTTCCGGCCTTCAAGCTGCTGGCCCTGCGCGCCGTCGATTCGGTGGCCAAGGGCGATCCGCGCTTCGGCATCCTGGCCGACGGCCGTTATGGCTTTGATACGCTCGCGAAAGCCGCCGATTATCCTTACTGGATCGGCCGCCCCATCGAGCTGCCGCAGTCGCGGCCGCTGCAGTTCGAAAGCTCGGCCGATGTGGCGACCGAGTTGGCCGAATGGCCGCTGAACCACGTCGTCAAATGCCTGGTCTTCTACCATCCGGAAGACCCGCCCAGTCTTCGCGAAGCGCAGGAGCGCCAGCTGGTCCGGCTGGCCGACGCCTGCCGCAAGACCCGCCACGAGTTCCTGCTCGAGGTCATCGCGCCAAAGGGCATGCCCATCGACAGCGGCACCATCGCTGACTGTCTGCAACGCTTCTATGCTCTGGGCATCAAGCCCGACTGGTGGAAGCTGGAGCCGAGTGACGACGTGACCGCCTGGCGCAACATCGAGGCCGTCATCCAGCGCAACGATCCCTGGTGCCGCGGCGTGGTCCTGCTCGGCCTGTCGGCGCCGATGGAAGACCTGATGGCCTCCATCAAGGTCGCGGCCGAGATCCCGATCATCAAGGGCTTCGCGGTCGGCCGGACCATCTTCTACGACGTCGCCCGCGACTGGCTGGCCGGCAGGATGGGCGACAGCGCGGCCGTCGCCGCCATGGCCGCCCGCTTCGACACCCTGACCAAGACCTGGCGGCTGGCCCGCGGCTCGCGGGAGCGGGCGGCGTGAGCACGGTGCGTCTGACGGCCGCCCAGGCCGCTGTCTGCTGGCTGGGCCGGCAGTTTGTCGAGGTCGACGGGGCCGAAGTTCCGTTCTTCGCCGGCTGCTGGGCCATCTTCGGTCATGGCAATGTCGCCGGTCTGGGTGAGGCGCTTCAGGCCGCGCAGGACACGCTGCCCACCTACCGCGCCCACAACGAACAGGGCATGGCCCACGCCGCCATCGCCTACGCCAAGCAGTTGCGCCGCCAGCGGGCCATGGTCTGCACCACCTCCATCGGCCCCGGCGCCACCAACATGGTGACCGCTGCCGCCCTGGCCCGTGTGAATCGCCTGCCGGTTTTGTTCCTGCCAGGCGACGTCTACGCCAACCGCCGGCCTGACCCCGTGCTCCAGCAGATCGAGGACTTCGGCGACGGCACAGTCAGCGCCAACGACTGTTTCCGGCCGGTGTCCCGCTATTTCGACCGGATCACACGTCCGGAGCAGCTGCTCACCGCCTTGCCGCGCGCCATCGCCCTGCTGACCGATCCAGCCGATTGCGGCCCGGTCACCCTGGCCTTCTGCCAGGACGTCCAGGCCGAGGCCTACGACTACCCCGAAGCCTTCTTCCAGCGCCGCCTGCACCGCCAGCGCCGCCAGCCAGCCGACCCGCGCGAGCTCGACGATTTGGCTGCCCTGCTGCTCACCGCCAAGGCGCCGCTGATCGTCGCCGGCGGCGGCGTCCGCTACAGCCAGGCCGAGATGGCACTCGCTGCCTTCGCCGAGACCCATGGCGTCCCTGTCGTCGAGACCCAGGGCGGCAAGGGCAGCCTCGCCTGGGATCACCCCGCCAATCTCGGCGCCGTCGGCGTCACGGGCACGAGCGCCGCCAATGCCGCCGCCGAAGCCGCCGACCTCATTGTCGGCATCGGCACGCGGCTGCAGGATTTCACCACCGGCTCCCGCGCCCTGTTCGGCGCTCCCGGCCGCCGTCTGGTCCAGGTCAATGTCGCCGCTTTCGACGCCGCCAAACACGGCGCCCTGGCCGTGGTCGGCGACGCCCGGACTGTTATGGAAGGGCTCGCCGAGCGCCTGTCCGGCTACCGCGCCGGCGTCGACCACAGCGCCGCCATCGCAGGCTGGAACGCCGCCTTCGACGCCGTCACCGCCGCGCCCGGCGCCAATGTCCTGCCGTCCGACGCCCAGGTGCTGGGCGCGGTCTGGCGCACGGCCGACGAGGACGCCGTCGTCGTCTGCGCCGCCGGCGGCCTGCCGGGCGAACTGCACAAGCTGTGGCGCACCCACCGGCCCGGCGGCTACCACGTCGAATACGGCTTCTCCTGCATGGGCTACGAGATCGCCGGCGGGCTTGGCGTTAAGATGGCCGAGCCCGGCCGCGAGACCATCGTCATGGTCGGCGACGGCAGCTACCTGATGATGAACTCCGAGATCGCCACCTCGGTGATGCTCGGCCGCAAGCTGACCCTGGTGGTGCTCGATAACCGCGGCTTCGGCTGCATTAGCCGGTTGCAGGCCGGGACTGGCGGCGCCCCGTTCAACAACCTGCTGGCCGACACCCGCCACGAGATCCTGCCCGACATCGACTTCGCCGCCCACGCCCGCAGCCTCGGCGCCCTGGCCGAGAAGGTCAGCGGCTTTGCCGACCTCGAACCGGCTCTGAAGCGGGCCTACGCCGCGGACCGGACGAGTGTGGTGGTCATCGACACCGACCCGGCCATCTCGACCGAGGCTGGCGGAACCTGGTGGGACGTGGCCGTGCCGGAAGTCTCAGACCGCGAGCAGGTCCGCGCCGCCCGCGCAACTTACGAACTCCAGTTGAAACAACAGCGTACCGGGGATTGATCATGACCATCCGCTTCGGCGTCAGCCCCATCGCCTGGGCCAACGACGACATGCCCGAGCTGGGCGGCGACACCCCCCTGGAGTCCATCCTGGCCGACATCCGCGACGTCGGTTTCAGCGGCGTCGAGCTGGGCGGCAAGTTTCCGCGCGATGCGGCGACCCTCAAACCCCTGCTCGACAGCTATGGCCTCGACCTGGTCGGCGGCTGGTACAGCGGCAACGTCCTGATCCACGACGCCGACGCCGAGATCGCCGCCCTGCAGGACCACCTGGCCCTGCTCAAGGCGCTCGGCAGCACCGTCTTCGTCCACGCCGAGACCTCCAACGCCATCCACGGCGCCCGTTCGGTGCCGATGACCGACACCCCGATGCTCGACGAAGCCGGCTGGAAACAGTTCGGCGAACGCCTGACCAGGGTTGCCGATTACATCACCGCCCAGGGCCTGCGCTTCGCCTACCACCATCACCTGGGCACCGTCGTCGAGCGGGCTGACGACCTCGACGCCTTCATCCGCCATACCGGCCCCAATGTCGGCCTGACCTTGGACACCGGCCACGCGGCCCTCGGCGGCATCAACCCCGCCGAGGTGATCAAGAACCACCCCGACCGCATCGCCCACGTCCACTGCAAGGACATCCGCCGCGCCACCCACAAACAGGTGCTTGAGGCGGGCGCGAGCTTCCTCGACGGCGTGCTGGCCGGGATGTTCACGGTCCCCGGCGATGGCGGCCTCGACTATGCGAAGATCATGCGGGCCCTGTCGGACATCGGCTACAGCGGCTGGATCATCATCGAGGCCGAGCAGGACCCGGCCCTGGCCGACCCCAAGACCTACGCCGACCTGGGCTTGCGAACGCTTGAGCGCGAGGCCGAAGCCGCCGGCCTGAAGAAGGCGGCTTAAGATATGACCCTGCTCGTCCGTCCCCACGCTCCCGACGCCGCCGGCACCGTGCTGGAAGTCACGCCCCAGAGCGCCGGGTGGGACCATGTCGGCTTCAAGGTCGTCAACCTCGCGGCCGGCCAGTCCGCCGGTGAAGCCGCCGGGATGCGCGAAACCTGCCTCGTCGTCCTGACCGGCAAGGCCGACATCACCGTCGGTACGGAAACCCACAAGGGCCTCGGCGGCCGCGCCAGCGTCTTCGAAGACGCCGCCCCCGCCGCCGTCTACGTCCCTGCCGGCCAGGCCTGGTCAGTGACCGCCGGGGGCGGCGTCGAACTGGCCGTCTGTTCGGCCCCGGGCACGGGGGAGGGCGCCTCGCGCGTCATCGCGCCTGAGAAGATGAGCCGCGAGGTGCGCGGGCAGGGGACCAATACGCGCTACGTCCGCAACATCCTGCCCGAGACAGAACCCGCCGACAGCCTGCTGGTCGTCGAGGTCATCACCCCGGGCGGCCACTGGTCCAGCTATCCGCCGCACAAGCACGACACCGCCACGGCCGGCGAGGAAACGGCGCTCGAAGAGACCTACTACCACCGCCTAAGCCCGCCGCAGGGCTTCGCCTTCCAGCGCGTCTACACCGACGACCGCAGCCTCGACGAGACGGTCTGCGTGCAGGACGGCGACGTGGTCATGGTGCCGCGCGGCTATCACCCCGTGGGCGCCCCCCACGGCTACGACCTCTACTATCTGAACGTCATGGCCGGACCGAAGCGGCAGTGGATCTTCCGCAATGACCCGGACCACGACTGGATCGCCAGGAAGACCTGAGACCGGACTGTCACAGATGCATGGTCCAAGCCCCTTGAATGGGCGGCCAGGAAGAAAATCGGGGAGGGACGGCAGAGTGTTCAGCAATCTGATGAGGGCCTTCGCGCCGGGGCCGGACGCCCCGCCGCTGACCGACCGGGAGCAGATCGACAAGATCTTCCGCCATAACCGGCTGATGGTCATGCTGGCCATCACCGGCGGCTACGGCCTGGCCTACACCTGCCGCCTGGCGCTGGGCGTCGTGAAGAAGCCGCTGATCGATGCCGGCATCTTCTCGCCGGCGGAACTGGGCCTGATCGGCTCGGCCTTCTTCTACACCTACGCGTTCGGCAAGCTGACCAACGGCTTCCTGTCCGACCACCTCAACCCGCGCATGTTTCTGGCCTTCGGGATCCTGATCTCGGCCCTGGTCAACATCGGCATGGGATTCAACATTATTCTCTGGGTGGCGGTGGCGCTCTGGGGCCTCAATGGCTGGTTCCAGTCCTTCGGCGCCCCGGCCAGCGTCGTCGGACTGTCGCACTGGTTCTCCAACCATGAGCGGGGCCGTTTCTACGGCATCTGGAGCACGGCCCATTCGATCGGCGAGGGTCTGACCTTCCTGGTCACCGGGGCGCTGGTCTCGGCGCTCGGCTGGCGGGCCGGCTTCTGGGGCCCGGGCGCGCTCTGCGTGGTCACCGCGCTCGGTTGCCTGTGGCTGATGAAGGATCGTCCCCAGACCTTCGGCCTGCCCAAGGTCGCCGTCTGGCGCCATGATGAATGGGATCAGGCCGCACCGCCCCCGCCGACCACCAGCCTGTGGAAGACCCAGCTCTCCATCCTCGCCATCCCGGCAGTCTGGGTGCTCGCCGTCTCCAGCGCCCTGATGTACGTAACCCGCTACGCCATCAACAGCTGGGGCGTCCTCTACCTGCAGGAAGGCCGTGGCTACTCCCTGGTCGAGGCGACCAGCCTGCTGACCATAAACACCGTCACCGGCATCCTCGGCGCGGTGGCCTTCGGCTACATCAGCGATAAGTTCTTCAAGGCCCGCCGCCCCCCGGCCAACCTGATCTTCGGTCTGATGGAGATTGCCGGCCTGCTGATCATCTTCTTCGGACCGACCAACGTCTGGGTGCTGTCCTTCGGCCTGGCCCTGTTCGGTCTCGGCCTCACCGGCCTGGTGACCTCGGTCGGCGGCCTCTTCGCCACCGACATCTGTCCCAAGCGGGTGTCGGGCGCCGCGCTCGGCATGATCGGGGTGTTCAGCTACATCGGCGCCGCCATCCAGGAAAACATCTCCGGCGGCCTTATCGAGGCCGGCATGAAGACCATCGACGGGGTCAAACACTACGACTTCGGCCCCTCGATCCTGTTCTGGATCGGCTGCTCGGTCGCCTCGCTGATCCTCGCGACCAGCCTCTGGAACGTGAAGCTGAGAGACTGATGAGCCAGCCCTCCAAGACTATCGCCGCCATGTTGGCGGCCGCTCAGGACGCCGGCGCCGGCCTCGTCGCCGATCAACGGACGCTTGCAACCCTGACCATCGAGCGAAAAGGCGTCTCGGACTTCTTCTCGGCCGCCGACGTCAAGGCCGAAGAGACCGTCCGCCGCCACCTGGAGGCTTTTGCCCCGACCTACGGTTTTCTCGGCGAAGAGGGCGGCCTGATCCCGGGCTCAGACCCGGATCACGTCTGGGTCGTCGATCCCTTGGACGGCACCACCAACTTCCTGACCAACACGCCGCTGTGGGCCGTCAATATCGCGCTCACCCGCCAGGGCGAGGTCATCGCCGGCGTCACATACTGCCCCGCCTTGAACGAGATGTTCCGCGCAGAGACCGGGCAGGGCGCCTTCCTCAACGACCGCCAGATCCACGTCTCGACCCGCGACAGGCTGGAAGACGCTGTCCTCGCCGTCGGCATCCCCTTCGCCGCCAAGCCCGAGCACGAGCGGTTCCGCAACGAGATGGCCGCCCTGACCAACCGCGTGGCCGGCATTCGCCGCCTCGGGGCCGGCGCCATCGATCTGGCCTGGGTCGCGGCAGGGCGGTTTGAGGCCTACTGGGAACAGAAGGTCAGCGCCTGGGATATGGGCGCCGGCGTCATCCTGGTGCGCGAGGCCGGCGGGACGGTCAGCGACACCCTCGGTCGCGACCTCGACCTGCACAACGGCACGGTCCTGGGGACCAACGCCATCCTCCACGACCAGATCCTCGAAGCCATCCGACCTTTGTAGGGGAGTTCCCATGACCGGACCGCGTATTGGCCGCCGAGGCTTCTTCGGCGCCACGACTCTTGCCGCCCTGATCGCCAGCGCGCCGCGTGCATTCGCCCAAGTGCTGGGCTATCCCCGCTGCCTGGAAGGCCCGATGGTGGGCCCCGGCGGCCCGGACCACATCACCATCTGGGCCCGGGTCAGCGGCGCCTTCGAGGTCATGGTCGAGGCCAGCCCTGACCGCTATTTCAAGGCTCCGATCAAGTCCGCGCCGGTCACCGCCAGCGCCGACAACGACTTCTGCGTGGTGTTGAGCGTCACCGGCCTGCAGCCTGCCACCCAGTACTATTACCGCCTCAAGATCGCCGGGAAGGCGGACCGTTATCAGCCGGTCCCGTTCAAGACCCGCACCGCGCCCAAGGGGCCGGCGAACTTCCGCGTCGGGTTCGGCAGCTGCTGCCGCATCCAGTACGACGCCGACCAGAAGATCTTCAACGCCGTGGTCGACCAGGAGCCGGACCTGTTCTTCTGGCTGGGCGACAACATCTACGCCGACACCACCGAGCCATCGGGGATTGCCGACCTCTACCGGCGCCAGCGCAGTGTCGAGCGCCTGCTGCCCCTGACCCGCACCACGCCTCAGCTGGCCGTGTGGGACGACCACGACTACGCCTACAACGACGGGGACAAGAACAACCCGATCCGCGAGCAGTCCCTGGCCCTGTTCAAGCAGTACTGGGCCAACCCGTCGGCCGGCACACCCCAGACGCCCGGCGTCTTTTTCCAGCACAGCCACGGTGGCGTCGACTTCTTCTTCCTCGACGACCGCTACCACCGCGACCCGACGGGCGTTCCCGACAACCCGGCCAAGACCATGCTCGGGGCCGGCCAGAAGGCCTGGCTGAAGGCGGCGCTGAAGGCCAGCAAGGCCCCGTTCAAAATCATCGTCTGCGGCGTCGGCTGGTCCTTCGCCGAGACCGGCAGCGACAGCTGGACCTCCTACCGCCACGAGCGGAATGAGATTTTCGACTACATCCGCGATGCCAGGATCGAGGGCGTGGTTCTGCTCAGTGGCGACACCCACATGGGCGAGCTCAACTGCATCCCCTGGTCGGAGAAGGGCGGCTACGACCTCTACGACTTCTGCTCATCACCCCTGGCCCAGGTCCCGGACAACGACTTCTGGGAACAGACGCCGGAGGTCCGCATGCGGCCGGTCTGGGGAAAGACTGTCTGTTTCGGCATCCTCGACTTCCAGATGGGCGAGACGCCGACCCTGACCCTCAACCTGCACAATGTCGTCGGAGCGCCGCTGTGGGAGCCGCTGGTCCTCACCCCCGCCGACCTGAAGAACGGCGTCTCCACCTGGGCGGCCAAGATCGACAAGGACGAGATGAAGCGGCGCCAGGCCAGGGGCGCCTGACGCTTGCGCCGACTTCGCCTAGGGTGCGGCCCCGATGACCGCGCCCGAGACGCCTGAACCCCGGCCAAAGCCGATGAGCCCGGTGAAGCGCTACCTGTTGCGCGGCCTGGGGAGCGTCATGGTCGGGCTGGCGACGGCCGGGGTCTTTCTGCCGCTGCTGCCGACCACGCCCTTCCTGCTGATCGCCCTGTGGGCCTTCACCGCCAGCGCGCCGGAGTGGGCCGAGCGCCTTCGCCGCCATCGCAAGTTCGGACCGCTGCTAATCGCCTGGGAAGAGCGGCAGGCCATTCCCGTCGCCGGCAAGGTGGCGTCAGGCCTGGCCATGGGTGGCAGCTGGACGGCGTTGGCCCTGACCTATCGCAATCCCTGGGTGGTCGGCGGCGTCGCTATCCTGCTGCTGGCGGTGTTCGCCTACATTGTCACCCGGCCCTCGGCCTAGATCTCTGTGGCTTGCCTCGCCAGGATCAGCGCGCCTTCCAGTCCTGCATGCTCCAGCGCCGCATGGGCCAGGAAGCCCGACCGGCGCACGGCGTCGGCGACGCCGTAGTCACCGATCTCGGCCAGCATCCGCTCGGCGATGACCTGGGCCAGGCCCGAGCCGGTCAACACCCCGCCGCCCAGCACGATGCGGTCCGGCGACCAGGCCATGACCAGGCTGGCGCACAGCTGGCCCAGGTAGTCGGTGACGATGGCCGCCACATCCGGGCGGTCCGCCAGCCGCTCGCCGGCCGCCAGGCGAGCCCCAACCGCCGGCCCCGCCGCCAGACCCTCGACGCAGGACGCGTGGAACGGGCAGCGGCTGGCGATGTCATCGCCGGCCAGACGGCGGACGGGCAGGTGGCCGATCTCCGGATGCAGGGCCCCCTTCAAGGTCACTCCGTCCAGGGCCAGGCCGCCGCCGATGCCAGTGCCGACGGTGACATAGGCCACCGCGCGCGCGCCCTTGCCGGCGCCCGAGGCCTGTTCGGCCAGGGCGGCGGCATTGACGTCGGTGTCGATGACGATGGGCACGCCGAAACGCTTGAGCGCAGCCACCATGTTGAACCCGGACCAGCCGGGCTTGGGCGTGGCCAGCATGACGCCATAGTCTGGCGCGGCGGGGTCGATGCGCACGGGTCCGAAGCTGGCGATGCCGATGGCGGCCAGTGTGTTGTCGCCGACCAGACCGGCGATGGCCTCGCCCAGCTCGCCGAACACGGCCGCCGGCGTCGTCGTGGGCAGGCGGGTCTCGCCGATCAGATGACCCTGTGCGTCACTCACCCGGCAGACGATCTTGGTGCCGCCGGTCTCGATGGCAGCGAAGAGGCGGGTCATCGCAAGTCCAGTCCAGAAGGCCGGGAATCCGCCCGGCGGCGGCCGAGGCCGCCAGCTGCTCGAACGCTGCCATCAGAGGATAGACGCTGCTGGCCGGCGAGGCTTCGCGGACAAACTCGCGCGATGCAAGCCGATTGTCGCGCCAACGGCTGTCGCCCCGGCCCGGCGCCGCTTGGCCGGCTATCAAACCAGCTTGGCTATAGTCTGATGGTTTGGCCGTTCTCTCCCGATCCCTCAGGCAGGCCCGGTCGTCCCCGCTTCGGCCGGGGTTTCATTTGTCGGAACAGGCCGAGCGCCGCCATACGACGACGCATCTCCACCATCCGTCCTTCGTGGCGGCCGCGGGCGGATTGATTCAGCGCATCGGCGATCTGCAAAATCGCATGTTGCGCCCTTCAAGAATGCAGATCCTGCGGGGCCGTCTGGCTGCTAGGCCCGTGCAAGGCGCCATCCCGCCCGCACGCCCGCCCAAGCAAGCAACGACCGGGAGATGTTCAACAATGAACCGCAAACAGAGGACCGCCTTCATCGGCGTCGGCAACATGGGCGCCGGCATGGCGTCCAACCAGGTGAAGGCCGACCGCCACGTCGCCGCCTTCGACCTGTCGGCGGCCGCGCTCGACAAGGCCCTGGCCCACGGCTGCTCGCCCTCGGCCTCGGTCGCCGAGGCGGTCAAGGACGCGGACATCGTCATCACCATGCTGCCGGCCGGCAAGCATGTGCGGGAGGTCTATGAGAAGGACATCCTGCCCAACGCCCCGAAATCGGCCCTGCTTATCGACTGCTCGACCATCGACGTCGACAGCGCCCGCGCCGTCGGCGCCCTGGCCAAGGCGGCCGGCTTCCGCTTCGGCGACGCCCCGGTCAGCGGCGGCATCATGGCCGCCGACGCCGGCACCCTGGCCTTCATGGTCGGCTGCGACGAGGCCGACTACCCGGCCTTCGAAGAGGCCCTGCAGCCCATGGCCCGCGCCATCTTCCACGCCGGTGAACTCGGGGCCGGCCAGGCGGCCAAGATCTGCAACAACATGCTGCTGGGCGTCTCGATGCTGGGCGTCTGCGAATCCCTGGCCCTGGCCGAGAAGCTGGGCCTCGACCCCACGAAGTTCTTCGACATCGCCTCGAAGTCCTCCGGCCAATGCTGGAGCCTGACCACCTACTGCCCCTGGCCGGGGCCGGTGGAATCGGCGCCGTCGAACCGCAACTACGAGGGCGGCTTCCTCACCGCCCTGATGCTCAAGGACCTGAAACTGGCTCAGGACGCGGCCGCCAAGGCCAACGCCACCACCCCGATGGGCGCACAGGCCGAGGCCCTCTATGCCATGTTCGACGGCCTGGGCTTCGGCCAGAAGGACTTCTCGGCTGTGCTGCAGCTGATGCGGGGAAAACTGGGCGAGCTAGGCGCCTAGCCCGGTGGACGGAGCCGTCGGCGGGCCCCGTCGGGTCATCAGCACCAGGGCGCCGAGGCCAAGGGCGACGATGGTCGCCGGGGCCAGGTAGGCGAGGCCGTAGGCAGCCAAGGCGCCGGGCAGCAGGGTGAACAGGGCCAGGGTGATGACCACGCCGGCCGGCAGGCCGATCTGCTGGGCGGTGAACAGGAGGCCGGAGGCCGCGCCCTGGCTCTGGGCCGGGACTTTTTCCAGGGCCAGCCCCATCAGGGCGACGAAGGCGCTGGTGCTGCCGAACACCGCCACGAAGGCCAGGGATACGACGGGGAGGTACTGGCCCAGCGGCGCGACCAGACAAAGGCCAATCAGGCCGCAGAGCTGCAGCGACAGGCCGCCGATGGCCAGGGTGCGCAGCGGCAGGCGCTTCATCAGGAACGGCGCGCAGGGGCCGGCGGCGATGGTGGCCAGGGCGATCGGCGTCATCGCCACGCCGGCGATGGCGGCCGAGAAGCGCAGGCCGTTCTGCAGGTAGAGGCTGGTCAGCACGAAATAGCCGCCGAAGCCGGCGATCAGGGCCATCAGGGCCAGGGCTCCGCCCGGCAGGTTCTCGGTCCGGAAGATGCTCAGTGGCATCAACGGCGAGGGATGCCGCGCCTGGCGCCGGACGAAGAGGCCGAAACCGGCCACCGCCGCGACCAGCAGCCCGGCCCCGAGCGGCGAGCTGAGGCCATGCTCGCCCAGATGGGAGAGAGCCGACAGCAGCAGGCCCGTGGAGCCGGCGATCAGCACCGCGCCGCCCATGTCGTCCAGGGCGCCGGAGCCCTTCGCCGGGGCGGTGCGCGGCAGGACGGCGGCGGTCAGGGCCAGGCAGCCGGCGACGATCGGCAGGCTGACGAAGAACACCGCCCGCCAGCCCAGCTGGGTGGTCAGCCAGCCGCCGAGCAGCAGGCCGATGATCACCGACAGGCCCTGCATGATGGCGAAGACGCCGAGCGCCCGATGGCGGGCCGGCCCCTCCGGCAGGTAGCCGTGGATCAGCGAGAAGCTGGCCGGCGAGATCAGCGCCGCGCCCAGCCCCTGCAGGCAGCGGGCGGCGATCAGGGTCCAGATGTCGAGGCTCAGCCCCGACAGCAGCGAGCCGGCCGCGAACAGCGCCAGCCCCCAGGCCAGGCAGCGCCGATGCCCAAAGGCGTCTGTCAGCCGCCCGCCGATGATCAGGAAGCCGGCGAACACCACGCTGTGGGCCGAGACCACCCAGGACAGCAGGGCCGGCTCGATGCCGAGCGAACGGCCGATGCTCGGCAGGGCGACGCTGACGATCGAGAAGTCGGAGGTGATGACCAGCTGCGCCAGCCCCATCAACAGGGTGATGGCCAACAGCCGCGAGGGCGCGCCGGGCGCCGCTGTCTGGATGTCTGCCATGCGCGTGGTTTCCGTTCTCTTGGTGTTGAACGGCGGCCGGGCGGCTCACCGCATGTAGGAGGCCTTGTTGGCGAAGACGATGGTCTCGCTGATCACCGTCTCGGCCAGCATCGCCTGGAAGGCCGGGAAGCTGTCCTGCGCCATGAAGGCCTGCAGACCCGTGTCGAAATGCTGGAAGTCATCCAGCTCCCAGAGGTCGATGACGCTGCCGAGCCGCCCGGTTCGCTGCACGAAGGCGCCGGCCAGCCGCCAGCCCTGGCTTTCCAGGAAGGGAACGGCGGTCTTCTCCATGCCCTCGAGGAACCGGCCAAGGCCGGCTGCGTGCACTTCCAGCGTCACATGAACGAAGACCGACATGAGCGTTCCCTATTCGACCGGCATGCCGATGGCGTCGGCGATGTGGCGATGGGTGTTCTGCAGGGCCTTCTCATTGCGGCCGAAGACGACCCTGAAGCCGGGCGGAGCATGCTCCATGTTGCGCTGGCCTTCCCTGGAGACGCTGTAGTCCTCGGTGGTCACCACATGCTGGATGAAGTCGTGGGCGCCCTCGAGCACCGCGTCGGCGGTCTCGGCCGGCAGGTCGGCGCCGCGATAGGTCGACATGACGGTGAACGACTTGCCGGGCGCGTCGCCGGGGTAGAGCCGGTACATGCCCACCATGCTGCCCCCGCCCTCCATCGGCGCGCCGTAGACGATGGAGTTGGGGAACACCATGTGGCTTCCGCCGTAGGGCGTGGTCGGCCAGTCCTTCTCGTCCACCCCGACCAGATCGCGGTAGCCGACGTTGGTGAAGTTGACCCGGTAGTGGGGCCCGAAGGTGTCGCAGAGGATGACGTTGGAGATGGTGGTGGTGCCGAAGGTCGTCGGGTGCAGCGCCCCGAAGTGGTAGCCCTCGCCATAGGTGTCGAGCGCGTACTTCCAGTTGGCCTCGACATCAACGCGGCTGTGCTTGATCAGCTTGGCGCCGGCCAGATTGAGCCGCAGTAGTTCGGGCCCCATATCGCCGAGCCAGGCTTCAACATCGATCTGTTCCTCGCCGGCGTAGGCCTTGACGAAGACCATGCCGCCCCACTCGCCGACCGGAACCTTGACCAGGCCTCGGGTCGAGCGGTCGATGGTGGCGAAGCTGTCCTCGCCGGGAAGGGCGACCAGCCGGCCGTCCAGGTCGAAGCTCCAGGCGTGGAAGGGGCAGACCAGCAGCTTGCGCCGCGAACAATCCAGGGCCAGCCGGGCCGCGCGGTGGGTGCACATGTTCAGGAAGGCGTTCAGCCTTCCCTCGCGGTTGCGCACGATGAGGATGCCGGGGCCGGCGTTGTCGAACAGAAGCACATCGCCGGGCTCGGCCACCTCGCAGCTCAGGCCTGCCAACAGCGGCGCCTTGCCGAACAGCTCGCGGCGTTCGGCCTCGAACCGCGCCGGGTCGGTGTATTCACTCGGCGAGAGCAGCATGGCTTCAGGCGCCTGGTCGGTGGTCCCGCCGGCCGCCAGATGGGCCACGGCCCGACGCTCGAGTTGTCGCATGGCGTCGGTGGCGGCGGTCGCCGCGTCGGGCTTCGCGGGGATATCGAGAGTGTCGGACATGACGGACTCCATCTGGGGTCGGCGGGACCTTTCGGCCCGGGCTAGTACTTCAGGGTGAACTGCAGGGCGATCGTGCGGGGCGGCTGGGGCGTGCCCACCAGATCGGAGCGAATCCCGGCCGGGGTCCCCGTACCGCTGCCCGAGCTGGGTGCGTCGGCGGCCGAGGTCAGCACATATTCGTCGGTCAGGTTCTTGCCGATCAGGGCGATCCCCCAGCGCTCGTCTTCGCGGTTGAGGCGCATGGACAGGTCGAAAACGGCATAGCCGTCCTGGACCGCATGAGGGTTGGCAAAGGCGCCCAGCATGTAGTCGCTGCTGCCGTGAAGGTTGCCGGTGATCCCGAAGACCATGCCCGCGAAAGGTTTGGTCTCGTAGTCGGCCTGAAGGCCCCAGCTCCACTCCGGAGCCGCCGCCGTCGCCTTGCCGCTGATATCCTGTTGCGGACGCCCGCCGACAATGGTGCAGCCGTCGACTGGCCGCTGACCGCCCCAGCAGGGGGCCCCGGCGAAGTTCTCGTAACGCGACTTGTTGTAGGCAAGAGACCCGGAGATCACCAGGCCGGGCGCGAACTCGGGAGCCCATTCGCCCTGGAACTCGGCGCCCTGGGTGACGGCGGAGCCAGCGTTGTAGGTGGTGTACTGGATCTTCGTGGCGTCGAAGAAGTCGATCTGGAAGTCTTTGTAATCGTAGTGATACAGGTCCAGAGAGACGCGCATCCGGCCGTCCAGCAGGCGAGCCTTGACCCCACCTTCGAAGCCTTCAGGCGTCTCCGGTTCGAAGGTCAGGTCGTCAACCGTGGTGTTGACGCTGTGCAGGGCGCTGCCGGAGAAACCGCCCGACTTGAAGCCCTGTTTGTAGGCCGCATAGACCGTCCAATCGTCGGTCGGATGCCAGGTGAGGGCGATTTCCGGCGACAGGTTGTTGAAGCTCTGGTTGGCGGCCAGGGGGTCGTTCTGCAGGAAGACGCCCTGGTACAGGGTCACCACGTAGGGTTGGTCGAACACCGAGTCCTTGGTCTCATGGGTGTAGCGGGCCCCGGCGGTCAATTCCCACTGGTCGTTGAGCTTCCAGATCAGCTGGCCGAACCCGGCGAAGGTGGTTCCGTCGGTGCGCGAGAGCTTCTCGAGCGTGATGTAGCGTCGCGACCCCTTGGTCGGATCCTCGAGGGCGCCCGGGAAGATGATCTGCTGGTTAAAGTCCAGCCGGGTGCTCTGGTAGAAGACCCCGCCCATGAAGTTGATCGGGCCGTCCAGGCTGGTCTGGACGCGGATCTCCTCGGAGAAGGCGCTGTATTCCGACCTTTCCGAACCCCAGGTCCCGCCGTTCGACGCCCCGGAGAAGTCGTAGTCGCCCAGGAAGTAGTTGGTGAAGTGGTGCAGGCCGGTGACCGAGGTGATGTCCACCAGGTCGGTCGAGTACTCGGCGTTCAGCGTCAGGGCGTAGGAGTCGTAGTCCTGGTACAGCTGGCCGCCATGCCGGCCAAGCAGGCCGTTGGTGGCTGCGATGTCCTTGGGCACGTCGTTCTGCTCAATTTTCCAGTCGCCATTGCAGGCCTGGCCAGGGTTCACCTGGGAAAAGCCGGAGGCGCACTTGTACATCTCGTTGTTCCAGGTGGCGTTGACCACCCGGTAGCGGTCTGCGGCGGCCTTGAAGGTCAGGCTGAACTCGTCGGTGGGCGTCCACCTGGCCGTAAAGCGGGCGACCGCGTCCTCCTCGGCCGGGATGTCCTTCTGCGGGGCGGCGACCCCGTGGTTGGTGGCCGCGAAGGTGTTGACGTTCAGGGTCGACAAGGTCGAGGCCGGGGCCTCGTTCTCAACCAGGCCGCCGTCCATCCTGGCGGCCCGCACGGCCAGGCGCACGCCGAAGGTGTCGCTGATCGGACCTGAAACCATGGCCTCGACCGAGGCGGTGCGGCCGGTGGTCTCGTAGCCGACGCGGCCAAGAGCCTCGAATTCATCGCCGGGACTGGCCGAGGTGAAGGACAGCACGCCGGCCGTGGCGTTCTTGCCGAAGAACAGGGCCTGAGGTCCTTTCAGGATCTCGACCTGCCGCATGTCGAAGAAGCCTTCGTTGATGATACGGCCCTGGCCGTAATAAACGCCGTCGACATTGACCGCGACCGACTGCTCAATGCCGATGCTGGTGTAGGTCGAGCCGATGCCGCGCAGGCTGATGGTCGCGCCGCTGCCACTGCTGCCGCGGGACACCGACAGCTGCGGGGTGGTGGCGGAGATGTCCTCGATGGTCCGAACGGCCATCTGGTCCAGCTTCTCGCCGGACATGGCGGTCACGGCGACCGGCGTATTGAGGATGCTCTCCTCACGTTTGCGGGCCGTGACAACGATCTCGTCGAGTTGCGTGCTCTGATCGTCGGCAGCGGCCGGCGGGTCGGCCGCGAACGCTGTCCCGCCGGCGCTGACGGCGATGACCGCCGCCGAGGCCGAGAGCAGCAGGGCCCGGTTGAAGTGCAACCCGCGTGTTTGTTTTGCCTTGATGGTCATATCGTTTCCTCCCCCTTTTCTGGTTGTTGTCGCTCCGGCCGCTCAGCGGCGCCGGATGGCTATTCGAACACCGGGGGCGATGGCCGCCCGAGCTGCTCGCCGATACGCGCGCCGCCATACTCGCCGGCGGAAATCAGTCGCAGGCGCTGGATGCGCCAGCCTTGCGGAGTGCGCACGAAACGGTTCTCGTAGCGGCCCCAGCGATGGCAGTCGGCCGTGACCGGAAAGCCGGTGAACCGCTGCCAGGAATACATGTAGCCGTGGAACAGGACCTGATCGGGCGTCTCGAAGGTCAGCTCCACGTTGCTGATGTGATGACTGCCGCTGACCGTCGCGGTCAGGGCGGCGGTGAGCATGGCGCTCAGCTCGGCCTTGCCGTCGAGGAACAGTCCCCCGGCGATGGGTGAGAAGTCGGCCGTGCAGTCGTCGGTGAACAGCGCCACCATCGACGCGGGGTCCAGATTGTCTGCGTGACGGCAGTAGGCGTACATGGTCTCGAGTATGTCGACCCGATCCTTCAGTTCGCGAACGGTCTCTTCCAGAGACATCGGTTACTCTCCCTTGGTCCGGCGGCGTCTTGGCGCGGCTCGGTGAATGGTCAGGCGATCTTGATCCAGACCGATTTGATCTGGGTGTAGTGCTCCAGCGACTCATGTCCCAGGCTTCGTCCGTAGCCGGACTGCTTGACCCCGCCGTAGGGGATGGCCGGATTGACCCGCTGATAGGTGTTGACCCAGACCGTGCCGGCCCGGATGCCCTGGGCGAAGCGGTGGGCGCCCGACAGGTCGCGGGTCCAGACCCCGGCCGCCAGGCCGAAGTCGGTGTCGTTGGCGATGCTCAGGGCTTCCTCTTCGGTGTCGAAGGGGATGACCGACATCACCGGCCCGAAGATCTCCTCGCGGGCGATGGTCATGCGGTTGTCGACGCCGGTGAAGATGGTCGGCTGGTGGAAGTAGCCGCTGTCGCCGACGCGCGCGCCGCCCAGCGCCAGGTTGGCGCCCTCGGCCTTGCCGATGTCGACATAGCGGCTGACCCGCGCCAGCTGCTCGGCCGAGATCAGCGGGCCCATCTGGGTGTCGGGGCTGAAGCCCGAACCGATGCGGATCGACTCCGAGCGCTTGACCATCTCGGCGACCAGCTCGTCATGAATGCCGCGCTGGATCAGCACCCGGGTGCCGGCCGTGCAGACCTGGCCGGTGTGGCCCCAGGCGGCGCCGATGATGGTGTTGCAGGCGGCGTCGAGGTCGGCGTCGTTGAAGACGATCTGCGGGCTCTTGCCGCCCAGCTCCATGCTCAGCCGCTTCAGGGTCGGGGCGGCGGCGGCCTGGATGCGGCGGCCGGTCTCGCCAGAGCCGGTGAAGCTGATGGCGTCGACCAGCGGGTGCTCGACCAGGGCCGCGCCGACGATCTCGCCGACCCCCTGCACAACGTTGACCACGCCCGGCGGAATGCCGGCCTCCAGGCACAGCTTGGCGACGACGATGGCGGTCAGCGGGGTCTGCTCGGCCGGCTTGACCACCACGCTGTTACCGCAGGCCAAGGCCGGGACGATGGCGCAGGGCGCCGCCGAGGGGCCGTTCCACGGTGAGATGATGGCGCAGACGCCGACCGGCTCGCGCAGTTCCTGGACGACGGTGTCGGGCGGGCAGGCCGGCATGCGGCCCGCAAGCTTGGTCGGCCAACCGGCGTAGTAGTCGACGGTATCGATGCCGAACTGGACGATGAATTGCGAATAGGCCTGCACCACGCCGCCATCGATGACGTCGAGGTCGGAGAGCAGGGCGCGGCTCTGGTTCAGGAGCGCCGAGAAGCGGCGCAGGCGGCGCTCCTTCTCCTGGGCGTCGAGATTGCGCCAGCGCCCGTCGTCGAAGGCGGCGCGGGCAGAGCGTACGGCCCGGTCGACATCCTCGCGGCCGCCGGCCGCGCAGCGGGCGAACTCGACGCCGGTGGCCGGATCATAGACCGGCATGGTCTCGCCGGAGGCGGAGGGGACGACCTCGCCCTCGATCACATGGCCGAACAGCTCCTGACCCAGGAAGCTGGCGCCCGGGCCGGACAGCGGCCATTCATCGACGGTTTTCAGGAAGGCGCGGGTAGCTCGCATAGGCTTGGTCTCGGCGGTCAGGCGGGCGCAGGCTCCCGGCGCGCGAAACAGCTGTCTCGCGCCGTGAGGGCGGCCGTGGAGGATGTGAAATCAAACAAACTGGCGCGAAGACGGGCATCGCGCGGCAATCGGACTCAGGGCGTGAGGTGATCCATTTTATTCCTTCTCCCTAGCGTTCTTTATTTGTTATGTTACGAGCGTTATATAACAACCGTTATGTGAAGGCGTCAATGCCAATTCCTGCCGATCATCATGCGAGACGTACTCAGGTCGTCGAAGTCGCTCTCAAGCTCATCGCCAAGGCGGGGCTGGAGGCCGTGACCGTGCGGGATGTGGCCGCCGCCGCTGGTTTCAGCACGGCCATCGTGTCCCACTACTTCCGCAACAAGATGGAGCTGCTCCACCTCTGCTATCAGGCCACCATCGACCATTCGACGGTCCGCTGGGAGGCCGCGCTGGTCGCCAACGACGGGGACCTGCGCGCCTATCTGGCCGAGATCATGCCGCTCGATGAGGAGCGATTCACCGAATGGCGGATCTGGATGGCCTTCTGGGCCAAGGCGGCCACCGATGAGACCTTCGCGACGATCCAGCGCGACTGCGTCGCCCGGGCCCGGGGCCGCATCCTCGACGCCATCGACGCCCTGCACGAGCAGGGCGCGATTCGGCCGGAAGTCGATCGGCCTCACGCGGCGCGTCACCTGCTGGCGCTGATCACCGGCATGGCGGTCCAGGTGATGTTCGATGTCGAGGACTGGCCGGCGAGTCGCCAGCACGAGCTGATTGATTCGGTGTTGCGGACCCTCTACCGGCCCTCACGCCTGCCGGCGACGCTGCGCGAGGATGGCTGCGCCGAGGTTGCGTGACCAGCGGCGCTAGCCGCCCGCCAGGGGCTCCGTTCCGCCGGTCGAGAAGTCGCGCTCCGACCCGCGCCGACGAACGCCGCCGGCGGCGATGGCCGGCTGATAGCTGAAGCAGGTTCCTGGACGGTCGAAGGCGGCTGCGGTCGGAACGTCGTCGATGTCGATCCACCGGCCCCGCGACAGCCAGATGGCGCGCCGCAGCAAGAGCCGCGCCTCGGCCTCGTCGGGGGGCAGGACGGCGAGTGAGCGACTGTTCAGGCCGGCCACCGACGTTCCGACCACGCCCTCCGGCGCCACCAGGACATCGCCCTCGAAGCGCCACTCCAGGGTTACGGCTCCGTCCTGCAGCAGAGTGGCGCGCCGGCCCCCCGCGGCGAAATCCTCGACCATCAGGTCATAGCGCCGCTCGCTGGCCGGTCGGGCCGCATGGGCTATCGCCAGGCCCGCCAGTTCGAACTGATGCGTGCATTGCTGGCGCACATCGGTGTGGCGGTAGAGGGCGGCGGGGTGCGTCCTCAAGTCCAGGCTTTCGAGGGCCGCCAGGGCGCCGCTGGCCAGCGGGCAGCTGGTCCAGGGATAGCGGATCGATCGGCCCTCCACCGCCGTCACCCTCTGGCCGTCGTGGCGCAGGGTGACGCCGAAGCGGTGGAAGTCGTCCTCCAGCTCGGCCTGCACCGAGGTCTCGTCCAGGGTCCGCAGCAGGATGGCCCGGCGAAAGGCGCCCCCCGGTCTGGCCAGTAGCGGCATCTCAGGCCGGGACCGCGAACAGGGGCCTTGGGGTTCCGTAGAGGGTGGTGCGCCGCCGCGCCGGCCGGCCGGCGGCGACCAAGGCCGCTTCCAGGTCGGCGGCCTGCAGTTCCTGGCCATGGGCCGAGCCGGCGGCGCGGCTGATCGATTCGTTCATCAGCACCCCGCCCAGGTCGTTGGCTCCGGCCCCGAGGCAGGCGATCGCCCCATCGAGGCCGAGCTTCACCCAGGAGGCCTGGATGTTGTCGATCTGGCCATGCAGGGCGATGCGGGCGGCGGCATGCATCAGCACCGTTTCGCGCCAGGTCGGCCCACGCCGCGCCTCGCCGCGCACATAGATCGGCGACTGCATATGGACGAAGGGAAGGGGGACGAACTCGGTGAAGCCGCCGGTCCGGGCCTGCAGCCTGCGGATGGCGAGCAGATGCGTCGCCCAGTGGTCGGGCCGGTCCATATGGCCGAACATGATGGTGGCGGTGGTCCGCAGGCCGACGTCATGCGCCGCCTCGATGACGCCCAGCCACTCCTGCGTGTTGAGCTTGTCCGGGCAGATCACCGAACGCACCTCGTCGTCGAGGATCTCGGCCGCCGTGCCGGGCAGGGACCCCAGCCCCCGGTCGCGCAGCATTTCCAGGAGTTCCCGCCAGGTCAGGCCGAGGGTCCTGGCCCCGTGAGCGATCTCCAGTGGGGAGAAGGCGTGGACATGCATGTCAGGGACGGCGGTCTTCACCGCCCGGCAGATGTCCAGGTAGGTCGCGCCGGTATAGCGCGGGTGGATGCCGCCCTGCAGGCAGACCTCGGTCGCCCCCTTCGCCCGCGCCTCGCGCACCCGGCCGGCGATCTCTTCCAGCGGCAGGTCGTAGGGTTTGTCGCGGTGGCCGGCCTTGCTGGAGGTCTTGGAGAAGGCGCAGAAGCTGCAGCTGAAGGTGCAGATGTTGGTGTAGTTGATGTTGCGGTTGACCACATAGGTCACCGCCTCGCCGACCGCCGAACGGCGCAGTTCGTCAGCGGCGGCGACGACATCCAGCGCCGCCTCGCCCCGGGCGGCGAACAGGCCTGTGATGTCGGCGGCCTCGGGCGTCTCGCCCGCCAGCACCCGCGCCAGACAGCGATCGAGCGCTTTCGAACGTCGTCGCGCCGAGGCGGGCAGCGGGCCGAGCGGGCGGTCGATGCTTCCCGGCGCAGCCAGCGGCATGCCAGGCGACCAGTCGCTTTCGCGGGCAAGGTTGTGACTGTCCGACAGGGCCCGGGCCGGTCCACGGACAGCGCGGTCCAGCCAGGCGTCGGGCTCGGACAGATGCCGCGGCCAGATGGCCAGCCGCTCGACCAGGTCATGACCCTCGGCGGCGCAGTCGGCGGCCAGGGTGTCGATCTGCGGCCAGGCGGCTTCCGGGTTCACATGGTCGATGGTCACCGGCGAGATGCCGCCCCAGTCGTTCAGCCCCGCCGCGATCAGCCGCGCCGTGCGGCCGGGATTGAGGTTGGGCGGCGCCTGGACGCCGACGGAGGGGTCGAGGATCAGCCGGGCGGCGGCGATGGTCCAGACCAGCTCGTCCTCGGACGGTTCGGGCGCATCGGCCATGCGGGTGCCGGGTTTGGCCCGGAAGTTCTGGATGATGACTTCCTGCAGGTGGCCGTGGCGGTCGTTCAGCGCCTGCAGGGCGTAGAGGGCGTCCAGCCGTTCGGCCCGGGTCTCGCCGATGCCGATCAGCAGGCCGCTGGTGAACGGGACCCGGGCCTCGCCCGCCGCTTCGATCGAGGCGAGCCGCACGGCCGGAACCTTGTCCGGCGAGCCGTGATGCGGCCCGCCCTTGACGCACAGCCGCTCGGCCGAGCTTTCCAGCATCAGCCCCATCGAGGCGCTGACCGGCCGCAGCCGGGCGTAGTCCTCGGCGTCCAGAATGCCAGCGTTGATGTGCGGCAGCAGGCCGGTCTCGCGCAGCACCCGGCCGGCGACGTGTTCCAGATAGGCCAGGGTGGTCTCGAAGCCGAGCTCGGCCAGGGCGGCGCGGGCGGCCGGGTAGCGCAGCTCCGGCTTGTCGCCGAGGGTGAACAGCGCCTCCTTGCAGCCGGCCGCCGCGCCCTGGCGGGCGATCTCGAGCACCTCGTCCGGGGTCAGATAGGGCTTGGCCATGCCGCGCGGGGCCTTGGCGAAGGTGCAGTAGTGGCAGACATCCCGGCACAGCTGGGTGAGCGGAATGAACACCTTGCGCGAATAGGTCAGCGTGCCGCCGAACGCTGCGTTACGCACGGCCCGGGCCCGGTCGGTGAGGTTCTCCAGCGGCGCGGTGAGCAGGTCCTGACGCAGGTCGTTCATGCCGACTTCCTCAACGGGGCCAGCGCCTGGCGCAGCATGGCGGCGCTGTGCGTGGCGGGGGCCAGCAGGATGTGGCCGATGTCTTCCGGCCGGTCGATGTCGAGGCCCAGCGGCCCGCCCTCGATGATCTGCAGCGGCAGGCCGAGTGTCTGTGCGGCCGCCAGGTGTCGCCTGAAGCTGTCGCCCCCGAACCTCGGCGGAGTCTCCGCGCCGGCCGGCAGGCCGATCGCCCCCGTGCCGCCATCTGCCAGCGAGGCGGCCAGCAGCAGGGCGCCGCTCGCAACCGCCCGGGCGGCCATCTCAAGATCGGCCGGCCCGACGAGGGGCAGGTCGCCCGGCAGCAACAGCACGGGCGCGTCGGCCTCCGCCCTGGCCAGGCGCAGGCCGGCGACGAAGGCGGCGTTCAGGCCGAACGGCTGCTCTTCCACCAGGGCCACTGCGCCTCGGCGCCCTGCGATGTCGGCCAGCTCGGGGGTCGGGGTAACGACGATGACCGGCCCCAGCCCGACCGCGCCGGCGGCGGCCTTGAGCATGTCTTCCAGCATGGCGGCGACCAGCGCCTGGCGGTCGGCCGCGCCGAGAACCGGCGAGCACCGCGACTTCGCCTGCGGCCCGCCGCGCACGGCGATGACCAGGGTCGTCCTCATGCTGTCGCCCTTTCCAGGCTGCCGGCGAAGGCCAGGGTCTCGCGGGCCAGGCGGCGGCGGTCGTCGTCGCCCTGCATGACCGAGGCGGCGGCGAGGGTTCGCACCCCCATCGCCTCGATGGCCGGAGCGCGGGCTGCATCCGCGTTGTCGATGACCAGCCCGTCGATCAGGCCGGCGTAGTGACGGGCCACGGCCTCGACGCCGGGCTCGATGTCCAGCTCGACCATCAACTTGGCGGCCGGTCCCTTGAGTGCCTGGCCGGCGATGATCGGCGAGACGGCGACAACCGGCGCAGGGCTGCGTTTCAACGCCTCCACTACTCCCGGAACGGCCAGGATCGGATCGACGCTGAGGTAGGGATTGGATGGACAGATGACGATGGCGTCGAGGTCCGGCCGGGCCAGAGCCGCCGCCAGGCCCGCCGACGGCCGGGCGTGTTCGGCGCCTTCGAACCGGATGCCGCGCACCACGGGGGCGCAACGCTCGCGGACAAAGTAGTGCTGGAAGGCCAGTTCACCGTCGTCGGTCCGCACGAAGGTGCGCACCGACCGGTCGCTCATCGGGACGATGGCGGCGCTGAGGCCCAGCGCCCTGGCCAGTTGTTCGGTCACCGCCGACAGGCTCTCGCCGGCCGCCAGCCGGCGGCTGCGCTCGACGTGGGTGGCCAGGTCATGGTCGCCGAGCTGAAACCAGTCCTCGCCGCCCAACCGCTTGACGGCCGACATGAAGCTCCAGCTCTCGCCCGCCAGGCCCCATCCCCGCTCGCGGTCGGCCAGGCCCGACAGGGTGTAGAGGACCGTGTCGATGTCCGGACAGATGGTCAGGCCCAGGTGCTCGAAATCGTCGCCGGTGTTGACCGCGATGGTCAGGTCGCCGGGCGCGAGCTCGGCCGCCAGCCCGAAGGCCAGTTTGGCGCCGCCGACGCCGCCGCAGAGGGCCAGAACGTGGCTCATGACCCCGTCACCGGAACAGGTCCTGATCCAGCGGCCGCAGCATCTCGCCAATGCCCTCGTCCTCGGCCGGCTCGTAGATGGCGCCCCGCACGACGGCCACCGGCGTGCCCTCGGCCGCCTCGCCGATCACCAATGAGGCGGCAGCGGCGATCTCGTCGGCGACCCCGATGACGGTGGCCTGCAGCACCCGGCCAAAGAGGTCGCTCTCGCCCCGCCGGTCGCGTAGCGGGCGCAGGCCGGAGACGCCGATGGCGGCGCCGGTCGTGCCCATCCGCCAGGCCCGGCCCAGGCTGTCGCCGACGATCACCGCCAGGCGGACCCCGAACCGCGCCTGCAGGACGGCCCGCAGCCGCGCGGCGCTGGCGTCCGGATCGACCGGCCAGAGGAGGGCGGTCTCGCCCCCGCCCTGGCTGACGTTGGACATGTCGATACCGGCGTTGGCGGCGACCTGGCCGGTGCGGTGGCGGGCGATCAGCACCCCTGGCGCCACCCGCATCACCTCCTGCGATTCGGCGTGGATCAGTTCCACGCTGGCGGCGTCCTTGCCGGCCAGGGCGGCGTCACGGACGGCGTCGTCGCGCGGAATGACGGTGTCCAGGCGTACGGTCCGGCCCTCGGCCTTGGAAACAACCTTCTGGGCCACAACCACGACGTCGCCCTCGGCCAGGGTGGTCCCGCGGGCGACGATGGCGTCGGCGATGAGACCGCCCAGGTCGTCGCCGACCTCGATCAGCGGCACGCCGGCCACTGGGCGCACGGTCAGCCCCTCGGCGACGGCCGGCGCGTCTTTGGGCTTGCCGGTGATGCGCAGGCCGGCCTGGTTGATCTTGTAGCGCCGGTTGATCTGGATCAGCACCGAGGTCATGGCCTCGGCGGCGGCCGAGTTGGCCAGCGGACCGACATGCCAGCTGCGCAGACCGATGGCGGTCAACAGCTCGCGCACCGCCTCCACCGCCTCGGCGTCGTCGCCGGCCACCAGCACGTCGGCGTCGATGCCGCCGCCCGCCGCCAGCTTCTCGGCTCCGATGGTCTGCAGCGCCGAGATCACCCGCACGCCCTCGCCGAGCCGTTGGGCCGCTTCCACCGCCGCGGCGCCGGAAGCGGGCAGCTGGACGGTCCCGACCTTGGGCTGGCGCAGGGGAACGGTGGTGTCGACGACGATCTTGCCGGCGACGCTGTCGCGAATCTGGTCGAGCGTGTCGGCATGGGCGGCGTAGGGAACGGCCAGGAAGCAGATGTCCGCCGCCGCCGCCGCCTGGGCGAGGCCGGCGCCGGCGACAACCACGCCGGGGTGGTCAGCGGCGATCTGATCGGCGGCGGCCTTGGCTTTGGCTCCATCGCGCGAGCCGATCCAGACCGCCTGGCCGGCCAGGGCCAGTCGCAGCGCGAGGGCCGAGCCCAGGGCGCCGGTGCCCCCAAGAATTGCGATCTTCGCCACGCCGATCCTCTCGTTTCCCTCATCGCCGCGATGCCCACTCTTGTGTGGAGGACGACCACGCGGGGTTTTCCCCGTCCGCTGTCAGGACTATAGACTCTCATCATGATTATGATCAACTATGCAGAACAGCGACCTTGATCAGCCGGCGAAACGAGCGGCAAATCCCGGTCGCATAGGGAGAAGATCATGGGCGACAAGCCAATCGCAGAAGGCCTTTTCGAGATTGTCGCGGGGGCGCCGCGCCTGGTCGGCGGCCGTCGCCGAGGCGACGGGGCCGTGACCTTCCCCATGCCCGTCGGCTCGGAATCGACCCTCTATGAGCCGGTCCTGCTGTCGCCGGAGGGGCGGCTGTGGTCCTACACGGTGCAACGGTTTCGCCCCAAATCGCCGCCCTACGCCGGCGCCGAGGACGATCGCAGTTTCACGCCTTTCGCCGTCGGCTATGTCGAGCTGCCGGGCGAGGTGATCGTCGAGGCGCGCCTTGAGATCGATGACTTTGCCGACCTCAAGGTCGGTCTGCCGATGACCCTGGCGCTCGCGCCGTTCGCGCTGGCCGGCGGTGAGACCGTCACCAGCTACGTCTTTCGCCCGACCGCCTGAGGAGCGCAGCCAAATGACCGACGTGCACATCATCGGAGCGGGCATCCATCCCTTCGGCCGTCATGACGATATGAGTGGCCTTGATCAGGGGGTGTTCGCCGTCCGGGAGGCCCTGGCCGACGCCGGCCTCGACTGGACCGACATCCAGTTCGCCTTCGGGGGATCCTCCGCCGCCGGCAACGCCGACGCGGTTCTGCCGCGGCTGGGGCTGACCGGAGTGCAGTTCATTAATGTCGCCAACGGCTGCGCCACCGGCGGCTCGGCCCTGCTGGCCGGCTACTGGGCGGTCAAGTCCGGGGAGTTCGACCTGGGCGTGGTGGTCGGCTTCGACAAGCATCCGCGCGGGGCCTTCAACGCCGATCCGGAGGAGTGGGGCCTGCCGGCCTGGTACGGCGAGGTCGGCATGATGCTGACCACCCAGTTCTTCGCCAACAAGATCACCCGCTACATGGACCTGCACGGGATCAGCGCCCAATCGCTGGGGCTGGTGGCCGAGAAAGCCTATGAAAACGGCGTTCTGACGCCCCATGCCTGGCGTCGCCAGGCGGTGGACATCGACACCATCATGACCTCGCAGATGGTCTCCGATCCCTTGACGAAATACATGTTCTGCTCGCCGGCCGAGGGCGGGGCGGCGCTGATCGTCACCTCAGACCGCAAGATGCGCGAGCTGGGCCTCAGCGGACCGAAGGTGCGCGGCGCCGCGGTCCGGACCCGGGGGGAGGGGTCCTTCGAGGTCTTCGCCCCCTCATTGAACATCAACCGGGGACCCTCGCCGACCCAGACGGCGTCGAAGGCGGCCTATGAGATGGCCGGGGTCGGGCCGGAAGATATCGACGTCGCCCAGCTGCAGGACACCGAGTCCGGGGCCGAGATCATGCATATGGCCGAGAACGGCTTCTGCGCCGACGGCGAGCAGGAGGCCTGGCTGGCCGAGGGGGCGACGAAGCTCGGGGGGCGGTTGCCGGTCAATACCGACGGCGGCTGCCTGGCCTGTGGCGAGCCGGTGGGGGCCTCGGGCCTGCGCCAGGTCTACGAGAATGTGCAGCAGCTGCGGGGCCGCGGCGAGGCGCGGCAGGTCGAGGGGGCGAAGCTCGGCTACAGCCAGGTTTATGGCGCGCCCGGCCTGTCCGGCGTGGTGATCCTGGAGGCTTGAGGTGGCTGCGACAGGCGACTTCGCCGGCCGCGTCGTGCTGGTCACCGGGGCCGGGGCGGCGGCCGGGATCGGCGCGGCGACGGCGCGCGCCTTGGCGGCCAGGGGCGCATGCGTGGCGCTGGCCGACCGCGACGGGGCGGCGGCGCAGGCCTCGGCGGATGCGATCGTCGCCGACGGCGGCCTGGCCAGGGCCTACACCCTCGATGTCACCGATCCGGCCCAGGTCGAGGCCGTTGTCGCGGCGGTCGAGACCGAGCTCGGTCCGGTCGCCGTGCTCGTCAATAATGCCGGCATCGGGGAGCGCACGGGCTTCCTCGACCTGACCCTCGAGGCCTGGCGCCAGGTTATGGACGTCAACCTGACCGGGGCCTTCCTCTGCGCCCAGGCGGTGGCGAGGCGGATGGCAGCGCGCGGGGCCGGCGGCGTCATCATCAGCGTGGCCTCGATCGCCGGGCTGACCGCCGTTCCGGGACGGGCGGCCTATATTGCCTCCAAGCACGGGCTGGTCGGCCTGACGCGGGCCCTGGCCCTGGATCTCGGCGGCGCCGGCATCCGGGTCAACGCGGTCGCGCCGGGGTCGGTGGAAACACCCCTGACGGCTGAATTGCTGGCCAGGCCGGGGGCCCGCGAGGCGACCGGACGGCGCCATCCCCTGGGGCGGCACGGCCAGCCCGAGGAAATCGCCCGCGCCATCGTCTTTCTTGCTTCGGACGACGCGAGCTTCATCACCGGGGCCTGCCTGCCGGTGGATGGCGGCTTCCTGTCCGGCAAGTCCATCTGATCACAGCCTGACCTCAGCAGCGTCCAGCGCCCTTCCTGGTGGCCGCTGTCCTCATCGCCCCGGAGCCCGGCTCCGGGGCGGCTCTTTTACAATCGGACTAGATCATGATGACAATCATGATAAATAGGAGCCAACAATCTGCCGCGCGGGAAGCGGCGAGCGCAGCCAGGGAGCCCGGGAATGAACTTCGAGCACAGCGATGAAACCAAATTCTGGGTGGCCAAGGTCCAGCAGTTCCTGGACGAGCACATCTATCCCAACGACGCCCTCTATCATGAGCAGGAAGCCGCCGGAGACCGCTGGAAGGCGGTGCCGATCGTCGATGAGCTGAAGGAAAAGGCCAAGGCCGCCGGCCTGTGGAACTTCTTCATGCCGCCGCACAGCGGCCAGACCCACGTCGACGACAGTTTTCACTTCGAAGGCGTTCAGCTCAGCAACGTCACCTTTGCCGCCATCGCCGAACAGCTGGGCAAGATCGGTTGGGCCAGCGAGGTATTCAACTGCGCCGCGCCGGACACCGGCAACATGGAAGTGCTGATGCGCTACGGCACCCTGGAGCAGAAGGAAAGGTGGCTGCGCCCGCTGATGGACGGCGACATCCGCTCGGCTTTCCTGATGACAGAGCCGGCGGTGGCCAGTTCCGACGCCTCCAACATCCAGACCAGCATCGTCCGCGACGGCGACGACTATGTGATCAACGGCCGCAAATGGTGGTCCTCGGGCGTCGGCCATCCGCGCTGCGACGTCTACATCCTGATGGGCAAGACCGATCCTTCCGCCAGGACCTACGGCCAGCAATCGATGCTGCTGGTGCCGGCCAACACCCCCGGCATCAAGATCGAGCGCATGCTGCCGGTGTTCGGCTACGACCACGCCAGCCACGGCGGCCACGCCCAGGTGCTGTTGGAAAACGTTCGGGTGCCGGTCAAGGACGCCCTGCTGCTGGGCGAAGGCCGTGGCTTCGAGATTGCCCAAGGGCGCCTCGGCCCGGGGCGCATCCACCACTGCATGCGCATCGTCGGCTGCGCCGAGAAGGCGCTGGAGATGATGTGCCGCCGCCTGCTCAGCCGCCGGGCGTTCGGCAAGCAGCTGTCTGAGCATTCGATCTGGGAGCAGCGCATCGCCGAGGCCCGTATCGACATCGAGATGTGCCGCCTGCTGTGCCTGAAGGCCGCCTATATGATGGACGCGGCCGGCAACAAGTCGGCGCGCGGCGAGATCGCCATGATCAAGGTCGCCGCTCCGCGCATCGCCTGCAAGATCATCGACGACGCCATCCAGGCCCACGGCGGGGCCGGGGTAACCACCGACTTCGGCCTGGCCGAACTCTACGCCAACACCCGCATCCACCGCCTGACCGACGGTCCCGACGAGGTCCACGCCCGCACCGTGGCGCGGATGGAGCTGGGCCGCTACGCCCCCGCGCCCGCCAGCCGCGTCGCGGCCGAGTAGGGGAGGCGGTCATGGCGCTGGAGCTGTCGCCGGCCGATCTCGCCTTCCGGGACGAGGTCCGGGCCTTCCTGGCCGAGAAGCTGACCCCCGACCTGGCCGCCGCCGCCGGCCGCCAGGCCGGGGTGTTCGCCGATGGCGAACTCAGCCGCCGCTGGCACCGGATTCTCCACGAGCGAGGCTGGGTCGCCCCCGCCTGGCCACGAGAATACGGCGGGCCGGGCTGGACGCCGCTGCAGCGCTTCATGTTCGACGACGAATGCGCCAGGGCCGGCGCGCCGCAGATCCCGGTCATGGGGCTGCAGATGTGCGGCCCGGTGATCATGCGTTACGGCACGGAGGCGCAGAAGGCGTTCTTCCTGCCCCGCATGCTGTCGGGCGAGCATTACTGGTGCCAGGGCTATTCGGAGCCGCAGTCCGGCTCCGACCTGGCCTCGCTGCAGACCCGCGCCGTGCGGGATGGCGACGACTATGTGGTCAACGGCACCAAGATCTGGACCACCCACGCCCAGCACGCCAACTGGATGTTCCTGCTGGTCCGCACCGCCACCGAGGGCAAGCCGCAGGCTGGCATCAGCTTCCTGCTGACCCCGATGGACGCCCCCGGCATCAGCGTGCGGCCCATCATCAGCATCTCCGGCGAGCATGAGGTCAATCAGGTCTTCTTCGACGAGCTGCGCATCCCGGTCGCCAACCGGCTGGGTGAAGAGAACGCCGGCTGGACCGTCGCCAAGCACCTGCTGGAGTTCGAGCGCGGGGCCGGCGCCGCCGCCAGCCGCCTGGGCCGGATGGTCGACCACGCCCGGTCGATCGCCCGGAAGGAGCTGGGCGGCGAGGGCTCCAGCGTCTGGGATGAGGACGCCGCCTTCCGCGCCCGGCTCGGGGCCCTGGAGATCGAGATCGCCGGCCTGGCCCACGCCGAGGCCCAGGCCGCCGCCACCCTGTCGGCCGGTGGCGACATCGGGCCCACCGCCTCCCTGCTCAAGCTGCAGGCCTCGACCCTGCAGCAGCGGGCCACCGAACTGGCGATGGAGGCCCTCGGCCCCTACGCCGTCGCCGACCAGCGTGGGGCCCTTGGCTATGGCGCCAATGAGCCGTCGGTCGGGCCGGAGCACGCCGTCACCCCGACCGCCAAGTACCTGAACACCCGGGCGGCAACCATCTACGGCGGCTCCAGCGAGGTTCAGCGCAACATCCTGGTGCGCACCGTCCTGGGCCTGTGATGTTTTCCGGTCAGGGGCAGCGAAATAGCCGTTGCAATGAATTATAATCATCATCATAATTAGGCCAACGATCGAAGCCTGATCCGAAGCGCCAGCGCTTTGCCGGGCCAACAACAGGGCGGCCTTCAAGGGTCGACGGAGGAGACGAACGTGAACGCTATCGTCAAAGAATTCAAAGTCATCGACACCGACACCCATGTCATCGAACCCTATGACCTGTGGACGTCGCGCATCTCCACCGCGAAGTACGGCGACAAGGTCCCGCACGTGAAGTGGGACCCCAACATGAACGAGGACGCCTGGTTCTTCGGCGGCGACCGCACCGGCGCCGCGGCGGGCGCCGCCATGGCCGGCTGGCACGAATACCCGCCCAAGCGCCCGCAGCGCCTGGAGCAGGTCGACCCGGCCCTCTACCAGAACACCGCCCGCCTCAAGAAGATGGACGAGTACGGCATCTGGGCCCAGGTGCTGTACCCCAACGTCGCCGGCTTCGGGGCCGGCAAGTACCTGGCGCTGGGTGACACCGAGCTGATGCTGGCCTGCGTGACGGCCTACAACGACTGGCTGACCGAGTGGTGCAGCGTCGCCCCCAACCGCTTCATCGCCCAGTGCGCCCTGCCGTTCTGGGACCTGAAGGCGACGATCAAGGAAATGACCCGCTGCGCCCGGATGGGCCACAAGGGCGTGGTCATGTGCGCCGAGCCGGAGACGTTCGGCCTGCCCAAGCTGACCGATCCCCAGTGGGATCCGCTGTGGGCCGCCGCCCAGGAGCTGGGTCTGCCGATCAACTTCCACGTCGGCACCGGCGACATGTGGTACTTCGACATGATGCATGAGAGCGTGAAGCCCCATGCCTCGTTCGCCTCGATGGGCGCGCTGTTCTCGCTCGACCTGGCCCAGACCATCTCGCAGCTGACCTGCGGCGGCGTCTGCCACCGCTTCCCCAACCTCAACTTTGTGGTCGTCGAGAGCGGCGTGGGCTGGATTCCCTACCTGCTGGCCAGCCTCGACTACCAGTGGCTCAACTGCGGGGCCCACAAGGAAAACCCCGAGTACAAGCTGCTGCCCAGCGAGTTCTTCAAGCGCCAGATCTACGGCTCCTTCTGGTTCGAAAAGCCGACCCTGAAGCTGGCCATCGACGTGCTCGGCGCCGACAACATCCTCTACGAAACCGACTTCCCGCACCCGACCAGCATGAGCCCGGGCCCGGCGACCTCCGCCCAGCACCCGGCCGTCTACATGGAAGAGGTGTTCAAGGACGTCGCCCGCTCGGACGTCGAGAAGATCGTCCACGGCAACGCCAAGCGCATCTACCACCTGGACGACTAGTCACCGGCCAAGCCCGGGGATCAACGGACACAGGGGAAGCGGCTTTGACCGATTACTTCGACATGACCGGCAAGGTCGTGCTGGTCACCGGCGGCAGCCGGGGGCTGGGCTATGAGATGGCCAAGGCCTTCGCCCATCAGGGCGCGGACCTGATCATCGCCAGCCGCAAGCTGGAGACCTGTGAAGAGGTCGCCGGCGAGATCCGCGCCATGGGCCGCCGGGCCCTGGCCATCGGAGCCCATGTCGGACAGTGGGACGCCCTGCCGGCCCTGGTCGAGCAGGCCTACGACGAATTCGGCAAGGTCGATGTGCTGGTCAACAACGCCGGCATCGCCCCGACCACCCCGCGCTCCAGCGACATGTCGGAGGAACTGTTCGACAAGACGGTGGGGGTCAACTTCAAGGGCCCCTTCCGCCTCTCGGCCCTGGTCGGCGACCGGATGGTCTCGGCCGGCTCGGGCTCGATCATCAACGTCAGCAGCACCGCGGCGGTGAACCCCGGCGCGGCCTATCCGGTCTACGCCGGGGCCAAGTCGGCGCTGAACGTCATGACCCAATGCCACGCCGTCGAGTTCGGCCCCAAGGTTCGGGTCAACGCCATCATGTGCGGGCCGTTCTGGACCGACATCGCCAAGTCCTGGCGCGAGGAGCTGGACAAGACCTCAAAGTCGGCGGTCAAACGCATCGGCCGCGCCGAGGAGATCGCCACCACGGCCCTGTATCTCGCCAGCGACCGCTCCAGCTACACGACCGGGGCCATCATTAGGCTCGACGGCGGTGACTTTTGACCGCCCGGGGCAAATACCTCGGGGCCGTCGTCGAAATGCGGCCGCAGCATGCGCTCGACGTCGAGCAGCTTGCGCGTTGGCTGTCGGGGACCGTGGCCGGCTTCAAGGGCCCGCTGTCGGTGCGCCAGTTCGAGGGCGGCCAGTCCAACCCCACCTACTTGCTGGAAACGCCGGACCGGAAGTACGTCCTGCGCCGAAAGCCGCCGGGCCCGCTGCTGCCCAGCGCCCATGCCGTCGACCGTGAGTTCCGGGTGCTCAGCGCCCTGGGCGGGGCCGGCTTCCCGGTCCCCGAAGCCCTGGTCCTCTGCGAGGACGACGCGGTGATCGGCTCGATGTTCTACGTCATGGCCCATGTCGAGGGCCGCATCTTCCTCGACTGCGCCATGCCCGACCTGTCCAGGGAGGACCGGGCGGCGGCCTATGACTCGGCCAACGAGACCCTGGCCCGGCTGCACAGCCTCGACCATGTGGCGCTCGGCCTTGGCGACTACGGCCGGCCGGGCAACTATTTCAGCCGGCAGATCGGCCGCTGGTCCAAGCAGTACGAGGCCTCGCGCACCGCCGACATCCCGGAGATGGACCGGCTGATGGTCTGGTTGCCGGCCGCCACGCCGGCCGACGAGACCAGCACCCTGATCCACGGCGACTACAGCTTCCATAACCTGCTGTTCCATCCCACCGAGCCTCGGGTCGTCGGAGTGCTCGATTGGGAGCTGTCGACCACCGGCCATCCGCTGGGCGACCTCTTCTACCATGGCATGGAATGGTACCGGCCGGGCGGCAGCGACGCCCGTGGCACGCTGAAGGGTGCGGACCTGGCGGCCATGGGCATCCCCAGTCTCGACGCCTATGTCGCCCGCTACTGCGAACGGGCCGGACGGCCAGCGCCGGAGAACCCCGGCTTCTACCGCGCCTACAACCTGTTCCGGGTCGCCGCCATCATCCAGGGCATCGCCGGCCGCGCCCGGGACGGGGCCGCTGCAACGAGCGACGCCGCCGCCCAGGCCGACCGCGTCGCCCCTATCGCCCGGGCCGCCTGGGCCGAGGCGCAAGCCGCCGGAGCCGTCTGAGCATGATCCTTCGCCAATGGACCCTGGCCGACCGGCCGCTTGGCCGCAGCCTGGCCGAGACCGACTTTGCCCTCGAGACTGCCCCGGCCCCGCGGGCGGCCGAAGGGGAGGTAGCCTTCCGCACGGACTGGCTGAGTTTCGACCCGGCCCAGAAGAGCTGGATGGAAAACATCGCCGGCTATGTCGACGCCATGCAGATCGGCGAGGTCATGCGCGGCTCCGGCGTCGGCACGGTCATCGAATCCCGCCATCCGGATTTCGTGGCCGGCGACGTAGTCTACGGCCCGATCGGCTGGCGTGAGGCCGGCGCCCTGCCGGGTGAGCAGCTGAAGAAGGTCCCGGACGGCGTGCCGCCGACCGCCGCGCTCGGCGTCATCGGCACGACCGGCCTGACCGCCTATCTCGCCTTCATCGAGGTCGGTAAGCCCAAACCCGGCGACACCGTGGTCATCTCCGCGGCCGCCGGGGCCACCGGCTCCATCGTCGGCCAGATCGCCAAGCTGGCCGGCTGCCGCGTGGTCGGCATCGCCGGCGGGGCCGACAAATGCGCCTGGCTGGTCGAAGAACTCGGCTTCGACGCGGCCATCGACTACCGCAGCGAGCGGGTGAAATCGCGGCTGCGCGAACTCTGCCCCGGCGGCATCGACGTGATGTTCGACAACGTTGGCGGCGACATCCTCGACGACTGCCTGGCCCGCATCGCGCCCGGCGCCCGGGTGGTCATCTGCGGGGCCATCTCGCGCTACAATTTCGACCCGCGCGACGCGGCCCAGATGCCGGCCGGGCCACGCAACTATTTCAACGTCGTTTTCACAGGCGCCACCATCCAGGGCTTCCTGCTTCCCAAGTACGAGGCTCTGATTCCGGCCGCCGAGAAGCGATTGGCCGAGTGGGTGCGGACCGGCGCCCTGCGCTACAAGGAAGACATCCAGACCGGTTTCGAGAACGCGCCGCTGACCCTGATGCGGCTGTTTGAGGGCCGCAACTTCGGCAAGCAGCTGCTGCGGCTGAACTGACCCTAACGGGAGCGATTGCCCTCCGTCCGTGAATCCCTGACGATGATCCTGTTTATAGCGAGTGATTATCGGAGACGCCCCAGATGGCCAGGCAAGTTCACGCAGACGGGCGCCCCTCTCGGCGCAACCTCAAGACCGCGGAGATTGTCGCCCTCGACATCGTCCGCGACATCGTCGACCAGAACCTGAAGCCCGGCGACCGGCTGCCGCACGAACCGGAGATGCTGGTCAACTACCGGGTCAGCCGATCCTCCCTGCGCGAGGCGCTGCGCTTGCTCGAGACGCAAGGGCTGATCGCCATCCGGCCCGGCGCCGGCGCCGGCACGGTGGTCGGCGAGGCGGCGCCAAGCAATCTCGGCCGCACCATGACCCTCTATTTCCACATGGCGGCGGTGACCTATGACGACCTGCTGGACGCCTGGATCCGCACCGAGCCACTGTTGGCCGAGATGGCGGCGCTCAACCCCGATCGCGAGCGTGTCCGAGCCATGCTGGAACCCTATCTGCCGGCTGAGGAGCGGCCTGTGCGGACCGACATTCCCTCCGGCCTGGCTTTCCACGACGCCGTCGGCGAGCTGTCGGGCAACCGGACCCTGGCCTTCACCTTCCGCTCGATCGGATTCATCGTTTCGGATCATGTGCTGCTGATGAAGGACCGTGACGGCCTGGAGAGCTTCATTGTCCATGACCATGCCGAACTGGCGCGGGCGATCATTGACGGCGACTCGGTCCTGGCCCGCCGATTGATGGCCGAACATGTGCAACATGTGGTCGATGACTTCCGCGCCTACTGGCCGCGGCGGGTGGGGCAACGGGTAACCTGGCGTTGAATCTGGACCGTGAAAGCCGGGCCAATCGCTAACCGGAAGCTGTGTTTCCGCAACGGAATACGAACGTCTAGATCATGATCATAAAAAAGCACCCAAATCACCTCGGCGCGTTGACAATGATCGAGATTATCATCATGATCTATCCCAACGAAAAACGATAAAAATCTAGGGAGGAGACAAGCGAATGGTCGATATCCGCTAGGAATTTCAACCCTTTGGGACGCCGTCCCATTGTCTCACCTGGTGCGCGTGGCGTGCGCCGGGCGCGCGTTGCCGTGTCCGGTGCTTAGACAACATAATGACCATAACGGGAGGGGTAATATGACCATCATGAACCGCAAGCGCGGCATGTTCTGTGGCGGCGCTCTGGTCGCATTGACGGTGGCGACAGCGGCGCCCGCCCTGGCTGCCGAGCCGGCGCCGGCGGCCGACACCGGCGATGTGTCGGAAGTCATCATTACGGCGACCAAGCGCGAGGAAGCGCTCAGCAAGGTGCCGGTCGCGGTCAGCGCCTTCTCCGGAGACCAGCTGAAGGAACAGAGGGTCACCAACTTCGAAGACCTGTCCGCCTCGCTGCCGGGGCCGACCTTCGTGCCCATCTCGGGCGCCAGCGGTTCGCAGATGCAGATGCGCGGCCTTTATGCCTCCGATGACTCGCCGGCTTTCGACACCCCGGTCGGGGTGTTCATCGACGACGTCTATTACGGCTCGGTGGCGTCCTTCTATCCGGACTTCTTCGACGTCGCCCAGGTCGCCGTTCTGCGCGGACCTCAGGGCACGACCTTCGGCCGCAACACGGTCGGCGGTGCGCTGCAGATCACGAGCAACAAGCCCAACTTCGACGGCTTCTCCGGCGAGACCAACCTGGTGGTCCGCAACTTCAACGGCTTTGAGGGCAGCGGCTTCGTCAACGGCGCCTTCAACGACATGGTCGCCGGCCGCTTCGCCTTCGGCTTCAAGAACGTAGACGGCTCGCAACATAACATCACCAACGACACCAACCTCAACGACAAGAAGGTTTGGAGCGCGCGGGCCTCGCTGCTGATCCGGCCCACCGACAGTGTCGAGATCCTCGGCTCGCTGACCTACACCCATGAGGACTCGCTTGCCGACGGCCCGGTTCTCTACGGCCAGGGCGCCCTGGTCGCCTCGCTGCGGGCGATCTCCACCGACCCGAGCGACACCTTCGTCGATGACGACGGCAGCACGCGCAAGAACGTCTACAACGGCTTTGTGCGCGTCGACTGGGACAACCCGCTCGGCACCTTCACCTCGATCACCAGCTACCGCAAACTGAACGCCTCCTACGTCGAGGATATCGACGGCAGCCCGTTCCCGATCGCGCCCAACAAGATCGACATCAACCGGGAATCCCAGGTCAGCCAGGAGTTCCGCCTGACCTCGCCCGACGACCAGACGCTTGAGTGGATCGTCGGCCTCTATCTCCTCAAGCAGGAGACCTTCCGGTCGGAAACCTACACCTTCGGCGGCCTCGGCCCCTGGCGGATCAATACCCTGACCGGCGGCGCCACCCAGCGGCCGACCATTTCCGGCGATATCGAGACCGTCTCCTACGCGCCCTTCGCCGAGCTGAAGTGGAACATCACCGACCAGTGGGCCCTGACCGTGGGCGCCCGCTACACCCATGATGAGAAGAAGAACCGGACGATCCACGACTCGCCGTCGGTCTTTTTCGGCCCCGCCAAGGACGTCAGCGCCGAAGAGAGCTGGGACGCCTGGACGCCGCGGGCCATAATCAGCTTCACGCCCAACGACGACCTGTTCTTCTATGCAAGCGCCTCGACCGGCTTCAAGAGCGGCGGCTACAACTACGCCGCCTCGACCGTCGCCCAGGCCGGGACGCCGCTGCTGCCGGAAGAGAACGTCACCTATGAGGTCGGGGCCAAGACCTTCTTCTTTGATCGCGACCTGTCGGTGAACCTGGCCCTCTACCAGAGCAACACCAAGGACCTGCAGGTCCGCTCCCTGGTCGGGGCGGCGCTGATGTCGACCAACGCCGGCGAGGCCGAGACCAAGGGGGCCGAACTCGAGGTCCTCGTCCATCCTTTCCAGGGCGCGACGCTCGGCCTCAACTACGCCTACACCGACGCCAAGTACGCCTCGTTCAAGGGCTGCGCGGCCGGCGGCGTCGACTGCACCGGCAACGCCATCCCCTTTACGCCCCGCAACGCCCTGACCCTGATGGCCCAGTACCGTTGGGAGATGGAGGGCGGCGCCAGCCTGACCGGCCGGGTCGAGGGCCGGTGGGCCAGCCACTATGAGCTGACCCCGCAGAACACCCTGTTCCTGGTCCGTGACAAGACGGCCCGCAAGGACTGGATCAACGCCTTCCTGACCTACGAGCCGGCTGACGGCGACTGGAAGGTTCAGGCCTGGGGCCGCAACCTGCTCGACAACAAGGCGGTGACCTTCGGCACCAACTACGCCTTCTACCTGCTCACCCAGGCCGAGGTGGTGGCCGGGCTGACGGAAGTTGATCGCACCTCGGTAACCGAAGGCCGGACCTACGGCGTAACCCTCACCTACAGGTTCCGGTAGTCTGACCCGGCGGGGTGGCTGCAACGTCGCCCCGCCGGCTTTTTTCAAAGTCTGGAGGCATCGGTGAAATCCGCTACGGGTCTTCCCACCACGGCGCGCCATGCCCGCTTTGCGCTGGTGATGTTGTTCGTCGTCGCTCTGTTCAACTACATCGACCGTTCGATCATCTCGATCCTGCAAGAGCCGCTGAAGGCGGACCTCAAGCTGTCCGACACCCAGCTTGGGGCCCTGACCGGCCTGTCCTTCGCCCTGCTCTACACAACCATGGCCCTGCCCGTGGCCCGGATGGCCGACACCTGGAACCGCAAGCGGCTGATCGCGGCGGCGCTCGCCATCTGGAGCGCGGCGACGGCCTGTTGCGGCCTGGCCAACAACTTCGCCACCCTGGTCGCCTTCCGCATGGGCGTGGCGTTCGGCGAGGCCGGCTGCGTCCCGGCCAGCCATTCGATGATCGCCGACTATTTTCCGGTCAAGAGCCGCGGCACGGCGCTGGCGCTCTGGGGCCTGTCGTCGCCGCTGGGCATCATGCTCGGCTTCGGGGCGGGTGGCTGGCTGGTCACGGCCATGAGTTGGCGGGAAGCCTTCCTGATTTTCGGGATCGCCGGCCTGGTGCTGGCGCCGTTCGTACTGCTGGTCAGGGAGCCCAAGCGCGGCCAGTTCGACCAGCATGTCGCCGCGGCCGATGAGAGCCTCGAAAGCTCCGCCGCGGCCCAGGAGGCGCTGGACGCCAAGGTGCCGTTGCGGGTCGCGCTGGCCACGCTTTGGAACAGCAAGGCGTTCCGCTACCTGGCCCTGGGCGGCGCCACCCATGCCTTCGTCCTGTTTACCGCCCACAACTGGAATGCGCCCTTCTATGTCCGGGTGCACCAGATGCCGATCAGCCAGGTGGCCTTCTATCTTGCCATTGCGTTCGGTCTGGCGGGCGCCGTCGGGCAGTTCGCCGGCGGCACGCTGATCGACCGTCTCGGACGCACGGACAAGCGCTGGTACATGTGGGTGCCGGCCCTGGCGTCCCTGCTGTTGGCCCCGGTGAGCCTGGCCCAGTATTTCGCGCCGTCCGCCCAGGTTTCCATGGCCCTTGGCCTGGCGGCCGCGGTGCTGATCCAGGTGTATTTCGCCCCCATCGTCGCGACCGCCCAGCTCCTCGTGCTGCCCAGGATGCGGGCCTTCACCTCGGCGATGCTGGTGCTGATCGTCAACATCATCGGCCTGGGCTTCGGGCCGCTGATCACCGGTGGGATCAGCGACCTGCTGACCCCCGCCTTCGGGCGCGAGTCGCTTCGCTACGCCATGTCATCGACGTTGTTCATGGCGGTGATCGCCGCCCTGCTGTTCGCCCGCTCGGCGCACCACCTGCGCAAGGAACTGGCGACGGCGTAGTGCTGCTCAGCGCCACTGCACCTTTTCGCCGACCCGGCGCGGCCAATAGGATTTGAAGTCTTCGACGATATGTTCGCAGTGCGCCGTCATCAGCTTCCGAGCCAGCTGGGCCTTGCCCTCGCTGATGGCGATGGCCAGCGCCCGGTGGTCGTCGACGATCTGGTCCTCCAGCTCAACGCGCGGCGCGGTGGTCAGAATGTGCTCGGCGACGATGAAGCCGACGGCTTGGAACTGCAGACTCAACACCCGGTTGCCGGCCAGTTCGGCGACCACATCGTGGAAGTTCAGGCCGGCGGGGATCTTCCGCATCTCGCCCTCGTAGGTCTCGGCCCCTTCCATGAACGGCGCCATCGCCGCCTTGACCTTGGCGCGGTCGGGATTGCGCGCCGCCAGTTCCGCCAGGATCGGGTCGACCAGGATCCAGGCGTCCAGCAGCTCGCTGTAGGTGACCCCCGACATGTGCAGATAGAGGGTCAGGGTGCGGGCGAAATTGCCCGGCAGCACCCGCCCGACCACGGTGCCCGAGCCCGGCCCCGGACGGATGGCGATCAGGCCCTGGACCTCCAGCAGCCGTAGCGCCTCGCGCAAGGACGAGCGGCTGACCCGGTACTGCACCAGCATTTCCGACTCCAGCGGCAGCCGGTCGCCGGCCTTCAACCCCTGGGCGACGATGTCGCGGACGATGTCGAGCGCCACCAGCTCCGAGGTCTTCAGAGTCCGCCGCGCGAACTCCCCCGACCAGGTCATGCGTCCGTCACCGCTTCCACCGTGGTCGCCTTGTCGTCGTGTCCGCCGTTCGACCATGGCCGGAGGTCTTCCTTGTGATGCCCGGCGAGTCCCGTCGCCTCTCCCTTATTCAAGGAAACATACCCCGAATTCAATGACGCAGATCAATGCGGCGATTGACATCAGGGTGGGCGAGTTCATAATCATGATTATAAGAGACATGCTCACGCGGCGACTCGTTGAACCCCGATGAGCAGGCATTGGAGGAGCCCCCGAACGGGGGAGAGCACGCGTTGTCCAGCACCGTCGAGACCCTGCGCCGCCCTGATGCGACGCCCTATCCGGACCCGCGCCGTCGGCCTGGCGCTCGCCAGGGGCCGTTGGCCGGCGTGCGGGTGGCCGACTTCTGCTGGATGGGGGTGGGGGCCTGCGCCACCCGGCTGCTGGCCGACTTCGGCGCCGAGGTGATCCGCATCGAGGACCGCAACCGGCTCGACATGCCGCGCCGTCTGCCGATCTACAAGGGCGAGGCCCGCACCTATGGGGAGGAAGACGCCAATCCTGACCCCAACAAGGGCGGGCTGTTCAACAACTACAACCGCAACAAGCTGGGCGTGACCATCAACATGCGCGACCCGCGCGGCAAGGCGCTGGCCGACCGGCTGATCGCCTCCTCCAGCGTGGTCACCGAGAACTTCGCGCCCGGCGTCATGGAGCGCTGGGGCCTGACCTACGAGCGGCTGTCGGCCCTGTCGCCGAACGTCATCTACGCCCGGATGAGCGGCTTTGGGCACAGCGGGCCGCATGCCGAACACCGCAGCTATGGCCCCGTGGTCCAGGCGGTCAGCGGCCTATCCCACATAAGCGGCCTGCCGGGCGAGGAGCCCTCCGGCTGGGGGCTGTCCTACATGGACAACGAGGCGGCCTTCTTCAACGCCGCCGCCCTGATGATGGCCATCTACAGCCGCAACACCACGGGCCGGGGCTCGGAGATCGATGTCTCCGCCGTCGAAGCCGGCATCAACCTGCTCGGGCCGCTGCTGCTCGATGTGGCGGTCAACGGCCGCAACACGCGTGGTCCGGACTTCCCGCTGGGCAACCGGCTGGACCATCCGGCCGCCGCCCCGCACGGGGTCTACCCCTGTGTCGGCGAAGACCGCTGGATCGCCATCGCCGTCTTCGACGAGACCGAGTGGCGGGCTCTGCGCGGGGCCATGGGCGAGCCTGACTGGGCGGCCGACCCGGCCTTCGCCACCCTGGCCGACCGTTACGCCAATCAGGATGCCCTGGACGCCCACATGGCCGCCTGGACGCGCGGCCAGGATCGTTTCGCCCTGATGCATGGACTGCAGACCGTGGGCGTCCGCGCCGGCGCCGTGCAGACGGCCGAGGACCTTAACGAGACCGACCCCCAGATCGCCCATCGCGGCGTCTTCTTCGAGATGGATCACCCGGTGATCGGCGAGGCGCGGTTCGAGGGCACGCCGATCCAGTTCTCCTCCATCCCTCAGGAGAACTGGCGCTCCGCCCCCCTGCTCGGCGAGGACAACGCCTACGTCTTCCGCGAACTGCTCGGCCTGTCCGACGATGACTTCGCCACCCTGACCGCCGAGGGCGTGCTGTGATGAACGCCGCTCCGTCCGCCCCGCCGCCTTTCACCGGCCTTCGTGTCGTCGAGCTCTCCGAGGATCCGGCCGGGGACTACGCCGGCCGCCTGCTGGCCGAGATGGGGGCCCGGGTGCTCAAGCTGGAGCCGCCAGGCGGCTCGCCGGCTCGCGCCATTGGCCCCTTCGCCGGCCCGGCCGGACCGGAGGCCAGCCTCAATTTCCGCTTCTACAACACCGGCAAGCAGAGCCTGGTCGTCGACCTGACCACCCCGGGCGGCCTGACCCGGCTGGGCGACCTGTGCCGGGGCGCCGACATCTTCATCTCGACCCTGCAACCGGCGGCCCTGAAGACCATCGGCCTGGATCTGGAAGCCCTGCGCGCCGCCAATCCCCGGCTGATCGTGCTTTCGGTGACCGCCTTCGGCCTGACCGGCCCCTGGGCTGACTACAGGTCGAGCGACCTGATCGCGCTCGCAGCCGGCGGGCCGCTGATCAGTTGCGGCTACGACGACCATTCGATCCCGCCGATCCGGCCGGGCGGCAACCAGGGCTATCACTCGGCTGCTAGCTTCGCCCACATCGGCGTCATGCTGGCCCTGCTGCATCGTCAACAGACCGGCGAGGGCCAGTTGGTTGACGTCTCGATGCATGAGGCCTGCGCGGTCAACATCGAGCTGGCCAACCCCTTCTGGTTCTACCCGAAGGTCAACGTCCAGCGGCAGACCTGCCGCCACGCCCAGCCGACCCCGACCCAGTCGGCCCTGTTCCGCACCGCCGACGATCGCTTCGTCTACTTTGCCCTGATCCTGTCGGACCCCAAGGCCTGGAACAGCCTGGTGGCCTGGATGGACGAGAAGGGCATGGCCGCCGACCTGGCCGATCCCGCCTACCAGGACCTGGCCCATCGCCAGGCCCAGTTCCCCGAGATCCAGTCGATGGTCGAATGCTTCTTTCTGATCCAGGAGGCGCATCAGGCCTACCACGAGGGCCAGGATCGCGGCCTGCCGATCGGGGTGCTCAACGCCCCCGAGGACCTGTTCGACGACGAACATCTGAAGGCTCGCGGCTTCTTCGTCGAGGTCGAGGAGGCCGATGGCTCCAAGGTGCTCTATCCGGGCCCGTCCTATGTCTTCTCCGCCTTCGGTCCGGTCCCGCGCACCCGCGCCCCGGCCCTGGACGAGCATGCGGGCGACCTGCTGACCGAGCTGGAAGGAGCCGCCTGATGAGCGCTCTGGGTGACGACATGGCCTTCGCCGGCCGCGACAAGACCGCCGTGGTCGGCATCGGCCAGACCGAGTTCAGCCGCGATTCCGGCCGCAGCGTCCTGTCGCTGGCCACGGAAGCGGCGCTGAAGGCCATCGCTGACGCGGGCCTGAACGTCTCCGACATCGACGGCATCGTTCGCTGCGGCGACGACACCGTCACGCCCCACACCCTGGCCGCTTCGCTGGGCGCCACCAATCTGGCCTACTGGGCCGACACCGGCCCGGGCGGGGTCGCCCCCTGCATGATGATGGGCCTGGCCATGGGCGCGGTGCTGTCGGGCCAGGCCAAGGCCGTGCTCTGCTTCCGCTCGCTGAACGGTCGGTCGGAATCGCGGCTGGGCGGCTCCGGCCGGGCCGAGGTCGCGGCCGTCGGCGGCTTCGGAACGGGCGACGAGTTCTACGTCCCCTACGGCCTGATGACCGCCGGCCAGACCTTCGCGCTGATGACTCAGCGCCACATGATCGAGTACGGCACCACGGCCGAACAGCTGGCCGCCGTCGCCATCACCTGCCGCGACCATGCGCAGCTCACGCCCCACGCCATGATGCGCGGCAAGCCGATGACGCTGGACGACTACATGGCCGCCCGGATGATCTCGACGCCCCTGCGCCTGTTCGATTTCTGCCTGGAGTCCGACGGAGCCTGCGCCGTGGTCGTCACCTCGGCCGAACGGGCCAAAGACCTGCCCAAACCGCCGGTGCTGATCCGGGCCGTGGCCGGCGGCGCGCCGCGCGACCACCGCACCGGGATGATGTTCCCGGTCGTCACCCGTGACGACATGACCGACCTCGGCGGGCGTCGGGCCGGCGAAACGCTGTGGAACCGGGCCGGGGTCAGCCCTTCGGAAGTCGATATCGCTCAGCTCTACGACTGCTTCACCATCAGCGTCATCCTGCAGCTGGAGGCCTACGGCTTCTGCGCCAAGGGGGAGGGGGGCGCCTTCGCCGCCAGCGGGGCCATCGGCCGGACCGGCAGCCTGCCGATC
Source organism: Caulobacter sp. SRI_014 (assembly GCF_057586315.1). NCBI lineage: Bacteria > Pseudomonadati > Pseudomonadota > Alphaproteobacteria > Caulobacterales > Caulobacteraceae > Caulobacter > Caulobacter sp. SRI_014. The sequence continues at coordinate 57,708 of NZ_JBYCZQ010000009.1, read as the reverse complement.
AACACCGGCGGCGGCCACCTGTCCGAGGGCTACGTCCACGGCATGAACCACATCGTCCAGGCGGTGCGCCAGCTGCGCGGCGAGGCTGACATGCAGATCCCGGACGCCGAGCTTTGCCTCTGCACCGGCGGCCCGCTGCCGGTCGGTTCCAGCGTCCTGTTCCGGAGGGCGGCGTGATGGACCGCATCCTTCCCAACGTCCACGACCGCGAAACCAGCGGCTTCTTCGAAGCGGCGGCACGGGGCCGGCTGGCCTACCGCGCCTGCGACGATTGCCAGCACGCCCTGCATCCACCGACCGCCCATTGCCCCCATTGCGGCGGCTGGAACACGGCCTGGCGGACCGCGACGGGCAGGGGCCGGCTGCATGCCTGGACCACCGTCGCCCACCAGATCCACCCGGCCTTTCCGGCCCCCTACACGGTGGTGGTGGTCGAGTTGGAGGAAACGCCGGAGGTCCGGCTGATGGGCCACCTGGACGGGGCGCCCGAGCTTACCCCGGGCCAGCCCATGGAGGTCTGGTTCGAGAAACTGGCCGAGGACGTCACCCTGCCGCAGTGGCGGCCGGCGAGCGCTTGAGAGGAAACGACACCATGGCCAGCGCCACGCCTAAGATCGGCATCACAACTTACAACTACCCGCCCCAGGAACTTATCAACCTGGCCCGAACCGCCGAGCGGCTGGGCTTCGAGGGTCTGTGGTTCGGCGAGCACTACGTCATCCCCGGGTCCTACGGCAGCAAGCACCCGGGCATCGCCAGCGATGTCGAGCACAAGGAGGATGACATCCTCTCGCCGAGCGTGCGGCTGTACGATCCCTGGTTCACGCTCGGCGCCATTGCCGGCGCCACCACCACCCTGAAGCTCGGCACGGCCATCTGCATCGTGCCGATGATCCATCCCCTGCTGCTGGCCCGGGCCACGGCCACGGCACACGACATCTCCGGCGGCCGCTTCCGCCTCGGCATGGGCGCCGGCTGGCTGAAGGAGGAGTTCGAGGCGCTTGGCGTGCCATTCGAGGAGCGCGGTAGCCGGCTGGACGAGTCCATCGCCGTCCTGCGCAAAGCCTGGGAAGGCGGCTTCTTCGAGCACCAGGGAAAGTCCTTCCAGTTCGGCCCCCTGCAGATCACCCCCCACGCCACCCCGGTGCCGCTGGTCTGCGGCGGCAACACCGGCCCGGCCCTGCGCCGGGTGGTGCGGGTAGCCGACGCCTGGATGAACTCGGCCATGGTGCCGCTGGAGGAGGCCCTGCGCCTGCGCGACACCATCGAGCAGGGCCGCGCCGAGGCCGGCAAGACCGGCGATCCCCTGACCTACTACCTGCGCCCGCCCGAGGCGACGCCCAAGCAGGTGTCCGCCTTCGCCGCCGAGGGCTTCGACAACATCGTCCTCTGGGGTCCCCACGTATGGCCCCAGTCCCCCGACATCCCGCTGGAGGTGAAGGTCGAGGGCCTGACCCGCCTGGCCCGGGACCTGGGTGTCGCGCCGGCCGCCTCGGCCGCGGCCTGAAGGAGATCAAGGTCATGAACCTCACCCCCGGCTCGCGCTGGAAAAGCGCCGTCTGCGACACCCAGGTCGTGGTCGTCCGCCCGCCCTCCGCGCCGGCCGTCCTGGAATGCGGCGGTCAGCCGATGGTCGCCTTCAACGCCGAGGCGCCGGCTGGCCTGGTTCTCGATCCGGTCCACTGCGCCGGCAGCCTGCTTGGCAAGCGCTACCTCGACGAGGAGACCGGCCTGGAGGCCCTCTGCTCCAAGAGCGGCGCCGGCTCGCTGTCGGTCGACAGCCGGCCCCTGACCATCAAGGAAGCCAAGAAGCTTCCCTCCTCGGACTAGGCCATGCACACCGCCCTCCTGCTCGACATGGCCGCTGGCGCCTTCCCCGACCGTCTCGCGCTGGGGTCGCTGGCCGATGGCGTCAGCTACGAGGAACTGGCCTTGCGGTCCCGCGCCGGCGCCGCCTGGCTGGACGGCCGGGGCGAAGGCAGCATCGTCTTCCTCGGCCTCAACGGCCCGACCCTGCCGACGGCGGTGTTCGCCGCTGGCCTGCTGGCGCGGCCCTTCGCCCCTCTCAACTACCGCCTTTCGGACGAGGAGCTGCGCAAGCTGCTGGCCCGCACGGCCCCGTCGGTGGCCATCGTCGACGCCGACATGCTGCCCCGCATCGCGGGCGTGCCCGGCGTCGTCCTCGTCACCCGCGACCAGTTCGACGCGGCCTGTCTGGACGAGTCTCATCGCGCCGCCGAGCTCGTCGAGGGCGATCCCGACATCGCCGTCCTGCTGTTCACCAGCGGCACCACAGGCGAGCCCAAGGCCGCCGTCCTGCGTCACCGCCACCTGACCTCCTACGTCATCTCTACCGTCGAGTTCATGGGCGCGGACGAGGAGGAAGCCGCCCTGGTCAGCGTGCCGCCCTATCACATCGCCGGGGTCTCGGCGGTGCTGACCGGCGTCTACGGCGGCCGCCGCGTCGTCCACCTGCCGGCCTTCACCCCCGAGACGTGGGTCGAGGCGGCGGCGGCCGAGAAGATCACCCACGCCATGGTGGTGCCGACCATGCTCGGCCGCGTCCTCGACCTCCTTCAGGCCAGGGGCGAGACCCTGCCACATTTGCGGGCCCTGTCCTACGGCGGCGGCCGGATGCCCCAGCCGGTCATCGAGCGGGCCCTGGCCCTTCTGCCGCACGTGGATTTCGTCAACGCCTACGGCCTCACAGAGACCAGCTCGACCATCGCCGTGCTTGGACCGGACGACCATCGCGCCGCCATCGCCTCCGACAGCGAGGCCGTTCGCCGCCGGCTGGGCTCGGTCGGACGGCCTCTGGCCAGCCTCGAACTCGAAATCCGTGGTCCCAGCGGCGAACAGGTCCCTGCCGGGTCGTCCGGCGAGGTCTGGGTGCGCGGCGAACAGATCTCCGGCGAGTACCTCGGCCGCAAGCTGATCCGCGACGACGGCTGGTTCCCGACCAACGACAGCGGCTGGCTGGACGAGGACGGCTACCTGTTCGTCGAGGGGCGTCTGGACGACGTCATTGTGCGCGGCGGCGAGAACATCTCCCCAGGCGAGATCGAGGACGTGCTGCGCAGCCACCCGGCCGTGCGCGACGTGGCGGTCATCGGCCTGCCTGACGTGCAGTGGGGCGAGCGGGTGGCGGCCGTGGTGGTCGGCGACGCGCCGGCTGACCAGCTGGCGGACTGGGTGCGGCAGCGGCTGCGTTCGACCAAGACTCCCGAGGCCTTCTTCTTCCGCGAGGCGCTGCCCTACAACGAGACCGGCAAGCTGCTGCGCCGGGCTCTGCGGGCCGAGCTGGCCGATCCGGTTCCGGTTTGATCCGATGGTCCGGTGCGCCGATCCTGTGCTGTGGGAGGATGAGGTCGAGCGCCGCGCGCCGATCTTCGGCGACCCGCTGCGCATCGTCGACCTGGCGCGCGAGGAGGCCTCGGACTCGCCCGGCATCCTGGTCGGCGTCGACCGCGAGGGGCGGCTTCCGGCCGGCCTTGATGCCTGCGATGTGCTGCTGACCACGGCGCCGGACGCGCCACGGCCCTGGGTCTCCCTGGCCGCCGGCCAGCTGGACGCCGCCCTGACCGGGCTGGCGGCCGCCGTCGGCCGAAAGCCGCTCGCCGCCGCCGCGCTCGCCCAGGTGCTGCGCATCGGCCCAAAGCTGGCCTTCGACGACGCCCTGGCGCTGGAATCGGCGGTCTATTCGACCCTGCTGGGCGGCGAGGAATTCCGCGCCTGGCGCCGGTCCCGCCCGGCCCGCATCCCTCGCCCGGAGCCCGCCGCCCGGGTTGTCCTGACCCGCGAGGGTTCGGCCATGACCCTCACCCTGACCCGGCCGACGCGGCGCAACGCCGTCGACGCCTGCCTGCGGGACGAACTGGTCGAGGCCTTGCGGGCGGCGGCGGCCGATCCGGCGGTCGAGACGGTCCTGCTGCGCGGCGAGGGGCCCGACTTCTGCGCCGGCGGCGACCTGGAGGAGTTCGGCTCCGCCCCGGATCTGGCGGCCGCCCATTTCACCCGCCTCATGCGCTCGCCCGCCCGGCTGATTCACCAACGGGCGTCGGCCTTCACCACTCACGCCCACGGCGCCTGCATCGGGGCCGGGGTCGAGATGGCCGCCGCTGCCGGCCGGCTGGTCGCGGCGCCGGACGCCTGGTTCCAGCTGCCAGAGGTGGCCATGGGCCTGATCCCCGGCGCCGGCGGCACAGTCACCTTGCCCCGCCGCATCGGCCGCCGTCGCACCGCCTGGATGGCGCTGACCGGAACGCCCCTGGACGCCCGCGCGGCGATGGGCTGGGGGCTGGTCGACGCTCTGGAGCCGGCGCGATGAGCGTTGCCGTCCGTCATCGCCCCGCCGCAGCCGCTGTCCCGGCCGCGATCCGCTGGGCGCGGTCGGGCATGATGGCCTTGACCGGACCAGCCGACGGGCCGCCCCGCCTCCCGGCCGGCGATGTCCTGACGGGCGTTGACGTCCTGATCTCCCGGGTCGAGACCGCCGCCGCCCGGCTGGGCCGGCCGATCACGGTCGATGCCCGGCTGCTCACCGAGCGCGCGGCCCTTACCGGCTTGGCCCGGCAGGGGAGGGTCTCATGCGGCGGCGCCGCCCGGCTGGTTGAGGCGCGCGACGGTTGGCTGGCGGTCAACCTGCCGCGCGAGAGCGACCGGCTGTCGATCCCGGCCTGGCTCGGCGGCGACCTCGCCGAGGATCCCTGGGGCGCCGTGATGCGCGGCGCGCGCCGGCGATCCCTGGCCGACCTGGTGGAGTCGGGCCGCCATCTCGAACTGGCCGTGGCGGCTGTCGGCTCCGCGGGGCCACCCGATGCGCCCGTCAGCCTGCGCCCGATGGCGGCCGGGCAGATGGGCCGGGCGGCGCCGGCACAACCGCTTGTGATCGACCTCTCGGCCCTGTGGGCCGGTCCTCTCTGTGGCCAGCTCCTGGCGGCGGCAGGGGCGCGGGTGATCAAGGTCGAAAGCGTGGGCCGGCCCGACCCCGTCCGCCAGGCCGCTCCGGCCTTCTTCGACCGGCTGCAGGCCGGCAAGGCCTCTGTGGTCCTGGATTTCCGCGACGAGGGCGACCTCTCCCGCCTGCGGGCCCTGCTGGCCCGGGCCGATGCGGTGATTACCAGCGCCCGGCCGAGGGCCTTCGCCCAGCTGGGCCTCGACCCCGAGGTCCTTTTCGCCGCCAATCCGGCCCTGGTCTGGGTGGCGATCACCGCCCACGGCTGGACGGGTGGAAACGCCAACGCCGTCGGGTTCGGCGATGACGCCGCCGCCGGCGCAGGCCTGGTGGCCTTCGACGGGACCGGGGCGCCGCTGTTCGCCGGAGACGCCTTGGCCGACCCACTGACCGGCCTCGCCGCGGCCGGCGGGGCCCTGCGCGCTCTGGCGGACGGCGGCGGCCTGCTGGTCGACGCCAGCCTGTCGGCTGCGGCAGCCTACGTTGCGGCCCGCCCGGCCGGTCCCGTCACCGCCCTGGTGCATGGCGACGGCGCGGGCTGGCAGGTGGCGGCCGGCGGATGGAGCGTTCCCGTCGCCGCCCCGCAGGCCCGGCCCTGGCCCGGCCCGGCCGCCCAATTCGGCGCCGACACCGTTCGCGTCCTTGAGGCGCTGACATGAGCGGTGACCTCCTGATCCGCGACGCCATCCTCGAGGACCGTCCCCGCCACGTCGTCCGCATCCGCGCCGGCCGCATTGTCGAGATCGGCGAGGGCCTCTCCGGCCCCGAGCCGGTGCTGGAGGGGCGCGGCGGCTGGCTGATCCCGGGCCTCATCGACCACCACATTCACCTGTTGGCATGGGCGGCGATGCAGCGATCGGTGCGTCTCGACGGCGCCTTGGGCGAGGCGGGCCTGCGCCGGGCCCTGGAGGCGGCGCCGGGCGACGACTGGGTTCGCGCCGTCGGCTACCACGATGGCCTTGCCGGTCCGCTCGACCGCGACCGCCTCGACCGCCTGGCGCCGGACCGCCCGGTCCGCCTGCAGTACACGACCGGCAGCCTCTGGGTCCTGAACTCCGCCGCCCTCGACCGTGTCCTTGACGGCGAGCCGCCGGCCTGTGTCGAGCGCGACGGCGCCGGCCGGGCGACCGGCCGCATCTGGCGCGGCGACGCCTGGCTGCGCGGCCGTCTCGCCCAGGCCCCGCCGCCCCTGGCCGGCATCGGCGCTCAGCTGGCCGCCTGGGGGATCACCGGCATCACCGACGCCAGCGCCTCCACGGGACCCGCCGAGGCCGCCCTGCTGGCAGAAGCCCACCGCTCCGGCGCCCTGCCGCAACGGCTGATGCTGATGAGCGCCGGCGCCCTCGAAGAACCTTTCGATGGCGCCTTCACCGTCGGCCCGGTCAAGCTGCTGCTCGACGAGCATGCGCTGCCGGACTGGGACGACCTGGCGCTCCGTTTCGAAACCGCCCGCGCCCAGGGCCGCCGCATCGCCGTCCACTGCGTCACCGCCACCGAACTGGCCTTCACCCTGGCCGCTTTCGAGGCCTTCGGCTGCTGGCCCGGCGACCGCATCGAGCACGGCAGCGTCATTCCGGACGCCGCCATCGAGGCTTTGGCCCGCCTGAATCTGACCGTCGTCACTCAGCCGTCATTCGTCGGCGAGCGCGGCGACCGCTACCTGGCCGAGGTCGATGTCGCCGATCAGCCGGACATCTACCGTTGCGCCAGCCTGATCGGGGCCGGTGTCCGGGTCGCGGCCAGTTCCGACGCCCCGTACGCCGGCGCCGATCCCTGGGCCGCCATGCGGGCCGCCGTGCGCCGCCGCACGCCCGCCGGCCTTCCGCTGGGCGAGGCCGAGCGGCTGTCGCCGGCCCGGGCGCTCAACCTGTTCCTGGGCGCTTTGGACGATCCCGGCGGCCCGCCACGCCGCCTGAGCCTCGGCGCCCCCGCCGACCTCTGCCTGCTGACCGCCCCGCCGGCCGAGGCCCCGTTCTCAGGCGAGCCGGTGGCGGCGACCGTCATCGACGGCCGACTGGCCTTTTCGTCCCGTCCCTCGGCGGTCCGCCATCATGCGCCGGCTTGAAGGTCGCGCCGCACTGGTCACCGGCGCCGCCCAGGGCATCGGCGCCGCGATCGCCGGGCGGCTGGTCGCCGAGGGGGCCAGCGTCCTGCTGTGCGACATCGCTCCGTCCGTGGCGGAGACGGCGACGCGGCTCGGCCAGTCCTGGCGGGTGTTCGATGCCGCGCAGCAGGATGAGGTTGAGGCGGCCGTCGCCTTCGCGCTGGCCGCATTCGGCCGACTGGACATCCTGGTCAACAACGCCGGCATTACCCATGCCGCGCCCCTGCTTGAGGTGACCGAGGCCGACTTCGACCGGGTCATGGCGGTCAACGTCAAGTCGATGCTGTTCGCCACCCAGGCCGCCGCCCGGGCGATGATCCCGCAGGGGTCCGGGGCGATCGTCAATCTGTCCTCGATTAACGCCGTGCTGGCCATCCCCGACCAGGTTTCCTACTGCGTCTCCAAGGGCGCGGTGCGGCAGTTGACCAACGTCAGCGCCCAGGCCCTGGCCCCGCACGGCATCCGGGTCAACGCCATCGGGCCCGGCACGGTGATGACCGAGATGGCCCGCGAGGCCATGGCCGCTGCGCCCGGCGCCAATGACCGGCTGCTGTCCCGCACCCCCCTTGGTCGGGCTGGCGAGCCCGAAGAGATCGCGTCGGTGGCCGCCTTCCTGGCCAGTGACGATGCGGCCTACATGACCGGCCAGACCCTGTACCCGGACGGCGGCCGGCTGGGCCTCAACTACCTCGTCGACAGGAACCCGAGCCCTTGACCCAGCCTGACTCCAGGACCGTCGCGCTGGTGACGGGCGCCAACTCCGGCATTGGCAAGGCGCTGGCCCTGGAGCTGGCCCGGCGCTGCCACGCCGTGGTCGCCGGGGTGCGTGATCCGGCCAGGGCCGGCGCCCTGATCGACGAAGCCGCCTCCGAGGGCCACCTCATCCGGGCTGTCCGCCTGGATGTCACCGATCCCGCCAGCATCGCCGCCGCCATGGCCGACATCGGCGGGCGGGAAGGAGAGGTCGCGCTGCTGGTCAACAATGCCGGGGTGTCGGCCAACGGCCCGCTGGAACTGCTGGACGAGGATCACCATCGCCTGGTCTTCGAGACCAACTACTGGGGCGCTGTGCGGATGATGCAGGCGGTACTGCCGGCCATGCGAGCCCGGCGGTGTGGCCGAATTCTCAACATCTCCTCGATTATGCCGCGCTTCGTGCTGGCCGGAACCACCGCCTATGCGGGCTCCAAGGCGGCCTTGGAACGGGCCAGCGAGGCAGCGGCCCTGGAGACCGCGCCGTTCGGCATCCGCATCGTTGTCATCGAGCCGGGGGCCGTGAAGTCGGACCTGCAGGCCAACACCAGCGGCGGCGGCCGCTGGGCCGACCCCGCCCTGACCCCCTACGCGCCGGTCTTCGCGCGGATGCGGCGCATCCAACGCCATATGCTGGCCCAGGCCATGGAGGCGGACGCCGCCGCCCGGGTCATGCTGGACGCGGCGCTGGCCGACGATCCGCCTTTCCGGCTGCTGGTCGGAGAAGACGCCAACAGCTTCGTGCCGGCCCGCGAGACGATCGCCGACGAGGACTGGACGGCCATGGGGGCCAGCAGCGAGGCCGACTTCGACACCCTGTTGCGTGACCAACTGGGCGTGACGGACGAAGACTGAGGAGAATGGGGATGGTGGGCAGGGTTGTGGTGGTGACGGGGGCCTTCGGCGCCCTGGGGCGCGCCGTAGCGGGGGCTGCGCTTGACGCCGGCCTGCGGGTGGCTGCGATCGACCAGGCGGCCGCCCCATCGCCGTCACTGCCGCCGGAAGTTCTGGCGCTCGGCGGGGTCGATCTCTCCGACCCTGCTCAGGCCGGGGCCGCCATGGCCGCCGTGGCCGAGCGCTTCGGCGGCATCGACGCTCTGCTCAACATCGCCGGCGGCTTTGTCTGGCAGACCACCGAGGATGGCGATCCGGACGCCTGGGCGCGCCTCTACCGTCTCAACGTCCTGACCACGCTGCACGCCTCCCGGGCCGCGCTGCCGCACCTGCTGGCAGGCGGCGCCGGCCGGATCGTCAACGTCGGCGCCAACGCGGCGATCAAGGCCGGGCAGGGGATGGGGGCCTATGCCGCCTCCAAGGCCGGAGTGCATCGCCTGACCGAGGCCCTGGCGGAGGAAACCAAGGGGCGCGGCGTCACCGTCAACGCCGTCCTGCCCTCGATCATCGACACCCCCACCAATCGCGCCGACATGCCGGACGCCGATCCGGCCCAATGGGTCCGTCCCGCCGACCTCGCCGCGGTCATGCTGTTCCTGGCCAGTCCGGCCGCCGGGGCCGTCACCGGGGCGCTGCTGCCGGTCACGGCGGGGCTGTAGCCCGACCCCATCATCAGGGCGCGCCGGCTGAGCCGGGCGCGTCGCTTAACCTCACCAGCCATGCCTTTCGGAGGATGCCGCGCCATGATTTCCAACCTGAACCCAAGTCCAGCTCAAGGCGCGGCCCCCGGCCGTACCCTTGGCGGCCCTCCCGTGCGGCTGCGCGCGGTCAGCTGGATCAGCGTTGGCGGCGTCGCCCGCCTGACCGGCATGACCATCCGCGCCATCCGCTTCTATGAGGAGCGTGGCCTGGTAAACCCAGAGCGGGACGCCCGGGGGCTGCGCCGTTACGACCGGGAGACGGTGGACCGCCTGCTCGACATCGGCGCGTTGCGGGCGGCGGGGCTATCGCTGATCGAAATTGACGAGGTGCTTTCCGAAGGCCGTTCGGACAGCCGGCTCGCCGAGCTTCTGCTCAATCGCCAGCAGCTTCTGACCCGGCAGCTGGACGCGATCCAGGCCTGCGCCGAGCGCATCGGCGTCGCCGTGGCCGTCACCACCAATTTTCAGGAGAACTGAAATGGTGGGTGCAGTAGGATTCGAACCTACGACCCGCTGATTAAGAGTCAGCTGAAGTGGCCCCGGTTCGGTCTTTGGGTCCCCTCAACCCAGCTCGCGCACCCACGCAGCGAAGCGGGATGCGCCATTGGGGGCCAACTCGGGCGTCGTCCGGGCGAGAGGGAAGGCGCCCTGTCGGGCCGCGGTCGGCGTATGGCCGTACTGGCGCCGAAATGCGCGACTGAAGTGCGCTTCGCTCGAGAAGCCCCAGGCGGTGGCGATCTCGGCAATGCTGCGATGGTCGCCACGATCCGTCAGCGCCTGGCGGGCCCGGGCCAGGCGGCGGCGCCAGATGACCTGCGCCACCCCGCCAGAGCCGTCAAACAGCCGGTAGAGGGCCGCCCGCGACAGCCCCGCTTCGGCAGCGATGCGGGCGGGTGTGAGGCCTTCGGACAGGCGGGCTTCGATGATGTCGCGGACCCGGCCGGAGCGGGAATCGCGGGCGGTCGCAATGTCGCTGCCCCGGACCGCGGCGGCAAGAAGCTCAACCAGCGCTGAACCAGCGCCTTCGGCGGCCGACGCCGGCATCGTCGGCAGATTGCGGCTCAGGGACATCAGGTAGTCAGCCAGCATGGCGCCGGCGTCACCGACGAGCACGGCGCCGTGGCAGCCGCGTCCAAGCTGCGCCAAGGGTCCCGAGGTGGGCTTCATTATGCCAATCGAGATCACCCGCACCGCCGTTGTGCGCATGACCAAGGGCCTTGATAGATCGGCGACGATGATCTCCCCGGGGCCGGCCCTTGCCGGAACACCATCGAAATCACCCGAGATCTCTCCATCAACCTGCAGCTGGAAGGTCAGGTGAGTCAGGCCGTCGACCGCGATGCGCTCGGCCGTTCGCCGAAAGGTCTGTGCGCCGACGGTGGAAACGTGGGCGATGACCTTGCCCAGCCTGTAGGTCGTGATCTCGGCGGAGAATTCCGGATCCGCCTCATCCACATCAAAGCCGACGGAAACTAGACCTGCATAGTAGTCGTGCGCTCGACCCTCCGGTGCGTCCGCGGTCGAAAAGGTTAACCGCGGCACGAGTCCGCCCGCCTCCGGAGAGGCGTCATCAAGCAATTGCTCTGCCAACTGTAGGTCCCCAACCCATTCTGGGGCCCCCGCCCCGAATGAGACGAACAGTCAATACAATGAGACGGATGGACAAGACCCAATCGGAGGATTCGTGCGACAGAACGGCGATTGGGGGGCTGGGATAGTCGTTTTGCGCCAAGGGGTTGAGCGCGCGATCCGAATTACCCGCTTCAGAAGAGAAAACAACAGAACTCGTGACCACCGGTCCGCGAGGAGGAAACACCATGGCTGGCAAATCAGGTTCCGATTCGGTTGCGGGCACCAACGCGTCCGAGCATCTCAATGGCGGCGCGAGCGGCGACACCATTAACGGCATGGCCGGGGACGACCGCATCAATGGCGGCTCTGGCAACGACGTCCTCGACGGCGGCTCGGGCAACGACATCGTCAATGGCGACGCCCACAATGACACGCTGGTCTACGTCGTGTCGCAGAACATCGGGTCGCGCGACGTCTACGACGGCGGCTCCGACATCGACACCCTGCGCCTGGTTATGACGCGGGCCGAGTGGCTGAACCCGACCTTCCAGTCGGACCTGACCCGCTACCTGGCTTTCATCCAGGCCAACACCCTGCCGAACGGCCAGGCCAAGAACGTCGCCTTTGAGTTCACCGCCTTCGGCCTGAGCGCCGCGCGGTTCGAGAGCATCGAAATTCTCGTGGACGGCGTGCTGGTCAATCCGGCCGACCAGGCCGTGACCCTGAACAACGACACCATGATCGCCACTGAGGACAGCGCCAGCGCCTCGGTCGACGTGCTGGCCAACGACAGTGTGCCTGACCTGATCAGCAACTTCAGCCACGGCCAGCCGGCCCACGGCACGGTGACCCTGACCTATGCGGCCGGCGCCCCGGGCGCGATCGACAGTGCCCGCTTCGTCTACACGCCGAACGCCACCTACTGGCAGTATCTGGCGGTCGGGCAGACGGCGACCGACAGCTTCACCTACACGGTCCGTGATGCCGATGGCGACGTCAGCACCGCCACCGTGACGGTGACCATCGTCGGCGCCAATGACGCGCCGCGGGTCCTGGCGATCAACGCCGGCGTCACCGACGAGGACGCGGTCCCGCTGAGCATCAACCTGCTGGCCACCGCGACCGATGTCGACGCCACCGACGACCTCGACGTGTCAGGAGTCACGGCGACCTCGTCGAACGCTGGCCGTACCCTGGTCTTCACGGTCGATGCCGAGACCGGCGCCTTCAGCCTGAACCCGGCCCAGTTCAATGACCTGGCGGTCGGTCAGAGCGAGACGGTGACCGTCAGCTACACCGTCACCGACGGCAACGGCGGCAGTGTCGCCAACACTGCGACCTTCGTGGTCGAGGGCCGCAACGATGCACCCGTCGTCAGCGCCATCACGGTCGCGGCCACCAACGAAGACGCCGCCCCGGTCGTCATCAACCTGCTGTCGACGGCCAGTGATGTCGACGCCACCGACGACCTCGACGTCGCCGCCGTCACGGTGACCTCGTCGAACGCTGGCCGCACCCTGGTCTTCACGGTCGATGCCGAGACCGGCGCTTTCAGCCTGAACCCGGCCCAGTTCAATGACCTCGCCGTCGGCGAGAGCGAAACCGTCACGGTCCGCTACACCGTCACGGACGGCAATGGCGGCAATGTCGCCAACACCGCGACCTTTGTGGTCGAGGGCCGCAACGACGCGCCGGTGGTCAGCGCCATCACGGTCGCAACTACCAACGAGGACGCCGCACCTGTCGTCTTCAACCTGCTGTCCACCGCCAGTGATGTCGACGCCACCGACGACCTGGACCTCAGCGGCGTCACCACCACGTCCTCGAACGGCGCCCGGACTCTGACCTACTCGGTTGACGCCGAGACCGGCGCCTTCAGCCTCGATCCGGCCCAGTTCAACGACCTGGCGGTTGGCGAGAGCGAAACCGTCACCGTCAGCTACACCGTCACTGACAGCCACGGCGGCAATGTCGCCAATACCGCCACCTTCGTGGTCGAAGGGCGCAACGACGCGCCCGTCGTCAGCGCCATCCTCGCGCCGGCCACCCATGAAGACGCCGCGCCGATCGCCATCGCCCTGCTGTCGACGGCGAGCGACGTCGACGCCACCGACGATCTGGACGTAGCCAGCGTGACGGCAGACTCCTCCAACAGCGCCCGGACCCTGACCTTCACGGTCGATGCCGAAACCGGCGCCTTCAGCCTCGATCCGGCCCAGTTCAACGACCTCGCCGTCGGCCAGAGCGAGACGGTCACCGTCAGCTACAACGTGGTCGATGGAAACGGGGGCGTCACCGCCAACACCGCCACGGTCGTCGTCGAAGGCCGCAACGATGCCCCGGTGATCGGCGCCGCCGACACCAGCGGCGGGGTTTCCGAGCGCGAGCCGGTCAACGGCGTCACCGCCGTCTCGACCCCTGTGCTGCCGGACACGGAACTCAACGACACCTTCGCCTCCGCCCAGCTGATCGACCGCGCCGTGCTGCGCGTCGCGGCCAATCCCAACCTCGGCGACGCCACCGATCCGTCCGTCACGGTCAGCGGCAACATCGCCAGCCAGGCCGATCAGGACGTCTTCCGCATCACCCTGGCGGCCGGCGAGACCCTGACGCTCGACATCGATTTCGCCGGCGGCTTCGGCGGCGCTCTCCCGGCCACGCCGGGCTATCCGGCCGGGTTCGGGCTCGACTCCTTCATCTTCATCTATGACGCGGCCGGCAACCTGCTGAACTCCAACGACGACGCCCCGATCAGCAGCGGCGGCACCGGATCGATCCGCGCCCAGGACTCCTATCTGCAGTTCACGGCCGCGGCGGGCGGCGAATACTTCATCGTCGTCCACGACTGGGACGGCTCGGCGGGCAGCTATTCGGTCGGCCCTTACCGCCTGCAGGTCAGCGTCGACAGCCAGAACCTGCAGCTGACCGACACCGGCTCGATCAACTTCACCGACGTCGACCTGGCCGACAGCCACACGGTCGGCGTTACGCCCGCCGCAGGCGGCTATCTCGGCGCCCTGACGGCCACGGTGGCCAACGACTCGACCGGCGACGGCGCCGGCCGCATCGACTGGACGTTCTCGGTCGCCAACGCCGCCGTTCAGTTCCTCGCCCAGGGCCAGGTGCTGACCCAGAGCTACACGGTCACGGTCGATGACGGTCACGGGGGAGTGGACTCCCGTGTGATCGACATCACCATCACAGGTGAGAACGACAAGCCGGTCATCACCAACGCCTTCTCCAACGCCATTGTCGTCGAAGACGTCACGGCCTCCACCGGCGGCGCGATCAACTTCGGCGATGTCGATCTTACTGACGGACATACGGTCACCTTCGCCGCCGAAGGCTCCGGCTATCTCGGAACTTTCAGCGCTTCCGTGGCCGACGCCTCGACGGGCGACGGCGCGGGCCAGGTGGCCTGGACGTTCAACGTCGATCCGGCTGACATCCAGTTCCTGAGCGAAGGCCAGGGCCTGCTGCAACGCTACATCGTCACCATCGACGACGGCCATGGCGGCACGACCCAGCAGTTGATCAACGTTACCCTGCGCGGGACCAACGACGCTCCGGTCATCACCGGCGGTGTCGCCGACGGCCAGATCATCGAGGACTATCAGACCAGCGTCGGCGGGGTGATCACCTTTGCCGATCCGGACGCCAATGACGGCCACAACGTCAGCTTCGCGCCGGTGGCGTCGGGTTACACGGGCTGGTTCTCGGCCTACCTGAGCGCCCAGGGAGAGGTTTCCTGGTCCTACAACGGCGACTGGAACGCCCTGCAGTCCATGGCCGAGGGCGAGACCCTGACCCAGGACTATATTGTCACCATCAACGATGGTCGCGGCGGTCAGACCCAGCAAACGGTGTCCATCAACATCACCGGGACCAACGACGGTCCCTACGTGACCTACGCCGACTACTATGGCGCGGTTGGTGAGAACCAGACGGCCGCCGCCAGCGGCGCCGTCGGCTTCTTCGATGCCGACCTCAGTGACAGCCATACCGTCCAGGTGAACCCCTACTACTGGGGCGGCGACTATGTCGGGACTCTTACCGCCACGCTGACCGACGCCGCCACCGGCGACGGCCAGGGCCAGGTCGCCTGGTCGTTCGATCTGGGCGGCGCCGACGTCAACTATCTGTCGGCCGGGGAAAGCCTGTATCAGTACTATGAAGTGACGGTCACGGACTCCCACGGCGCTGCGACCACCAGCTGGGTCGAGATCCGGATTGTCGGCGAGAACGACGGGGTCACAATCCTGGGCGGCGACTTCGACGGCTCGGTGCTTGCGACCCCGGTCGAGGCGGATGCACCGGCGCCCGAACCGATCGTCTTCACGGTCGAGCAGTTCACCGGCATCTCGACCAACGATTTCCAGACCATGCGCACCATCGCGCAGACCACGACGGCCAACTACACCGTCCAGACCAGCGTCATCGACTTCACTGATGACCCCAACGGCTTTGGCGGCGAGCTGGCCGGCTCCAACCCCTGGCCGGCCGCGGTCGCCCAGGGCGCGACCGGGACCGGCGGCATCAACGATCAGTTCTTCGCGCGGATCACCACCACCTTCGAGGTCGGCTCGGCGGACACCTTCACCTTCCGCACCTTCAATGACGACGGCGTCTATCTGCTGATCGACGGCCAGTTCGTCATCGCCGACAGCAGCTATCACCCCGAGACCCCGTTCGAAGGCTCCATCTACCTGACGCCGGGCTCGCACACGCTCGAGCTGTTCTTCTTCGAAGGCGGCGGCGAGGCCTCGCTGGAACTGTCGGTGCGCAACTCGACGGGCCAGTTCGGCCTGCTCGGCGGCACGGCCGGTCCGATCGGCGGCAGCGCCCTGACCGACAGCGGCGTCATCGATTTCGGCGACGTCGATCGCTACGATGGCCACTCGGTCCAGGTCAGCGAAGACGCCGGGGGCTACCTCGGCGCCTTGACCGCGACGCTCACGGACGAGTCCTACTATGACGGCGCCGGCCAGGTGCGGTGGTCGTTCGCGGTCGACAACGCCGCCATCGCCTACCTCGGCGCGGGCGAAACCCTGACCCAGACCTACACGGTCACCATCGCCGACTATAACGGCGCCCAGGTCAGTCAGCAGGTCACCATCACCCTCAACGGGACCAATGAGGCGCCGTACGTGACCTCGGCGGTCGTCGCCGGCGAGGTGGTTGAAGACGGCTCGGCATCGGTTTCCGGCGCCATCGCCCTGCGCGACCTCGACCTCAACGACACCCACAGCATCGACGTTGTCGCCGGCGGTAACGGCTACCTCGGCGACCTGTCGGCCCAGCTGACCAACGCCTTGACCGGCGATGGCGTTGGCGAGGCGACCTGGACCTTCTCGCTTGACCAGGCGCAGGCTCAGGCCCTGGCCGAAGGCGAGGTGCTGACCCAGACCTACCAGGTGCGTGTCACCGACGGTGCGGGGGCCCAGGTTTCCCGGACGGTCACCATCACGCTGCGTGGGACCAATGACGGTCCGGTCGCCACGGCCGACAGCGCTTCGGCCTCGGAAGACGGCCCCGCCGTCACCGGCAACCTCCTGGCCAATGACACCGACGTCGACAACGGCGCGGTGCTGACGGTCTCGAAGGTCGACGGCCAAGCCGCCAACGTCGGCGTCCAGGTCGTCCTGGCGTCCGGCGCTACCCTCACGGTCAACGCCGACGGAACCTATAGCTACAACCCGGCCGGCCGGTTCGACAGCCTCGCTGTCGGTCAGACGGCCGGCGACAGCTTCTCCTACGAGGTGACCGACCAGTTTGGCGCGGTCTCGACCGCCACCGTCGCCCTGACCATCACCGGCGCCAATGACGGCCCGGTGGCGGTCGCCGACAGCCGCACCGCCTCCGAGAACGGACCGGCGGTGACCGGCAACGTGCTGGCCAACGACAGCGACGTCGACGCCGGCGACCAGCTGACGGTCAGCCAGGTCAACGGCTCGGCCGCCTCGGTCGGGGTGCAGGTGACCCTGGCCTCCGGCGCGCTGCTGATGCTGAACGCCAACGGGACCTACAGCTACGATCCCAACAACCAGTTCCACGCCCTGGCCGTCGGCCAGACCGCGACCGACAGCTTCACCTACCAGGTCAGCGATCTGGCGGGCGCCGTGGCGACCCAGACGGTCACCCTGACCATCACCGGCGCCAACGACGCTCCGGTGGCTGTCGCCGATAGCGCCGCCGCTGCCGAGAATGGCCCTGCAGTGACCGGCAACGTCCTGGCCAACGACAGCGATGTCGACGCCGGCGCGGTCCTGACCGTAAGCCAGGTCAACGGCTCGGCCGTAAACGTCGGCGCCCAGGTCACCCTGGCCTCCGGCGCGCTGGTGACCCTCAGCGCCAACGGGAACTACAGCTACAACCCGAACGGCCGGTTCGAGAGTCTGGCCGTCGGCCAGACGACCACCGACAGCTTCACCTACCAGGCCCGGGACGCCCAGGGCGCCGTGTCCAGCCAGACGGTTACCATCACTCTGACGGGCTCCAACGACGCTCCGGTGGTCACCGATGTGACCCTCGGCGCGGGCGGCTCTGCGGGTCTTCCGCTCATCTTCGGGGGGGGGACCTCGTCACCGTTCGGTCAGGCCGTCTTCACCCTCGTCGACAGCAACAATGACGGACGGGTCGAGACCGCCTCCAGCATCTCCAACCTGACCGCGACCGGCTACGGAAACGCCTATGGTCTGGCGAGCGGCGACCTCGACGGGGACGGCGACGCCGACGTGGCGGTGGCGGCCAACAGTGGCCTGTTCGTGTTCACCAATCGCGGCGACACCAATAACGACGGGATCGTCGAGTACACCGGGACGCAGGTTCGGGTTGGCTTCAGCGGCTATGATATTGCGATGGGCGACTTCAATGCCGATGGTCGGCTTGACCTCGTGTCGGTCTACAATACTCAGCTGTTCGAACTTGTGAATCTTGGCGACTCCAACGCCAACGGCGTCATCGACAACTTCTCGACCCGGACGCTTTCGGCGCCCACCGGCAGCTCGGTCTACGGCATCACCGTCACGGACCTGAACAATGACGGCCGCGCCGACATCCTGTTCGCTAACTGGAGCGCGGGACCGGTCGAGATCCGCTTCAATCTGGGCGACACCAATGGCGACGGTCAGATCGACTATCGCAGCCAGTCGATCGAGGACGCCTACGACGAGTACGGCATCGGCGTGGATGCCGGTGACATCGACGGCGACGGCGATACCGACTTCGTCCTGTCGCGGTACAGCAACAACGACGAGGTGATCTATCTGAACCTCGGCGACAGCAACGGCGATGGCCTGCTCGAGTTTGCCAACATCGTCCTGCCGACCGGCGGCAACACCCTCGAGAGCGAACTGATCGATATCGACCGGGACGGCGATCTGGATGTCGTCAGCAACGGGGCCCAGGGCACGCCGCGGATCTCCTACAATATGGGAGACACCAACAATGATGGCCGACCTGACTTCGTCGTCCAGAACCTGACGGGCCCCAACTCCAACCTGGGTCTCGCGGTCGGTGATGTCGACGGCGATGGCGACCTCGACATCGTCCTGCCGAGCCAGAGCGCCGGCCAGACCATGGTGCTGTTGAACAACGGCGACACCAACGGTGACGGCCGTCTGGACTTCACGAGTGTCACCTTGGCCGGCGTTGGCGGATCCTGGGATGCGGAGTTCACCACCATCGGAACCGGTGGCGCCGGCGCCGCCCGCGAGGACGGTCCCGCCGTCAGCGGCGCCTTCAAGGGCGATGACATCGACTCCGATGACAACATTGCCAGCCTGACCTACGCCATCACCTCGGCCCCGGCTGAGGGCACGGTGGTCAACAACAACAACGGCACCTTCAGCTTCATCCCCGGCTCGGCCTTCCAGGACCTGGGCGTGGGCGAGACGCGGACCGTCAGCTTCACCTACCGGGCCACCGACGCCCATGGCGCGGTTTCGAATACCAGCACGGTGACCATCCGGGTGGCTGGGACCAATGATGCCCCCGTGGCCGTGGTCGACAGCGTCTCGACCAACGAAGACGCCCCGGTGACCTTCAACGTGCGGGCCAACGACAGCGACGTCGATGGCGACGCCCTCAACGTCAGCCACATCAACGGTGTGGCGATCGCGGTGAACGGGACGGTCTCGCTCGGGACCGGCAATGGCTCGGTGCGTCTCAACGCCGACGGCACGCTGACCTACACGCCGACGGCCAACGCCAACGGTGCCCGCAGCTTCACCTATACCGTCTCAGACGGCGTCGGCGGCTCGGCGACCGCGACCGTCAATCTGACGATCAATGCAGTCAATGACGCCCCGGTCGCAGCGGCCGATAGCGGTTCGACCAATGAGGATACCGCCGTCACCCTGCTGGGCTCGACCCTGCGGGCCAATGACAGCGATATCGATGGGGCCGGGACTTTCACCATCACCGCGGTGCAGGCGACGTCGACCAAGGGCGCCACGGTGTCCCTGAACGCCAACGGCGACGTCATCTACAACCCGGCGACCTCGTCGGTGCTGCAGGCCCTGACGATCGGCCAGCAGACGACGGACACCTTCACCTACACCATCACCGACGCCGGCGGCGCGACCTCAACCGCGACGGTGACCATCACGGTCGCCGGTCGCCTGGAAGCGCCGACGGCCAATCCGGACACGGTCACTGTGACCGAAGGCGGAACGGCGAGCGGCGACCTCGTGATCAACGACGTGGTCACGGGTTCGACGGGCGCCTCGGGCAACGTCCTGACCAACGGCAGCTTCGAACAGGGCAATCCCGTGCCGGCCGGCGGCATCGCCTTCCCGGCCAGCCTGCCGGGCTGGACGTCGGCTCAAGGCAGCTTCGAGGTCTGGGGCACCGGCTTCGGGGGCAACGTCGCCAGCGACGGCATCGCCTTCCTCGAACTCGACAACGGCGGCGGCATCGACGCCTACAGCAGCACCCTGACCACCCAGGCCGGGCGCCAGTACACGCTGCAGTTTGATCTGGCCCTGCGCAACGGCACGGCCGCGACCAGCAACCGTGTCGAGTTCTTCGTCAACGGCGTATCGCTGGGCATCTTCACCCCGCCCTCGACGACCTTCACCACCTTCAGCGTCACCTTCATCGGCGGCGGCTCGGACGTCATCACATTCCGCGAACCGTCCAGCGACGGCGTCGGCGGACTGATCGACAACCTGCGGATCTCGGCCCAGGCCGATGTGTTCGTCACGGCGGTCGACGGCTCGGCCAGCGGCGTCGGTACGGCGGTGACCGGCTCCAACGGCGGCCAGTTCACCGTCGGCGCCAACGGAGCCTACAGCTTCGCGGCGGGTTCGGCTTTCGACTACCTGTCGGCAGGCCAGACGGCGACGACCTCGGTGACCTACACGGTGACCGACGCTGGCGGGTCCTCGACCAGCACGGTGACCGCCACGGTGACCGGCCAGAATGATGCGGTGACCATCACCTCAGGTCCGCAAACGGTGGCGATCAGCGAGATCGTCGAAGGGCAGGCCGGCGAGGACACCACCGTCCACAGCCACAGCAGCGTCGTCACCTTCACCGACGTCGACCTGGCCGACATCCATTCGGCCAACGTCACGCCAACGGCGTCCGGCTACCTCGGGTCCCTGGTCATGTCGGGCGTCGACCAGGCCGGCAACAGCGTCGGCTGGACCTTCCAAGTCTCCGACGCTGACCTTGACGGTCTGGCGGCCGGCGAGGTTCGCACCCAGACCTACAATGTGACGGTGACGGACGGGCAGGGGGGATCGGCGGTTCAGACCATCGACATTACCCTGACGGGCGCCGCCGACTCGCCGCTCCGCGCTACGCAGATGGCTATCGTCGGCTCCGCCAACGGCTTCCAGTGGGACGTCCTGGCCGGGGTCAATTACGGCGGGTCGCTGTTCTCGGATGGCATCTCAGACGCCTATGACGGCGCCTACCAGGTGACGGGCTTCACCACCGCGGCCGGGTTCGTCGACATCGTCTACACCGCCGAAGGGGTGTTCATGCAGCTGGGGCCGATGATGAACGGCGCCATCCAGCTCAACCGGTCGGTCTTCATTCCGGCGACCGGCGGCGTGGCGCGCATCTTCGACTCCTTCACGAACACGGGTTCCGGCCCGGTCACCCTCGACCCGACCTACTACACCAACCTCGGATCGGACGGTTACGAGCCCAACCGGACGAGCTCGTCAGGCGATGCTGCCTCCGGGACCAACGATCGCTGGTTCGCCAGCGATGACGATGCTGGTAGCCGGGATCCGGCCTTGCTGCACTTCACCGGGGCGACCGACTCGATGGTCTACAGCGGCGGGGAGTTCCGTTGGTCCTACGCCAGCATCACCCTGGCCGCGGGCGAAACGCGATCGGTCCTCAACTTCGCCGGTCAGCATAACAACATCGGCGAATCCGCCGCCGCCGGGGGGGCGCTCATGTCCCTTGATGCCGCGGAACTGGTCGGCCTCACCGCCGCGCAGATCGCGACCATCGTCAACCTGGCCGGCATCAGCCATGCGGCGGCCGGGGCCGTGGCCACCGCCGCATCTCAGCCCGCCTCTGGCGTCTACAGCTACTTCCATGACGCCGGGACCGTTGCCTACGCCCAGCCCTATTTCTACACCGCCCAGAGCCGAGACTTCGTGAGGGGATCGGAATTCGGCGATAACATCTACGGCGGAGAGGGCGATGACACGATCATCGGCAGCCTCGGCCAGGACCTGTACTACGGCGGGGGCGGCGCTGACCGCTTCATCTTCACCGATGTCAGCCAATCGACGTCGGACAGCACGGATGTCATCGCCGACTTCAACGCTGCGGAGGGCGATGTGGTGGATGTCAGCGCCATTGACGCCAACTCGGCGCTGGCCGGAAATCAGGCCTTCACCTTCGTCGCCTCGTTCACCGGCCAGTCCGGCCAGGCTGTCTTCCAGTCTGGCTTGCTGCAACTGGACGTCAATGGCGATGGCCAGGCGGACTTCGTGCTCCAGGTTCAGGGTGCGGTGGACACCAGCTCCGGCTGGATCCTCTGATCGGCTACGGGGGACGGCGCTCGCGTCGTCCCCCGACGCCATCGCGCCGGCTTGGGCCCGGCACCGAACCGGCCTGGGGCGTCGCCTGTGCTCGGTGTTCCACAGCGAGGCTTTTGGTTGAACTTCGCGCTGACGGTCAGATGATTTGCCGCCGGATGACGTGCGCTGACGGTCTCACGGGATGCTGACTTCCGTAACTGTTCCGGCCACGGGCAGGCCGCTGACATTCGAAATCCTTATCGATGCGATGAGTTGCCGGGCGGGCCGAAAGTCAGCCTTTGCGGAATTATTTCATGTCCCTCGCGGCGCAAAACGGCGCCTCGCATTCGGGTGTCAGTCAGCTTGACCGAACGAGCAGCTTGCTGTTGGCTTGCCAACACACGGCCAACGGCGATGGCATGCTGCGGAGATATTGAGGGACACCACTTAGGCTTTTGAAAAGCCTCAACAAAAAAGTGGTGGGTGCAGTAGGATTCGAACCTACGACCCGCTGATTAAGAGTCAGCTGCTCTACCAACTGAGCTATGCACCCGTATCGACGGTTCGGGCGTACCCGGCGGCGAGGGCGCGGAACATACTCGAAATTGCTCGGGACACAAGGGGCGTAATTTGGCCAAGCGAGACATCACCGGAGCGGTCGATTTTCCCTACCTGGAAAGCTTTGCGGCCGGGGATTTCGGGGTCATCGACGAGGTGCTGAATCTGTTCCGTGAACAGGCGACGATCTGGTCGCGAATGCTCGAGCCCGGCGACCCCGGCTGGAACGACGCCCTGCACACCATCAAGGGCGCGGCGAGGGGAATCGGGGCCAACGCCCTGGCCGACGTCTGCGAACGGGCCGAGCGGGAAGGGACGGGCGTGCTGCCGGCCGTGCATGCGGCCCTGGACGCCGCCCTGCTCGACGTGGCGGCCTATCAGCACGAACTGATGTTGAAGAGCCTCAAAGGCTAGCGGGTCTTGTCCCAGACGCCGAACTCATAGGCGATGCAGCGGTCGACGAGCGTTCGCCATACCGGTTCTGCAATGGCGTGCGAGAGCCCGGCCTCGGTGGCGGCGGCTTTCACCTTGGCGACCACGTCCTCGATCCGCGCCACGTCGCGCACTACGCCCCGGTCCGGTTTGATCCGGGCGGCGGCGTCCATGTAGCCCTGGCGCTCAGCCAGCAGCTTCACCAAGGCGCGGTCCAGGGCATCCACCCCGACACGGACCTCGGCCATCGTCGTGCAGTCCTGCGGCGCGACCCGGGGGTCGACCGATACGGAAACGTCTTTGGGCATGAAGAACTCTAGATACCTGCGCCGTTGTCGAGGGTCTGGAGGGCGGCTTCGTGGGCGGCCGCCTCTTCCATAAGCCAGGAGACGAAGGCCTTAACCTGCGGCAGCCGTCCCTTGGTCTTGGGGTGGACGACGTAATAGGCGAAGTCCACCGCCGTGGCGATCTGTAATGGCGTCACCAGCCGTCCGGCGTCGAGATCGGCCTGC
This sequence comes from Caulobacter sp. SRI_014, assembly GCF_057586315.1. Taxonomy (NCBI): domain Bacteria; kingdom Pseudomonadati; phylum Pseudomonadota; class Alphaproteobacteria; order Caulobacterales; family Caulobacteraceae; genus Caulobacter; species Caulobacter sp. SRI_014. The sequence goes on along the minus strand of NZ_JBYCZQ010000009.1, from coordinate 34,237 downwards.
GCCAGCGTCCGCTTGGCCAGGGCCACGCCCCGGCCGTTGACCGCCGCCTCGATGACCAGGCTCGACTGGTTGAAGCGCGGCCCCCGCGTTCCGTCGACGCCGCGAATGCCCCGCGCCGCCAGCCACATGGCCCAGTCGGGGCAGCTGTCGTCGGCGTCCGGGCTGCCGTCGTGCAGCAGGATGTGGTGCGACAGGTCGCTGGGATCGTTCAGCGGATTCTCGTTCAAGAGGTTGGGACTGACCACCGGGATCACCGTCTCGGTCATCAGCTTGATGACCTCCAGGCCCGGATAGCGCCCGCCGCCGTAACGGATGGCCAGGTCGATCTCACCCGAGGCAAAGTCGACCACCTCCATGCCGGCCGACAGCCAGACATCGACCTGCGGATGCTTCTCCTCGAACTTGCCCAGCCGCGGCACCAGCCATTTGGCGGCGAACGACGGCGCGGCCGTCAGGGTCAGGCGCCGGCCGTCGACGGCGGCGGTCAGCAGCGACGCCGCCTCGGCCAGCCGGTCGAAGGCTTCTCTAAGGGCGGGAAGGGCGGTCTGGGCTGCGTCGGTCAGCAGGAGGCCCTTGGGCGTGCGCTTGAACAGCGCCGCCCCGACATAGTCTTCCAGGTTCTGAATCTGCTGGCTCACGGCCCCGGGCGTCACCGACAGCTCTTCGGCGGCTCTGGAGAAGTTCAGATGGCGCGCGGCCGCCTCGAACGCCCGCAAGGCGTTCAGCGGCGGCAGGCGCCTGCGATGATCAGAGGGTTTATCCATCCCCAAGTTTTCCTGAACGCCCCGGCAGAAGTCCTAGTTTGCGAAGTGGTCTTCGCGAGCCCAGTTAGCAAGTGTCCGATGGCGTCACGGCCCTTTTCGTCATCGGGTATCGGGCGGGGCGGGTCGTTTTCGGCCCGCCTCGACCCTCTCGCCGCCCTTATAGAGAAGCTATCGCGCCATGTCCCGGCTTTCGCGTCCCGCATCCTCCAACAGGCGTCTCGTGGCGCTCGATGGCCGTCGCGCGAAACCCGGCATGGTCTGGCTGGTCGGCGCGGGTCCGGGCGACCCCGACCTGCTGACCATCAAGGCCGCCCGTGTCATCGGCACGGCCGATGTCATCGTCCACGACGGCCTCGTTTCCTCTGAAATTCTCGCCCTGGCCCCTGCCGGCGCCCGCCTCATCGACGTCGCCAAGCGCAAGTCGCGCCACACCCTGCCGCAGGACGACATCAACGATCTCCTGGTCGCCCTCGCCCAACAAGGCCTGACCGTCGTCCGCCTCAAGGGCGGCGACCCCTTCATCTTCGGCCGGGGCGGTGAAGAACTGGCCGCCTGCCGCTTCGCCGGTCTCGAAGCCCAGGTCGTGCCCGGCGTCACCGCCGCCCTGGCCGCGAGCGCCTCGGCCGGCGCCCCGCTCACCCATCGCGGCGCCGCCCAGTCGGTCACCTTCGTCACCGGCCACGCCGCCCACGGCGAGCCGGATCTCGACTGGCCGGCCCTGGCCCGCGCCAACCAGACCGTGGTCATCTACATGGGCCTCAGCACCGCCGGCCTGATCGCCGAGCGCCTGATGGCCGCTGGCCGCGCGCCCTCGACCCCGGCCCTGATCGTCGTCAACGCCAGCCGCGCCGACGAGCAACGACTGCCGACCACGCTTGGCCAACTCACCGAGACCGCCGCCGACCTCTCCGGCCCGGCCTTGCTGATGGTCGGCGAGGCGATGTCGATGGCTCAGGCCAATGACGCTCCGGACGCCATCCTGGCGCGGGTGTCGGCATGAAGGTCCTGACCGCCAACCGCCTGATCGATGGCGAGGTCGTCTTCTGGCAGGCCGGCCAGTGGGTCGAACGCTTCGCCGACGCCGACATCTTCGAGGATGACGGGGGCGAGGCCGCCGTCGCCGTCGCCAAGGGCCAGCCGACCGTCATCGTCGAACCCTATCTGATCGACATCGCCCAGGGCCCCGCCGGCCTGGCGCCGGTCAGCTACCGCGAGCGCATCCGCGCCCTTGGTCCGACCAACGAACCCACCCACGGCAAGCAGGCCGAAGGCGGCGCCGCCATCGAAGCCCTGCAGGCCGCCACCGGCGCCGCCCGCTCGACCGGCCGCGTCGACCTGATCCGCAGGAAGTAGCCCCATGTACAGCTACGACATCATCGACCAGGAATTCCTCGAGGACCGCGCCGCCGAGTTCCGCGGCCAGGTCGTCGCCCGTCTGGCCGGCGACATCACAGAGGACCAATTCAAGCCCCTGCGCCTGATGAACGGCCTCTACCTCCAGCTCCACGCCTACATGCTGCGGGTCGCCGTCCCCTATGGCTCGCTGAACCCGACGCAGATGCGCGCCTTCGCCCACATCGCCCGTACCTGGGACAAGGGCTATGGCCATTTCACCACCCGCCAGAACATCCAGTTCAACTGGATCAAGCTGGGCGACACGCCGGACATCCTCGACCATCTGGCCGGGGTGCAGATGCACGCCATCCAGACCAGCGGCAACTGCATCCGCAACGTCACGTCGGACCCCTACGCCGGCGCCACGGCGCAAGAGGTCGACGACCCCCGCGTCTGGTCCGAAGTCCTGCGCCAGTGGTCGACGCTGCACCCCGAGTTCAGCTACCTGCCGCGCAAGTTCAAGATCGCCGTCACCGCGTCCGAGACCGACCGCACGGCCGCCCGCGCCCATGACATCGGGCTGAAGGTCCTGCGCAACGCCGACGGCGCCCTCGGCTTCGAGGTCATGGTCGGCGGCGGCCAGGGCCGCACGCCCTACCTGGCCCCGACCATCAAGCCGTTCCTGCCGGCCAGCCGGCTGATCAGCTATCTGGAAGCGGTTCTGCGCGTCTACAACCGCCACGGCCGCCGCGACAATTCCTACAAGGCCCGCATCAAGATCCTCGTCGCCAGCCTGGGCGCGGAAGAGTTCGGCCGCCAGGTCGAGGAAGAGTGGCTGAAGATCGGCGAAGGCCGCGATCTGCCCGACACCGAACTGGCCCGCATCCGCGGCAGCTTCATCAAGGTCCCGTTCGAGACGCTGGCCCCGAAGTCCGACGTCTTCGACGCCGAACTGGCTTCCGACCGGGCCTTCGCCCGTTTCGTGCGTAACAACGTCAAGGCCCACAAGCAGCCCGGCTACGCCATCGTCGAGATCAGCCTGAAGGCCCCCGGCGCCACCCCTGGCGACGCCTCCGCCGAGCAGATGGAGGCGGTCGCCGACCTGGCCGAACGCTATGGCCTGGGCGATATCCGGGCCACTCACGAACAGAACCTCGTCCTGCCGCATGTGAAGCTGGACGACGTCCCCACCGTCCACCGCGCCCTGCAGGCCGTGGGTCTGGCGACCTCCAACATCAGCCTGATCAGCGACATCATCGCCTGCCCGGGCCTCGACTACTGCGCCCTGGCCAACGCCCGCGCCATCCCGGTCGCCCAGTCGATCCAGGACCGCTTCGCCGACGCCGACCGGGCCGAGGACATCGGCGAGCTGAAGATCAAGATCAGCGGCTGCATCAACGCCTGCGGCCACCACCACGTCGGCCACATCGGCGTGCTCGGCGTCGACAAGAAGGGCGAGGAATTCTACCAGCTCAGCCTCGGCGGCTCGGGCGCGGAAGACGCTTCGCTCGCCTCGATCCTCGGCCCGGCCCTGCCGGCCGACAAGGTCGCCGACGCCGTCGACCGCCTGGTCGAGACCTATCTGTCGGCCCGCCAGGGCGAGGAACGCTTCCTCGACACCTTCCGCCGCCTGGGCATGGCCCCCTTCAAGGAGGCCGTCTATGCCGACGCTCATTAAGCTCGAAGGCGGCAAGTTCGGATACGCCGACGACGTCTTCACCGACGTCGCCGACGAGGACGATATTCCGGCCGGCCCGGTCATTCTCAGCCTGAGCCGCTTCCAGGCCGAGGGCGACGCGCTTGTCACCGCCGGCCGCGCCGTCGGCGTCCGCATCCAGACCGACGAGGCGGTCGAGGACCTGGCCTACGACCTGCCGCGCCTGGCGCTGGTGGCCGTGGTCTTCCCAAAGTTCCGCGACGGCCGCACCTTCACCACCGCCACCCTGCTGCGCGAGCGCTTCGCCTATGCGGGCGAGGTGAGGGCGGTCGGCGATGTCCTCTTGCAACAAGCAAGCTTCATGGTCCGCACGGGCTTCGATTCCTTCGCGCCGGCCGACGGCGCCACTCCTGAACAATGGGCCAAGGCTGCCGGCCTCTTCCGGCATGTGTACCAGCGTGCGGCCGACAACCGCCCGCCGGCCTTCGAGGAGAGAAGGTAATGGCCTTCGACCAGCTCGAGCGCCCCACAACCGCGGCCTTGCTGGACGCGGAACTGCGCAGCGCCCACCCGACCACCATCATCGAAGCCGCCGTAACGACCTTCGGCGAGCGCCTGGCCCTGGTCTCGTCCTTCGGGGCGGAGAGCGCCGTGCTGCTGCATTTGGCCGCCCAGGTGAAGAAGGACATCCCCGTCCTCTTCCTCGACACCGGCATGCTGTTCGGCCAGACCCTCGACTACCGCAAGCAGTTGGCCCAACGCCTTGGCCTCACCGACGTCCGTGACCTGCGGCCGCGCTTCCAGGACCTCGCCGTCGGCGATCCCGACGCCAACCTGTGGAAGACCGACACCGACGCCTGCTGCAATATCCGCAAGGTTCTGCCGCTGGACCGCGCCCTCGAGGGCTTCGACGGCTGGCTGACGGGGCGCAAGCGCTTCCACGGCGGCGACCGCCTGCGCCTGGCGGTGGTCGAACAGGCCGACCACCAGATCAAGTTCAATCCCCTGGCCAACTGGGGCAAGGAAGAGCTCGACGCCTACGTCGCCCTGCACGACCTGCCGGCCCACCCGCTGGTCGCCCAGGGCTTCCCCTCGATCGGCTGCTGGCCCTGCACCAGCCCGGTCGAAGAGGGCGCCGACGTCCGCGCCGGCCGCTGGGCCGGCCAGGACAAGACAGAATGCGGCATCCACGTCGCCCGCGCCCATGTCGCGCCGACCAACGTGGGCGGGGATATCTGACCCGCGCCCTTCAATGAGGGAGGAAGGGGCTTTGCCCCTACTTCGCCGTGGCGATCCGCTGACCGGCCTTCGGGCAACCGGTGAACGTGCCGGCCTTCATGACCTGCACTGTCTTGGTGTTGATCTTCATCAGCGGCCGCATCGAGCCCCGGCCGTGGCCGGTGAACAGATCGATCTTGGCGCCTTTGACCGCGCCGCCGGTGTCGGAGATGTACCAGTAGCCGTCATGCACGCCGCCGTCGGGCATGGCCATGCCGACCGTTTCCGGAATGAACACGATGGAGCGCTTGGGGGCGACCCGGGGGTCGCTGGCCGCCGTGCGCATGGCTACCACCGGACAGCCCAGGCTGTCGCGGGCGCCCGCGCCGCCGCCGCCCGAGTGGTACAGGGTGACGCGCATATTCCAGTCGGCCTCGCCGGGAACGGTCCTGGCCTGGCTCGCGTTGTCATCAGGCAGGATGGCATCGTCCGGAATGGGCGACATGGTCCCACGGAGTCCGACCGTCTTCCCAGCATTGGTTTGGGCGACCGGCGTCTCGGTGTTGATCTGCGCGATAAGATCCCCGATGGGATCGCCGTTTGCGCTGCCCAAATCCTGGGCGGACGAAGAACTTGCAACCAGCATAAAAGCCAGTGCGGCGAGGCATGCTGAGGTACGCTTCATCAGCGGTCCCCCCTTTGTTTCTCGACGACAGGTCGGGGCTAGGTAGCGACCGAGGGCTCAAAAGGCAACCCCGTCCGGTGTCGCAGGGAGAAAAACCATGAGTATCACTGTGTTTGGCGACAGCATCAGTGGCAATTGTCTCAAGGTAAAGTGGACCGCCGACCGAATCGGTAGGCCGTATCGCTGGGTCGAAACCGACATCCTCAAGGGCCAAAGTCGTACGCCTGATTTCCTCGCGCGGAACCCGGCCGGTCAGGTTCCTCTGGTTGTGCTGGAGGATGGTCGCGCTTTAGCGCAAAGCAACGCAATTATACTTCACCTTGCTGAAGGCTCCGACCTGGTCCCCAAGGACTCGTACGAGCGCGCCAAGATGTTCGAGTGGCTGTTCTGGGAGCAGTACAGTCATGAGCCCTACGTCGCGGTCGCCCGCTTCCAGATGGCCTATCTGGGCAAGGCGGCGTCCGATCTGGACCCCAAGATCGTTGAACGCGGCAAGGCGGCCCTGGCCCGTCTGGAGATGGCCCTGGAGGGCAACCCCTTCCTGGTCGGTCACGACCTGACCCTCGCCGATATCAGCCTCGTCGCCTACACTCGGGTCGCGCACGAGGGCGGCTTTGACCTGTCGGACTATCCGGCGGTCCAGGCCTGGATCCGGCGTGTCGAGGCGGCGCTGGAGATTGCATGAACGAGCCGGACCCGAAGGCCTTTGTGCTCGAACCCCTGGCCTGGACCAATCTGGATCCGGCCGAGATGGCCAGCCGGGCCGAGGCTTTCCTCCAGGTCATGGCCGCCCGGCGGACTGTCCGCGATTTTTCCGATCGAACCGTGCCGCGAGGCCTGATCGAGACCTGTCTGCGGACCGCCGCCAGCGCCCCCAGTGGGGCCAATCTTCAGCCCTGGCATTTCGCGGTGGTCGGCAGCCCGGCGGTCAAGCAGCGAATTCGCCAGGCGGCGGAGGAGGAGGAGCGGGCCTTCTACGCCGGAAAGGCCGGCGAGGCCTGGCTTGAGGCGTTGGCTCCTCTAGGCACCGATCCGCACAAACCGTTCCTGGAGATCGCGCCCTGGCTGATCGTCGTCTTCGCCCAACGGCGAGCCGGGGCGGTCTCTGGCGAGGATCGCAAGGCCTATTACTTCAACGAATCTGTCGGCATCGCCACCGGCCTGTTGCTGGCCTCGCTGCACCAGGCCGGGCTGGCGACCTTGACCCACACGCCTGCGCCAATGGGATTTCTCAACGAAATCTGCGGTCGTCCGGCCACTGACAAACCCTATCTGATCGTGGTTGTCGGCTATCCAGCCACGAACGCCGCGACACCGCGCTTCGCCCGGCATAGAAAGGCCCTCGACAACATCACCACATGGCTTTGACGACCCTCATGTATTCCAAGCGCATTCCAGCCCTCCTTGCCGCCATCGGTCTCGGCGCCGTGATCGCCACCCAGGCCCTGGCATGGGGCGCCAGCGGGCACCGCATCATCGGCCAGCTGGCTGTCGAGGCCCTGCCGGCCGAGATCCCCGCCTTCCTGCGCGGCAAGAAGGCCGTCGCCGCCATGGGCGAACTGGCCCGGGAGCCCGATCGCTGGAAGGGCGCCGGCAAGCTGCACGACACCGACCGCGAGGGCGCCCATTTCATCGACATCGACGACAACGGCCTGGTCTTCGGCGTCATGCCCGTGGGCGAGCTGAAGTCGACCCGCGCCGAGTACGAGAAAGCTCTGCAGGAGAAGGGACTCGACGGCTGGAAGGCCGGCTGGCTGCAGTATTCGATCATCGACGGCTATCAGCAGCTGACCCAGGACTTCCGTTACTGGCGCGTCCTGACCGCCATGGAGAAGCGCGCGAAGGGCAAGCAGAAGGCCTGGTACAAGGCCGACCGCCTGCGCCGCGAGCAGCTGATCCTGCGGGATCTCGGCGAGTTCGCCCACTACGTGGGCGACGGCTCCCAACCCCTGCACACCTCGATCCACTACAATGGCTGGGGCGATTTCCCGAACCCCAAGGGCTACAGCAACGACCGGCTGCACAGCCCTTTCGAGGGTGAGTTCGTGGCCCGCAACGTCACCCTGGTCGGCGCCCGCGCCGCCGTCCCGGCCGTCCGCGACTGCGCCTGCACGATCGAACAGCGCACCGTCGCGTACCTGTTGAAGACCAACACCCAGACCGAGCCGCTTTACGTCCTCTGGGGCGAGAACGCCTTCAAGACCAACGACCCCAAAGCGGTCGCCTTCGCCACCGACCTGATCGGATCGGGCGCCGGCGAGCTGCGCGACATGGTCGTCATGGCCTGGCGCGAGAGCGCCACCGGCAAGGTCGGCTGGCCGGCGGTGGCCGTCGACGACGTGGTGTCGGGCAAGGTCGATCCCTGGGTGTCGCTGCTGGGCAAGGACTGATGCTGGAGTTCGGCCTCCGCGACCCGGAGAAAGCCTACCGCCTGCGTCCCGCCGCCTTCGGCGTCTGCGAGCGGGACGGCCTCATCGCCTGCGTCCACGTCACCCGCAGCGACGACCGCAGCTACCACGACCTGCCCGGCGGCGCCGTCGACGGCATGGAGAGCGAAGCCGAGGCCCTGATCCGCGAATTCGGCGAAGAGACGGGCCTCATCGCCCGCCCCGGCGCCCTGATTGTCCGCGCCGTCCAGCTGTTCCTCAAGAGCGACGGCGAGCCGGTCGAAAACGAGGGCGGCATCTACGAAGCGACCCTGACCGGCGAGGACCCCTCCCTCAAGGTCGAGGACGACCACACGCTCGTTTGGCTTGATCCCCAGGAAGCGGTGCTGAAACTCCGCCACGAGAGCCACGCCTGGGCCGTCGCGAAATGGTTGCGCGAGCGGGGCTGACCCCGCAACCTAGGCCCATGACCAGCTTCTACGACCGTCACATCATGCCCAAACTGATCGGCTGCGCCTGCGGGGCCAAGCCGATCACCTATCAGCGCAAGAAGGTCGTGCCCAAGGCGGCCGGCAGGGTGCTGGAGCTTGGCATTGGCGGCGGCATGAACCTTATCCACTACGACGCCGCAAAGGTGACCAGCGTCTCCGGCGTCGATCCCTCAGCGGAACTTCGCGCCATCGCCCAGAAGGCCCCGCGCCCGGACGGCCTCAAGGTCGACATCCAGGACGGGACCGCCGAACAGCTCCCCTTCGCGGACGCCAGCTTCGACTGCGTGGTCTGCACCTTCACCCTCTGCACCGTCTCCTCGCCACCGGCCGCCCTGGCCGAGGCCAAACGCGTGCTCAAGCCCGGCGGCCGCTTCCTGTTCTGCGAGCATGGCCTTTCGCCCGACCCCAAGGTGGCCAGCTGGCAGGGCTTCATCGAACCCCTGTGGAAGCGCATGGCCGGCGGCTGCCACCTGACTCGCCCGGTCGCGGCTGGCATCGCGGCCGCCGGCTTCGCCATCACGGACCTGAGCAGCATGTACCTGCCCAGCACCCCCAAGTCGGTCGGCTGGAACGAGTGGGGAGAGGCCAGAGCTTAGCGCTTGAGGGCCAACTGACGCGTTGACGCTCATCATACCGACGTTCAAAACTCATCCGGCCTGCTTCGGGGGCGAGACGGGGCTAGTGGCCAGCAGATGGACGATGCGGCCTTCTTCAATGGGCTCGAACAGACCCGAAGCCTTGTCGAGCGTCGCCTGGCCCAGCTGTTGCCGCCAGACGGCCAGGCTCCCGCGCCCCTGACCGGCGCCGCCCGCTACGCCGTTCTTGCGCCGGGCAAGCGCTTCCGTCCCATGCTGGCCATTCTCGTCGCCCGCGATTTCGGAGCTCCCGACGGCGCCGCCCTCGACGTGGCCTGCGCCTTCGAGATGGTTCACACCGCCTCCCTGATTCTCGACGACCTGCCGTCGATGGATGACGCCAGCCTGCGCCGGGGCGTCGCCACCACCCACAAGGCCTTCGACGAGGCCAGCGCCATCCTCGCCGCCGTGGCCCTGCTCAACCGCGCTTACGGGGTGATCGCCGACGATGCCGGCCTGACCGACCAGGCCAAGGTCGAGCTGACCGCCCGCCTCTCCGAATGCGTCGGCTTCCGCGGCCTCGTCGCCGGCCAGTCCCGTGACCTCGACCGCCGCGGCAAGACCCTGAGCAATGACGAGATCGATCTCCTGAACCACCAGAAGACCGGCGTCCTGCTGGTCGCCCCGGCCCAGGCCGGCGCCCTGATCGCCGGAGCCGACGGCGCCCGACTGGCCGCCATCGGCGAGTTCGCCCGCCGGCTCGGCCTCGCCTTCCAGATCCGCGACGACATCCTGGATGTCGAGGGCGCGGCCGCCGACGGCAAGGATCAGGGCAAGGACGCAGGCATGCCGACCCTGGTCACCAGCCTTGGCGTCGCCGGGGCCCGCCAGGCCATGCAGGGCTACCTCGACGCTGCCCGGGACGCCCTGGCCGAGGCCCGCTGCGGCGACCACGCCTGGCGCTATGCCAGCGCCCTGTTCGGCCCCCGCAAGGTCGCCGCGTGACCGACAGCCGGCCGATCCTCAACGTCTGGGGCGCCGAGCTCAGCCACGGCCGCCGCAAGCTGCTGCGCGGCGTCGATCTGACCCTGCGTCCCGGCGAAATCTACGCTCTGCTCGGGCCCGCCGGCGCCGGCAAGACTACCTTGTTGCACGCCATCTGTGGCCGCATGAAGCTGGACAAGGGCGACATCGCCCTGGAGGGACAGAACCCCTGGTCGACACCGGTCTGCCGCGCCGCACTCGGCCTCGTTCCGCAGAACATTGGCCTCTACAACCACATGACCGTGCGCGAGAACCTCCAGACCTTCGGCCGCCTGGCCGGGGTGAAGGGCAAGGACCTGCGCGACGCCGTGGCCCGTGCCACCCACCTCTGCCGCATCGATGACCATGAGAAGGAGCCGATCGGCAAACTGTCCGGCGGCTACCGCCGGCGGGTCAACATCGCCTGCGCCATTCTGCACGGCCCCCGCTTGTTGGTCCTCGACGAGCCGATGGTTGGGGTCGAGCCGGAAGCCCGCGAGTCCCTGGACGGGGTCATCCGCGACCTGCGCGACACCGGCGTCTGCGTGCTGATGATCACCCACGACCTCGACCAGGCCGGTGATCTGGCCGACCGGGTCGGCTTCCTGCGCGAGGGCAAGAAGGTGATGGAGGGCTCGCCCCGCCACCTGATCACCCAGGCCTTCGGCGAAGAACTGGAAATCCTTGTCCAGCTCGACGAGGACCCCGACAGCGGCGACGAGATCGTCCTGGCCGGCGCCGGCCTGGAGCGACGCGGCAAGACCAACGTCTGGACCACGCTCGACGCCGGCGGCTACGCCACTGCCGGCAAGCTGGATGCGACGCTGCGCAAGTCGGGCGTCACGCCGCGCGAGATCCGCGTGCGCCAGCCCAGCCTGCACAACCTCTTCACCCTCGTCGCAGACTGGCAAGACGCCGCATGATGTTCGCGATGTTCCGGGTGATGCTGCTTCGGCTGCTGCGTGATCGCGGCGCCCTGGCCATGACCTTCCTCCTGCCGCCGCTGGTCTTCGTGATCTTCGCGACCGTGTTCTCCGGCGCGACCGGCGAGAACATCAAGCTGAAGCTGGTCATCGCCGACCAGGCCCGGACGCCGGCGTCCGGTCGCCTGGTCAACGCCCTGCTGCAGGACGGCCACCTGCGGGCGGTGACCGCCGATCCCAACACCGCCAAGACCGTCCGCCGCCAGGTCCGCGCCGGCAAGGCCGACGCCGGCCTGATCATCCTGTCCGACCCGGCCGGGGAGGGGACTCCTTTCCTGGTCGTCACCGACAGCACCCGGGCCATGGCCGCCCCCATGACCCAGGGCCGCATCCAGGCGGCGCTCAGCGAACGCCTGCCCGACGTCATGCTGGAGAAGAACCTGCGCATGGTCGGCCCGGCCTATGCCCCCACCAAGGAACAGCGGGCGCGGGCCAAGGGGATCGTTGACCGGGTCCACGCCGACGCCAGCGCCGGCCGCCCCGTCCCTGCCGACCAAGACCTGTTCGCCGTCGAAGCCATCTCCGGCGCCGGACGGAGCCGGGGGACCATCAGCTACTACGCCGGGGCGGTGACCATTCTCTTTGCCCTGTTCTCGGCGGTGAACGCGGCCCTGACCCTGATCGAGGAGCGCAAGGCCGGGGTCGCCGACCGTATCCTGGCCGGGACCGCCGGCATGGTGCCTGCGCTGAACGGCAAGTTCCTGTTCATCGTCCTGCAGACGGTGCTGCAGGCCTGCGCCATCTTCCTGGTCGCCCAGGTTCTCTACGACACCCAGGTGCGCAGCCACCTGCTGCCCTGGCTGGCGACCAGCATCTGCGTCGGCATCTGCGCCGGCGGCATGGCGCTCGGCGTTGTCGCCCTGACCCGCAGCCGCGACCAGGCCCAGCTGGTCTCGACCTTCGTGTTTCTGCTGCTGGCGGCGGTCGGCGGCAGCCTGACGCCTCGCTTCCTGATGCCGCCCTGGCTGCAGGACCTCGGCTTCTTCACCCCCCACGCCTGGGCCATCGACGCCTATCAGGCGCTGCTTTGGCGCGACGCGGAGTGGACTTCGCAGTATGCTGCCTGGGGGGTTCTGGTCGGCACGGGCCTGGCGGGGCTTGTGCTGGCGCATGTGATGGCCCGCCGGGTTCGCCGATGATCCAGGTTCTGCAGTTTATCGTCCTCTACTTCGCCGCGGTGGTCTTCATGGAAGGCTTCGCCTGGGTGATGCATCGCTATGTCATGCATGGCTGGGGCTGGGTCTGGCATCGGTCCCACCACGAGCCGCGCACCGGCAATTTCGAGCTCAACGACCTCTTCGCCGTGGTCTTCGCCGCCCCGGCCATCGTCGCCATCTATTTCGGCGTCCACGGGACGCCCTGGCTGCTCCCGGTGGGCTGCGGCATCACTACCTACGGGGCCATCTACTTCCTGTTCCACGACGGCCTGGTCCACCGCCGCTTCCCCATGCCAAAGGCGAAGAGCGCCTACTGGAAGCGCCTGATCCAGGCCCACCGCTTCCACCACGCCGTCCACACCAAGGAAGGCTGCGTCTCGTTCGGCTTCCTGATGGCGCCCGACGTCCGCAAGCTGAAGGCCCAGCTCGCCGCCCGGGGCGTCGCCGCCGACGAGGGTTGACCTTCCGCCCTTGACCTGCGGGGCGACCACGCCCATTCCTCCGCCCGGATCAGATGGCCGGGCGATCGCGGCGCGCAAGCGTCGAGGAAAGTCCGGGCTCCACGGTGACAAGGCGGCGGGTAACGCCCGCCGGGGGCGACCCCAGGGATAGCGCCACAGAGAGCAAACCGCCTCTCTTCGGAGAGGTAAGGGTGAAAGGGTGGGGTAAGAGCCCACCGCGGGGCTGGTAACAGTCCTGGCACGGCAAGCCCCGCCTGGAGCAAGACCGAATAGGGATTCCGCGCCTGATAAGTCGTCCTTCGGGCCGATACTTCAGGCAGGGCCGTCACCGGCCCGAGGCGTCCGGGTTGGTCGCGAGAACCGTCCCGCGAGGGGCGGTCCAGAGGAATGATCGTCACCGGCCGTTCGCGGCCGGGACAGAACCCGGCTTACAGGCCATCTGATCCGCTCACTCCCCTTCCTTCCCCCGGCAAGCGGGAGACGGGCGCGCCAGTGTTATCCCCGTATTACTTAACGCGTTCCATGTATGTTCTGTTGATCGTTCAATTTCATTAACCAAACCAAGGAAAAATACCCTTGAATCCACACTGAATCTTGCGTTGAGGCATTCCGTCCCATTGCCGCCCAATTCGTCCCATGTTAACCCAAACACACTCGGCGCGGGGCTGTGCGGCGACCGAGAGGCGGGTTATTCCGAAGGGCAGGGACGCGGTGTTCTTCTCGACGTTCGAGAAACAGTTGGACGCGAAGCGGCGCCTGGTGGTGCCGATGGAGTTCCGCGCCGCGCTCTCGGGTCTGTTCGACGGCGTCTTCTGCTTTCCCTCCATCGAGTTCGACTGCATCGAGGGTGGCGGCAAAAGCCTGTTCGACCGTTACCAGTCGGTGATCGACGAGCTGCCCTTCGGCGACCCGCTGCGCTCCGACCTCGAATTCTCCATCAACGGCGGCCTGGCCAGGATGAGCTTCGACGACGCCGGGCGGATCACCCTGCCGCCGCAGCTTTGCGACCAGTTCGGACTGACCGACTGGGTGGTGCTGGTCGGTCTGGGCGAGCGGTTCCAGATCTGGCCGCGCGACGCCTTCCAGGCCCGCCGATCGGCCGCCCGCGAGGGGGCTCGCGAGGGGCTTGCCGCCCTGCGCGCCGCCCAGCGCACCGCGAAGCTGGGGCAGCCCTGATGAGCAACGCCGAGCAGCCCCACATCTCGGTCATGCTGCCCGAGGTGCTGGCCGCCCTGCGCGCGGGCCCTGGCCAGACCGTCATCGACGGCACCTTCGGGGCCGGCGGCTACAGCAAGGCCATCCTCGACACTGGCGCCTCTGTCGTCGCCTTCGACCGTGACCCCAGCGCCCGCAAGTTCGCCGCCCCGCTGGAGGCGACCGGCCGCTTCCGCCTGATCGACGCGCGTTTCTCGTCGATGGCCGATCAGCTCGGCGACGGCAGCGTCGACGGCGTCGCCCTCGACCTCGGCGTTTCCTCAATGCAGCTGGACGAAGCCGACCGTGGCTTCTCCTTCATGCGCGATGGCCCGCTGGACATGCGCATGGGCGCGGACGGTCCGACCGCCGCCGATCTGGTCAACACCCTCGAACACGCCGAACTGGCCCGCATCTTCTACGTCTACGGTGAAGAGCGCGAGAGTCGCCGGGTGGCCAGCTTCATCCTGCGCCGACGGGACGAGACGCCCTTCACCCGCACCCTCGACCTGGCCGAGGTTATCGAAAAGGCGCTCGGCGGCCGACGCGGCGCCAAGACCCATCCGGCCACCAAGTCGTTCCAGGCCCTGCGCATCGCGGTCAACGAAGAACTCAGCGAACTCGAAGCCGGACTGCTGGCCGCCGAGCGCGTTTTGAAGACCGGCGGCCGTCTCGCCGTCGTCACCTTCCATTCGCTGGAAGACCGCATCGTCAAGGCCTTCCTGGCCGAACGGGCGGGCAAGACCCCGGGCGGCTCGCGCCACGCCCCGCCGGTCAAGGCCGGCGCGCCGGCTTCGTTCGAGCTGATCCACAACGGCGCCAAGCAGGCCTCCGACGCCGAGTCGGCCGTCAATCCCCGGTCCCGGTCCGCCAAGCTGCGGGCCGCGGTCCGCACCGCCGCCCCTGTGTGGAGCGCCGCCGCATGAGCCTGCTCGACCACCGAACCCGCGGTTTCCGCACCATCAACGTCGTCTTCTGCGCCGTGCTGGCGGCGACGGCGGTGACGGTGCTGCTGGCCAAGGCCTACGCCGGCCGAGAGGTGCGCGACATTGCCCGCACCGAACGCTTCATTGGCGAGGAGAACAAGCGCATCCGCCTGCTGAAGGCCGAGGTCGCCCACCTCGAACAGCCCGAACGCCTGCAGCGCCTGTCCAAGCAGCTGCTCGGCATGGCGCCGCTGGCCGCCACCCGCGAGGGCGACATCAACAGCCTGCCGGCCATCGCCGCCGGCTATGCCCCGCCGACCCCGATCGCCACCCCCACAGCTCCGGAAGTCCAGCCCGAGGAAATCCCCGGCATCGACGCCGCCGCGGCGCCGGCGCCGGCGCCGGTCGCGGCCGAGGTGGGCGTCCCCGCTGTCGCCAGCCCCGCGGAGACCGGTCAATGAGCCTGGACGGTCTGACCCCTCACCGCTATCCGCGCCCGGTGCGCTGGGCCATCGACTGGCTCTGGCGCATCGAGCACGCCTTCGAGCGAGCCAAGGCTTCCGGCCGGCCGGAGGACGACGCGCGGGTCCGCATCCTGGTGGTGCTGGCCTTTTTTGCCGTTCTGTTCGGCCTGATCGGCGGCGGGGCCATCTTCGCCGCCGTGTTCAGCGACGCGGGTAAAAAGGGCTCGATCGCCTCCCTGCCGCTGAACGCCAAGGCCGACATGGTCGACCGCAACGGCCAGCTGCTGGCCGCCAACCTGACCCACTACAGCCTGTTCCTCGATCCGGCCGACGTCTGGAACCGCCGGGAGACCCGCAAGGAACTGCTGGCCCGCGTGCCGGGCCTGAAGCCGTCGAAGTTCAACGACGTCATGAACAAGGGCAAGCGCCGGGTCCTGGTGGAAGGTCTGACTCCCGAGGTCCGCGCCAGCATCCACGACCTCGGCCTGCCGGGCGTCAGCTTCGAGGAAAGCCCGCGCCGGGTCTATCCGATGGGCCCGCTGGCCGCCCACCTGGTCGGATTCTCCGATCCCGGCGGCCAAGGGCTGCAGGGCGCCGAGCGCGGCCTGATGAACGAGATGCGCGCCGGCTATGTCAGCGGCGAGCCCGTCGCCCTCTCCATCGACGTCCGCGTCCAGGCCGCCCTGGAAGAGGAACTGGCCGCCGCCGTCGAGGAATTCCATCCGCTCAACGCCGTCGGCATCGTCACCAACGTCCACACCGGCGAAGTCATCGCCATGGCCTCGCTGCCGGAGTTCGACCCCAACCGCTTCGGCAAGTTCGACGAGAACCAGCGCAAGAACCGCGCCTCGGCCCAGCTTTACGAGATGGGGTCGACGTTCAAGACCTTCACCGTCGCCGCCGGCCTCGACACCGGGGTGGCCTCGATGGACTCGACCTTCGACGCCCGCACGCCGCTGAAGATGGGCTACCGCACCATCCATGACTTCCACGGCACCAACCGCATCCTGACGCTCGGCGAAGTCTTCAACCACAGTTCCAACATCGGCACCGCCAAGCTGGCGCTGGGCATCGGCGTGGATCGGCTGAAGCACTATTACGACGCCATGGGCCTGACCCGTCGGCCTAAGCTGGAGCTGTTCGAGACCGCCACCCCGCTGGTCCCGAAGACCTGGAACGACGACGCCCTGGCCAGTGTGTCCTTCGGGCATGGAATCAACGTCACCCCGCTGGCGATGGCCCAGGCCATGGGAACCCTGCTGAACGGCGGAACCTTCGTACCCGTCACCATCCTCAAGAAACCGGCGGACTATCGTCCGCAGGGGCCGCGCGTGTTCTCCGAGGACACCAGCCGGGCCATGCTGCGCATCATGCGCGGCAACGTCGTCCAGGGCACCGGCCGCCGCGCCGATGCGCTCGGCCTGTCGGTCGGCGGCAAGACCGGCACCGGCGAGAAGTACGACCCCTCCATCCGCGCCTACAGCAGCACCAAACAGGTTGCCTCCTTCGCCGCCGTCTTCCCGACAGACGGCCCACTGGAAGCCCCTCGCTACTTCGTGCTGATCCTGCTGGACGAGCCGACCGGCGGGGCCCGCACCGGCGGCCTTGTCGCCGCTCCGGCGGTCGGCCGCGTCATTGACCGCAGCGCCCGGTTCCTGGGCGTCCAGCGCCAGATGCAGCGGCCGCAGTTCGACATCGCCGCCGTCCATGGGAGACCCAATCTGTGACGCTGCTGAGCGCCATCGTTGGTCAAGCGGTCGAGCGTGACGTCGAAATCACCGGCGTCACCGCCGACAGCCGCAAGGTGGAGCCGGGCTTCCTGTTCGCAGCCCTGCCGGGCAGCAAGGCCGACGGCCGGACCTTCATCGCCAAGGCCATCGAGCTGGGCGCCGCCGCCGTGCTGGCGCCGGAGGATGTGGCTGACGTCGGCGTTCCGGTCGTCCACGCCAAGGACATCCGACGGGCCTACGGCCTGGCCGCCGCGAAGTTCTGGGGGAGCCAGCCGGCCACTTGCGTCGCCATCACCGGCACCAACGGCAAGACCTCCATCGCCGCCTTCTGCCGCCAGATGTTCCGCACGCTCGGCCGTACCGCCGGCAGCATGGGCACTCTGGGTGTTGTCGTCTCGGCTCCGGGCAAGGACGATGTCGTCCTCACCCCGCCCGGCCTGACCACCCCCGACGCCGCCGACGTCGCCGAGCTGATGGCCAGGATGGCCGACATGGGCGTCACCCATGTGGCGCTGGAGGCCAGCTCGCACGGCATCGACCAGCGGCGCCTCGATGGCGTGACCCTGACCGCCGCCGGCTTCACCAATTTCACGCAGGATCACCTCGACTACCACGGCACCATGGGCGCCTACCGGGCCGCCAAGCTGCGGCTGTTCGAAACCCTGCTGCCGACCGGGTCCACCGCCGTGCTCAACGCCGACAGCGACCAGTATGACGTCTTCGCGGCCGCCGCCGTCACCCACGGCCACACCCTGATCTCGACCGGTGAGGCGGGGCAGGGGATCAAGCTGCTCGACCGTATCCTGACCCCCGACGGCCAGACCCTGACCATCGAGCACAAGGGCGCCCACCACATCGTCCGCCTGCCCCTCGCGGGCGGCTTCCAGGCCGACAACGCCCTGGTCGCGGCCGGCCTCTGCATCGCCGCCGGCGAAGCGCCGACCGCGGTCTTCGCCGCCCTCGAACAGCTCGACGGCGCCCCCGGCCGTATGCAGCGGGTCGGCACAGGCCCGCGCGGCGGCGAGGCCTATGTCGACTACGCCCACACCCCCGACGGCCTCGAGACCCTGCTGAAAGCCCTGCGCCCGCACGTGCGCGGCAAGCTGATCGCCGTGTTCGGGGCCGGCGGCGACCGCGACGCCGGCAAGCGTCCCCTGATGGGAGAGATCGCCGCTCGCCTCGCCGACGTCGCCATCGTCACCGACGACAACCCCCGCTCCGAAGACCCGGCCAGCATCCGCGCCGCCATCCTCGCCGCCGCCCCCGGCGCCCGCGAGATCGGCGACCGCCGCGAAGCCATCCGCGCCGGCGCCGCCCTGCTGGAAGACGGCGACGTCCTGGCCGTGGCCGGCAAGGGCCACGAGCAGGGCCAGTTGGTCGCCGGCGTGAACCACCCCTTCGACGACGTCGCCGAGACGGCCGCGGCGCTGGAGGCGGCCCGATGAGCCTCTGGACCGCCGCCGAGATTGCCGCCGCCACGGGCGGGACAGCCACCGCCGATTTCGCGGTGGGTGGCGTCTCCATCGACAGCCGCTCCATCGACGCCGGCGACCTCTTCGTCGCCCTGGCCGGGGTGCGCGATGGCCATGAGTTCGCCGCCAAGGCGCTCGCCGACGGCGCCGCCGGTCTCCTGGCCTCCAAGCCGGTCGATGGCCCCTCGGTGCAGGTCGCCGATACCCTCAAGGCTCTGGAACTGCTCGGCATGGCCGCCCGCGACCGTTCGTCGGCCCGCCGCTGCGCCGTCACCGGTTCGGTCGGCAAGACCAGCGTCACCCAGGCCATCGCGGCGGGCCTGACCCTGGCCGGCCCGAGCCACAACTCGGTGAAGAGCTACAACAACCACATCGGCGTGCCCCTGACCCTGGCCCGTATGCCGAAGGCGACTGAGCGCGCCGTATTCGAGATCGGCATGAACCACGCCGATGAAATCACCCCGCTGTCGAAGTTCGTCCGCCCCCACGCCGTGGCCATCACCACCGTCGGCCCGGTGCACATCGAGAACTTTCCCGACGGCGAGGCCGGCGTTGCCCTGGCCAAGGCCGAAATCTTCGACGGCATCGAGCCGGGCGGCGTCGCCGTCCTCAATGCCGACAACAGGTGGTTCGATCTGCTGAGCGACCGCGCCCGCGCCGCCGGGGCCAGGGTCCTCGCCTTCGGTAGCGGCGAAGGCTGCGACGCTCGCCTCACGGGCTTCGACGTCGATGGCGTTCAGGCGACCGTTTCGGCCACGCTCCACGGTCGGGCCCTGCGCTACAACCTGCTGCAGACCGGCCATCACTGGGGCCTCAACAGCCTCTGCACCCTGCTGATGCTCGAAGCCATGGACGTCGACCGTCCCACGGCGCTCGCCGCCCTGGCCGCCTTCGAGCCGCTGGCCGGCCGCGGCGCGGAAAAGGAAGTCGCCAGGCCGGGCGCGCCCTTCACCCTGATCGACGAGTCCTACAACGCCAACCCGATCTCGATGATCGCCGGCTTCCGCACCCTGGGGGCCCGCAAGGTCTCGGGGCGGCGCATCGTCGCGTTGACGGACATGCTGGAACTCGGCCCCGAGGGCCCGGCCATGCACGCATCCCTTGCCGGGCCAATCGATGCGGCGGGAATCGACCAGGTCTTCGTCGCCGGTCCGCTGATGAAATCGCTCTGGGAGGCCCTTCCGGCGACTCGCCGGGGCGGCTACGCGGAGTCAGCGGCCGAACTCGCGCCGCTGATCGCACAGGCCATAGAGCCTGGCGATGTGGTGATGGTCAAAGGCTCCAACGGCTCGCGCGCCGGCGTCATCGCCGCCGCCCTGGCCGCGCTGGGCAATGCCGGGGGTGACGCCTGATGCTGTACCTGCTCTATCAGTGGCTGACGGCGGCGGACGTGAAATTCCCCCTGCTCAACCTCTTCCAGTACCAGACCTTCCGGGCCGGCATGGCCTGGGCCACGGCCTTTATCGTCGCCGTCGCCATGGGCAGCCGCTTCATCCGCTGGATGAAGGCCAAGCAGGGCAAGGGTCAGCCGATCCGGGCCGAGGGCATCGAGCGCCATGTGCTTGAGAAGGCCGGCACCCCGACCATGGGCGGCTTCATGATCCTGGCCGGGATGATGGTCGGCACCCTGCTGTGGGCCGATCTGACCAGCATCAAGGTTTGGGTGGTGATCTTCGTCACCGGCGCCTACGGCCTGCTGGGCTTCCTCGATGACTATCGCAAGGTGACCAAGCAGACGACGGCCGGGGTCTCCAGCCGCATGAAGCTGCTGATTCAGACGGTGGTCGCGGTCGCCGCTGTGCTGGCCCTGATCCTCTGGGCCCAGGCCCCCAACGAGGCGCCAAACCTGACCACCTCGGTCGCCTTCCCGGTGTTCAAGAACCTGATCATCGACCTGGGCTGGTTCTATCTGGTCTTCGGCGCCTTCATCATCGTCGGGGCGTCCAATGCGGTGAATCTCACCGACGGCCTCGACGGCCTGGCCATCGTGCCGGTGATGATCGCCGCCGCGGCCTTCGGGGTTATCGCCTACCTGGTCGGCAACGCGGTGTTCGCCGGCTATCTGCAGGTGCCGTTCGTGCCCGGTTCCGGCGAGCTCGCCGTCTTCTGCATGAGCATCATCGGCGCCGGCATGGGCTTCCTCTGGTACAACGCCCCGCCGGCCAAGATCTTCATGGGCGACACCGGCTCGCTGGCCCTCGGCGGTTCGATCAGCGCCGTGGCCGTGGCCGCCAAGCATGAGATCGTGCTGGGCATCATCGGCGGCCTGTTCGTGGTCGAGGCCCTGTCGGTGATGATCCAGGTCGTCTACTTCAAGCGGACCGGCAAACGCATCTTCCTGATGGCGCCGATTCACCACCATTTCGAGAAGCTGGGCTGGGCGGAAAGCACCGTCGTCATCCGCTTCTGGATCGTCGCCATCATCCTGGCCTTCATCGGCCTCGCAACCTTGAAACTCAGGTAGGGGGACGCCGCGCAGATGATTCCGGTTCCCGGCTTTGAAGGGCGCACCGTCGCCGTGTTCGGCCTAGGCCGGACCGGTCTGTCGGCCGCGCGCGCCCTCATCGCCGGCGGGGCCAACGTCGCGCTGTGGGACGAGAACCCCAAGGGCCGCGAGGCCGCCGAGGCTGAAGGCCTGCCGCTGGTCGATCTGGAACAGGCCGACTGGTCCGAGTTCGCCTCCCTCATGCTGTCGCCGGGCGTGCCGCTCACTCACCCCGTGCCGCACTGGACGGTGACCCGGGCCCAGGCCAACGGCGTCGAGGTGCTGGGCGACATCGAGCTCTTCGCCCGGGCGGTCAACGCCGCGCCGGCCCACAAGCGGCCGAAGATCGTCGCCATCACCGGCACCAACGGAAAGTCGACGACCACCGCCCTGATCGGCCACATCCTGCGCAGCGCCGGCCGCGACGCCCGTATCGGCGGCAACATCGGCTTCGGCGTCCTGGGCCTGCCCGACATGCACGGCGGCGCGGTCTATGTGCTGGAACTCTCAAGCTACCAGCTCGACCTGACCACCAGCCTCAAGGCCGACGCCTCGGTCCTGCTCAACCTGTCGCCCGACCACCTGGACCGCCATGGCGGCATGGAGGGCTATGTCACCGCCAAGAAGCGGATCCTGCTCAACCAGGGCAAGGGCGACACCGCGGTCATCGGCGTCGATGATCCCTGGTGCCAGCGCATCTGCACCGAGATCACCGCCGCCAACCGCCGCACCATCCGGCCGATCAGCGCCGGCAAGGCCATGGGCCGGGGCGTCTACGTCCTGTCCGGCGTCCTCTACGACGCTACCGGCGAGCGCACCCTGGAGGTCGCCGACCTGACCATGGCCCGATCGCTGCCCGGCAAGCACAATTGGCAGAACGCGGCCGCTGCCTACGCGGCCTGCCTGGCGCTGGGCGTCTCCAGCGACGACGCCGCCAACGGCCTGATGACCTTCCCGGGCCTGGCCCACCGCATGGAAACGGTGGCCAGGATCGGCAACGTCCGCTTCGTCAACGACAGCAAGGCGACCAACGCCGACGCCGCCCGCCAGGCGCTGTCCAGCTATCCACGCGTCTTCTGGATCGCCGGCGGCCGCGCCAAGGATGGCGGCATCGAAGCTCTGGCCGACCTCTTCCCGCGCGTCGACAAGGCCTATCTGATCGGCGAGGCCGAGGAGGCGTTCGCCGCCACCCTCAAGGGCAAGGCCGTGTCCGTCCGCTGCGGCACGATGGAAGCCGCCGTGGCCGCGGCCTTCGCCGACGCCGCCCGGCTCGACGAGGACACCATCGTCCTCCTCTCGCCGGCCACTGCCTCCTTCGACCAGTACGCCGACTTCGAGGCCCGGGGCGAGGCGTTCCGCGCCGCCGTCCTGGCGCTCCAGCAGCCCGCCGCCCGCGAGGCCCGCGCATGACCACCGCCGAGTTCCCGACCAGCAACAACCAGCACCTGGTGTCCCGCGCCAACCGCGGGGCTCTGGCCAACTGGTGGTGGACCGTCGATCACGCCCTGCTGGCCGCGACCGGCATCCTGATCGCTATCGGCGTGCTGCTCAGCTTCACCTCCAGCCCGGCCGCGGCTATCCGCCTGCGCCTGGACGACCCGCTGCACTTCGCCATCCGCCAGGCTGTCTTCGGCCTCGGCGCCTGCGGCCTGGTCCTGGCCATCTCCATCCTCTCGCCAAGGGGCGTGAAGCGGGCGGCCTTCTTCATCTACATCGGGGCCATCGTCTGCATGGCCCTGCTGCCCTTCCTGGGCCACGAGGCCAAGGGCGCCACCCGCTGGGTGACCTTCGCCGGCTTCACCCTCCAGCCCTCGGAATTCCTCAAGCCGGCGCTGATCGTGCTGGTCGCCTGGATGTTCTCGGAGGGTCAGAAGGGGCAGGGGGTGCCGGGCGTCTCCATCGCCTTCGCCCTCTATTTCATCGCCGTGGTGCTGCTGATCATCCAGCCGGACGTCGGCCAGACCATCCTGATCACCATCGCCTTCGGGGCCGCCTTCTGGATGGCCGGGGTGCCAATCAGCTGGATCCCGATCATGGGCGGGGCGGCGGCCGGGGGCCTCGGTCTGATCTACGTCCTGCTGCCTCACGCCCGCAGCCGGGTGGACCGCTTCCTCAGCCCCGAGGGCGCCGACACCCACCAGGTCGACAAGGCGGCGCAAGCCATCGCGAACGGCGGCCTGTTCGGGCGCGGCCCGGGCGAGGGCGTCATGAAGCAGGGCGTCCCCGACCTGCAGACCGACTTCATCTATTCGGTCGCCGCCGAGGAGTACGGCCTGGTCTTCTCCCTGGCCCTGATCGGCTGTTTCGCCTTCCTGATGGTGCGCGGCCTCTACAAGGCGATGCGGCTGCAGGACAGCTTCGAACAGATCGCCGCCGCCGCCCTGTTCGTGTTGGTCGGCCAGCAGGCGATCATCAACATGGCGGTCAATCTGAACCTGGCGCCGACCAAGGGCATGACCCTGCCCTTCATCAGCTATGGCGGCTCCTCGATGCTGGCCATGGGCCTGACCATGGGCATGGCGCTGAGCCTCACCCGCCGCCGCCCGGGGGCCTTCGAGCCGGAGAGCAACAGGGGCGGGGCCTTCGCCCCGTAGCCCTCTCACCCCATCCATGCCAAAAGCCCGGCCACGCCGAGTCCGTTAGAGAGGTCCCGCCATGGCCGCCCGTCTGGCCGTCATCGCCGCCGGAGGCACCGGGGGTCACATGTTCCCGGCCCAGGCCCTGGCCGAGGCCCTGACCCGTCGCGGCTGGCGCATCGTGCTGGCCACCGACGAGCGCGGCGCCCTGTACGCCGACAAGTTCCCGGCGGACGTGCGCCTGACCCTGGCCGCCGCCACCGCCAAGGCCAGCGACCCCATCGGCATGATCAAGGCCGGCTGGGCCGTGCTGCAAGGAACGATGCAGGCCGGCGCCGCCTTCAAGCGCATGGACCCGGCCGTCGTCGTCGGCTTCGGCGGCTATCCGTCCCTGCCCAGCCTGATGGCCGCGCTCGGTCAGAAGCGACCGACCGTCATCCACGAACAGAACGCCGTGCTCGGCCGCGTGAACCGCTTCCTGGCCCCCAGGGTCACCGAGGTCGCCTGCGCCTTCCCGACCCTGGAAAAGGCCACCGCGAAGGTGAAGGCCCGCGCCCGCGTCGTCGGCAACCCGGTTCGTCCCGAGATCGCCGCCCTGTACGACGCGCCCTACACGGCCCCCGCCGACGGCGAGCCGATCCGCATCCTGGTCACCGGCGGCAGCCAGGGCGCACGCCTGCTCAGCGAACTGGTGCCGGAAGCCATCCTGCGCCTGCCCGAAGAGACCCGCCTGCGCCTCGAGGTCCAGCAGCAGACCCGCAAGGAGTCGATGGACATCGCCCGCGCGACCTACCTCAACGCCATGGTCAAGGCCGAGGTCGCGCCGTTCTTCCGGGACATGGCGGGACGGCTCGGCGCCGCCCACCTGGTCATCGGCCGGGCAGGGGCTTCGACGGTGTGCGAACTGGCCGTGGCCGGCAAGCCGTCGATCCTGGTGCCGCTGAAGATCGCCACGGACAACCACCAGCGCTTCAACGCCAAGCTCCTCGAAGACGCCAACGCCGCCGCCGTCTGCCTGGAAGAGGAACTGACCGTCGACAGCCTGGCCGGCGCCCTGAAGGCCCTGCTCAAGGACCCCGCCTGGCTCGCCAACATGGCCAAGGGCGCCCACGACGCCGCCAAGCCCGACGCCGCCGAAGACCTCGCCGACCTGGTCGAGCGCACCGCCTACCGCTGATGACGGTCCGGCTGGTCCCCTTCGACCCGGCCGTTCATGGCGCCCTCGTCCTGCCTCTGGCCCAGCTGTGGCTCGACAGCTGGCGCTCGACCAACACGGCCAACGAGGAGGTGGTGCTGGTCGAGGACCTGGCGGCCCGCATCCTCGAAGAGAGCGCAACGGTCTGGGAGGTCACCCTGGCCCTTCAGGACGACGCGCTCGCCGGCTTCATGGCCCTGCGCCCGCACGACGACTGCCTCGACCAGCTGTTCATGGCCCCGGCCGCCAAGGGCCAGGGTCTCGGCAGCGTTTTGATGGACCTCGCCAAGCAACGCCTGCCCGACGGCATGTGGCTCCGCACCGCCGAAGCCAACCACGCCGCCCGCGCCTTCTACGAAAAGCGCGGCTTCCACCACTACGACACCGACCTGCATCCGACGCTGGGCTACACCCGCGTCTTCTACCGCTGGCCCTGAGAACCTCCCTCCCCGAATGGGGAGGACAGGCGCGCGTTGCGCGCCGGGTGGGGCAGTGGGTCACCGGCCCCACCGGCTTGTCGTCTCAGCGCATACTCTCAAAGGTAAGGAACCGACTTCCCCACCCGACGCGCGTAACCGCGCGTCTGCCTTCCCCATTCGGGGAGGGAGGTTAGTCGACGTCGCCCGTCGGGATCCAACGCCTGCCGGCGGTGACGGCCGCATCAACGCCGTCAACATCCGCCGCCCCCAGCGGCGCGGCGCCGTCGCACACCACCTTAGCCGCCTCATCCTCGATCCCGCCCGGTGCGATCTTCGCCATCTCGCCAGCGGCGCCGGTCACCGGCCCCTCGACGCCATCGGCCCTCACACTCGCAAACCCCAGCCCCCGCGCGGTCCGGCCTGAGCAGTCCACCTCGAACCAGCGCCAGCCGCCGACATAGGCCACGCCGCCGGCCGTGAAGCCGGTCTCCGTCACCTGCAGCACGCGGAACTTCGCCGTCGTCCCGGTCCGCTCGACGCTGTCCAGATCGGTGAACATAGCGAACGCCCCCAGCTGCGTCGGCCTGAGGGTCGGGCCCTCCGCCGCGACCGCGCCGCCCGCCACCAGCAAGGCCGCCAAACCGAGGGCATTCCCCCACGGCGCCAAATCCTCTAATCCGCGTCTCATGATCGCCCGTCGCCGCCCCGTCCCGTTCGAACTCGGTCCCGTCCACTTCATCGGTATCGGCGGCATCGGCATGAGCGGCATCGCCGAGATCATGATCCGCATCGGCTATACCGTGCAGGGCTCCGACATGAAGCCCAGCGCCAATACCGAGCGCCTGGAACAGCTCGGCGCCCGCATCTTCATCGGCCATGCCGCGCCCCAGGTCGAGGGGGCTTCGGCGGTCGTCTATTCGACCGCCGTCAAGCCGGACAACCCCGAGTTCCTCGCCGCCCGCGAGCGCCGCCTGCCGCTGGTCCGCCGGGCCGAGATGCTGGCCGAGCTGATGCGGCTGCAGTTCTCCATCGGGGTGGCCGGCACCCACGGCAAGACCACCACCACCTCGATGGTCGCCGCCCTGCTCGACGCCGGCGGCCTCGATCCGACGGTGGTCAACGGCGGCATCATCAACGCCTACGGCACCAATGCGAAGGTCGGCGAGGGCGAGTGGATCGTCGTCGAGGCCGACGAGAGCGACGGCACCTTCCTGAAGCTCAAGTCGACCTGCGCCATCGTCACCAACATCGACCCCGAGCACCTCGACCACTACGGCGACTTCGACACGGCCCGGAAGGCGTTCAAGGACTTCGTCGAGAACATCCCCTTCTACGGCTTCGCCGCCGTCTGCCTCGACCACCCCGAGGTCCAGGCCCTGGCCGCCAAGGTCGAGAACCGGCGGCTGGTCACCTACGGCGTCAACCCGCAGGCCGAGGTCCGGGGCGTCAACGTCACCATGGGGCCGGAAGGCGCCAACTTCGACGTTATCTTCTCGCCGCACGACGCCGAGCCGCGCATCCTGCAGGGCCTGCACCTGCCCATGGCCGGCGACCACAATGTCGCAAACGCCCTGGCCGCCATCGCCGTGGCCCGCGAGCTGGGCGTCGATGACGCCTCCATCAAGAAGGGCCTGACCGGCTTCGGCGGCGTCAAGCGGCGCTTCACCACCACCGGCGTCGTGGGCGGCATCCGCATCGTCGACGACTACGGCCATCACCCGGTGGAAATCTCCTCGGTCCTCAAGGCCGCCCGCGCCGTCACCCCCGACGGCCGGGTCATCGCCGTCGTCCAGCCGCACCGCTTCACCCGCCTGCGCGACCTGATGGATGAGTTCTCGGCCTGCTTCAACGACGCCGACACCGTCATCGTCGCCGACGTCTACACGGCCGGTGAGCAACCCATCGAAGGCGTCGACCGCGACCATCTGATCGAGGGCATGAAGCGTTTCGGCCATCGCCGCGCCCTGCCGCTGAACAGCCCCGCCGACCTGCCGGCGATGATCGCCGAGGAAGCCAAATCCGGCGACCTGGTCGTCTTCCTGGGGGCCGGCGACATCACCTCCTGGGCCTACGCGCTGCCCGGCCAACTCGAGGCCAAAGGGTGAGCCCCACCGCCTTCCTGCGCGACATCGAGGCCGAGTGCCGGCGGCGGCGCATCCCGACCAAACACCTGCCGCAGCTCAACAAGGGCCGGGGCTTCGAGCCCGGCTACTGGCTCGACGTCATCGAGACCCCGACCCTGCGCTTCGAGATGTTCCTGTGGGACAAGACCGGCCGCACGCCGGTGTTCGAGACCTACGACCCCGCCGAGGCAGAACGCCTGATCCTCTGGCACGCCGACACCGCCGCCCGTAAGGCCACGATATGACCGACTTCCCCGAAGTGCGCGGCAAGCTGCTGCGCGACGAAGCCCTGGCTCCCTTCACCTGGTTCCGCGTCGGCGGCCCAGCGGAGGTGCTTTTCCTGCCGGCTGACGAGGAAGACCTGTCGGAGTTCCTGCAGCAGCTGCCGGCCGAGACGCCTGTCACCGTGCTGGGCGTCGGCTCCAACACCATCGTCCGGGATGGCGGCGTGCCGGGCGTGGTCATCCGCCTGGCCGGCAAACACTTCGCCGAGATCGCCATCGACGAGGAAGACAACCAGATCATCGCCGGGGCCGGGGCGCTCGACGCCGCCGTCGCTCGCGCCGCCGCCAATGCGGGTCTGGCGGGGCTGGAGTTCTACGCCGGTATCCCTGGCACCATCGGCGGGGCCCTGACCATGAACGCCGGCTGCTACGGCGCCGAGACCAAGGACGTGCTGGTCAGCGCCTGGGGCTACGACCGCTCGGGCGAGATGCGGGTCTTCCAGCTTGAGGACTTCGGCTACACCTACCGCCACAGCCAGGTCCCCGAGGACATCATCTGGATCCAGGCCATCTATCAGGGCCGCAAGGACGATCCGGAGGCGGTGAAGGCCCGCATGGCCGAGATCACCAGCCGCCGTGAAACCACCCAGCCGATCCGCGAAAAGACCGGCGGCTCCACCTTCAAGAACCCGCCCGGCCACTCGTCCTGGAAACTGGTCGACGAGGCCGGCTGGCGCGGCAAGCTGCACGGCGGGGCCAAGTTCTCCGAACTGCACAGCAATTTCATGATCAACGCGCAGGACGCCACCGCCGCCGATCTCGAAGGTCTCGGCGAGGCCGTGCGGGCCGACGTGAAGGCCAAGACGGGCGTGCAGCTCGACTGGGAAATCAAGCGGATCGGTCGGCCTTAGGCTATCGCCTCTACCCCTCCGCTATCGTCATCCTAGGCCTTGTGCCTAGGACCCCGCTGTAAACCGGGCTCTCAGGGTGGGGTGGAGGCGCGGTCGCGCCTCCAAGGCAGGGCTTGTCGCGTCCAGTATCTCCCAGCCGAGCAGTTCGGCGCAGAGCGGGCGAGGCAGTCTGTCGAGGGCGTGCGGCGGCATGGGAACTCCTTCGCCGACACCTTGCCAGACCCCTGCTGACAGCCCTCTGTCACCAGCTGCACGCACCCTTCACTTGACTCGATGCGCTCGGTGTCGCACCCGGCCAGCATGCGCAAACAGCTCCTCGCCGTCACGGCCGGTCTCGCCCTTCTCGCCAACAGCCTGCCCGCTGCGGCGCAAACCAGCGCCATCGCGGACAGCAAGCGCCAGCCGACCTACGAAACGGCCGTCGCCCTGCGCGACAAGGCCCTGAACGACGACACCGCCTGGCAGCTCACCGAATCCCTGACCACAGAGATCGGCCCGCGGCTGGTCGGCTCGCCCGGCATGGAGCGCGCCAAGGACTGGGCGGTGAAGACCTTCGAGCGGCTGGGCTTCACCAACATCAAGGTCGAGGAATTCCCCAAGCCGAGCTGGACCCGCGGTCCGGAGTCGGCCGCCATCGTCGCCCCCTATGACTGGCCCATCGCCATGATCGGTCTCGGCGGTTCGGTCCCGACCCCGGCCAAGGGCATCGAAGCCGAGATCGTCGTCTTCAAGGCCTACGCCGACCTGCTGGCCGCCCCGGAAGGCTCGCTGAAGGGCAAGATCGCCGTCGTCACCGCGCCCATGGTCCGCACCATGGACGGCTCGGGCTACGGCGCCGCCGGCATCGCCCGACGCGCCGGCCCCTCGGAAGCGGCCAAGCGCGGCGCCATCGCCTACCTCGTCCGCTCGATCTCGACCTCGGACCTGCGCAGCCCCCATACAGGCGGCACCTCCTACACCGAGGGCGTGCCGAAGA
The DNA here is from genome assembly GCF_057586315.1 of Caulobacter sp. SRI_014. Taxonomy (NCBI): domain Bacteria; kingdom Pseudomonadati; phylum Pseudomonadota; class Alphaproteobacteria; order Caulobacterales; family Caulobacteraceae; genus Caulobacter; species Caulobacter sp. SRI_014. The sequence goes on along the minus strand of NZ_JBYCZQ010000009.1, from coordinate 4,806 downwards.
TCCCCGCCGCCGCCATCGGCGTGCCGGACGCCGAGCTGCTCGAGCGCCTGGCCGCCAAGGGGCCGGTGAAGATCAAGCTCAACATGGCCTCGAGCGTCGATGAGAAGGATGTCGCCTGGAACATCTCCGGCGACATCGTCGGCTCGAGCAAGCCGGATGAGATCCTCGTCATCGGCGGCCACCTCGACAGCTGGGACGTCGGCACCGGCGCCATCGACGACGCCTCGGGCATCGGCATCACCACGGCCGCCGCCAAGCTGATCGGCGACCTGCCCAAGCATCCGGCCCGCACGATCCGCGTGGTCATGTGGGGCAGCGAGGAGCGCGGCGGCTCCAGCGAAGCCTTCGCCGCCACCCACAAGGACAGGCTGGCGAGCTTCATCGTCGCCGGCGAAAGCGACCTCGGCGCCGACGCCATCTATCGCATCGCCCTGCCCAAGGGCGCTGTGGCCGACCCGCGCATGGCCGACCTGCCGGCCCTGATGGCCCCTCTGAAGGTCATTGTCAGCCGCGATCCGGCCGCCTTCGCCGGCTCCGACACGGAGGGCCTACAGAAGGCCGGGGTGCCGGTCATGCAGCTGAGCCAGAGCGCCCTGCGCTACTTCGACCTGCACCATTCGCCGGACGACACGCTCGACAAGATCGACCCCGCCCAGCTGCAGCAGAACGTCGCCGTCTGGGTGTCGATCCTCTACCTGATCGCCGACAGCGACATCGATCTGCGCACCGTCGGGACCCCCAAATGAGCAAGCTTGCCGGTCATCACGTTGCTGTCCTGCTCGGCGGGCTATCGTCGGAGCGCGAGGTCAGCCTGGTTTCGGGCAAGGCCTGCGCCGACGCCCTCGAACGGCTCGGAGCGAAAGTCACCCGCGTCGATGCCGGACGCGACCTGGCCCAGGTTCTCGCCAACCTGAAGCCCGATGTCTGCTTCAACGCCCTGCACGGCGAATGGGGCGAGGACGGCTGTGTCCAGGGGATCCTGGAGACGCTCGCCATCCCCTACACCCACTGCGGCGTGCTCGCCTCGGCCCTGGCCATGGACAAGGCCAAGGCCAAGGCCGTGCTGGCCGCGGCCGGCGTCACGGTGCCCGGCGGGGGCCTGTTCAACCGCCACGACGTCGCCCGTGATCACGTCATCCCGCCGCCCTATGTGGTCAAGCCGAACGCCGAGGGCAGTTCGGTCGGCGTCTTCATCGTCATGGAGGGCGCCAACCGCCCGCCGACCGAGGTCGGGGCCCAATCCTGGACTCATGGCGAAGACGTGATGGTCGAGCCCTTCATCGCCGGCCTTGAGCTGGCCGTGGCGGTCATGGACGGGGTGGCCCAGGCGGTCACCGAAATCGTCCCGACCAGTGGCTTCTACGATTTCGAGGCTAAATACGGCGAAGGCGGCTCCCAGCACCTGATCCCGGCCCGCATGCCCAAGGGCGATTACGACGCCGCTTTGCGCCTCGCCGAGCGCGCACACGCCGCGCTTGGTTGTCGCGGAGTTACCCGAAGTGATCTTCGTTATGACCCTGTTAAGCGTGATTTGGTTCTGTTGGAGGTCAACACGCAACCAGGCATGACGCCCACCTCCCTCGCACCGGAGCAGGCGGCACACCAGGGTGTGTCGTTTGATGACCTGGTGTTCTGGATCGTGGAGGACGCGTATGCCCGCGGCGGTGCGGGGGGGCGGACGCAAAAGCGTCAACCCTCGGGGCAAAAGCCCCAGTAGTCCGAAGGCAAGGCCCGCTGCTCCCAAGGGGGGGCAGGCGGCCATGAAGCTGCGCGCGGCGCGCGGCGTTGGTCTTTCTCCCAAGATCGCGGTCGGCGCGGCCGGCGGCATTCTGGTTCTGGGTCTCGTGGTGGCGCTGGCCACTGGCCATCGCGGTCAGAACCTCGCTGATTCGATGACCCAGGCCTTGGCCGGCCAGACCACCGGGCTCGGCTTCACGGTTCAGGAAATCCATGTGGCCGGCGCCACGCCGGCCGGCGAGGAAGCCATCCGCGCCGTCCTCGCCCCCGCCAAGGGCCAGGCCATCCTGGGTCTCGACCTCGCCCAGGTGCGCGCGGGCGTCGAGAACGTCGGCTGGGTCGAGAAGGCCAAGGTCGTTCGCCTGCTGCCCAACACCCTGATGGTCGAGGTGCAGGAACGCGGCGCCCTGGCCGTCTGGCAGAAGAACGGCCGCCTGGTTGTCATCGACGGCGCCGGCCGTGTCATCCGCGAGGCCGACCCTGCCGCCTTCCCGCAACTCCCGCTGGTGGTGGGGCAGGGGGCCGAAGCCGTCGCCGCCGACATCCTCAAGTCGGTGGCCAGCCGGCCGCGTCTCAAATCCCGCGTCGAGGCCCTGGTCCGGGTCGATGAGCGCCGCTGGGACATCCATCTGAAGGACGGCTCGATCATCCTGCTCCCCGCCGTCGACGAGGAGAGCGCCCTGATCGAGCTGGACCTGCTGGACCGCCGCGATGCGATCCTCGAGGCGGGCCTCGAGCGCATCGACCTGCGCGAGCCCGGCGCCCCAGCTTTCCGCCGTCGTCAGACGGCTCAGGTTTCAGCTCCCATCGATGGTGGCGTCTGATGATGTCTAAGGTGTTTTGTCCGTGCTGAAGACCGCGTCGCGCAACGAACCCAAGAGCCGCAAGGCTCAGGACACGCTGAAGGCGGCCCTCAGCCGCCACCCGCTGGTCGCCGCCGTCGACCTGGGGGCCAGCAAGGTCGCCTGCTTCGTCATGAAGCCCGAGGGCGTCCGCAAGGCTGACCGGACCCTGACCGCCGCCGGCGTCGGCTACGTGCAGTCCCGGGGGATCAAGGGCGCGGCCATCGCCAGCATGGACGACGCCGCCGAAGTCATCGCCCTGGCCGTCGAACGCGCCGAGGGCGTGGCCGGCGCCGCCGTTCAAGGTGTCACCATCGCCACCGCCGGCGGCCAGCTTGCTTCTTGCAGGGTCTCCGCCCGCGTCTCGCTCGGCGCCCGCCCGATCAGCGACAACGACTGCTCCCGCGCCCTGGCCGCCGCCCTGGCCGAGATCCGCCTGCCGGGCCGCAAGCCGATCCACCTGCTGCCCATCGCCTGGCAGGTCGACAACCAGAAGGGCGTCCGCGATCCGCGCGCCATGTTCGGCAAGAGCCTGGGCCTCGAACTGCTGGTCGTCTCCATCGCCGAGAACACCTTCCAGACTCTCAGCCACTGCGTCGAGCGCGCCCACCTGGAGTTCGAGGGCGTCGTCGCCGCCCCCTTCGTCTCGGCCCTGGCGGCCCTCGAAGAGGACGAGATGGAACTGGGCTGCGTCTGCATCGACATGGGCGGCGGCTCGACCAGCGCCGCCGTGTTCGCCAACGGCAGCCTCGTCCACATCGATAGCCTGCCCGTCGGTGGCGAGCATGTGACCCAGGACATCGCCCGGGGCCTGTCCACCAGCCGCGCCGGCGCCGAGCGCATCAAGACCCTGCACGGCAGCGCCATCGCCTCGGCCAACGAGGACCGCGAGATGATCGAGGCCCCGCCGCGCGGCGACGACCCCGGCGCCGGCCCGGTCATCGCCCCGCGCAGCCTGCTCAAGGGCATCATTTCCCCGCGCGTCGAGGAAACCCTCGAACTGGTCCGTGACCGGCTGAAGAACGCCGGCGTCATGATCGAGCCCGGCGCCAGCGTCATCCTGACCGGCGGCGCCAGTCAGCTGGCCGGTGTGCGCGAAGTCGCCGTCCGCGTCTTCGACCGCCCGGTGCGCCTTGGCCGTCCGCGCCGGGTGCCGCACCTGGCCGACGCTGTCACAGGCCCGGCCTTCTGCGCCGCCGCCGGCATCCTGCATCGCGCCGCCTTCGGCCCGCGCGAGGCCGTCAACGCCAAGCTGCTGGCCACCATCAAGAAGCCTCGCGCTCCGGTCGACCCCAACGCCAATGGCCTGGTCAAGACCCTGAGCTGGCTGCGCGACAACCTCTAACCTTTCCGATCCTTAACTTGCCCGCACGGGCTCGCTCGCCCATCCAGTGAACCCCAGTTCGCGGGGGCGAATGAGGCAGGTGGGAAGGTGGGGGAGGTTGCGCCCAGGCTAAGGCTTGACGCCGATTTGCGACCAGCCGACTACGCGCCGGTGTTCCGGCAATATGGCCGCCTGCACATCCCCGGCATCCTCCAGGCCGATGACGCCATTGCCCTCAGTCGCGCCGTGGCCGGCTCTTCGGCCTGGCGACGCAGCATCCGCCAGAGCGACGACGGCACGGACCTCGACGTCCCGTTGGGCGAATACCTGGCCCTTGATCCTGCCGAACGCGCCGCCCTCGAAGATCGCGCCCTGGCCACGGCCCGCGATGCCTTCCGCTACATGTTCGACACCGTCCGCATCGGACAGGACCTCGACTCCGGCCGCCTCGTCGAACCTGCGCTGGCCGCCGTTCAGAGCTTCGTCAACAGCCCGGCCTTCCTCAACTTCCTGCGCGTGCTGACCCAGGACGACCGCATCGTCTATTGCGACGCCATGGCCACCCGCTACCTGCCCGGCCACTTCCTGACCGCCCATGACGACGCCGCGCCGGGCAAGCACCGCCTCTACGCCTATGTCCTGAACCTGACCGCCCGTTGGCGCGCTGACTGGGGCGGCATCCTGATGTTCCTCGACGACGAGGATCATGTGGCCGAGGGTTACACCCCGGCCTTCAACGCGCTGAACATCTTCCGCGTGCCCCAGCGCCACGCCGTGTCGCTGGTCGCCCCCTATGCGGGCGAGCCGCGCATTTCGATCACCGGCTGGATCCGTTCGGAGGTCCCGGCCTAGGGCCTGTACTCAACCGGGTTGCCGGATTTGACGAAGCTTGATTCAAGGCTG
>NZ_JBYCZQ010000008.1:0-198428 GCF_057586315.1 Caulobacter sp. SRI_014 | reverse complement strand
TCATCGGCATTCCGGCCCCACTCGGGCCGCACGGGGTCGCAATGCGCCGCCGCGTTGACAGGCCTGCCACTCACCCCGTCAACAATCCCAGCGCCGATCTCAACGCGGCGCCAACGCTGGCATCAACGTTCACAGCGCCTGCCGCAACGGCCAAGTCACTGAGAAGCCGCAGCTTTCCATGCCAAGGCCCCCTGGCGGGCCGGCCATCGGCTATAATGGTTGGCCGCTTCGATAAGGCCGTCCGGCCAGGCCCCATGAGAAAAGGGCCCCGGATTGCTCCGGGGCCCCTCCATGGTCAGCGCTCAGTGAGGCGTCAGCGATCCAGGCGCGGCGTGGGGGCCATCACCGTGGCGCCGCGTTCGCGCAGGCGGGTCTGGGCCATCTCGTCCATGATCGCCTCGGCGCGCGGGTCGCCGAACACCCAGGCGGCGGCCGCCAGGGTCTTCAGCGAGGCCGAGCTGACGCCGAACAGCTTCTCCAGCGCCTCGAACGGCGACTTCGGTCCGCCCATGACCTTGAGCTTCACATCGCCCTTGATGCCGGCCAGGCGCTTGGCTTCGTCGACGGCGTCGTAGAAGCCGCCCAGCTTGTCCACCAGGCCCAGCTGGCGGGCCTGAGCCCCCGTCCAGACCCGGCCCTTGGCCAGTTCGCGGACCTTTTCCACGGGCATTTTGCGGCCGGTGGCCACACGCTGGACGAAGCCCTCATAGATGGTGTCCATCCAGCCGGCGAAGGCCGCCTTCTGGCCCTGGTTGAAGCCGGCTTCGGTGCCGAAGGCGCTGGCATAGTCGCCGCCGACGCTGGTCTCGCGCACATCGACGCCGAACCGGCCCAGGGCGTCGCCGAGCACGAACTTGCCGCCGTAGACGCCGATCGAGCCGGTCAGGGTGGTGGGCTGGGCGACAATGCTGTCGGCCTGGGAGCTGATCCAGTAGCCGCCGGAGGCCGCGTAGGTGCCCATGCTGACCACGACCGGCTTGCCGGCCTTCCTGGCCGCCTGGATGGCCGCCAGGATCTGTTCAGAGGCGGTGTCAGAGCCGCCCGGCGAGGAAACGCGGAAGACGATGGCCTTGACGTTCTTGTCCTCGGCCGCCTCGTAGATGGCCTTGGCCACCTCGTCCGACCAGACGGTCTGTTCGCCGCCGAACGGGCTGCCGCCGCCACCGGCGCCGGTCATGATCGCGCCCTCCGCGCCGATGACCGCGATGGTCTGGCCCGAGTTCGTCTTGGGGCTGGCGGTGTAGTCATCGAAACTGATCAGCTTGGCGTTCTTGCCGGCCTTGGCCAGCAGGGCGTCGGAGGCTTCCTTCACCTGGCCGACGTTGTCGATCAGCTTGCGTTCCTTGGCCTGGGTTGCCGACCAGGGGCCGCCTTCAATCGCGGCCACGACGGTCTCGGGGGGCAGCTTGCGGTCGGCGGCGGCGGTCACCAGGCTGGTGCGGTAGATCGAGCCCATCCACGACAGCTGGGCTTCCTTGTGGGAGGGGGTGTAGTCGTCGTGCAGGTAGGGATTGACCGCGTTCTTGTATTCCTTGCGCTGCTCGAAGTCGGCCTTGACCCCGTACTTGTCGAACAGGCGCTTGAAGAACATGTCCTCCACCGCCATGCCGGTGGCCTGGAAGGCGGCGCCCGGCTGCATCCAGACATCGCCGGTCGAGGCGGCCAGCATGTAGGTCGAGGTCACCGCGCCGCTCGGATAGAGGCCCTGGCTGTGGGCCATCATCGGCTTGCCGCTGGCGCGGAAGTGGATGAAGGCCTGGCGCAGCTCGTCGGCCGCGGCCGGGGCCATGCCGCCCTCGGGCAGTCGCACGAACACGCCCTTGACCTTGTCGTCGGTCTCGGCGGCCCGCAGCTTCTCGATCACCCCGATGACCGAATGGCCGCTTCCGCCGAACATCGCGAAGGGGTTTTGCGGGTCCTGGTCGCTGAGGCCGGTGCGCAGGTCCAGCTCCAGCACGGCGGCGGCCGGCGTTGCCGGACCCTCGGCGCTCTTGGCGGCCATGCCGATCAGGCTGAAGACCAGAATCATCGGCACGATGAACAGGAACAGGAACAGGCCGACGAAGACGCCGGCGATGGTCAGGAGAAACTGCTTCATCGAAATCCCCAATCCTTCGGACCCGGCCCGGCCGGGTCTCGAACGTTGACGTCACGCTTAACTGGTGTCGCGTTGCGGTCAAATGAAGACGGCGCAACAAATCGCTTTGGTTTCGGGGTGTTGCACCCGAACCGGCGGCGATTTCTTCGATTTGGGGAAAATGGTCGGAGTGGCAGGATTCGAACCTGCGACCCCCGCGTCCCGAACGCGGTGCTCTACCAGACTGAGCCACACTCCGACTTGAGGAGCGGGCTTATAGAGGAGCGCTTCTTGCGCCGCAACAGGTGAAATACACCCGTTGCATCCTCCGTGCGCCTGCGCTATCTCCCCCCACCTTGCCGGGGCCCATGGGGCTTCGCGCCGTTCCTGCTGGGGAATGGTGTAATGGTAACACTGCGGTTTTTGGTACCGTCATTCTAGGTTCGAGTCCTAGTTCCCCAGCCAATTTCTTCAAGTCTCTGACAGGGTTGAAAACCCTGGCCCGTAAGGGGTTTCACTGGCGACCTGCTAACGTGGGGTGCTAATGAATGGCCCTGATGAAGTATCTTCGACAACGGCCCAAAGGCGGCATCTACTACGTCGTCATGTCGATACCCGAGCACGCCCGGCACTTATTCGGTGGCCGGAAGCAGGTCTGGATTTCAACCAGGACTAAAAATGAGCTCGAAGCGTTCACGGTGGGCGCTCCGATAGCCGCCGAGATGAAGACGAAGATCGCGGCTGCGGCAAAAAATGTCGCCGTCGCCGTAGGCCGGGCTGAAGACGTGCCTTTCACACCGAAGGTTAGGGTGCCGATCCACCCGGAAGAGGCGTTTGCGGCATTGGCGCGTTGGCGGACTGCCGAGATCGAACGGCACTACGAGGCGGCGTTCAATGAGTCACTGCCAGCCTGGGCAGTAACCCCACACTGGTTCGAGCACACGAACCGGCTCAGCGCCCTGAAGAATGGCGCGTTCGTCCCCTACTTCTCGGAGCGCCTCAGCGAGGCCCTTACATCGCAGGGGGTAGTATGTGACCAGAACCATCCGGCGCTCCGGCAAATCCCGATCAGGAGGGAGTTCGCCGCGATGTGGGCCGAGGTAGAGGAGCGATACTGCGAGTTTGGTCGCCGCGACTACCGGGGGTGGCGGGAAGCCCGGCCAGCGCTGCTGGATCAGCTTCCAGCGCCGCAGGCCGCATCGGCTCCACCGACTATGATCGGACAGGCGGAGACGGGGGCGGGATTCAAGCTCCTCGACCTCTTCGACAAATGGGCGACGAGCAAGGAGATCGACGACGAGAGACGGCAACGAGGCTATGTCACAAGGCTGAGCGAGTTTCTTGGAGACCCCGATCTCCCGGCGGTAACCTCTGCCCGCCTGGATGAGTTCAAAGTCCAGCTTCGTCGTTATCCGAATACCAAAAGGCCGGTTCAGGACATCCCCTTCCAGGACGTGATCCTGATGTTCGAACGTGAAGAAGCGGCCATGGCCCCAAGGCAGGGGGCGCCGTTCCGAAGACTGGGCGCCAAGACGATCTGGAATTGGTTCAGGACCTTCAACAACATGTTCCGCTACGCGGTGGACACGGAGTTGGTGGTTCGAAATCCAGTGACGACGGTCATGCCAGTCCTTCAGAAGAGGCCGACCGCTCCTCGCCTGATCTACGACGAAGCCGATATCGCAGCCATTTTCAGCACTCCCCTGTTCCAAGGGTGCAGCGCGGTCCGAGGCTATCGCGACCGCCCTGGCCAGATCATCCAGCGGGACGCGGCCTACTGGTTGCCCATCTTCTGCTTGTGGCAGGGGTGCCGAGTTGAGGAGGTCGGCGCTGCGATGGCTGCGGACGTAAAGGTCGAGGGGATGGTGCCATTCCTCGACCTTCGTCACCGGGAACTCAAGAACCTACAGAGCCAACGAATGCTCCCGCTGCACCCGCAGCTCGTTGACCTCGGCTTCCTCGACTACGCCAGGAGCCAACCAAAAGATGGGCGGCTCTTCCCCGAACTTCCCCATGACGAGCGCCTGACGTTGGGTCCCGGCGAGAAACGAATGGCGTCTACTCGCTTGTATTCGAAGTGGTGGGGGCACTGGTGCCGGGCGAACGCGTTGGTTGCTGGTCAAGGTTTCGACCATCCCCATAAGGTTTTTCATTCGCTACGGCACACCTTCAAGAGGGCGGTTCGTGAGGCGGGCGTGCCCGAGGAGATCAGTGACCTCCTCACCGGGCATCAAGGCAACGACCACGTCGGCAGGGCATATGGGCAAGGCGTTGGCCTCGCCATCCTGGCCAAGGAGATCGCAAAGCTGACCTACCCGACGTTCCCGGCGCTGCCTTGATCACGGACTCTGCCCTTTGGGGTGGTCCCATGACGCTATGATGCCCGCCCCGGCCTTCCGTAGTTCGGGCAAGTCGGTGGCAGGGAGACCTAGTATATACTGGGTATGAAAACTGCTAAATCCGATGCCGAACGTAGTCGGCATGGGTTCTATTTCGACGGAAACCTCAGGGGTGGAGGCGGACGCAGTCGGTTGTTCGGAGTTGTTTCGGCGCTTGGGGCGAATGCGGACTCGAAGCCGCTGGAAACTGCGAGACCACTTGTCGAGCGCCTCGTAGTATTGCTCTAGCCAGCCCGGCGGCCAGGCGAATTCCATCCGACCTGCCATACGGGTCATGGTCTCGTGCTTCAGCGCATACTCGACGAGGTCGCAGAGATTGGTGTCGATATCCTTGGTCTGGAAGAATGGCCTGACATCGACCTGACCAGAATGCGGCCACCCCGCCTGGAGCGCGGATCGGAACGCCTGATGCTCGATACTGGGGAGTCGGACAACGGCATGGAGTGTGACGACCCATAGGGGCGCTTCAGGGGCGGGGTGACTGGGCAGGCCGACATTCTCCAGCAGCGCCCGCCTTTCGGGCAGGATCATTTGAACCTGGCTATCATCCAACGCGTCCGTTTCCAGCCAACCCAGGACTTCCACCGATGCCCACTGCCGGGACCGTCGTCGCTGGGCGTCGATGATATTGCGGAGCTTCTTGCGACCTCGTTCGAAGCATGGCCCGATATCACTCGCATCCTCGGTGACGGCGAACACGACCGTCAGGAGCGCCATCTCGTTGTTGTCGGCGCCGGAGAAGCCGTTAAGCGCCGCCTCGGTCTGGGCGGCGATGTATCGACGTCGGCAGACGCCGCAGCCGACTGACCGGCAGTATTCCTTGAACCGCCACCGGGACGGGCGCTCGCAGTTCATCATCTTCCGGCGGAGCTTGGAATAGCGCCCGAGCGAGCCCAGGATACGCTGCGTTTGGCGGACGGAATCGAGGAGGCGCTGCTGGCGTCGGCTCGGGGCAGTTGCTGTCATCGGCTATTTAGGCCGACACCGCCCGAACGCATTGCGGACGTATTGCATTTGCAATGCGTTGCTGTATGATTAGCCTGAATGAACGATCAGGCTAATCCGACACGCCGCTGTGTGGCCCTCTTCCGGGTCAGCACAGTTCAGCAAGGGCGCTCCGGCCTCGGCATCGAGGCCCAGCGGGCGGCGGTTCTCGCTCACCTGGGCCAGGGGTGGCGGCTGATCGAGGAAGTCGTCGAAGTGGCGTCCGGCAGGAGCTCCGCCCGCCCCGGCCTGGAGCGAGCCGTCGCCATCTGCCGGGCACAGAATGCCGTCTTGGTTATCGCACGTCTTTGCCGTCTCAGCCGAGACCCCCATCTGCTGTTCGCCTTGCAGCGATCCGGCGTCGAGTTCCTGGCCGTCGATATGCCCGGCGCCTCCCAGTTCGCGGTTGGCGTCATGGCGCTTGTGGCCCAGGAGGAGGCCCGCTTGGCGGCGGATCGAACTCGGCAAGCCTTGGCAGCTCGGCGCGCGCGCGGCCTTCCTTTGGGTGGCAACAACCCAATGATCGCGCACCACGCCCTCGATGGCGCTGCGGCGAGCGCGGAGGTGCGGACCGCCAAGGCTCGGCAACGGGCCACGGCGTTGAAGCCCGTCATTGACGCGCTCCGCGCGGATGGCGCCAACTCCTTGGCCGAGATCGCCGATGGACTTAATGATCGGGGACTAAGCGCACCGCGAGGTGGCGATTGGCGAGCCCAGTCGGTCCGGGACCTCCTTCGCCACTATGCCGAGGTCTCATGAAGAAGCCCGTCGCCTTGAACATGCGCCTCTCCGCCGAACTGGCGGCTGCGATGGATGAACGGGCGGCGGAGCAGGGACTAGACCGCAGCAGCCTCGTGCGGGCCGCGCTCGAAGTCTACCTCAGTACTCCAACGCTCACGGTCGAGCAGCGCCTTCGAGCGCTGGAGCGCGCCGTTGGGGACATCAATAGTCGCCTCGACTCCCCCCCCAGTTCGGCGGGACCGACGCAGAGTTCAACAGGAGCAGAATGATCTTCAGCATCCCGCCTTCAAGCCGGGCCGTCAGGCCCGCCCTGCGAAGTCTGCGGACATCCCTCCGCCCAGCAGGAGAACTTCATGGACCACATCACCGTCGAACCCCGTAGCCCGCGCCCCGAAGCACGCCGGGCGCCTCGCGCGCTGGTCGGCTGGCCCCTTGAGGCCGCTCTTGTTCTGGATGCCGCTTCCGGCGGCGGGTTCCTGCGCGCAACATGCGGGAGCCGCAACCACTGGAAGCAGGCTTTCGCCGCTGCACTGGCGGCTGGGCTTCTCGAAAACCCCGGCCTGTTTCTCAAGCGAGCCCTGGGCAAGACGACAGACGGCTCCTGGGCGGTTCTGACGGCGGAGGTCGCTGAGTTGCTGCCCACCATGAAGGCGCGTGAGATCGTACAGGCTGGGCTGGGCGAATGTCCTCCTGGATATCTCGGCGCTCTTTCCAAGCTCGGCGCTGAACCCATCTCCAAGCTTGCCTACATCAGGCTGCTCGACCTGTTCACATCGTCCGACCCTGTCGCCGCCCGCCGCCGCACCGTGCTGTTCCAACTGAGCGCACTGGACGAGGGTCGGCTTGACGCGGTCGAGCGGCTTGATCCCGTCCTGCTTCACCCGATTCTTGTGTCGCGCCTTCGGAGCGCCGATCAGGCGCTCGAACTGAACCAGGTTGTCGCCGCTATACGCCTTTGCTGCTCGTCCGCGAGCGACGCCGCGATCCGGCAATCCTTGACTACCTTCGGTGCCGGTGGACAGGGCCGCTGGATCAGGAACTGGTTGGCGAAGGCCGACCAGGGCGAAACCACGCTGGAGATCGCGGACCCCGAACTTGAGGTCGTTCGCCCCTCCAACGTCGGAGAGATCGCTGCCCGGTTTGAGAACTGCCTGCGCACCATGATGGTTCGGCTACTCGGCGGGACCTGGGCGGCGGCGGCATTCCAATCGTCGGCACTGATTCTGACCTTTGTCCGGCTGACCGATGGCCGCTGGCTGCTCTCGGGTATTCACGGGAAGGGAAACACGCCCGTCTCGGCTGACGGCATAGCCATGGCGCGCGCCAAGGTGGGAAATCTGGGCGACCGATTTGTGCTGGCGGCGGAAGCGCCCCCAAGGCTCCGCCCGCTGATCCGCGCGATGGACCCCTTCTGGGGGGAGCACGACCTTGAGGACCTGGACATTGGGCTCGGGCGCTAAATTTCGAAGCTGTCAGGAAGGATTGCTTCGACCGGTTCGAGGAGCTGGCACACCGACACACCGAGAACCTGTCCGATACGCAGAATCTCCAGGACGCTGATGTTCCGCTCGCCTCTCTCGATCTTGGCGAGGAACGATGGGGGGCGCCCTATGGCCGCTGAAACCTCCCGTTGGGTCAGACCGGCCTTCGCCCGAGCATCCACGAGGGCCGCGACCACAGCGCGGTGAACCAAAGACGCAGCGAAAGGGGGCGGGCGCCTGGCGGGCAAAGGGAGGCTCCGGTCTCGGATGCTTCCGCTTGTGGACCGGTTCCGCTATGCTACCACGGTAGGAGCATTGGGGGATGGAATGCCGAAGATTGACTACGAGGACGTCTATGATTTCGAGGTGAAGCGAGACCGCGCTCGACGCGAGATGGATAGTGGCTTCGACAAATTCCTCAACCTCATCGGCCTGCTGATCCTCGTCGCGATTATCGCGTTTTTCTCATGGCTGCACCGCTCAATCGCCAGCGTCACCGGGCCGGATGCAGCGACTTGGGTCGTGTGGGCGGGCGTCCTGGCTGCCGCCGCTGCGGGTGTCTGGTTCTATTTCAGACAGCGAGCGGTCCGCCGGGTCCAAGCGAAGCGGGAGGCCGCCCGTGAAGAGCGGCTGGCCAAAGAGGGGCATCGCCGAGCGAAAGAGGCGGTCGTGCGGGCAAAGCAGGAGCAGCCGGGCTTCCTGGCCGAGTATTGGCAGTCGGCGGGCGCTGCGAAACACGGCGACCCCGACCTTCTTGATTTCGGCATCGCCCAAGAGCTGGTGGTCGAAGTCTACGGCTGGTGGACGATGTCGGCGCTGTCGGACCAAGGCCACGACCGAATTCTGGAAGACGACGTGTGTGAGGTGTTTGGCGGACACCGTGGGGTCCAGATTGTCGATGGGGCGTGGGGCCTCTTCAACGAGGAACTCTAAACCGCAGCACGGTCCATGGTTCTCATGGCGGGGGGCGCGTCCGCGCCCCCCATTTTGAACATTCTAATCGCGGAGCTTCGCTGGCCGGTCATCATAGACTACCCCGTCGAGCGAGGGCTGAGGTCCTGTCGGCCATGGCCAGCCCTGATGTTCCAGGCTGAACACCACCGAGTTGGATTGGCACTGGTCGCGGATGACGCGCGTCCACTGGATTGACCCAGAACCGGCCCCACTGGAGCACTGACCGGCTACGATTACCCAGTCGATGGCCGCGAACCCCGCCAACGTCGAGAGGTCAACAGGCTCTGAAGGTCCATCGATAACAAGGAAGAGCAATGACGGGTTGCTGACCTCCGCCAAGTCAGCGAGCCATTGAACGCCAAACGACGCTTCCTCCTGAGTGCGGGCGATGGCTCCGATGGCTACGTTCCGGGGAAGCCCGCCTCCTACCAGAGCCTTCTTGAAGGCTGCGCTGGGATGGCTGGTCAATCCCAACCATAGAAAGTTAGGCGTGAGGCGGATGAACTCCTCCACAACCGGATGGCTTGGATTGCTGTAGTCAAAGATATCGAGTGGTTCCCCATCGTCGTCGCACGGGATCGCGATCTGCGGCATGGGTTCGCCTGCGGCGTCTTGGTGGATTTCCCAAAGGCGATCAAACGTTTCGTCGCCGAATGTTGCGGTAGGTGAAGTGGGGCGGGTTATCATGGTCAGGCTCCTTTTCGACAGAGCCAAACCAGCTATTCGATTGAAAACCACTCGGCAACGACAAGTAATTTTCGCTTGACGGAAGTTATCGGGACCAAGTGCGAAAGCCTCAGCAATTGGTGAAACCAGATATCAGAAATATGGAAAGAGCCGCACCTGAAATGCGTAGAGGTTACTGATAAGGTTGGCCGAAATCTGGTTTCAAATGTTGGTGCAGAGGAGTTTCTAGGATTGGTATACCAATTTATCGGCATCTCACGATGCCGTGATCCACGATTGGTGCGCGCCGTTGTGCGCTGCGTGATGACCTGACAAGCCGCCCAACATTAGAATCGTTCGCAGAAACTGTTGCACCTCTAGTGGCTTGAGGGTTTAGGCGGTTCCATCTCGATGAGGATTCGTGGTCAATGTTGCCTTCCATAGCTCAACGTCGCGCCGGAGCGCGTCGCCTGTTCGCCCTGCTTGCGGTCGTTGGGTCCATCCTGGTTCCGCTACCCTTTGGCTTGGCGGCTCAGGCTGCCGCCACCCCGGCGGAAACTGTGTGGAGATTGTTAGACTACGTCGCGGTGGACTACCCCGGCGCTGTTGCGGACGGGAAGATCATCAGTGCCGCCGAGTATGCCGAAATGGTCGAGTTCTCGAACACGGCCAGCGCGCAGATCGCGACCCTGCCCAGGTCTCCCGCCAAGCCCAGCTTGTCGAAGCAGGCCGATGCCCTGAAGGCCGCCATTGCCGAGAAGCGACCGGCGCCTGAGGTCGCGACCTTGGCCAAGACGTTGGCCGCCGACCTGCTCACGGCCTACCCGGTGGCGCTGGCGCCGTCCGCTACGCCGGACTTCGCGCGGGGAGCCAAGGTCTACGCGGAGAACTGCGCCTCCTGCCATGGCTCTACTGGCGATGGGAAAGGCCCTCTGTCGAAGGGGCTCGATCCTCCCCCCATCGCCTTCACCGACCAGGACCGGGCAAGACACCGTAGCGTGTTCGGCCTCTATCAGGTCATTGAGCAGGGCCTGGACGGCACGGCCATGCCGAGCTTTGCGCACCTGCCTCAAGACGACCGCTGGGCGCTCGCCTTCTACGTTGGAAGCCTTTCGCAGGACGAGGCCGCCCGGAGCCGGGGAGAGGCCCTGTGGAAGGGCGACGCGAACCTGCGCGGCCAGTTCCCCAACCTGGCTACCTTGACCAAAATGACGCCCGCCGATCTGGCCAAGGTGGTGGGAGACCAACAGGCCGATGATGTCATGGCCTACCTACGTCGATCCCCCGGCGTTCTGACCGAGCAGCGGGAAGCGTCGCTGGTCTTCGCCCGCAGCAAACTGAAGGCGACGGTCGATGCCTACGCGTCCGGCAAGGCCGCCGAGGCGGCCTCCCTTGCGCTGTCCACCTATCTCGACGGAATCGAGCCGTTCGAGCCTGCCATAGCGGCGCGAAATCCTAAGCTGCTGTCCAGGATCGAGGCCGCCATGGGCGAGTTTCGCTCCCGCATCGGAGCCCGCGCCTCTATCGACAGTGTCCGGCAACAGGCTGGTGTGATCGAAGGACTGCTGGACGAGGCAGACGCGGTTCTCGCGCCTGCCGCCGCCGACACAACAGCGGCGTTCGTGGGCGCGTTGACCATCCTGCTCCGTGAAGGGCTCGAAGCCCTGCTGATCGTCGTGGCGATGATCGCTTTCCTCAAGAAAGCCGACCGGGAGGACGTGCTGCCCTATGTTCACGGCGGGTGGGCTGCGGCGCTCGGCGCCGGGGTGCTGACCTGGGCGGCTGCTACCTTCCTCATCACCATCAGCGGCGCTCAGCGGGAATTGACCGAGGGTTTCGGCGGCCTGTTCGCCGCCGCCGTGCTCCTGAGCGTCGGGATTTGGATGCACGGGAAGAGTCAGGCCGACGCATGGCAACGCTACATCAAGGAGCGGCTGTCGAAAGCCCTGTCGAAGGGCTCTGCCTGGTTCCTGTTCCTGCTGGCGTTTGTGGTGGTTTACCGGGAGGTTTTCGAAACCATCCTGTTCTTCGCGGCCCTCTGGAGCCCGCAGACCGCTGGCGCGGTCTTGAGCGGGGCAGGGGTGGCGTTGGTCGCCCTCGCGGCCATCGGCTGGGCCATGCTGCGCTACAGCAGCCGTCTGCCGATCTCCAGGTTCTTCGCGGCCAGCGCCGCCTTGGTCGCCGTCCTGGCCTTCGTCCTGGCGGGGAAGGGCCTGGCGGCGCTCCAGGAAGCGGGGATGGTTCCGGCGACCCGGGTGGCCGGGCTGCCCAAGCTGGAACTGCTGGGCTTCTACCCGACTTGGCAGACGATCTTTGTTCAGCTTGCCGTCATCGCCATCCTGGTCGCCGGGTATTTCTACAATCGGCGTGCGCTCCAGCCCCGACCGGCTGCTTAGGCGTGGCGCCGCCGCGCCGTTCCGTGGCCGGTGTCCGACCACGACGACGGTGCGCGCGCCGGGCTATGTCAGAAGTTGCGCGATCATCGCTTTGCCGATCAAGTATACGGCGAGACCATAAGCCGCCATCGTGGGGATGACGGTGAGGACTACGCCAAAGGCACGACCGCGCGCGCCCATGGGATAGCCCAAAAGGAAGCAGACCCGCCCGATGCCGAACAGCGCGACCGCGCCGACGATGAGCGAGAGGCCGTCTCCCGCAACCAGCGTCGCCAGAGCGAGGTGCGCACCGGCGGCCATCACGGCTTGCTCAAGGGTGTTCTGAAGGAAGGCCACGGGGATCGCGAGGCGACGACTGGGCGGGCCAAATGCGGAGCCCCGGTTGTCGGCGGCTGAACGAAACCGCCCGTCAGCGACCTGCCGCACGCCGAACACGACCCAGAGGAAAACGAAAACGTCGGCCTGAACGGCAAAGGCCATGCGCTCAGCGAGGCCCTGCGGAAACTCAAAGAAGCGCGGGAGGCCGACGTAGGCGGCGGCCAGGGTGGCGGCGCAAACGATGAGCGCCAATCCCGCAGCCAGGACCACCCCCCGCTGCTGGGTCTTTAACTCCGCGTCCGATAGAGGCGCCATGCCGTGTTCCTCGTCGTTTATCCCGGCTTTCGCGCCCGATAGATCGAAATCGATCCGGTGAGGGTTGGGATCACCCGCCGCTCCTCAACCTCGACAAACCCCGCCTCCTTGATCAGATCAGGCAACACCCCCTGTGCATTCGGCTCCGTATTCTCGAAGCCGTCGAGGCGTTGAACCTGCCGGAACAGCCGTCGCATGAGCGGAGTCCGCTGAAGGCCGTAGTCCGCTACATGAAGGGAGCCGCCGGGCTTGAGGGCTCGCCAGATGGCGGCGAAGCCCTCGCGTTTTCCCTCCATGGGGACCTGGTGGAAAACCAGGCTGGAGGTCACCTTGTCGAAAGGACCCCCGGCACGGTCGGCGTCGTCCGCGAAACCTTCCACGAAGCTCACCGCCGCGCCTCGCCGGGCCGCCTTCGCACGAGCCCGAACCAGAATCGCGGCATCCGGATCAAGCCCTGTTACCCGACAGCCAGGCGTCGCCAGGGCGACGAGGACCGCGAGCGTCCCTGTCCCACAGCCCACGTCCAGTATGGTGTCGTAAACGCGGGGACCCAGTTGGCCGACAAGAGCCTGCCGCCAGATTTTCTCACGTGTCAGAAGGGCAATCGCCAGGTCGTAGAACCCGGTCCATTCCGGGCGGCCAAGCGCGGGCGTGAAGGCGGGGCCGGTCATGCCGTCCGCCTCGGAGCCCGCGCCAGGTCCAGCACGAGAAGGGCCGCTCCAATCACAATTGCGCTGTCCGCTATGTTGAAGGCAGGCCAGTGAAGACTTCCGGCGTGCACATCCAAGAAATCGGTTACAGCGCCGCGAGCCAGCCGATCCCATAGGTTGCCGAGGGCTCCCCCGATGAGGAGCCCGAGCCCGAACCGGGCTAGGAAGCGGGTCTCCCGCACCAGCCAATAGCTCAGCCCAGCGGCCACCAGCACGGTCACACTGATCAATGGCCATGGACCCCATTCGGCGGCGCCGAAAATCCCGAAGACGATCCCCGGATTGGAGCCGAGGTTCAGGTCAAGGATGGGAAATACCTCTAGGGGAGCGCCTTGGGTCAGATGGAGGCGCGCGAGCAGCTTTGTCGCCTGATCCAGGAGCACCACGGCGGAGACGATGCCGAGAGGCCAGAGCCAACTCATGAGGTGGGCCTTGGGCAGTTCGCGACGCGCGTCCTTGATAATCTCGAATGAGGAATGGAGAAACAGGGCCGCGATCCCCAACCCCACCACCACGTCCGGCCATCGGGTTGCGGTCAGAGCGACGAGGCCCGCCGCCGCCATGACGGCGACATTTCCGATGGCGTCATTGCGGCTGTAGAGCCAAACAGCGCGAACGCTGGCGTCTCCCTTCCGGTGCCGCAACAGCAGCAACGCGGCGCCCAGGTTCACGCACAGGCCCAGGATGCCATAGAGGCCCATGCCGAATGGCTCGGGCGTGGCGCCTCCAAAGGCCCGCGAGATAGCGGAACCCAGGGCGAAGAGGCCGAGCCCGCCGAGCGCCAGACCTTGCCACAGGCTAGCCGTCGAGCGGACAGCCGCTGACCGTCCTATGAGGAGCAGTCCGATTCCGGTCGCAACCGCATCTCCCAGAAAGTCCAGCAGATCGGACCGCACGGAGACCGAGCCACCAGTGGCCGTGACGAACACGCCGACGGCGAACATGGCGGCGTTCATCGCGACCACCAGCCATAGCGTGCGGACATAGGCGGGAGTATTCGCCGCCTCGACCGCTTTCGCCCCGCATCCGTCTCCACAATCGTTCATCTGCAACACCCTCTGCGCCTTATTTTCGCAGGCTAAACCCTCTAGTGACTAGAGAGGCAAGGGGTAGACGAGCAGGCCGCTTGATCACGGATTTGGCAGCCGCGACCCACCTAATGGGGCTCGTGTTCGCACAGACCATGATCGCTCAGCGCCTCGATCACCTTACAGTCGGCGGTGATGCCCAACCCGCAGTTGGTGGTCATCCGGCTCAGTTCCTGGCGAAGCCGGGTAAGCTGGTCGATCTTCTCATCAACCGCTTCGAGATGGGCGCGGGCGATGCGATCCGCTTCGGCGCAGGGGAGGTCGGGCCGGTCCGCCAGGCCGAGCAGGGCTTCGATGTGCTTGATCTCGAAGCCGAGTTGGCGGGCATGGCGGATGAACCGGAGGCGCCGCACCGCCGCTGCGCCATAGACCCGTTGATCGCTTTGGGTTCGCGAGGGCGTCGGCATCAGTCCGATTTGCTCATAGAATCTAATGGTCGGCACCTTCACGTCAGCCGCCTTCGCGAGGCGTCCGATGGAGAAATCGGGCATGTGCATTTTCCCTGCTTGGACCTCTAAATAGCACTTGATGCTCTAGTGACTAGAGGGCTCATAGGGCTGTCCATGACCAATCTAACCCCCACGGCCAAGCCCGCCGCGTCGTCCTGCGGCTGCGGAGATTCCAAGCCCTTCGACGGAGCCACGCCGGAGTATCGGCGCATCCTGGTCTGGGTCATCGCGATCAATCTGATCGCCTTCGTCGTGGTGTCGTCCGGCGGGTTGCTGGCAGGGTCAGCATCGGTCGCCGCCAACGCCCTCGACTTCCTGGCCGATGGCGCGACCTACGCGATCAGCCTCTGGGCCATCGGCAAGAGCGTGGCCATCCGCAGCGGGACGGCGATGTTGAAGGGCGCCAGCCTGGGCGTCCTCGGTGTCGCGGTGTTGGGGTTCGCCGTCTGGCGGGCCGTCAATGGCATACCCCCCGAGGGGCTCACCATCTCGGGCCTGGGTCTATTCGGGGTCGCGGCCAATCTGGTCGCCGCGTTCCTGCTGGCGAAGTATCGGGACGGAGACGCCAACGTGCGGTCCGTCTGGCTCTGCACCCGCAACGACTTGATCCAGTGCTTCGCCATCGTGGTGACCGGCGGCTTGGTGTGGTTCACCAAGTCGGCATGGCCAGACATCATCGTCGGTGCCATCCTGGCGCTGGTCTTCCTCCAGTCGGCGTGGTCGATCATCGCCCAGGCCCGGACAGAGCGGCGCGATCCCGCTAACGTGGCGGATTGATCGCCGGTCATGGGGCGGCTATTGCGGGCATCAATGACCTCGGCGGCGAATCCCCACCGATTGCTCCAGCGACTGACCAAGTCGCTGTTGGTCATCTGCGTTCTGCTGCTGGCTGTCGGCCCTGTGGCAGACAGCGTGATGTGCGGCCTCGAATCCGGCGGCGTTGGCTCAGCCGAATTGATCGCCGACCTGGACGGCGGTGATGATCGCGATCTGCCCACGACCGATCACGCAATCTGCGCACATGGCCATTGCCATCATTCGGTCCCCCTGACCGGATCGCCCGAGGTCCATACAGCGGCTAATCTCTACGCTGAGGCGGATCAGCCTCTGCTGCTGGCGCTCCAACCGCCCTCCACCAGTCCTCCGAGCTTGAAGCGTCCCCCTCGGGTCTGACCGTGACCGCGCCGCCGTGCGCGCTCCGCCCTTGTCAGAACCAATGCAGGACCTTCCATGCCCTCCCCATTTCCGTGGCGCCGCGCCTTTCTGGGCGTCGCCGCAATTGCGATGGCGGCCTTTGCTTCCACCGCCTCCGCCGAACCCGTCACTCTGGCCCAGGCGCTTGAACGCGCCCAGGCCGGATCACCCGTAATCTCCGCCGCCGAGGCCAACGTGCGCGCCGCCGAAGGGCGAGCCCGGCAGGCTGGTCTGCGACCAAACCCCGAAGTCAGTGTGGAGGTCGAGAACTTCACCGGCTCCGGTCCCTACGCCGGTTTCGAATCCTCCGAGTCGACCTTCGCCCTGGAGCAGCGTCTCGAACTGGGCGGAAAGCGAAACGCGCGGGTGACCGTTGCTCGCGCCGAGATCGAGGCTGCCCGGCTGCGGCTGTCCGTGGCCCGCGCGGACGTGGCCAAGGACGTGCGCGGCGCCTACGCCGACGCCCTCGCGGCGGAGGACCGGGCCTTGCTGGCTCGTCAGGCCGTCGAGCGGGCCGAGGACCTCGCCCGCGTGGTTACCGCACTGGTCGATGCCGGGCGGGAGCCGCCGCTTCGTGCTCTGCGCGCCCAGGCGGCGGTCGAAGAGGCCCGCGCCAAGGCGCAGGCCGCCGACGCGGAGGCGGCCTCCGCGCGCCGCGCCCTGGCCACCCTCGTCGGGATCGGGGACGAAGAACTTGTCCTGCTCCGCGACGCCGAGCCCGCGATGGCCCCATCTGGCCTCATCGACCCCACAGAGTCTGTCGATGTCAGGCTGGCTGACGCTGAAGCCGTGGTAGCTCGGGAAACCGTCAAGCGGGAACGGACGGGGTCTGCCCCCGACGTGACGCTTCAAGCCGGGATCCGGCGGTTCGAGGACTCCGGCGACCAAGCGGTGATCTTCGGTTTCTCGGCGCCGATCCCGATCATCGACCGTAACCAGGGCAATGTCGCCGCCGCCCGCGCGGACGCCGATGCAGCCGACGCCAGACGCCGTCTGGCCCTGGCGGAGTCGGTCCGCCGCACAAGGGACGCCCAGGCCGCTCTGAGGTCCTCTGAGGCCCGTCTGGCGGTTCTGGAGACCCGTATCGTGCCGCAGGCGGAAGAGGCTCTGCGCCTCGCCCGGCTCGGCTACGAGGCCGGGAAGTTTCCCCTGCTCGAAGTGATCGATGCGCAGGACGCCCTCGCCACCGCCCGTGAAGACCTCATCGCCGCGCGGCTCGACCGCGCCAGGGCCATCGCCGCGCTGATACGCGCCGCCGCCCGCTGAAAGGACAGACTGACATGATCGATTTCAATTCCAGACGAGTTCTGCTCGCCACCGCCGCCGCCGTCATCCTGGTGGCCGGGGGAGGCGGCGTCCTGATCGGGCGAATGATGGCTCCCAATGCTGCGCCCCCCGCAGCGGAGGAGCACGAAGAGGAAGAAGGCCACGGTGACGAGGGCCAGATCGAGATGGAGCCCGCGCGCATCACCGCCGCTAGCGTCCAGCTATCGCAGGTCACGGCGGGAGGGCTCGGCGCCGAGATCATCACCCAGGCTACGGTGACCGCTTCCCCTGACGGGCAGGCCAATGTCGCGGCGCGGGCCGATGGCGCCGTCGTGCGGCTGTTCAAGCGGCTCGGCGACCCCGTGGCCGCCGGAGAGCCCCTTGCCCTGCTGGAAAGCCGGGATGCTGCCGCTATCGCATCGGACCGAGCGACCGCGTCCGCTAAGGTCGTGGCCGCCCGCCAAGCCTATCAGCGGGAACGCCGTCTGTTCGACGCCAAGATCACGGCGCGGCAGGACCTGGAAGCGGCTGCGGCGGAACTCGCCATCGCCGAGGCCGAGGAACGCCGGGCCGCCTCTGCGGGCGCGGCTGCCGGGGTTACCTCGAATGGCCGATACATCACGGTGAGCAGCCCGGTCTCCGGGCGGATCACGGCGGCCACCGCCGTTCTGGGCTCGTTCGTGACGGCGGGCACGGAACTGTTCCGGGTCGCCAATCCGGCCCGCATCGAGATTCACGCTGCACTCCCCAGCGCCGACGTGAAGCGGGTCTCGCCCGGCGACACCGCTATGATCGAGACGCCGACCGGCGACACGGTGACCGCAGTGGTCCGCTCGGTGACGCCGGGCCTCGACGCCGAGAGCCGGTCTGCAACGGTCGTCCTGTCGCTGACCGGAGGACTGGATGGATTGGCCCCCGGTCAGTCGGTCCGGGCGCGCATTACGCCGCGTGTGGCCGCAGCAACCGGTGAGGTCGCGGTGCCGGACGAGGCCGTTCAGTCCGTTCAGGGCCGCGAGGTGGTCTTCGTTCGAACGGCGAAAGGATTCCAGGTCCGACCGGTCACGACCGGCGCCAGGAGCGGCGGACGCATCGTCATACTGTCCGGGCTCAAACCCGGCGAGGTCATCGCGGGCAAGGGCGCCTTTATGCTCAAGGCTGAACTCGGCAAAAGTTCGGCAGAACACGACGACTGACAGCAACAACCACAGGAGATTGGGCCATGATTGGTCGCCTTCTCGCGCTGTCGGTGAAACACCGCTTCGCGATCATGTTCTTTACCGTCCTCGTCATGGTGGTCGGCGCCTTCAACCTCATCCGGCTGCCCATCGACGCGGTGCCGGACATCACCAACAAGCAGGTGCAGATCAATACGGTCGCGCCCGCCTTGAATCCGCAAGAGATCGAGAAGCGGGTGACCTTCCCCGTTGAAACGGCCCTCGCCGGTATCCCCGGCCTGGAAGAGACGCGGTCGATCTCACGCAACGGCTTCAGCCAGGTCACCGCCGTCTTCAAGGAAAGCTCGGACCTCTATTTCGTCCGCCAGCAGGTGACCGAGCGTCTGGGCTCGGTGAAAGAAAGCCTGCCCGACGGCGTCGAGCCCGAGATGGGACCGGTCTCCACAGGTCTCGGCGAAGTCGTCATGTGGTCTATCCGCTTTGCGCCGAAGTCCGAGCGGGCCGGTGAGGGCAAACCCGGATGGCAGCGCGACGGATCGTTTCTGACGGTTGAGGGCGACAGGCTGATTGGCGCCGTGGCGCAGGGAGCCTACCTGCGCACCGTTGAGGATTGGATCGTCCGTCCACAGGTCAGGACGGTGCAGGGGGTAGCGGGTGTCGATGGGATCGGCGGCTACGAGAAACAGTATGTGGTCGAGCCGGACCCGGCGAAGGTGTCGGCTTACGGCGTCTCGTTCACAGAGCTGGCCGAGGCTCTGGAGCACGCGAACCTGTCGGTGGGCTCGGGGTTCTTCGAGCGCGGCGGCGAAGCCTTCCTCATCCGGGCTGATGCGCGGATCACGACACTGGACCAGATCGAACGCGCCGTCGTCACGACCCGCGAGGGGGTAGCCGTCACAGTTCGCGATGTGGCGTCGGTGAAACTGGGTGGCGGCGTGCGGACGGGGGCAGCGAGCCAGAACGGCGAAGAGGCCGTTGTCGGAACAGCTCTGATGCTCACCGGGGGAAACAGCCGGACGGTAGCCAAGGCGGTGACCGAACGGTTGGAGACGGTCGCCAAATCAATTCCGCCTGGGGTGACCCTGGAGGTGGTCTACGACCGCTCGAAACTGGTCAACGCCACCATCGCCACCGTGCAGAAGAACCTGCTGGAGGGCGCGCTGCTGGTCATCGTGGCCCTGTTCCTGCTGCTGGGGAACATCCGGGCGGCCATCATCACCGCCATGGTCATCCCGATCTCGATGCTGTTTACGGCCATCGGCATGAACGGCTTGGGGGTCTCGGGCAACCTGATGAGTCTGGGCGCGCTCGACTTCGGCCTGATCGTCGATGGCTCGGTGATCATCATCGAGAACTGCCTGCGTCGGCTGGCCGAGCGACAGCATCACGAGGGCAGGGTGCTGACCCTCCAGGAACGGCTGGACGAGGTGATCGCCTCGTCCAGGGAGATGGTCAGGCCGACCCTGTTCGGGCAGGCCATCATCCTGCTGGTCTTCGCCCCGCTCCTGACCTTCCAGGGGGTCGAGGGCAAAATGTTTAGCCCCATGGCCATCACCGTCATGCTGGCCCTGGCGGGCGCCTTCGTGGCCTCGTTGACCTTCGTTCCTGCGGCGGTCGCCCTGTTGATCCGGGGCAAGGTGGCGGAGAAGGAGGTGGCGATTATCGCCATCCCCAAGCGCCGCTATGAGCCCTGGCTTCGCAAGGCCGTGGCCAGGCCGCTTCCGTTCATCACGGGCGGGGCGGTGATCTTCGCGCTGTCCATGGTGGTGTTCACCTTCCTGGGCCGCGAATTCATCCCGCAGCTCGACGAGAAGGACCTAGCGGTCCAGGCGCTGCGCATCCCGTCCACATCGCTGGACCAGTCGGCGGCGATGCAGCTTCGCGTCGAAAGGGTCTTTGCCTCGTTTCCCCAGGTCAGGTTTGTCTACTCCAAGACCGGCACCGCCGAAGTGGCTGCCGACCCGATGCCGCCAAACATTTCCGACACCTTCGTCATCCTCAAGCCGGAGAAGGAATGGCCCAAGCCGAGGATTTCCAAGGCCGAACTCGTCGAACAGATGGAGGAGAAGCTCAACCTTGAGGTCGGCAACGCCTACGAGTTCAGTCAGCCGATCCAGATGCGGTTCAACGAACTGATCGCCGGGGTCCGGGGCGATGTCGCCGTCAAGGTCTATGGCGACGACCTGGAAAGCATGACCGCCACCGCCACCCAGATCGCGGGCATCCTCCAGTCGATCAAGGGCGCGGCGGACGTGAAGGTCGAACAAACCGGTGGCTTCCCGACCCTGGATGTCGCCTTCGACCGCGACGCCATCGCCCGGCTTGGGCTGACGGTCGAAGAAGTCGCCGACAGTATGGCCGCCGGGTTGGGCGGACGCGCTGCCGGTCTAGTGTTCGAGGGCGACCGCCGCTTTGACGTGGTGGTCCGGCTTCCCTCGGCTGGCCGTAACGACCTCGATGCACTCGGCGCCCTGCCGATCATGCTGCCAGCTGCGGAAGGGCGTCCACGCGCCTCGATCCCGCTTCGCGAAGTGGCGAGGTTCACCTTTTCGGAGGGCCTCAACCAGGTCAGCCGCGAGGCGGGCAAGCGGCGCGTCGTGGTCCAGGCCAACGTTCGGGGCAGCGACCTCGGCACCTTCGTGACCGAAGCGCAGGCGCGGGTCGAAAAGGAGGTGAAGACGCCGCCGGGAAGCTGGCTGGTCTGGAGCGGCCAGTTCGAGAACCTGAAGGCGGCGTCGGCGCGGATTGGGCTCGTCGTTCCGGCGGCTGGCATCGCGATCTTCCTGCTGCTGTTCATGGCGCTCGGACAACTTCGCGCCGCCATCGCCGTCTTCTCCGCCGTGCCGCTGGCGCTGGCTGGCGGTGTCTTCGCCCTGGCCCTCACCGGCCTGACCTTCTCCATCTCGGCTGCGGTGGGCTTCATCGCCCTCTCCGGGGTCGCGGTGCTGAACGGACTGGTGATGATGAGTAGCATCCAGGCGCGGCTGGCGGACGGACTATCCCTCGACGACTCCATCATCGGCGGAGCCATGGAGCGATTCCGGTCGGTGTTGATGACCGCCATCGTCCCGTCTCTCGGCTTCGTCCCCATGGCCCTGGCGACGGGGACCGGGGCGGAGGTTCAGAAGCCGTTGGCCATCGTGGTCATCGGCGGACTCATCACCGCCACCGCCCTGACCCTGTTCGTGTTGCCCGCCATATGTCGGGTGATGCTGCGGGAGCCAAAGTCCGGCGTCGCCAATCGACCCGCGACCGCAGCTGTCTGACCACTGAAGTCTTCCCGGCGCGGACCAAACTCCGCGTCGGGGATTTCCTCTGAAGGAGTTGCCCTATGAAAGCCCCGACCCAGGCCGTCCTGCTGAGGCTCTACACCGACGAGGACGCGATGTTCGGTGATCGGTCGCTTGTCGAGGTCATCGTCCAACGGGCGCGCGAAGCCCGTTTGGCGGGCGCCACGGCCTTGCGGGGTCAGATGGGTTTTGGCGAGTCGGCCCGGCTCCACGCCCACCAGCTGTTCGACCTCGGCAGCAACCTCCCTGTCGTCATCGAGATCGTCGATTACGAGGCCAGCCTGCGCGCCTTCCTTGCCACCCTGAACGACCTGCGGGGGATCGGCCTTGTCACCTTCGAGAAGGTCGAGGTGCTCCGCTACGGCGGACACCACACCGAGCCGCGCACCTAGTCAGGAAGGAACACACCATGGCCGCCGACGAAGTTCGATCCAAGGGTCCGCCGCAGCAGGACGCGAAGGCTCCCGACGACCATGGAAAGGGCCATGACCATGTCAAAGGCGGCGACCATGGCCATGCCCATGGCGGGATTTTCGGCGAGCGCACCGAACTGATCTTCGCGGGCCTGTCGGGGGCGATGGTCGTGGCGGGGTGGCTCCTGGGCCAGCGCATGGAGGGGGTCGTCCCTCTAGGCTTCTACATCGCGGCCTACGGGTTCGGCGGCTACTTCACGCTCCGGGAAGCGGTCGGCAATATCCTCAAGCGCCGCTTCGAGATCGACACCCTGATGCTGGTCGCGGCTGCTGGCGCCGCCGCGCTCGGCCAGTGGGCCGAGGGGGCGCTGCTGCTCTTCCTGTTCAGCACGGGGCACGCCCTCGAACACTTCGCCATGGGGCGGGCTCGGCGGGCCATCGAGGCGCTGGCCGAACTCGCCCCTCAGAGGGCGACGGTCCGGCGAGGGGACACGACGGTCGAAGTCCCCGTCGAGGAGCTGGTAGTCGGCGACATTGTGACGGTTCGGCCCAACGAGCGCCTGCCGTCGGATGGCGTCGTCGTCCTCGGCGAAAGCAGTGTCGATCAGGCGCCGATCACCGGCGAGAGCGTGCCCGTCGATAAGCGGGCCGCGCCTGATCCGGCTTTGGATTTCGACAAGGCGAGCGCCGAACATCGGGTCTTCGCGGGCACGATCAACGGTCCTGGCGCCCTTGAGGTGCGGGTCGCCCGTGTGGCGTCCGAAACCACCCTCGCTCGGGTGGTCAAGATGGTCGCGGAGGCCGAGGCCCAGCAGTCTCCGACCCAGCAGTTCACCAACCGCTTCGAACGCATCTTCGTGCCGTCCGTCCTGGCGGGTGTCGGGCTCCTGATGTTCGCCTGGATCGTCATCGACGAGCCGTTCAGCGTCAGCTTCTATCGGGCCATGGCCGTCCTCGTGGCCGCCAGCCCCTGCGCCCTCGCGATTTCTGTTCCGAGCGCGGTGCTCAGCGCCGTTGCGCGGGCCGCCAGGGGCGGGGTGTTGGTGAAGGGCGGCGGCCCACTGGAAAACCTGGGCACGCTCACGGCCATCGCCTTCGACAAGACCGGAACGCTCACGGAGGGCAAGCCGACGATCACGGACGTGGCGCCCGCCGAGGGGGTGGATGAGCGGGAGCTTCTGTCAGTCGCCGTCGCCGTGGAGCGCCTGAGTGACCATCCGCTTGCGGCGGCGGTCGTTCGGGATGGCGAAGAGCGATTGAAGGACCATCCCATTCCCATTGCCGATGACGTTCAAAGTCTGACCGGCAAGGGCGTGCAGGCCCGCGTGGCGGGCGAGACGGTCGTAATCGGCAAGCCGAAGCATTTCGAGAGCGGGCCCGGCGCCCGACCCTCCGAGGCTCTGTGGAGCACGGTCCAGCAGCTAGAAACGGGCGGACGGACGGTGATGGTCGTCAAGAGCGGGGACCGATATCTCGGCGCCATCGGCCTGATGGACACCGCGCGGCCTGCCGCCAAAGGGGTCATCAGTCGGCTCCGCGCCATGGGGATCAAACGGATCGTCATGCTGTCCGGCGACAATCAGTCGGTCGCCGACGCCATCGCGGCAAAGCTTGGCCTGGATGAAGCCATGGGCGGGCTGATGCCGGAGGACAAGGTCCGCATCATTCAGGAGATGAAGGGGAAGGAGGGCAGGGTCGCCATGATCGGCGACGGCGTGAACGATGCTCCGGCCCTGGCGAACGCAACCGTTGGAGTCGCCATGGGGGCGGCGGGATCAGATGTGGCGCTCGAAACCGCCGACGTGGCGTTGATGGCCGACGACCTCAACCACCTGCCGTTCGTGGTCGGGCTGAGTCGACGAACCAGCAGTATCATCAAGCAGAACCTGTGGGTCAGCCTGGGGGTCGTCGCCGTTCTCATCCCCGCCACGCTCTTCGGCCTCAAGATCGGGGCCGCGATCATCTTCCATGAGGGATCAACCCTGCTCGTCGTGGTGAACGCCCTCCGGTTGCTGGCCTATCGGGACAAGGCGGCGTGATTCAGTTTGAGACAGAAACATCGATTCCCGCCCCGCCGGAGCGCGTCTGGTCGGCGCTCGTCGATTTCGCCAGCTACCCCGCCTGGCACCCCCACCAGGTCATTGAGGGCATTGCGGAGCCTGGCGGCAAGGTCAGGATCAAGGGCAGGCTGCTTGGGGCATCAGAAGTCAGCTCGAACACGCGCTGGACAATCCTCCGCTGCGAGCGCCCGCGACTGATCGACTTCGGCGCGGGATGGCCGTCCCTATTTCGGTTGAGGCAGTGGCTTGAAATTCGCCCTCATCCGCAGGGCTCCCTGCTGGTTCAGGGCACCGGGTTTGAAGGCGTCGTCCCCAGGATCGTCTTCCGTAAAGCCTCCAAAATAGAGGGGTTCCGACTTTATCACGATGCGGTCGCACGACGCCTTACAGCCTTCATCACCGGCAAGCCGTCCGGCCCGGCAGGGGAAAATCGGCGGCAGCGGCGGCTCAAGAACAAGACGCAGAAACCGGGCCGGGGCGAAGCCAGGAATACAGCTTGATCCTCTAGCGACTATAGGGGTTAGGGCAGGGAACCCAATGAGGACGAGATCATGCCCGCCACCCTGCTGGCCTACTTCCTGACTTATTTCGCGGTCGCGTTCGTCTGGCCGACGTGGCGTCTCTGGCGACGCGACCGGATCAACGCCTTTGTCTTGCCCTTCGACGACACGGCCTACGGTGTCGTCTCCAAAGGTTTCCGGCTGCTGATCCTCGGCCTGTTCGCCGTGCTGATCGCCGCCCTCTGGCTCCCGATGGATCAGTTCGGGCCGCTGCCCTGGCTCGACCATGCCGCCGTCAGGATCGGTGGCATCGTGTTGCTGGTGGGGTCGCTGATCCTGATCGTCGTCGCCCAGGCCCAGATGGGCCGGTCCTGGCGGATCGGCATCGACACGGGTCGCCCCACGGCCCTTGTCCAGATCGGCGTCTTCTCGATATCCAGAAACCCGATCTTCCTCTCGATAAGGCTCAACCTCCTCGGCCTGCTGCTGCTCTGGCCCAACGCCGCGACCCTGGCCGCCTTCCTGCTGGGCGAGGTTCTGATGCAGGTCCAGGTGCGGCTGGAAGAGGATCACCTTGGGCGCATGCTGGGCTCCGAGTATACGAACTACCGGGGCCGGGTGCCCCGGTGGGCCTTTGTCAAATAGGTCGGAGTGATGCAGATGATTGGTCGCCGCACTGTTTTGGGAGGCGTCGTAGGGCTGGTCTCCGCCTCATGCGCTCAGGCCGCGCCGCCGCGCGATCTGGTCGTCTACAAGACACCGACCTGCCCCTGCTGCGGCGGATGGATCGACGCCATGGCCAAGGCGGGCTTCCGGCCAAAGGTCGTGAACATGGAGGACATCAGCCCCCTCTGGCGGCAGCGCGGCGTTCCCGACGAACTGTCCTCCTGTCATGTGGCCAATATCGGCGCCTACTTCACCGTGGGCCATGTTCCGCCTGCCGATGTCGAGCGCCTGTTGAAGGAAGCGCCGGACGCCATCGGCCTGTCGGTGCCGGGAATGCCCCTTGGTTCGCCCGGAATGGAGACGGCGGGCGGCGACCGCGAGCCCTATGAAACGCTCCTGCTGCTGAAGGGCGGCAAGTCGCGGGTGTTTGCCCGGCACGCGTGACCGGCGACGTGAAGGCGCCCCAGCCCTTGAAGTTCATAGTCCGACGTGAACGGCGTCTCCGCCATTGTTCGGCCCTGCTGGAAGGTGCAGAACGGTGCCTTCGGAGATTTCCGCTTGAACGCGCTGCGCTCGTCCCTTCTGCGAATACTGCTCATCGCCCTCATGCCGTTCCTGGTTGTCACCAGCGCGCTGGCGGCGACCGGATCGATCTGCCAGCCGGACCAACACGCCCAGGAAATGGCGAGCACGATGTCTGATTGCGGAGAGCGCGACGGCGGAAGCCACGACCAGATGCCCCGCTGCTCGTTCGACTGCCCGTTGGTCTGCGGCGCCGTCGTGCCGCTCCCGCCTGTGGCCGCCGCGCCCATCGCGCCACTAACGCCCGCCGCCTTTCAGATGATGGACACGGCAGGCGAGGGGATATCTCTGCGGCCCGAATACCCCCCTCCTCGATGATTGGTCCCGAGCAAAACCAACTCAAACCAACATTCGGAGATCAAAGATGAAACGTATCCTGACCACGGCGACCCTTCTGGTGCTCGCCTCCGGCACCGCAGCCTTCGCGGCCTCTCCCGAGGCGGTGAAAGCCGTGGCGTCCTGCTGCGCGGCCTTGGCCGCCTGCTGCGGCGTCTCGATGCCCTGCTGCCCGTAAGGGACTAGCAACCTGAGTAGGGACGCCCGCGCCGCAAGGCGCGGGCGTTTCCACGTCTAGAAGGGGAGCTCGTCGTCGATGTCGGTTTGATCGACGGCCCCGGCGGGGAGCGGCAGGTTGGAAACCACGAACAGGTTCAGTAGGTCATCCCTGTCCATAAACATGACCTGGCTACGTTTGCTCTGGTCCAGCTTGCCGCCAAGCCAGTTCCGAGCCGCCTTGGTGATCTCGCCACCGGCGACAATGAAGGCGTGATCGACCAAGACCCGCCTGTTGGTTTCCGGATCGAATATCTCGTGACCCAGCATCATGGTGGTTTGGTTTAGAATCTCTGCCACGTTGGCGTTGGTCGCCGAAGATGCTCCGGACGCATCAAGCTTTCCTTTTTTGACCTGCAACCCAAAATACAGCACGTGCTGGGTGGGCAAGGTGAACTTCATCCATAGGTCTTTGCCGTATTCCAGGGCCTTGTCCCGGTGCCCAGCCACGGACACCCGTTGGAAGCCTGACTGGCGAAGCAGCGGCACCAGGACCTCTTCGATCAGCGAGTCCTCAGATGACTTCTGTAGGAAAGCGGACAGGCGCTCGCGTCGTTCAAGTTCCGCAGCGCTGAAGGGGCGGTGGGGATTGGGCGTACCCGACGCCACGGTGTTGGTCCCGATGTGCCGCAAGTAGCAGCGCCCATCAGGACCGTAGAAGGCTTCGAAGTCTTCTCGGGCCAAGGCTCGATTGAGCCTTGCCATCGCCTCCGGCCTGTCGGTCCCCTCGTTGTGGGCGTCATGACGGTCCATCAGGCCCGCGATGATCCGACAAATCTCGTCGGGGGGCGTGTGCGCGGCGGGCTGAGGGCCGCTCATGGCTTGGGAGAGCGCCGATGCAACCCACGACGTCCTGGACGTGCCGTCGTGCCGGTAACCCGTTTCCATGTCGGCGAAGAACTTGGTCAGGTCCCAACCAGTGCGATATCCGAAATGCACCTCATCAACGTTGCCGTTGCCGCAGATCATGTCGGCGATCTCGTCCAGGGTTTTCGCGCGCCACTTCATGCAGACCTTCATATTCCGGCTAAGCGGACGCCACTATCAGGGAAGCAGCGTCGTCTGATCGGTCTTGCTCCAAAGGCGAGATGATACCGCCTCCTCGATCTCCTGGCGTAGGTTGTCGCCCTCTTCCCTCAACGCCTTCCAGGTATCATGTCGCTCGGGACTGATGGGACGACCGGTTTCCGACACCGCCTCCCGGTATTCATCGAAGGCATCGGCGATCAGTGCGCTCAGCCTGCGGCATTTCACGCGAAGTTCTGGTTCGACAAAGATGCCCTTTACGATCAGGTAGTCGTTGAACTCCGTCCACTTCTGCCACGCCGACCGCAGCCGATGCCCACGTTCCAGGTCTTGAAAAAGAGGGCTGCGCTCATACTTCGTCGCGCCCTTGACCCGCGCCTGCTCAACATCATCGAGGGGGCTCCTCTTCAGAAAGGAGTCAAGCTGGTCGTCCGATAAGCTCGTGATATCGGTCGCGAGTTGCAGTGGGGCCAAGACGTTTCGAGCTTCGGAGATCGCGAGGCATAGCAGACGCCAAAGTTCTGGCAGCACATCGAACTCTTGCTGGTGGAACTTAGTGGCCCGGTCGAGAAGCGCATTTACCTCATACTTCAGGCGTTCGATCTCTTTGGCGCGGGCGTGACGATAGTCCTCCAGTCCCTTCTGAAATTTATCTTCCAACCACCTCTTGGCCAGGAACTTGAATACGGCATATGACACCAAGACCACAGTCGCGAGTGTGATTGTCCCGCCGCTAAGCCAACCTAGGAAGATCAGAAGGTTGTCCAGCATAGAGGGGGCTCCGGGCGGCATTGTCGCGGTGCTGGCTAGAGGACGTTCAAATCGACTTCATAACCAGCGTCGCGTAGCTCTCTGGCCAATGCGAAGCGCCACGCCCCGGCGGCATCGATAGGCGTGTACACGACGCCGTCGAAATCCGACGGAATCTCGATGTCGCCCTTCTTCAGAGCGCAAACCCGGTCCCTCCCGAGGCGTCCCAGGAAGTATCCCAATTCCAAGACCACGTTCTGCCGCGCGCGCGGCCTTTCCTTCGAGGCCGCAACGCTTCGACCGACATCGTCCGGGGTCATAAGGACAACAGCAAAGCCAACGTCGCCATGGGCCTCCAGCTTTTCCGCAACCGTCATCCCTCGGCTCGTCTGTTCGTGAAGGATGATCGCGTCCAGTCCGAGCTTTTCAATCAGTCGGGCAACCATCTCCCGAGGAGCTTCTTCGTGACCATGGACGATGAAGACCTTCGTCCGATCTGACGCGCCCCGCGCTCGAACGAAGGTGTTCGGCTCAACCTTAGACATGACATGAGTCCTGTAGTCGCGGCCAAACGGGATGATCGCCGACGAGATCAGCTTTCGAAGGCTGGCGATGTGTTTGGCCCCGCCGTCGTAGTATTGGTGGGCGAAATTTAAGAACCAGTCCGGGTCGGCAGCGCCCCGCTCGATCAGTATTAGTGTCAGGCCGAGTTCCTCGGTCTTATCCAACGGCCAGTTCAGTATGTCGCTGCCCATGTTCCGTTGGGTCGCCGCGCCGAGGAAGCCTTCGAAATCAACAGCGGACCTGAGTTCATCATTGATGGCCCTGAGGCTGGGGTCCGCCAGGACGTGCGCTAATTTCTTGAGGGGCCGCCCATAGTTGTCGAAGTCCGCCGACTGAAGGTCCAGGACGGCATTGTTCAGGTCTGTCAGCGCAGCAGCGACGGGCATTAAACGTTCGACTCCAACCGCTTTTGGGCTGCGGATTCAAGGAGGCGACTACGCAATGTCTCTTTGGCTTGTCGAGCTACGTTATCGACCCAATCGTTTGAACCGTATGACGCTGCCTTTGCGTCAATGGCCGCCTCCATTTCGGCGATTGCCCGATCAATGCTGCCAGGATCATGAGGATCGAAGGCCACCTTGCACAGTTCGCCATCTAGCTCCTTAGCGAACTTGGCCAGCCCCTTCATTTTCTTGGTCAAGCCGTCCAACCCCGTAATCTTCGCCATATCATCTCCAGCAAACGTCTAGTCATGCAGCGTGGGATTATTTGCGGCGGGGTTCAAGTCAGAGAGGGGTAGTCCACAGCGTTCCGGAACAGCCCTATCGAACGCTTTTGCCGGACACAAACACGTGGCACCTTGGACCTTCCACCTCGGATTCTCCGACACCTAGCCATCTGCGGTCGAACGTCGCTGTCGCGGCCTCCACTACGGCCAGGGTGCCTATGAGCATTCTATTCCGAAGTGCATGTTACTTTCTCATCAGGCCATGGCGAAATGAGGATAGATGAACTAGCCCCACCAGAGCCGCCCGACGTCATGAGGACAAGCAGGCCGTCTCGCTTGCCCGGCGCTTGAACGCGATATTTCTTGTGGAAGTTCATGCCTTCTCCGGCTTCGCAGACGAGCCGGACAGCCAAAGGGGCGTTGCTAAAATCAGCGGCCTCGAAATCACACAACTCAAACAGCGACCCGAAGCACATCTCCTCCGCGACGCCTGGTTCGATCAGGATGCCTTCTACTCCCCATTTGATCGAGTTCGCCGAGGTCAGGGTGACCGTCCAAGCCAGCTCGACACGCTTCTGTCGTAGCGTGCTGGAGAACCGATCTCCGATCCTCACGCGGGCAAGTCCTGTTCGCGTGTAGTCGCCGCTCTCACGTGTTTCCACGCCGACTGTAACCCAAACGATGGGTGCGTCCGTCATGTGATCCCACTCGATCCGCGTTGACCCTTTCGCGGGAAGTGCAGTGGCGATCAGGTCCGATAGCTGAATGGGCTCAACGGCGGCGGCGGCATCAGGAAAAACAGCGGAATGCGTTGGCTCGGCAGCATGGGGTGCGGCCCTCTGGGTTACCCAGGCCAACAAACATACGCATATACTGATGCCAACAGGTCTAGTGATCTTGAGCATTTTTTACCGCCTCGTAGCTGCCGGGCCTACTTCCAGACTGACATATTCAATGATGCAAGACTGGATGCCTGCCTATCCTGTCAGCGGCCCGTCAGGCATCCCAGTCCAATGTGATCCGGTTTGGCGCGTCCCAAACGAGAACGCCCTTTCGCTGGGAGTTGAAGCCAGGGGTCGCGAGACGCAGGCCGAACGGCGCCATTGCCGTGGTCGGCGGCATGACCAGCAGCAGGCGCTTCAGCTTGGTCGGTCGTCCGCTGTAGATGGGTTGGTCCTTGGGGGCGGCCAGGTTGACCTCGTAGTGGTTCAACTGCATGCCGCCCGCCATGAACGGCTGGCCCCAGTTCCAATGATCCTGGACGACCCTGCTGGAATATTCGGCAGGCACGGCGAGGGTGATCGTCGTGTAGAGGGCCGGGACCATCGACCGGTTTCCGACCTCGACGATGATCTCCACGCGATGATCTGACCCGACCGGCATCGGGCCTGACACCGTTACCTCGGCGAAGAGTTCTGGTGTCGTAGCCCTTCGCATCACATCGCGGACCTGGAAGTCCACCATCCGCGAGGTCGTGCCGTTAGAGCGCCACCAGTAGCGATGGTCCGGGGCCATATGAGGAGCAAGGGTGATAGCTTGCGGGACCGTCACCACATACGCGACCTTTCCGTCCTGAAGGCCCACCACCTCG
The DNA here is from genome assembly GCF_057586315.1 of Caulobacter sp. SRI_014. Lineage (NCBI taxonomy): Bacteria > Pseudomonadati > Pseudomonadota > Alphaproteobacteria > Caulobacterales > Caulobacteraceae > Caulobacter > Caulobacter sp. SRI_014. Next base: position 167,554 of record NZ_JBYCZQ010000008.1, on the reverse strand, counting down.
ATCAGGACATCTTGAACAGGTGGTTGGATGTTGGACTTGATGATCTGATCGAGCCAATCCCTGGAGAAGACCGCAGGATCGATCCCGTCGATATGAGAGGGGCGACCGGCGGCGCCTTCAGCCATTCCGTAGATGATGACACCGCCCGCCCCATTGGCCATGGCGGAAACATCTTTTCCGACTTCGTGCTTCTTGGCGTCCTGCTTCGACAGCGCGTCTGCCGCCTTGTATTCCAGGATGTTGCTCTCGGCCTCAGCGTCGGCGATCAGTCGCTCCAGGTCGGCTTCTGTCCAGGTCCTCATGGCGCGCTCACATCCTGCCCGTCGCGGTTATCGACCGGTTGCCTGGAGGCATTTCTGAATGTGTTGGTATGCCTCTGCAATCTGCGGATCGGACGCAGGCACACCCATCTGAATCCACCCCAGGAGGTGGTCGGCCAAATCTTCCCACTTTCGGGCGACATACGCGTTCTCAGCAACGCTGTTGGAACGGCGCTGCTGTGCCTTGCTTGGCCGATACTTCTGGGCCTGATCGGCCAGACTGTTGATCTCGTCGATCCAGGCTTGCGCCTCGGTGTAATGGCGGCTGGTGATCGCTTCCACGAACCCATGGGTCCACATCTTGGGGCGTTCTATTTCGGTCATGCACGCACTACTACCAAGCGGAAGCTCGAAGGTCACCGACGACGCAGGTCCAGCTTTGCCGGAAAGCCCTGCGGATTTCGCCCTCGAAGAACCGGACATCGAAGTAGGCCCCCATCCCGAAATGACCTTGCAGCATGTGATCACCTTGGGTTTGGTGAAGGAACTGATCGGCGTCGATGTGGGCATCTCGCCAAAAGTCAGCCCCAAACCGCGCCAGCGTTCCAGGCCGCCCATTCGATAGCTCCCGGCCAAAGGCGGTGATCGATCCTGCCGCCAAAAGGTCGAGAAGGTCCCGCGCCGCAGCGTGGCCGGGGTTGGATTGAGGCAGGGAATCTTGGGTCCAGACTGACTGGGTCGTGATGTAGCTGACCGCGTCTTGAACAGTCATGCGGGGTATGGCTGCCGTCGCTGGAACCGGCTCGGCGGGGGGAGGGCGGCAATAGAGGCTCCGACCCTCATCAGAATCCACATCGTCAGCGCGCCGAGCACGAACATGGCGCTCGGCAGCATCCAAGGCGCCAGCAAGGTATTTTGATAACCCCAATCGACCGCAGCGCCTGATCGGAGGAGGACCCTGTCCAGCCCCACGACCTCTGCAACTTTCTCGACGTTCAACGTCAGAATGGCCAGAAGCACGAAAAGGACGGAGGCCCAGACACGTTTGCGAGTGCTCATGAGACGGAATGTATACACGCCAACGGAGTCGTCGCGAGGCTCCGAGGCTTGACCATCGGCTGTTCGGCGCCGCTAATACGACCTGCTAATGAAACCTCCGTCAGCTCGACGGACCAAGTTGCTGACTTGCTGAGTTTGCAGCGGAATTTCGATGGGGCTGAGGCTCCTAGTTCCCCAGCCATCTCCTTTATCTCTCCATGGAGCAAGGCAGCGCCCCTGCACGCCCGCGCCGGCAATTGCGTTGCATGGTTCGTCTCCTGCTCGTTTTTGCCCTTGTCCTGCTGCCCCTGGCCGCCTTCGCCGGCTGGCGCGCGTTTCGAAGTTGGGAGCCTGATCCGGCCCGCTATCCGGTGCGCGGCATCGATGTCTCGCACCACCAGGGGAGCATCGACTGGCAGGCCGTGGCGCGGGATGACGTCACCTTCGCCTACCTCAAGGCCAGCGAGGGCGGTGACCACCGGGACCGCGAGTTCGAGGACAACTGGCGCGAGGCCCGGGCCGCCGGCTTGAAGGTCGGGGCCTATCACTTCTTCACCTTCTGCCGGCCGGGCGCCGATCAGGCCCGCAACTTCCTGGCCGCCGTGCCGGTGGTTCCGGGCGCCCTGCCGCCGGCCGTCGATCTCGAGTTCGGCGGCAACTGCGGCGCCATCCCTTCCGACGCCGATCTGCGCCGCGAGCTGGAGGCCTTCCTGGCCCTCGTCGAGGCCCGCTACGGTCGCCAGGCGGTGCTCTATGTCACCCCCGACTTCCACCGGGCCCATGGCGACGCCCTGCCCAGGCGGCCGCTGTGGAAGCGCAAGATCGTCATGCCGCCCTTCGACGGCAGCATCTGGGGCCGCCCCTGGACCTTCTGGCAGTTCCACAATCGCGGCGAGGTGGCTGGGGTGACCGGACCCGTCGACCTCAACGTCTTCGCCGGCGACGCCGCCGCCTTCGAGAGCTTTGCACGCGGCCCGCTGTATTAACCGCATCGGACCTGTTAGCCATTCCGGCTTGAGCCGGAGACGAGTGATGAGTGGGGCAGCGTTGGGTGGGGCCAAGTCGCGGGGCGCACGCCGATGATGCGCAACCGCAACCTGCTGATCCCGATCGCTCTGGTCGTCGTGCTGGCGGGGCTGACCGCCTACATGGCCTTCAACCATGTGACCGCACTGCGCGAGAGCCGCCGCTGGGAGCGGCACACCTATGCCGTGCTCGACACGGCGCGGGGCCTGTTTTCCCTCGTCCAGGACGCCGAGAATGGCCAGCGCGGCTACATGCTGACCCGCGACGAGACCTACCTCGAAACCTACAGGATCGCCGCGGAGCGCCTGCCGTCGGAAGGCGACCGTCTGCGGGCCCAGGTCGCGGACAACCCCGAGCAGGCGGCTCTGGTCAAGGAAATCGAGCGGGCCCTGAGCCTGCGCATGGCCATCATCGAGCGGATCAACGGACTTGTCCGTGCGGGCGACAGGCAGGCCGCTCAAGACCTGCTGGAGACCGGTCGCGGCAAGGTCCAGATGGACCGCATTCGCGGGCTGGTCGGCGATCTCATCGAAAAGGAGAAGGCCCTGCTGGCCGAACGCCAGCGAAAGGCGGACGGGGAGGAGCAGCTCAGCTTCCTGATCGGCCTGATCTTCGCGGCCGTCGCCCTGGCAGGCCTGGCCTGGGCCATCTTCGGACTGGGCCGCGCCAATCACCAGCTGGGGCAGGCCCTGACCGATCGTGACGCCGCCCAGCACGGCCAGCGGGAGAGCGTCGCCCTCTACAGCGCCGTGTTCGCCAACACCGCCGACTATGTCTTCGTCATCGGCGTGCTCGACGATGGCCGGTTCACCATGGAGGACCTCAATCCCGCCCTCGAAGCCGCCACCGGCCTCAAGGCCGATCGTATGCGCGGCAAGACGGTCGAACAGTTGGCGCCGGCCCCGGCCGCCCGGGCGCTCAGCGCCTACTACCAACGGGTGGTCGACAACGGGGCGCCGCTGTCGACCCGCGACGAACTGCCCTTCCCGGGCGGGATCACCCGGGTCTGGGAATCGGTGCTGGTGCCGGTGCGCGGTAAAAGCGGCCGCATCGAGCGCATCGTCGGCTCGGCCCGCGATGTCACCGAGCGCGAGGCCCAGGAAGGCCAGATGCGTCGGGCCCAGCGCATGGAGGCGGTCGGCCAGCTGACCGGCGGCGTCGCACACGACTTCAACAACCTCCTGCAGGTGATCCGCGCCAACCTCGAACTGATCGAACCAACCATCACCGACGAGAAGGCCCGCCGCCGTCTGCGCAACGCCATCCACGGGGCCGAGCGCGCCGCCGACCTGACCCGCCGCCTGCTGGCCTTCGCCCGCCGCCAGCCGCTGGAGCCGCAGCCGATCAACCTCGGCCGCCTGGTCGGCGAGGTGGCCGAACTGATGCGCCGAACATTGGGCGAGGGCATCGAGGTCGAGACGGTCATCGCCGGCGGCCTGTGGAATACGCTGGCCGATCCGGCCCAGGTCGAGAGCGCCCTGCTGAACCTCGCCATCAACGCCCGCGACGCCATGCCCGAGGGCGGACGCCTGACCGTCGAGGTCGCCAACGCCGCCCTCGACGACGACTACGCCCGCGCCGAGCCGGACGTGAAGCCCGGGCAGTACGTCCTGCTCGCTGTCTCAGACACCGGCGCCGGCATGAGCCCCGAAACCCTGGCCCGGGTGTTCGAGCCCTTCTTCTCGACCAAGGGCGAGGGCAAGGGGACGGGCCTGGGCCTCTCGATGGTCTATGGATTCGTCAAACAGTCCGGCGGCCATGTGAAGATCTACAGCGAGGTCGGCCAGGGCACGACGGTCAAGCTCTACCTGCCGCGCACCCGCAAGGCCGCCGTCGAACGCACCGCCACCCAGGCCAGCGCCCCGGCCGGCCGTGGCCAGACCGTGCTGGTGGTCGAGGACGAACAGGCGGTGCGCGAGGCCGCCGTGGCCATGCTGACCGACATGGGTTTCACGGCCCTGCAGGCCGACGGGCCGCAGGCGGCGCTGGATATTCTCAATGGCGGCGCGGCGGTGGACCTGATGTTCACCGACGTCATCATGCCGGGCGCCATCAAGACCCGCGATTTCGTGGCCAAGGCTCAGAAGCTGCGTCCGGGCCTGCCGGTGCTCTACACCTCGGGCTACACCGAGAACGCCATCGTCCACCACGGTCGCCTCGACGAGGGCGTCAACCTGCTGTCCAAGCCCTACGGTCGCGAGGCCCTGGCCCGGAAGGTCATGCAGGCCTTGGGCGGGGCCCGGCCGACGGTGCTGCTGGTCGAGGACGACGCCCTGGTCCGTGAGGTGGCGGCCGACATGATCGGGTCCCTCGGCTATGCGGTCGAGCAGGCGGTCGACGGTCCCGGCGCTCTCAGCATTCTGGAGGGGACCGGCCGCGTCGATATCCTGTTCACCGATCTTGGCCTGCCCGGCATGAGTGGCCAAGCCCTGGCGGCCCAGGCCCGGGCGCTGCGGCCCGAGCTGCGCGTCGTCTTCGCCACCGGTGAAGTCGCACCGGCGGATGCGGACGGCGCCGCCTGGCTGACAAAGCCCTACGACGCCGCCGCCCTGGCCAAGGTCATTGGCCGGCTGAAGGGCTGACTACTCGATCTTCAGCCGGACGAAGACCATGCCGCCGCCGGGATCGCCGTAGCTGGCCGACAGCGGGGCCGGGATATCGAAGGCGTTGACCAGGCCGCCGACGCCCAGCCGCACATTGTCGCCCAGCCACCAGTCGTGGATGACGCCCAGGGAGGCCTTGCGCACCGTGTACTGCGGCCCGTGGTGGACGCCGAGGGTCAGCTCCGATTGATCGACCTGCTCCATGCGCGTGAAGATCGTCCAGGGACCCGGCTGCACCGCGCCCTCGACGACCCAGGCCTGGGAGGTGTCGCCGGGAACGACGTCCTTTCGGGCCCAGGCCAGCGTGCCCGAGACCTTGGTGTCGCCGAACTGCTGCGTGTAGAGCGCGCTCAGGGAGACGCGGCGCTCGTCATGGCCGGGCTCGAGGGCCTCGGGGCTCTTGATGCTGGCCCAGCTGGCCTGCAGGGCCCAGTTCTCGTTCGGGTTCCAGCTGAAGCGCACGGCGCTGGAGTCGAGAGCGCCGGTCTCGATGTTGTAGCGCTCCTCGTCCGGTTCACGGCCCCGGAAGCGGGAGGCTTCGATCTTGAACGGACCCTTGGCGTAGCCGGCGGTCAGGACGCCGAAGGTGATGTGGGTCGAGTCCAGCCAGTGGTGGCTGATCGGGGCCTCGGGGCTGTCCATGGCCGCTGGACGGTGCATGAAGGCCGGTGGACCAAAGGCCGGTTCGCCAGGCAGGCCGCCATAGAGGAAGACGCTCTGGTCGCCGCCGAAGCGGTAGGAGACGCTGGCCGACAGCTCCATGAACAGGTCGTGCGGATGTTGCCGGTCGACGAGGGGCTCGACGCCATCGGCCGTCTCGCCGGCGGCCAGCAGCAGGGGATAGCCTTCCTCGCCCATCAGCGGATCGGGGCTGAGCATGGCGCGGAGATTGACCGTGGTGGGTCCGAAGTCGCGGCTGGCTGAGGTCATCACCATGCCGGCGAGGAAGGCCTTGTCATCGCCACGCGGGCCGGTCTGGTCGCTGTAGACGGCGTTGAGCAGGACATGGCTCATCACCATCCAGTCGCCGGCGCTGGAATGGATGCCGCCGTGCCCAGCGGCCTCCGGCTGCCAGCTGGTGCCGCTGGCGTCGCGCGCCATGGCCCAGGGGCCGTAGGGGCTGGTCATGCCGTGGTCCATGCCTTCCATGGGGTCTCCCGCCGGCATGTCGGTATGCTGGCTGTGGTCCATGTTGGCGTGGTCTTCCGCCGGCGGTGGGGTTTGGGCGAAGGCGGGCAAGGCGGCGCCGGAGACGGCCAAAAGGGCCGTTCCGCCGAGCAGCGTGCGCAGGGTATTCGAGGTCATCGGGACCTCCTCCTTGTTTGCTTGATCATGATCCGAGGGGACGCGCGTGGCGACCGTGAAAGGGACGGATCAGGCGCGGGGAGGCGGGGTGTCCGGAGCGAGGGGACGGCCCATCAGGGTCGGGCTTGCGACGACGTAGTTCGCCGGCGCAACCGCTGTCGCGGACCCGACCGGCGCGGGCAGCAGGTTCGGGGCCGGCATGCAGCCGACGCAGCAGCTCATGGCCAGGGTGGCCTTGTCGGGATGCTGGGCCGGCGCCTCGTGACAGGGCGGCTCAGCCGTCGGGGCTTCACCCGCGCGCGCCAGGCCGCCGAAGGCGAAGATCATCGCCGTCAGGATCAGCAGCAGGGTGCGGGCGAAGGCCATGGGGCTCAGATAGGCCCGTTGGTCCGCTGGCTCAAGTGGCCGGCGGCGTGGCGTCGCCGCCGTTGAGGGGGCGCTGCATGAAGACGATGTCGACCCAGCGGCCGTGCTTGCGGCCGACCGACCGGAAGACGCCCATGTGCTCGAACCCCAGGGCGGCGTGCAGTCCGAGAGAGCCGGCGTTGTCGCTGTCGCCGATCACGGCGGTCATCTGGCGCAGGCCCATGGCCTCGCAGCGGCGGATCAGTTCGGCCAGCATCAGGCGGCCGACCCCTTTGCCGGCTTGGCCGGGGGCGACATAGACGCTGTCCTCGACGGTGAAGCGATAGGCCGAGCGGGGCCGGAACGGCTTGGCGTAGCACATGCCGACCACCTGGCCGCCGTCCTCGGCGACCAGGTAGGGCAGGCCAAGGTCATGCACCTCGGCCATGCGCCGGGCCATCTCGGCGGGCTCCGGCGCCTCTTCTTCGAAGGTGCCGAAGCCGTGCAGGCAGGCGTCGCCGTAGATGGCGGCGAGCGCCCCTGCGTCGGCCTCGGTCGCGTCCCTTACGATCAAGGAGTCCCTCCCAAGGGTCGCGTGAGCAGGCTCACGCGCGGGTCCAGCCCTTCTCGACGGCCCAGACGGCGTAGGCGTAGTCGAGCGCGATCTCCTTGAGGAAGTCGAACCTGCCCGAGGCGCCGCCGTGGCCGGCCTCCATGTTGATCTTCAAGAGGATGGGATTGCCGCTGGTGGTGTGCTCACGCAGCTTCACGGCCCACTTCTCCGGCTCCCAGTAGGTGACCCGCCCGTCGGACAGGCCCCCGGTCGCCAGCACGCTGGGATAGGCTTTCTTGCCGACGTTGTCGTAGGGGCTGTAGCTCATCATGTAGTCGTAGGCGGCGGCGTCCTCGATCGGATTGCCCCACTCGGGCCACTCCGGCGGGGTCAGCGGCAGGCTGGTGTCGCTCATGGTGTTGATGACATCGACGAAGGGCACCGCGGCGATGATGCCGGTGTAGAGGTCGGGCCGCATGTTGATGACGGCGCCCACCAAGAGGCCGCCGGCTGAACCGCCGTAGGCCACCGTCTTCGCCGGCTTGCCGTAGCCGTTCTTCTGCAGGTGCTCGGTGCAGGCGATGAAGTCGGTGAAGGTGTTCTTCTTCTTGAACTTCCGCCCGTCCTGGAACCAGCCCCAGCCCTTGTCCGAACCGCCCCGGATGTGGGTGATGGCCCAGATCCAGCCACGATCAACGAGGCTGAAGTTGCGGATAGAGAAACCCGGCTCCTGCGGGATGCCGTAGGACCCGTAGCCGTAGACCAGCAGCGGCGCCTTGCCGTCGAGGGCCACATCCTTGCGGCGCAGGACGGTGATCGGCACCTCGGCGCCGTCGCTGGCCTTGGCGTAGACGCGGTCGACAACGTACTTCGACGGATCATGACCCGAGGGGATTTCCTGGGTCTTGCGCAGGGTCTTGGTGCGCGCCTCCATGTCGTAGTCGAACCACTGCCGGGGTGTGGTCGGCGAGGTGTAGGTGTAGCGCATCACCGGGGTGTCGAACTCGAACCCGCCGTCGATGCCCAGCACATAGGCCTTCTCGTCCACCGCGATGGCGTGCTCGGACTTGTCGGCCCGCTTGGTGATGATGATCGAGTTGTTGGCGTTGACCCGCTCGATGCGGACCAGGTGGTCCTTGAAGGCGCCGATGCCGACGATGAAGCGGCCGGGGGTGTGGGCGACCCAGTCCTTCCAGTCGGCCTGGGCGGTCTTGCCCGGCTCGGCGGTGCAGAGCTTGAAGTCGACGGCGCCGCCGGCGTTGGTGCGGATGACGAACTTGCCGTCCCAATGCTCGACGTCATAGAGGACGCCGGTTTGGCGGGCGGCGAACACCACCGGGGTGGCGGTCGGGGTCTCGGCGGGGATCAGGCGAAGTTCGCTGGTCTCCTGGTTGCCGATGCCGATGGCGATGTAGGCGTCAGAGGCGGTCGTGCCGACGCCCATGAACATGCCTTCGTCGGTCTCTTCATAGACCAGGGTCGCCTCGCCGCCCCGCGCCGGGCGGCGGAAGATCTTGCTGGGCCGGCCTTCCTCGTCGCGGTGGGTCCAGAACAGCCAGGCGCCGTCGGGCGAGAAGGTCACGTCGCCATAGCCGGCCGCGATGGGCTCGCCGACCAGATTGCCGGTCTCCAGGTCCTTGACGACGATGGTGTGGAACTCCGAGCCCTGCGCATCCTCGGCGTAGGCGAACAGCTTGTGGTCGCTCGAGTGGGCCGTGGCGGCGACTTCGGAGTAGGCCTTGCCTTTGGCCAGGGCGTCGGCGTCGAGCAGGATCTGCTCGCCATCGGTCTTGCCGCGCGGCCGGCGGCAGAAGAGTGGGTGCTGACCGCCCTTGTTGAACCGGGTGTAGTATTCCCAGGGGCCGTCGCCGGCGGGAACGGAGGCGTCGTCCTCCTTCACGCGGCCCTTCATTTCCTCGAACATTTTTGTCTGCAGGTCCTCGGTCGAGGACAGCATGGCCTTGGTGTAGGCGTTCTCGGCGGTCAGGTGCTCCTTGACGTCGGCCTTCACGATGGTCGGGTCGCGCAGGACCTTCTGCCAGTTGTCGTCCTTCATCCAGGCATAGTCATCGGTCCGCTTGCGGCCGAGCTGTTCGATGACCTTCGGCTCCTTCTTGACGACGGGAGGCACGGGCTTGGGCTTGGTTGCGGACATGACCTGACCAGGAAGGAGGGCTGTGGCGGCGGCGCCGGCCGCCAGGATTTCACGACGGTTCATATGGAGACACTCTGGAGGTGTGAAAAGGCCGGGCATCCGGCATTGGCGCCGACCTTGGCCCGACACGGCGCGAATGGTCAACGGAACGGACCCCAACATGAAGGGGTTTTCATGGTCCGGCCGGCGATCATCGCCGGCGCAGCGTGAAAGGATCAGCCCATGTGGGATCGTATCGAAGGCTCCTGGAAGGAATTCGCCGGCAAGGCCAAGGAACAGTGGGGCAAGCTGACCGATGACGACCTGACCGTGATCGCCGGCAAGCGCGACCAGCTGCACGGCAAGATCCAGGAACGCTACGGCTACGCCAAGGACAAGGCGGAGGAAGAAATCCGTGCCTTCGAAGCGCGCCACGCCGAGGACAAGAGCTTCCGCAGCTAGCTCTCAAAGCAGAACGGCCGCCCCGAGGGGCGGCCGTTCGTACTTTGATGATGTGCGCCGATCAGCCGTAGATGACCGAGATGGTCTCGGCGACGCAGGCCGGGCGCTCTTCGCCCTCGATCTCGATGGTGCATTCGTTCTTCATCTGGATCCCGCCCGCCTTGGGCTCGGCGGCCAGCAGCTTCTGGCGCATGCGCACCTTCTTGCCGACACGGACCATGTTGGTGAAACGCACCTTGTCCGAGCCGTAGTTGATGCCCCGGGTGACGCCGGTGACGCGCAGCAGGCCGGCGCCGAGGAAGGGGATCAGCGACAGGGTCAGGTAGCCGTGGGCGATCGGGCCGCCGATCTCACGGGTGGCGCGCTCGACGTCGACGTGGATCCACTGGTGGTCACCGGTCGCCTCGGCGAACTGGTTGACCCGCTCCTGGGTGATCTCGACCCAGTCGCTGACGCCGATTTCCTGGCCGACCAGCGTGCCGATGTCCTTGATGTCGACTTCCTTCATGGCGCTTGCCCCTTTGTTGAACAGTTGTTTGAGGGTGTGCCACGCCTCGGCGGCGGCCTCAAGCCGATTACCCGTCAGGTCATGGAGAGACGCAGGCTGTCGGGTTAGGCTCCGATCATGAGCACGCAGCAGACCTTCGGCGACCTCGTCCGCGACTGGCGCGGCCGGCGGCGCATGACCCAGATGGATCTGGCGCTCGAGGCGGAGATTTCGCCGCGCCACATGAGCTTCCTGGAGACCGGCCGATCGCGCCCCAGCCGCGAGATGGTGCTGAACCTGGCCGAACGGCTGGAGCTGCCGCTGCGCGAGCGCAACCAGCTGCTGACCGCCGCCGGCTTCGCCGCTGTCTTCCCGCAGCGGTCGTTGGACGATCCGCAGCTGGCCGCCGCCCGCCGGGCCGTAGACCTGATCATGGCCGGCCACGAACCGCACCCGGCCCTGCTGGTCGACCGCCACTGGAACCTGCTGGCCGCCAACCAGGCGGCGCAGCATCTGATGGTCGGGCTGGCGCTGGAGCTGCTGACCCCGCCGGTCAATGTGCTGCGCGCCAGCCTGCATCCGGGGGGCCTGGCCTCGCGCATCCTCAACCTGGTCGAATGGCGCGGCCATGTGCTGGACCGGCTGCGGCGCGACCTGGCGGCCAGCGCCGATCCGGTGCTGGCGGCCTTGCTGGCCGAGCTGGCGGCCTTTCCCGCTCCGCCGGCGGCGGTCGGTCGGGCCTACGGCCCCGACTACGGCGGCGTTGCGGTGCCCCTGCGCATGTCCAGCCCCTACGGGCCGCTCAGCTTCATCTCGACCACCACCCTGTTCGGCACGGCGGTGGACGTCACCCTGTCGGAACTGGTGCTGGAGACCTTCTTCGCCGCAGATGAGCACACCGCCCGGGTGATGACCGAGGCGGCCGCCGCGCGCGCCGCAAAGGCGACGGCGGCCTGAAAGGAGACGGATTCTTCCACTCGTCAGTGCGCGTGCGGTGTGCCAAGTGTGCGCCATGACCGATACGACGACCGCCGCCCCGCCCCAGGAAGCTTTCGCCCTGACCACCTCCCGGGGGTTCCCCGACTGGCTGGCGCGCATGGGATCGTCGATCAGCTTCACCACCTATCAGGCGGGCAAGATCTTCTTCCTGGGGATCAAGGAGCCCGGCCGCATCGCCGTGTTCGAGCGCACCTTCGCCCGCTGCATGGGGTTGGCCCGGAGTGACGACGCCCGCAAACTGGCGCTGGCCACTCACTACCAGATCTACCGCTTCGACAATGTCCTGCCGCCGGGCCAGATGAGCGGCCCGCATGATGCCGTCTACAGCCCGCGCGTCAGCTGGATCACGGGCGACGTCGACGCCCATGACATCGCCTTCGACGCCGACGGGAACATCGTCTTCGTCAACACCCTGTTCTCCTGCCTGGCGACGATCAGCGAGGGCTTCAGCTTCAAGCCGCTCTGGAAGCCGCCGTTCATAACCAAGCTGGCCCCGGAAGACCGCTGCCACATGAACGGCCTGGCCATGGAGAACGGCCGTCCGCGCTATGTGACCATGGTCTCGAAGTCCGACGTCGCCGACGGCTGGCGCGATCGCCGCTCGGACGGCGGCATGATCATGGACGTGACCAACAACGAGCGGGTGGTCGAGGGCCTGTCGATGCCCCACTCGCCGCGCATCCATGACGGCAAGCTGTGGGTGCTGAACTCCGGCGCCGGCGAACTGGGCTTCATCGATCCCGACACCAGCGCCTTCAAGTCGGTGGCCTTCTGTCCCGGCTATGCGCGCGGCCTGTCGTTCATCGGCAAGTACGCCCTGGTCGGCCTGTCGCAGGCCCGCGAGAACCGGACCTTCAGCGGGCTGCCGCTGGACCAGGCGCTGGCCAGCCGTGACGCCGTGGCCCGCTGCGGCATCCTGGTGATCGATACCGAGAGCGGCGACACCGTCGAATGGGTGCGGATCGAGGGCGTGGTGAAGGAGCTGTTCGACGTCGTCGCCCTGCCCGGCGTGCGCAACCCCTCGGCCATCGGCCTGATCGGCGACGACGTGCGCCGGGTCATCAGCATCGACGAAGAGGTCTAGACCTCAGGCGGCTGTTCTGCGGCCGTCGACGGCGGCCAGGGCCTGCTCGCCGCACCAGCCCAGGTGCAGGACGTAGGAGGCCATCAGCACCCGGATCTGCAGGTCGAAGCTGTCAGTGAAGCTCAGCCGGGCGTCGGAACTGTTGCGCCAGAAGCCGGCCTGTTCGCCGACCTTCAGGATGTTGCGGGCGTGCTGGCGCGAGACCCCGCTGCGCTTGGCCAATTCACTGAGGTTGATCTCGGCCGACCCCCTTGGCGGAAAACCGTCGCCGGCCATGACAACCAGCTGGCCCATCACCGTCAGGCCGGCGTTGCGCTGCGAGATGCCGTCGAGGTTGGGGGCCTTGCGGTCATAGGCCAGGAAGCTGCCGGCCATGAACCGGCCCGTGGCGGCCATGAATTCTTCGAACACGCCCGGCTCGTCCCAGCGGTCGAGCACCGACTGGGCCTTGGGCGCCAGCGGCGTGCACAGGGCCAGTTCGCGCCGGAAGCGGGCGCGGAACAGGGCCTCGAGAGCCGGCGTCGGGGCATAGCGCTTGAAACGGCCATCGCCACGCGCCGCCGTCGGCCGGATCAGGCCGATGACCTGCAGATAGACCAGCATGGCGTGAACGCGGGTGCGGCTGCCGAAGCCCAGGGGTTCGACGAGGGCGCTGAGGGTGGTGTGGGTCAGACCCTCCAGCGACCCATGCAGGGCCAGGGCCCAGATGCCGGCCATGTAGTGGCCGACGTCGCGCAGGGTGCGCGTCATCGAGGCGTCGTCCTCGGCGTGCGGACCCCAGTTGTCGAGCAAGGCCAGGCTGGCCGACGCGAAGCGGGGATGGGCGATCATGGCGTCCATGCGCGCCTGGTCGAGGACTTCGAGCACGAGATCGGCCATCTGGCCTGCGGTCTCTTTGCCAAGCTCACCCGTCACACGAACACCAATTCTACCCGGACCGCCGCGAAACGCTTTCCGCGACGGAGCAACCAGACCTCTGATCAGAAATAAACGTCGTTAGCCCATTGAGATAGCTTGCCGCGCTTCAGGAACAACTGAGCTCCCCTAAAAGCCGTCGGACGCAGTTTGGGTTTGACGCCGCGTACAGATCGCGCGGGGTCAAACGATCTTGGCGTCGGTCTTGCCCCAGTAGGCGTCACGGATCAGGCGCTTGTAGAGCTTGCCGGTCGGGTGGCGCGGCAGCTCGGCCATGAAGTCGATAACGCGGGGCGTCTTCACGTGGCTGAGGTTGGCGCGGCAGAAGGCCAGCAGTTCGGCCGCCAGTTCCGCGTCGCCCTCGCCGGTGGCCGGCTGGATGACGGCGATCACCTGCTCTCCCATCTCCTCGTGGGGCCCGCCGACCACGGCCACGTCGGTGACCTTGGGGTGGGTGACCAGCAGGTTCTCGATCTCCTGCGGATAGATGTTCACCCCGCCCGAAATGATCATGAAGCTCTTGCGGTCGGTCAGGTAGAGGAAGCCTTCCTCGTCCATCCAGCCGACATCGCCCAGGCTCGTCCAGCCATGCTTGTTGTAGCTGTCGGCGGTCTTCTGCGGGTCGTTGTGGTAGTTGATGGGCGGGCCGTTCTCGAAATAGACCTGACCTTCGGCGCGCGGCGGCAGGGGGTCGCCCTCCTCGTCGCAGATGCGCAGCTCGCCCAGCACCGCCTTGCCGACCGAACCCTTGTGGGCCAGCCAGTCGGCGCTGCCGATGTAGCAGAAGCCGTTGCCCTCGGTGCCGGCGTAGTACTCGTGGATCACCGGGCCCCACCAGGCGATCATCTGCTCCTTGACCGGCACCGGGCAGGGGGCGGCGGCGTGAACGGCCGACTTCATCGAGCTGATGTCGTACTTGGCGCGCACCTCTTCAGGCAGCTTCAGCATGCGCACGAAGTGGGTCGGCACGAACTGGCCGCAGTCGATCTTGTACCTCTCGATCAGGGCCAGCGCCGTCTCCGGATCGAACTTCTCCATGACAATGACGGTGCCGCCCAGCTTGTGGACGCTCATGCACCAGCGCAGCGGGGCGGCGTGGTACAGCGGCGCCGGCGAGAGGTAGATGCAGCCTTCCTGGAAGCCGAACAGGCCCTGGGTCATCATCGACAGGGGGTTGGGCATATCGATCGGGTTGCCGGTCAGGGCCGGCTTGACGCCCTTGGGCCGGCCGGTAGTGCCGGAGCTGTAGAGCATGTCGGAGCCGGCGGTTTCATCGGCGACCGGCGTCGTCGGCATCTTATCGCGCGCGGCCTCGAAGCTCTCGTAGGGGCCGCGCTGGCCGCCGACCATGTAGAGCTTCAGGTCCGGGACCAGGGCCGCCACCTCGTCGGCCAGCTCGCCCATGGACGAGGAGGTGATCAGCACCTTGGCCCCGCAGTCGCGCAGGATGTACTCCATCTCGCCGGCCGTCAGCTTGGACGAGATGCAGGTGTAGTAGAGCCCCGAGCGCTGGCCGGCCCATGCGATCTCGAAGTAGCGGGCGTTGTTGTCCATGCAGACGGCGATCACGTCGCCGACCCCCAGGCCCAGCGACCGGAACAGCTGCGCGCCCTGATTGGAGCGCTCGTCGAGCTGCTTGTAGGTCACCGTCTCGCCGGTCCCCGCCATGATGTAGGCGGCGCGGTCGGGGTGGCTCTTGGCGTAATGGCTGGGGTGCATGGTGCTTCCTCGGGGACCCCCGGTCTTGGCGCCGGGTTATCGGTGTTCACTTGAAGCGCGAATAGAAGCGCGTTGCGGGCTCGGGCTCAAGGGCGCCGTCGCGGCAGGGGGCCGCAGTTTCTTCATCCCTGCAGGGCAGTTCGCATCTCGCGGGCCAGATCGCGCAAGGTCGTCGCGGCCAGACCCGCCGACTTGCGCAGGTCCAGGCGCTGGAAGCGGGTGAGGACGTCCGGCGCACTGAGGGTCCAGGCGCGGGTCGCGGCGCTTTCGGCCCGCCGTTCGGCCAAGGCGGCTCTCAGGGGGGCAGCGGATGTCCCGTTGTCGATAACAGCGGCGGCCAGGACAGCCAGTTCGGCCCGCCGCTCTGCCGTGATTGCCGCCCGCGCGAGGCCGGCGATAACGCTCCTCGCCGCCGCGGGATCGCGATTGTCAGCCAGCTTCCCGCCCAGGCGTGCCAGGTCGGCCGCGGCGGCCTCAAGATCCTCGATCAGGCGCATGGCGAGATCGCGCGGCGGAGGCGCCTCGCCGCGGAGGCTTTGAAGCCAAGTCCGTTCGATGGCCCCGAGCGCGCCGCGAAGGTTCTCGGGCGTGTGCATCCAGGGCGCGACCGGGAGCCCCTGATCGGCGAGCATCGTGCGCTGGACCAGGGCCCCCTGAAAGCCGGCGACCATGGCCGCCAGCATGGGTTGACCGTCGCCCGCTGGATTGTCGATTCCCTGACGGATCAGGAAGGCGTCCATCGCCGTCTGCGCCCAGGCGCGGAATCCCGTGCGGCCGGCGATCCGCTGCAGGGCGCCGGCCAGTCCCGGGGGCGCCTTGCGGTCATGGAAGAAGCGCACGATGTCGCCCGCCGCCGCCGGATCGTGGAAGGCCGCCAGGCCGGCGACCAGGCCTCTGCCGCCGAGACCCTGCACCGCCTCACCCAGTTGGTTCCAATGGGCCTTGATGTGACTCCAGGCGGCGGCGCGGACGGCAGGGTTGGCCAGCAGGCCCTCGGCGGCAAGCACGGGCCAGCGGTCGAACAGGGCCAGCTGGTCCGGCAGGGCTTCCGGGTCGGTAATGGCGCAGAGACCGGCGAGGGCTGCATCCTCGTCGTCCGTCAGGCGGCTCTTGAGTTCGGCGAAGGCGGGGGTGGGGGATGGCGGGTCGAGCCTGGCCAGCCAGGCGTCGTACAGCGGTCCGCGGGCTCCGCCGGCCAGCAGGTCGCGCAGGTCGGCGAGATGAGCGCGAAGGACGCTGACCGCGCGGCCGGCGGTGAGCGCCTGGCGGGCGAGGTCGAGGAAGGCCGGCAGGTCGGTCTCGCCGGCCCACAGGTCCAGCCAGGCGTCTTCGATGAGAACGATGGCCTCGGACTCGGAAAGGGCGTTCGGCGGCGGCGCGCCGGCCGGGTAGTGGGTGCGGAAATAGCCGTCGGCGCAGGCGTACCGGACTTCGGCAGGCAGGGTGAGGCTGGCGGTCCGTCCCTCGAGCAGGACGGTGTCGTGGACCTCGCCGGCGTCGGTGGCGATGCGCAGGCGCACGGGGAGGGTGACCGGGTCGTCGTCGGGCTGGGAAATGTGGACGGTGGAGCCTTCCCAATGCAGGGCGATGCGCGTTGGACCTGTGCGGCGGACAAAGTCGCCGGCCATGGCGGCGACGGGCTTGCCGCTGGCGGTCTCGAGAGCGGCCCACAGGTCATCTGAGCGGACGACGCCGAGCGCGTGATCCCTGAGATACCGGCCAAGGCCGCTGCGCATCGCCGCCTCGCCCATCCAGCCCTCGAGCATGCGCAGCAGGGCCGCGCCCTTGCGGTAGGTGAGGACGTCGAAGAGGCCGGCTGGATCGTCGGGGGGCGGTCCGCTCAGGGGCCGGGCGCCCGGACCGCTGTCGGCGGCCAGAGCGGCGCGCAGGGCGGCGACCTCGGCGGGCTCGTCGGCGAGGTCGGCGGCCACCGCCTTGGGCGCCAGCCAGGTGGCGAAGCCCTCGTTGAGCCAAAGCTCGTCCCAGCCAGCCGGGGTGACCAGACCACCGAACCACTGGTGAGCGATCTCATGGGCGATGAGAGTGGCGGCCTCGCGGGTCGGCCGGGTCAGGGACGCCCGGCGCAGGAAGATGGCCCCGGTGTTCTCCATGCCGGCGACGCCAATTTCGGGCAGGAGGACGAGGTCGAGCTTGGCGAAGGGATAGGGAACACCCAGCCAGTCGCCGAAGAAGGCGAGGGCAGCGACGGCGGTCCGCAGCACCCAGGCGTCGTTGGGGCCGGGCTCGAGAGTGTTGAGGCTGACCGGACCGTCGCGGGTGGCGTGGAGGGCGCCGAGGGCTACGGCCATCAGGTGGGTCGGCAGCGGAGGGGTCGGGGCGAAGGTGGCGACGCCGGCCTCATGGCGGACGACGGCGGAGTTGGACAGGGCGGTCTGACCGTCCGGAACCGCGACGCTGAGCTCGAAGACGGCCCGCAGGCCGGGATCGTCGAGACAGGGAAAGACCCAGCGGGCGTGGTTCGGCTGCAGTTGGCTGGCGATGAAACCGTCGCCGCGATAGAGGCCGCGCGGCGCGTGGGACAGGCGACCGGCGTAGGCGATCTGGATGCTGATCACATCGCCGGCCGGGACGGCGGGGATCAGATGCAGCTTGCCGCCGTCCTGGCGCCAGGTTGCGGGCACGCCGTCGATCGAGGCCGCCTCGATATCGAGACCGAGGCAATCGAGGCTGATGGTTTCGAGCCGCGCGGCCCCCGCGGCGTCGAGGGTCAGCGCGCCGGTGAAGGTTCCGGCGTCAGCGTTGGGCGTCAGATGCAGGCGGTAGCGGAGTGGCGTCACGCCCGACCTTGTGTCGGAAATCCTGGCGCTGTCCATCGCTCAGGCGAGGCCAAGGAAGGCGAAGGGCAGGGCGGCCAGCGACAGCCAGAAGCCGAAGGGCACAGGACCCTGGCGGCGCTGAAGCCTCTGCAGCAACAGGGGCGCGAAGGCGGCCAGGGCCAGCATCACCACGGCCTCCCGCCAACCGACCAGGGCGGCGGCCATGGCGGCCAACAGGACGTCTCCGAAGCCGAGCTTTGGCGGCCTGCCCGACCAGTGGCGGATGCTGAACAGGAACAGGCCGGTGACGATCCCGACGGACAGCCGCTCCCTTGCCGTGTCCTGGTGAAGCGCGATGTCCAGGCCGACGGCAAGCGCCAGAGCCGCCAGGCCGGCCCAGGGCAGCGAGAACCGGCGCAGGTCCGTGAGGGCGAGGTAGATCAGCGCCGCGCCGGCCGGCAGCAGCGACCAGCGGCCGAAGGGCGCCAAGGCGGCGAAGGCCAGAACCAGGCCGGCGGCGACCCAAAGGGCCCGCGACCGGGCGCCGGTCAGCCTCGGCCAGGCGGGCCAGGCCAGGCCCAGGGCGGCGGCAAGCGCACCCATGGCCAAGGCTCCCAGGGCCAGGAAGGGGGCGATCAGGCTTGCGGCGGCTTGCACAGCACGGCGCCTGGGGCCAGGCGCAGACGGCGCCAGTCGTGGATGTGCCAGGGCTGGCCGGGGGTCCCGGTGTAACGGACCCGCTGCCAGAGGACGTCGCTGTAGCGGTCGGTGCGGATGACGGCCCGCAGCTCGATGCTGTCTCCGGGCAGCAGCGGGGTGATCTGCGGCGAAAGGGCGGTCGCCGGAGGCATCGGTTGCGGGGTTGGTCCCTGGCGGCCGAGGGTGAGCAGGGCGCGCAGGCAATCCTCTTCCGACGGTGAGACCTGGGCTGCCTTCAGGAAGTCGCTCAGCCGGATGAAGCCGATCCGTCCGATCTTGGGGTCGGGACTTGTCAGGGCGGCGACGACCCGGGCTCGCAGCCCCGGCTGGGCCACCCTGGCGGCGATGTCGGTGGCGGGATCCTGGCCTGCGTCGGGTTTGTATCCGGGGGCGAAAAAGGTCAGCTCGACCTGGCGATTGTTGAGGCGCTCGCTCGCTTCCCAGTCCGGGGTTTGCGGCGCCCCGTCCTTCTCCAGCCGGGCCAGCCCGGCCTGAGTCGCCGACTCCAGGGTGATCAGGGCGAAGAGGTCGGCGTCCTTCTGGCGAGCCGCCTTGGCCTTGACGGTGACGAGGCCGGTCAGCCCGGCCGCCGTGCTCATGATCGCGAACGCCAGCGCCAGCGTCAGGGGCAGGGTGAAGCCCCTGAAGGATCGTCTACCGGCGGTCACGCCCGAACCCGAGTGTTGTCAGGCCGGAGGCGATGTCCTTGGTCACCCGGTCGGCGTCGGCCCGGTCCCGGACCAGGGTGGCCTTCAGGAACACCACCAGTTCGGTGCGGCCCTTCACATTGGCCCGCTCGCGGAACAGGGCCCCGGCGATCGGGATCTGGCTGAGCAGCGGCACGCCGCTGTCGCCCTTGGTGCGGGTCGAGCGGATCAGGCCCCCGAGCGCGATGACCTGGCCGTTGTCGACGGCGATCTGGGTGCGGAACTTGCGCTGGGCGATGGTCGGGCTGTTGATCTCGGAGGTGGTGGTTTCCGATACGTCGCTGACCTCCTGCTCGATGTCGATGAAGATGCGGCCGCCCTCGCCGACACGCGGGGTGACGGTCAGCAGCACGCCGGTGTCGCGATAGCTGACGGCGTTGACCGTCAGGCTGGTCTGCTGGTCGCCGGTCGAGGTCTGGGTGATGATCGGCACCTGGTCGCCGACCTGCAGGGTGGCGGTCTCGTTGGCCAGAACCAGCAGGCGCGGGGTCGACACCACCTCGACGTCGGTGACCGACGACAGGGCGTTGATCGCAACCTTGATATCGGGGCCCAGGTACTGCAGCGACAGGCCCGGGAAGGTCAGGGCCAGGTTGCCGTTGCCGACCGTGGCGAAACCACCGGTGACCTTGGGATCGTTCTGCAGGAACCACTGGACGCCGAGGTTCAGCTTGTCGTTCAGCCGCACCTCCGCGACCGTGCCCTCGATGAGGATCTGCGGCGGCGGCACATCGAGGCGGCGCACGACCTGCAGCAGGTTCTGGTACTCCGCATCGGTGGCGTAGAGGATGATCGAGTTACTGCGTGGATCGGCTGTCACCTGGCCGCCGCTGGGCGAGGACCCGGCGGCGCCGGCCTGGCCGGCCAGGCCGCCGGGCGGCGGCGGCGCGGCGCCGAAGAAGCCGCCGATCACCTTGACCAGCTCCTCGGCCTTGATGTTCGACAGGGGCACGACGCGGATCCGCTGTTCGCTGGGCGAGGCCGGCTGATCCAGGCGCTCGATCCACTTCATCGTCTGGTCCAGCAGGGCTGGCGACTTGGCGATGACGATGATGGCGTTGAGCCGCTCGATGTCGATCATGTCGACCTGGGTGCCGATCGGCCCGTCGGCCCCGCCGTAGAGGCGGCGCACGTCGTCGGCCACGGCTTTGGCCCCGGCGTACTTCAACGGATAGAACTGGAAGCTGTTGCCGCGCAGCCATTCGACGTCGAACAGCTCGGCGGTGCGCACCAGGCTGTTCACCGTGGCCGGATCACCACTGATGTAGACGTATTCGCGGGTGGAATCGCCCCGCACCTGGGCGCGGCCCTCGGCAATGGGGGTCAGGACCCGGACCATCTCCATCGCGCTGACGTTCTGGGCCCGGTAGATGGCCGTGCCGCCGGCGAAGAAGCTGCGCTGCTGCGACGTCCCGCTGGGCAGCACCGAGAAGGCCGGCACATTGCCGGCCGGGACGACGGCCAGCCCGCCGCCGGGCGAGGCGACGAGGGCGGCGTTGGCGCTGCGCAGGGCCTGGTCCAGGCTGATCAGGATGTCGGTCTCGGTCATCTCGCCGACCAGGCGGAACGAGACCTCGCCGGTGACCTGAGGATCGATGCGGAACGGCCGGCTGAGCACCTCGCCGAGCACCGCCTCGACGGCGGCCGGGATCGGGGCGCGGTCCATCAGGACGTTGATCGGAATGCGTTGCGTCGAGCCGCTGGAGGGAACCGGCGGCGCGGCGGAAATCGGGGCGCCGACCGCGTCGTCGCGCCAGCCCTGACGCTCGGGCGGCGGCTCCTCGCCGACACGGGTGGTGGCGGCAGCCTCGGCGGCTGGGGATGTGGGCTGCGACTCCGGCAGGGTCGCGCTGCCGCCTGGCCGGCGCGGATCGCTCGCGCAGGCGCCCAGCAGCATCAGCAGCGCGACGGCGCCGACGGCAATGGCCTTGTTCATATCGCCCTCTACTGGACCGAGATGTCCCGGTCCGCCCCCTCGCCACCCGGCTTCTTGTCGGCGCCGAGCGTACTCACGCTAAAGCCCCCGCCTTCACCGACCGTGTACAGGAACGGCTGGCCCCAGGGATCAAGCAGTTCGTCCTTGGTCCGCAGATAGGGACCGGTCCAGCTGTCCAGGCCGCCCGGCCGCTGGACCAGGGCGATCAGGCCCTCTTCCTTTGTCGGGAAATGGCCGACATCGCCGGAATAGAGTTCGACGGCGGCGGCCACCGTCTGGGCCTTCAGCTTGGCGGCGCGTGATTGGGCCTTGCCCATCTGGCCCATGACCTGGGGAATGACCACGGCCGAGATCAGGCCGATGATCGCCACAACGACCAGCATTTCGGTCAGGGTATAGCCCGCCTCACGGCGCGCGCGGTCACCGCGGCGTTGTTTGATCTTCCTGCCGGTGTCCAAACCCGCCATTGTACCCACCGACCAACCCCCAGAACTTGCAGCAGGTTATGCCCCAGTCCGTTTCACAGAGTCCATATGGCGACAGGTCGCGCCCGGACTTCGGGGCCACGCTGCCGACCCTGGCGCAGGCGCGGATCGAGGGCGCCAAACGGCTCGCCGAGGCGCTGGGCCTGCAGGCCGCCGATCGCGAGCGGCTGCGGGCCGCCGTGGCCACGGCCGGACAGCCGCCGGCGGTGGCCGCCAGCCTGCTGGGCCTGGCCGGGGACGCCGTCATCGCCGCCGCCAGCGCCGCCCTGCACGACGCCCCGCTGTGGGACGGCGAGAGCGAGCCGCAGGCCCCTGGCCCCACCTCGCTGAACGAGAAGTACCTGGCCGAAAACCACGCCCTCGTGCTGGAAGACCATCCCGACCGCCTGGTCGTCGGCCTGGTCGACGCCGGCGGCGAGGAAGTCCGGCGGGGCCTGCGCTTTGCGGCCGGCAAGAGCGTCGAGCTGCGCACCATCCCCTTCAGCCTGTGGCGGGCGGCCCGCACCCGCGCCGTCGCCGCGGAGGTGGAGGCCGGTGGTCCGGACGTCGGCTCGCTGGAGGACGCCGAACGCCTGCGCGACTTCGCCCGCGACGCCCCGGTGGTGCGCTACCTCGACGGCCTGCTCGAGCGGGCGCTGCAGGAGCGGGCCAGCGACATCCACCTGGAACAGAAGGCCGACCGCTGCCTGGTGCGCATCCGGGTCGACGGGGCCCTGCGCGATCTCGAGCCCCTGGCCGCGGCCTTCGGTTCGGGCGTGGTGGCGCGGATCAAGGTTCTGGCCGACCTCGACGTGGCCTCGGTGCGGGCGCCGCAGGACGGTCGGGCGACGGCTTCGATCCGCGGGGCGCTGACCGACCTCAGGATTTCCACGACGCCGACGGTGTTCGGGGAGTCGGCGGTGGTCCGCCTGCTGACCCGGCACGGGGTCGATTTCACGGTCGACTCGCTGGGCTTTGACGCCGCCTTCCGCGAGACCTTCGCCCAGCAGCTGCGCCGCCCCTACGGTCTGATCCTGGTCACCGGTCCAACCGGCAGCGGCAAGACCACCACCCTCTATGCCGCCCTGCGCAAGCTGGCGACGCGGGAACGCAAGGTCCTGACCATCGAGGATCCGATCGAGTACGTCTTCGACGGCATCAACCAGACCCAGGTCAACGAGGCGGCGGGCGTCACCTTCGCCTCCTCTCTGCGCGCCTTCCTGCGCCACGACCCTGACGTCATCCTGGTCGGTGAAATCCGCGACAGCGAGACCGCCCGGCTGGCCGTGCAGGCCGCCCTGACGGGGCACCTCGTGCTGGCCACCCTGCACACCAACGACGCCGCCACCGCTCCGGCCCGCCTGGCCGACATGGGGGTGGAGCGCTACCTGCTGGCCGGCGTGCTGATCGGGGCCTCCGCCCAGCGGCTGACGCCCCGGCTGTGCGAAGCCTGCAAGGCGCCGCGCGCGGCGACGCCGGACGAAGTCACCCTGTTCCAGGCCCATGGCATCAAGGCGGGCGAGCTGCATCTCCATGAGGCGGCCGGCTGCAAGGCCTGTAACGGCGCCGGCCGGGTCGGCCGGGCGCCGCTGGGCGAAATCTTCACCGTCGACGAGGCCATCGAGCGAATGATCTCGACCGGCGCCCCGACCGCCGACATCCGCCGCCAGCTGGCCGACCGGGCCGACTTTACCACCCTCGCTCATGACGCTCTGCGCCACGCCGCTCGGGGTGAGGTGGCGCTGGAGGATGTCTACCGGGCGACCTCTCTATGAGGACCTACGCCTGGCGGGGGGTGGACGCCGCCGGCCGCCAGGCGCGCGGCCGCCGCGAAGGCCTCAGCGAAGCCCAGGTGCGCGACGACCTGTTGGCCGAGCAGGTCACCCCGACCGCCATCACCGCCAGCACCACGCCCTTCGCCCCGGCCCGCACGGGCCTGTCGGTCAGTGACGCCCAGGGGGCCGCCTTCGCCGCCGACCTGGCGCGGTTCCTCAAGAGCGGCCTGTCGCTCGGCCAGACCCTCCACATCATCGAGACCACCTCGGAGGTGCCGGTGCTGGCCCGGCTGGCGGCCCATGTGCGGGCTGAGCTGATGGCAGGACGGCCGCTGTCAGCCGGGCTGTCGGCCATTCCGGGCCAGACCGGCCGCTACCTGCAGGCCCTGGCCAAGGCCGGCGAGGCGACCGGCCGGCTGACCGAGATCCTGGCCGGCGGCGCGGCGGCCCTGAAGGCCTCGGCGGCGACCCGCACTCGGCTGATCACCATGATCATCTATCCGCTGTTCGTCATGGCCATGGCGGCGGCGGCCATCCTGCTGTTCGCCTTCGCCGTGCTGCCGGCCCTGGAGCCCGCCTTCACCGGAGTCGGCGAGCTTCCGGCCACCACCAAGGCGGTGATGGCCGGCGGACGTATCCTGCGCACGGCCGCCCCGATCCTCGGCATGGCCGGCCTGATCCTGGCCCTGGCCCTGACCTTGTCGCGGGCGGCCCGCGATGTCGCCATCCGCCTGCTGCACCGGGTGATGCTGACCCGGGCGGGCTTCGGCATCCTGCCCGACACCGTGTTCGGGGGCCTGGCCCAACGGCTGTCGATCGCCATCGGGGCCGGAGTGCCGCTGGCCACCGCCTTCCGCGTCTCGGTCGAGGCCATCGGGGTCGAACCCGTCCGCCTGGCCCTTGAGGCCCAGGAGCCGCGCCTGCGTGAAGGGACCAAGCTGTCGGAGGTGTTTCGGGCCATTTCGTTCGCCCCGCCGATGCTGATCGGCCTGACCAAGGTGGGGGAAAGCGCCTCCGACCTGCCGCGCGTTCTTGGCGAAGCGGGCGACGCCCTGTCGGCCCGGGCCCAGGAGAAGACCGAGCGTTTCCTGTCGATCCTGACCCCGGCCATCGTGCTGATGATCGGGCTGGTGGTCGGCGGCATCGTCCTGGTGGTCTTCCAGGGCCTGATGTCGATCAGCGATATGGTCGAGCTGTGAGGCGGCGGGGTTTCATATTGGCGGAGGCCCTGGTCTCGCTCGGCCTCGCGACCCTGACCGGCGCCCTGGCCCTGACCCTGCTGGTCTGGGCGGCCCGGACCATCGACCGGGCCCAGGCCCGGATGGCCGCCGCCACCGTTATCGAGCGCCTGTACGAGGAGGCCCGGCTGACGACCCCGGCCGATCTGCGCGTCATGACCTCGGGCAAGACCGGCCGCTATCGCTGGCGGCGGCTGCCGCGCGGGCCGGTCGAGGCGGCCAATTCCAACGGCGCCCAGCAGGTGCGGCTGGAAGTGACCTGGACGGCCGGGGCCCGGCCAGACCGCAGCGCCATCGACGCGGTCATCGTCGGAGGCTCGCAATGAGGCGGGCCAACGGGTTTGCCATGACAGAAGCCTTGGTCGCGATCGGCATCGGGGCGCTGATCATGACGGCAATGATCTATCTGCAGGTTGACTTCATCGGCTGGACCCAGCGGGCGATGGCGCTCGGCCGGCCGGACCTGTCGGACCGGGCGTTGCAGGCGAGCCTTCGCAACGCCGACCGCTGCGCCAATCCGGGGCTGGTGCTGACCATGGACGACAACGGCGGCGTTGGGCTGAAGTCGGAGAAGGACATCCTGCCCTTCCTCGGCCTGCCCTCGGGAAGCCGGGCCGAGATCGTCACCGCCCGCAAGGCGGACGGGACCGAACGGTCCGGCTGGTCGGTGGCGACGGTCGCCCGCGACGATACGGCGATTGCGGTCGCGGCCCTGCGGTGCGATCTCCCGGAGGTCTGCAACTATGATCCGACGCGGGGGGATTGCGGCAAGCGATGAGCCTGTTCGAGGCCGACGACAGAGCGGAAGAAGCGAATGTCTTCGTGCGCCCGCTCGACCTTCCGACCGGGTCGCTGAAGGCGGCGCGAGAGGCCGTGGCCCTGCAGCTGGACATCCTCTCGCCCTTGCCCGCCGAACAGACCGCCTTCGCCGTCGAGACGGTCGGGCCGGCCGACAACGGTCAGACCCGGTTCGCTGTCGCCTTCGCTTCACGCACCCTCTTCGGCCCGACGGCCAGCATCGCCGCCCACGGGCCGGCCTTCGTCGACCTGCGGGGCGAACTGGACGGCGAGACTTTCGACTTCCGCTTCGACAACCCCTATCGCCGCGGCGCAGCTCTGGACGACCGCCGCAAGACCCTCGAACTCGTCTGCGCCTTCGCGCTCGGCCTGGTGCTGGTGCTGGGCGCCGCCTCCCTGCGCCTTGGCCAGTCGGTCGAGGCGGCGCAGACGCGGCTGGAGGCGACCACCGATCTCGTCCGCTTCACCAGCCGCCAAGTGCGGCTGCAGGGGGATGCGCAAAGGGTCTGGCGGACGGCCGCCGGCCAGCGCCATGCGATGATGGTCGACTGCGCCTTCGACACGCTCGCCTCCACCGGCAGCGAGGTGGTGCTGACCGACCTGTCGGCCGCCGACGGCCAGGTGATGGCCGGTCTCGCCCAGCCGATGAGCGCCGAGCAGCTGGCGGCCCTGACCGCCAAGGGGGCGCGGGCCAGCAATGACAACGGCAACGGGGCCGGCAACCGGGTGATTCTGGATCCGGAGGTCTGCCAATGACCGACCGGACCTTGCCGCAGATCCCCGAGCGTTGGCTGCCATTGCTGGCCGCCCTGCTGCTGGCCGTCGCCGCCCTTCTGGCGGTGCGGGTCGGCCTGCAGTTGCAGGACCTCAGCGCCACCCACAAGGAAACCGCGCTGCAGGAAGGTCTGGTCCGCGACTACACCGCCCGCACGGGCGCGGCGATGACGGGCGAGGCTCTGGTCGCCGCCCCGGCCAGCCAGGCCTCGCTGGCCGCCGCCGAACGCATGCGCCAGGAACTGACCGACGCCGGCATCAAGGTCGTCGAGCTGGAGGTGCTGGAGCGCCGGCCGGGCGGGACCAACCTGCAGGTCGTGCGGCTGGGCCTGCGCGGCTACGCTGACGCCCCCGCCGCCGACCGGCTGGCCCGCTGGATCGAGAAAAGGGGCGAAGCGGTGGTGCTTGAGCGGCTGCTGCTGGCGACTGGCGAGCCCGGCGCCCCGGGGGCCGAGATCAGCGCTGATCTGGCCGTGCTGGTCGCCATCCAGGGGGGCGGCTGATGATTCGTCCGCCCCTGATCATCCTGGCCAGCGCCGCGGTGCTTGCCGCCGCCATCACCTTCTGGCCGGGCGAGGAGCGCGACACGGTCGCCGAAGGCGTGCTGCCAGCCAGCAGCGGTCCGCGCATCCTGGCCGCCGGCGTCGAGGAGGCCTCCAGCGCCGCCCGCATGACCCGCTTCGCCGCCGCCGGCGCGCCGCTGAGCGCCGAGGCCGACCCCGCCGGCGCGCCCGTCGCCCCGCCGCCGCCGCCGGTCGACGCCCTGCCGGTCCTGGTCGGGGTGATGGGCAAGGACGGGGCGCTGACCGGCTATTTCTCGTCCAATGGGATGAGCGTCCGAGCCCGCCGTGGCGACAGCGTTGACGGCTGGCGGGTGGTCTCGCTTGGCCGCCGCGACGCCCGGCTGGTCAAGGGCCGCAAGAGCCTGAAGGTGGCGCTGTTCACCGCCCGCAGCGGCCCGCTCAGCCCGGCCATGACCGCCCCCGAGCGCCGTTTTACCGCCCCGAAGGCCGATGGCGGGACCATCGCCCCGCCTGCATCTGCGGGCCCGCCAAAGCCCAGTCGCCAGCGCAAGCCGCTGCCGCCGCCGCCCAAGGGAAGCAAGGGCTGGTGGAGCGGCCCTCCCGGCGAGCCCGTCCCGCCCGGCTACACGCCGATCCCGAAGCTGACGGACTAAGGCGCCTTCCGCTCCAGCGCCCAAACAAAACGCCGCCCGGCGGACCGGGCGGCGTCCAGAACTCGGGCCGAAGGGCTGTATCAGCCCATGACGGCGTCGGTCATGACCACAGTCGCCACGGTGCGGCTGGAGGCGTCCATCTGGCGGCCCCGATAATACTTGCCTTTGATGGTCACCAGGCCGAGCGTCATCTTGCCGGCGTCCTTGGGGTAGACCCGGACCACGTCCGTCGGCCAGGCCGCATAGTTGGTCGTCTTGGGGTCGGTTTTCTGGGCCGTCGGCGCGATGGCGTAGATGTGGGTCGTGATGCGCTTCAGATAGCCGCGGATCGTCACGATCTCACCTTTGCCGGCAGTTTGGGCCTGAGCGGCCATCGGCACGGCGGCAATCGCGCCGGCGCCAGCGATAAATGCGCGTCTGTCCATCTGTAGGTCCCCAACCCAAACAATGCCTTCAAGGCAAACGGCAAATTAACAGGGTCCGCCGCACGTCGTCATGCGGAATCGTCCGGGGCGAACACTGGAAATCCCCTATTCACCCGAGGGTTGCGGTAAACTTCGAAAACGCAACTAAAGGCTGCCAAAGCCCAATTTGAATGCTTATCCAGCGTAGTCTTCAGCGGCTGACTGCGGCGTCGGCCGGCCCAGCAGGCCGGCGACCCAGGCGTTGACCTGCCCGTCAATGACCAGGTGGATCCGGTCTTCGGCCCCGCGGTTGTGAACGCTGTGGACCTGATTGAAGTCGGCGTACCAGACCTCGCCGGGACGCATGTCGAGCCGCTGGCCTGCGAGCCGGAATTCAACCTCCGGGCTGGAGATAATGGGGATGTGAAACCGGACCTGTCCGTCCTCGAACCCCAGGCCGCCGTCGGTGTGTTCGGTGATGTTGGCCCCGGCGGCCAGCTTGAGCAGCCGGATTGCCTGCAGCGGCATCGGGAAGGCGGCGATAACTGATCGGAAATAGGGGGTCCGGGCCAGGTTCGGGGTGTCGGCGAAGGCCTCGGCGGGCAAGGGGGCGGCGATGGTCCGCCGGGGATGGCCGCCTATCGAGCGCAGGGACAGGATGCTCCAGTCCCGGTCGTAGTCGGCCGTGTTGGGGTGCAGATACCAGGGCTCCGCCAGCAGGATTTCCAGATCCGCCTGCAGGCGGTCCGGGTCAAACCGCATCGGCAGGCGCAGTGCGCAGGGCGCCGGGTTCACGCCGGCCGCCAGTGCATCTCGATGTATTCCAGCGACTCGTCGATCGCCGCGAAGCCCAGGCGGCTGTACAGCCGCATCGAGGGATCGTTGGCGTTGCCGACCTTGAGGGCCATGAACAGCCCGTTCGCCTCCGCCTCGGCCATGAGATGGCGCATGATCGCCGTCCCCAGTCCCTGGCCGCGCAGCTCCGGCGCGATGGCCTGATCGACGATGTGGATGCGGTCGCCGGGGCGGTTGACCACGATGCGGCCGATGGGCTTGCCGTCCAGTTCGATGATGTCGAACCGGCCATCGGGAAACCGCGCCAGATAGGTCTGGGTCTGGGCCCAGAACTGATGGTTCATCACCTGGGTCAGTTGTTCGACCGGCAAGACCACCTGGTCCCATTCCGGCGGCCGCGACCGGACGAACAGGTTGAAGCGGAACGGCAGGTCGTCCCGGGTTTCGGGGCGCAGGGTCAGCCGGCCGTGCGGCCAGGGAATCAAGACGGTATCCGGGGAACTGGTCATGCCTTGCTCATCGACGCGCTACAGGGTTGCGGCCCCGGGACTTGCCGCCATAGTAGCGGCGCACACCACCGACGGAACCCTGCCTCGCCATGCTGACCCTTGAAGACTTCAAGCCCCATGTTCAGAAGACCTTCAAGGTGCGGGAGGGGCGCCATGTCTTCACCCTGTCGGCCATCGTCGAGCACACTGTGCTGGAGGCCGACCGGCCGAAGATCGTCCGGATGCCCTTTACCCTGATCTTCACCGGTCCGGCCGATGACGTGTTGCCGGACGGCCTTTACCTCCTGGATGTCGAAGGCGGCGAGGAGAGCTTCGAGCTGTACCTCATGCCGATCCAGACCCACCAGCGTGGGCAGCAGGACTATCAGGCCACGTTCAACTAGGGGGCAGGCAATCGCGGGGACAGTCAACCAGGAGTCAGGCCATCAGGACCTCTTGGCTGACACACAAAAAAGGCCGGGCGCCGCGCCCGGCCTTTCCATTGTGATGCCGCCCGATCAGTTCTGGCTGGGGAAGATTCCCTGCAGGGCGATGATGAAGTTCAGCGTCAGGTAAGGCATCATGTTGTTGTGCGGCTGGCTGCCGCCGACGCTGGTCAGCATGTCGGGGGCCATGGCCGTCAGGCCCGAGGGCTGGCCGTACATGTTGACCGTCTGGGTGTTGCCGCCCTGGGCGAAGACCGTGGCGCCGCCGAATTCCTTGCCCGTGGCGTCCTGCCCGTTCTCGTCGGCGGGGGCCGCGACGTTGATCGCCTGGCCGAAGTGGAGGTGGGTCGGCATCGTCTGCTGGGTGATGGTCACCGAGGTGGAGCCGGCGGCCTCGCCGAGGGTGAAGCTGGCGCCGAAGCCGACCGGCGTACGGCCCCGCAGGTTGGGCAGGGCGAAGGTGGTCTGGCCGTTGCCGCCGTAGGTCGTCCCGAGCAGGGCGAAAAGGGCCTGATTCGAGTTGATCGGCAGAAACTGGCCGTTGCAGAGCGCCCAACCCCTGGGCGGGAAGTTGAACGAGACGATCTTGATTTCAGACAGGAAGGGTTCGGACATCTGGGTCGCTCCGAAGAGGTCTGGTTGACGGCGGGCTCGGCCCGGCGAAGGGGGCTGGAGCCCCGCGAAATCAGGGGCGCTGCGGGAAGATGCCCTGCAAGGCGATGCAGAAGTTCAGCGTCAGGTACGGCTGCATGTTGTTGTGCGGCAGCGACCCGCCGGCCGGCGACAGCTGCTGGGCGTTCATGGTCTGTTGGGGACCCGCGTTGGTGGCGACAAAGGAGCCGGCCAGGCCGCCGCCGGTGCCGGCGTCCCACAGGCCCTTGGCCGGATAGGCGCCGGTCGGACTGGCGCTGCTGGCGTCCTGGCTGCTGGCCTGCATGGTGTGGGTGTGGAACGGCATCTCGCTGACCAGCAAGGTGACCGACTGTGAGCCCGACAGTTCGCCCAGGTCGCGCAACGACAGGCCTTGGCCCTGGCCAGGCTGCATCGGCGCATTGTCTTGCATGTCGGGCAGGGCGAAGGTCGACTTGCCGTCGCCGCCGTAGACGGTGCCCAGCAGCGAGAAGAGGGCGGTGTTCTGCGAGATCGGCATCAGTTGACCCGCGCAGAACGCCCAGCCGGTCGGCGGGAAGTTGAACGGGAAGATGCGGATCTCGGCGACGAATTGGTCAGACATGATGCTTGTCCCTAACGGTTCAGGAAGCGCCCGGCCCCGGGCAGCGGGCTGCTTCTTAGTTCTGGCTGGGGAAGACGCCGAACAGGGAGATGATGAAGTTGATGCACAGGAACGGCTGACAGTTCTCGTGCGGCTGGCTGCCGCCCTGCGGCGCGACGGACTGGGCCGCCATGTTCACCAGCGGGGTATCGACGCCGTACATCTTGACGCCCGACTGGGCGCTGGTCGCCGGGCCCATCAGGGCGCCGCCGGGAAACTGGCTGGAGCTGGCGTTGGTCGCAAGGACGGCGTGGGTATGGTTCGGAGTTTGCTGGACCGTCAGGGTTTCCTGTTCGGTGCCGGCCATCTCGCCGATCTGATAGGTGGTGCCGTCGGGGCCCGTGCCCATGTGGATCGGCACGCGGCTGGCCAGGTTCGGCAGGTTGAAGGTTTCCTGGCCGTCGCCGCCGTAGGTGGTGCCGATCAGCTGGAACAGCACCTCGTTCTCGGAGATGGGCAAGGTCTGCCCTTCGCAGAACATCCACCCGTTGGGGGCGAAGTTCCCTGCGAACATCCGGATTTCTCCAACGTAGGGTTGCGCCATGCCCCGCCTCCTTGTCGTCGACGGTCCACGACCGTGACGTTGCCAACACGTTGTTCAGGACAGGAGGGGCGTCACACGCTATTGGGCCGCGATCCCCCCATCGCCGTGGCCAACCTAGACCAACGCTCATCCGCTCACAATAGCGCAAAGACAGGTTGTACGAGCCGTTGCTAGTGGCCATGGGCTAGTACCCGAGGCGGGGAACCTGTGTTAGGCGACCTGGCGCCGATTCGCGGCCATTCGCCGTAGTGCAAGCGCCTTAAACGTCTTTACAATTTGCTAGCTATGGGGCTTCACTACCGCGCGAACGCACCAAACTCGCGTATTCCTTGTATTTCGTGCAGGGGGCGGATTTGGTGCTTCATTGTATTTGATCGGCCATCTGCGTAGCGGCGAACCGTCGCGGTAGAGGCCCAGGGCCGGTCATGACGCCGGCCCCTTTTGGGGGAACGAGAATGCCTGCTGCCGGCGACATCGCAATCATTGGCTACAACACAGCCCAGACCTCGGCTCCCGTGGGGGCGGCGCAGTCGCTGACCTTTGTCGTTCTGCGGCCGCTGCCGGCCGGAACGGTGATCTACTTCACCGACCGGACCTGGAACGGTACGTCCTTCTCGGGCAGCGGCACGGACGGGACGTTCAGCTACACGGTTCCCGGCGGCGGCCTTGCGGCGGGGGCCGTGATCACGCCGACGCTGACCGGCTTCGGGGGCAACGAATTCGCCAACTCCGGTGAAGCGATCTACGCCTACACCGGCACGGACGCCAACACCCCGACGACCTTCCTGTTCGCCATCGAGTTCGCCGACGGCAACTCCACCTTCAACGCCAGCCTGGTGAACACCGGCCTGACCGCCGGGGTCAACGCCGCGGCAATTCCGCTGGACATCGGCTCCTACCACGGCCCGACCAACGGCGGCGGCGCCGAGTATTTCATGCGCCAGATCTCCGACGCCCAGAACTGGGCCGGGGACGACATCGACGGCCAGCAGGCGCACCCGCATCCGTTCAACAGCCAGTTCCACGTTGCGCCCGACTTCCAGCTGTGGGTCACCGGCGCCAGCGGCGGCGACGGCCTGATCAAGGTCGATGGCGACGGCACGATCAGCGGCGGCAACCTCGGCCACAACATCAACCGCCTGTACACCGACTTCCAGTCGGGCGGTAACGACATGCTGTACCGGCCGGCCGACATCACCTTCGATACGGTGCACGGCAAGTTCTACATCGCCGACAGCGACCTGAACGGCCACAACCGCATCCTTCAGGGCAACATCGCCGACCTGTTCAATCCGGCGGCGGTCCCGACCCTGACGGTGCTGTTCAACAACACCGCCACCGACGCCACCGGCCGCATCGACCACATGGAGGTCGATCCGCAGACCGGCTCGGTCTACTTCACGCTCGGCAGTGGCTTCTGGAAGGTGTCGTCCGACACCCCCAACCAGGCCGGCACCCAGCTGGCCAACTTCGGCACCGGCTCGGGCAATCCGATCGGCACCGCCAACAACTTCTTCAACGACATGGTGATCAACTTCGCCACCGGCGATGTCTACTTCACCAGCACGCGCGTCCTGGCCAGCGCCGGCGGCGACTCGGTCCAGAAGAACTACCTCTACCGGATCAGCGGCCTCGACAATTCCGACGGCGCGGGTGCCTTCACCTTCGGCGGCGGCAACCTGACCGTCATGCCGTTCAGCCCGCAGGACAACGAAGTCGGCACCGGCACCAACAACCCCGGCGAGGCCTTCCCCAAGGAGTTCGGCACCCTCGACGGCCTGGCCATCGATACGGTCAACAACATCCTCTACTTCTCGACCGGCGAGGTTCTGCTCGATGACGACCAGAACAGCGGCACGGCGCCCATCTACCATCCGGGCGGCATCTACGCCTACGCCCTGACCGGCAACGCCGCCGGGACCTACAGTGTCGTCTGGCAACAGACCGCCGGCCAGGGTCCGCAAGGGATCCTCAGCGACCTGGAAATCGACGTCGTCACGGGCCGCTGGTACGTGCTCGACACCACCGGCACGTCGGGCATCGTCGCCAATGACGGCGAAGGCGTCTGGTCGGGCAATCTGAACGGCACGGGCACGCCCGTCCTGTTCTCGACCATCAACAACGAATCCGGGCTGGTCGGTATCGGGCTGCACCTCAACCGCGCCCCGACGATGACCACCAGCGCCAACGGTGGCCTGGGGACCACCGAAGCCTCCAACGGCCCGGCCTCGGGTACCTCGACGGCCATCGACTTCATCGACGCCCTCGACGTCACCGACTTCGAAAACGCCGACCAGACCGACCAGCTGGCCGGCGCGACCGTCTGGATCGCCACCAACCTGCAGTCCGGCGACCGGATCACCATCAACGGCACGACCTCGGGAACCAGCGGCGGCATCACCTGGGCCTACGACACCGCCACCGGCGTCATGAGCCTGACCGGCGTCTCGACCTTCGACGCCTATGAAACCCTGCTGCAGACCGCCCGCTTCACGGTCAGCGGCGACAACCCGACCTACTACGGCACGGCCAACGACCGGGTCCTGCGCTGGACGGTCAGCGACGGCATC
Source organism: Caulobacter sp. SRI_014 (assembly GCF_057586315.1). Classification (NCBI taxonomy): domain Bacteria; kingdom Pseudomonadati; phylum Pseudomonadota; class Alphaproteobacteria; order Caulobacterales; family Caulobacteraceae; genus Caulobacter; species Caulobacter sp. SRI_014. The sequence continues at coordinate 133,759 of NZ_JBYCZQ010000008.1, read as the reverse complement.
CTGAACGCCGACGCCGGCACGGCGACCGTGACGGTCACCGGCATCAACGACGCGCCGGTCAATTCGGTGGGGACCGGCGGCACCGTCGCCGAAGACGTCGGCACCCTGGCCATCACCGGGATCTCCGTGTCGGACGTCGATGCCGATCCGGCCACCCAGGACATCACCGTCACCCTGACGGCCGAGTACGGTGTCCTGACGGTGCTGACCAACGTCACAGGCGGCCTGGTGGCCGGCGAGGTTTCCGGCAACGGCACCGCGACTGTCACCCTGACCGGCACCCAGAACCAGATCAACGCCGTCCTGGCGGCGGTCAACGGCCTGGTGCTGAGCAGCATCCCCGCCAACCTCAATGGCGGCATCGACATCACCGTCGTCACCAACGACGGTGGCTTCAACGGCAACGATCCTGGCGCGACCGGGACGGGAACCACCGAGCAGGACAGCGACGTCCGCGTCATCACCGTCACGGCGGTGAACGATGCCCCGACCGTGGCCGGCGACGGCACCGAAACGGCCGTCCAGGTCGTCGAGGATTCAAGCAGCAACAGCCTCACCCAGACCGTCTCGAGCCTGTTCTCGGGCCAGTTCTCCGACGCCACCGACGATCAGTCCGCCAACGGCGGCTCCAGCGCCAACAGCTTCGCCGGCGTCGCCGTCACGGTGAATGACTCCGCTGCCGGGACCGGCCAGTGGCAGTACTGGAACGGCGCCTCCTGGATCAACATCGGAGCCTCCAGCACCGCCTCGGCGACCACGCTGACCGCCGCCACGCCGATCCGCTTCGCCCCGGCGGCGAACTTCAACGGCCCGGCCCCCGCCCTGACTGTTGTGCTGGTCGACAACTCCGGCGGCGCTCTGACCAACGGCGCCCACCTCGACGTGACCACCCGCGGCGGCACCACCCCCTACAGCAGCGGCACGGTCGTGCTCAGCCAGCCGGACATCACGGCGGTCAACGACGCCCCGACGGTGATCAACGGCACGACGGCCACCCTGCTGGCGGTCAACGAGGATGTGACCAACCCGGCCGGCGACACGGTCTCCAACCTGTTCGGAAGCCACTTCTCCGACGCGGCGGACACCGTCTCAGGCGGCAGCTCCGCCAACAGCTTCGCCGGCATCATGATCGGCATCGACAACTCGAACGGCGCCCAGGGTCACTGGCAGGTGTTCACCGGCGGCAGCTGGTCCGACCTGCCGGCGCTGAGCCCGACCGACACCTACCTGATCTCGGCCAGCGACTCCCTGCGGTTCGTCCCGGCCGCCGACTACAACGGCACGCCGGGCACCCTGGTGGTTCTGCTGATCGACGACTCCGCCGGCCCGGTGGTCACCGGCACCCGCCTCGACTCGTCGTTGACGGGCTCGGGCGGTACGACCGTCTACTCCAACGCGACGGTGACCCTGAGCACCTCGGTCAACGCGGTGAACGACGCCCCGGACGTCAACGCCGACACCACCGCGACCTTCACCGAAGGCGCCGGGGCGATCGCCTTCGCGCCGAACTACAACGTCGCGGACGTCGACAGCGCCAACCTGACCGGCGCCACCATCTCCATTTCCGACTTCGTCGCCGGTGACCTGTTGGGCTTCACCAACCAGAACGGCATCTCGGGCGTCTACAACTCCGGCACCGGGGTTCTGACCCTGACCGGGTCCGCCTCGGTCGCCAACTACCAGGCGGCGATCCGCTCGATCACCTACGATCATGCCGGCGACGCCAACGTCGGCGGCACGGACAACAGCCGGACGGTCAATATCATCGTCACGGACGGCTCTGATCCGAGCGCCCAGACGGCCACGGTGATCACCATCGCCGACGGCGGCGGCGACGCCCAGGACGACGCCTTCACGACCACGGAATCGACCCCGATCGTCGCCGGCGATCTCTATGCCGACAACGGCTCGGGCGCGGACACCTCGGTGACCGACGTCACCGAGGTCAACGGAAACGCCATCACCTACGGCGTCCAGATCACCCTGCCGAGCGGCGCCCTGCTGACCGTCTACTCGGACGGCACGTTCGACTACGATCCGAACGGCGCCTTCGACGACCTGGTCGACGCCAGCGCCGGGGCCGGCAACAGCACCGACACCGACGTCTTCACCTACACCGTGGACGGCGGCGACGTGGCCACGGTGACCATCACCATCGACGGTGAGACCGACGCGGGCGACATCTACACCGGCACCGCCGGCGCCGACACCGTGACCGGCAGCGGCACGGGCAACACCATGAACCTCGGCGGTGGCAATGACACCGGAAACGGCCTTGGCGGCGGCGACGTCATCAACGGCGAAGCGGGCGACGACACCCTCAACGGTGGCGACCAGGCTGACAAGCTCAACGGCGGCGACGACAACGACCAGCTGAACGGCGAGGAGGGCAACGACATCCTCAACGGCGGCGCCGGTGCTGACGACCTCGTCGGCGGCAACGGCAACGATACGCTGGATGGCGGCACGGGCGCCGACGACATGAACGGCGGCGACGGCAGCGACATCTACTTCGTGGATGACGCCGGCGACACCATCACCGACAGCTCGGGCATCGACACCGTCAGGTCGATGGGGACCTACATCCTCGGCGCCGGCCTGGAACACCTGACCCTGCTGGGTTCGGGCGACTCCAACGGCACGGGCAACGGCTCCAACAACACCATCAACGGCAATGACGGGGTAAACATCCTCTCGGGGATGGATGGCGCCGACAAGCTCTACGGTTTTGGTGGCAAGGATGTCCTCAACGGCGGCGCCGGGGCTGACGTCATCGACGGCGGCGACTCTAATGACGTGGTCAACGGCGGGGCGGACAACGACACTGCCGCCGGCGGCAACGGCAACGACATCCTCAACGGGGATGACGGCAACGACCAGCTGGATGGTGGCGAAGGCGCCGACAAGCTGTTCGGCGGCGCCGGCATTGACAACCTGACGGGTGGCAACGGCAACGACTACATGTACGGCGGCGACGGCGTGGACACCATGACCGGCGGCAGCGGCAACGACTTCATGGATGGCGGCATCGGTCCCGACAAGATGTATGGCGGGGTCGGCAATGACGTCTACATCGTCAACGAATACAATGACTTCATCCTTGAGAATGCTGGCGAAGGTTATGACATCGTCCGAGCCTTCGCCTCCTACATCATGGGTGAGAATCTCGAGGCGCTTGAACTGCAGGCCGGCGCCGGCGACATCGCCGGCACGGGCAACAGCGGGGCCAACGCCATCACCGGCAACGAGGGCGTCAACGTCCTCGATGGCAAGGCCGGGGTCGACACCATCAAGGGCGGCGACGGCAACGACGTCATCTTCGGCGGCGTCGGCAACGACCTGCTGTACGGCCAGAACGGCTGGGACATCTTCGCGGTCCGTCAGGAAAGCGTCGGCCTGGCCACCCTGGAAACCGACCGGATCTTCGATCTCAGCTTCGCGGGCGGCGACCGGGTGGACCTGTCGGCCATCGACGCCAATGCCAACGTCATGGGCAACCAGGCCTTCCACTTCGCCACCGTGCTGACGACCTTCAGCGGTGTGGCCGGCGAAGCGACCCTGACCTACGATGCGGGGACGAACTCGACCTACCTGCGCCTCGACGTCAACGGCGACAAGAAGGCCGACTACTCGCTGCGTATCGACGGTGACCACTCGGGCACCAGCACGTCGATCATCGCCCCCGGGACCTTCCTGGACGGCACGGGCGGCTGGATCCTCTGATCTGAGCCCCTCAGGGCCTGAACTTTTGCAGCCGGCTCTGGTCTTCCAGGGCCGGCTGTTTCATGTCTGGCGGAAGGGAGAAGACTCATGGCCGGCAGTCAGGACTTCGCGGCGGACCCGCGCAACGAGACCGCCCGCGTCTGGCTGAACGGCGCCCTGGTCCGCAAGGAGGACGCCAAGGTCTCGATCTTCGACGCCGGCTTCGTGGTCGGCGACGGGGTCTGGGAGGGGCTGCGGCTGAACAGGGGCCGACTGGTCTTCCTCGACACCCATCTCGACCGGCTGTTCGCCGGCGCGGCCGCCATCGGTCTCGACATCGGCATGAGCCGGGCCGAGGTCATCGCCGCCCTCGACGAACTCCTGACCGCCAACGGCATGGAGGACGGCGTCCACCTGCGGCTGATGGTGACGCGTGGGCCGAAGTCGGCGGCCAACCAGGACCCCCGCAATGCGCTGGGCACACCCACCGTCGTCATCCTGGCCGAATGGAAGTCGCCGAGTCCGGCCATCGTCACCCGGGGCCTGAAGCTGGCCACCGTCTCGATCCGCTGCAGCCCGGCGGAGATGTTCGACATGCGGCTGAACTCCCACAGCCGGCTCAACCTGATCATCGCCCTGAACGAAGCCATCGCGCTCGGCGCCGACGAGGGGATCATGCTCGACCCCCACGGCTTCATCTCCAGCTGCAACGCCACCAACTTCTTCTGGGTCAAGGACGGCCAGGTCCGCACCTCGCGCGGCGACTATTGCTTCAACGGCGTCACCCGCGGAAATGTCATCCGCCTGTGCCGGGAGGGCGGCATCCCGCTCGAGCTGGGCGACTTCCCCGCCGACGATCCGAAGACCGCCGACGAAGCCTTCGTCACCGGCACCTTCGGTGGCCTGACCCCCGTGCGCGAGATCGACGGCGTCACCCTGCCTCTGACCCTTCCCGGCCCGGTGACGACGAAACTGAGGACGCTCTACGAGGCTCTCAAGGACGCGGAGGCGGTCCGGTGACCTTGCGCATCGCCATGTGGTCGGGGCCGCGCAACATCTCAACGGCGATGATGCGGTCCTTCGAGAACCGGCCCGACACCGTCGTCGTCGACGAGCCCTTCTACGCCGCCTACCTGGCCGCCACGGGGCTGGACCATCCGATGCGCGAGGAGGTGCTGGCTTCGCAATCGCAGGACTGGGCGAGCGTCGCCGCCGACATGGCGGGGGAGGCGGCGGCGCCGGTCTTCTACCAGAAGCACATGACTCACCACATGCTGCCCGGCGTCGACCTCGGCTGGACCGCCCATTGCGTCAACGCCTTCCTGATCCGCGATCCGGCCAAGGTCCTGGCCTCCTACGTCAAGAAGCGCGGCGAGGTCAGCCTGGCCGACATCGGCGTCGAGCGGCAGGGCGAGCTGTTCGACCGCGAGTGCGACCGGCTGGGTCGCGCGCCGCCCGTGGTCGAGGGCGCCGATGTCCTGGCCAACCCGGAACGCACCCTCACCGCCCTCTGCGCGGCGCTGGGCATTCCGTTCAGCGCGGCCATGCTGGCCTGGCCCGCCGGCCCCCGGGACAGCGACGGCGTCTGGGCCCCGGCCTGGTATGACGCGGTCGAGCGTTCGACCGGCTTTGGCCCGCCGCCCGTCGAGGAAGCGCAGGCCTTGCCCGATGACCTCGCCCGCATCGCTGACGCCGCCCGGCCCCTCTATGAGCGGCTGGCGGCGCACAAGCTTGTGGCCTGACGCCACGTCATCCCTTGGCGCCGGAACGGGGAGGGGCCAAGGTCCCGACTAACCAACGATAACCTATCCAGGGAAGAGACCGATGGAGCTGCTCAGCCAGACTGTCCAGGAGGCCCGTCCGGGTCCCGGCGCCCCGCTCGCCTATCCGGTCGTCGAGGGCATCGACCTCTGCAACCCCATGAATTTCGCCCACGGCCAGCCCTGGGCCGACTTCGCCCGCATGCGCGCGCAAGCCCCGGTCATGTGGCACGCCGAGCCGCGCGGGGGCCCCGGCTTCTGGGCGGTGACCCGCCACGCCGACATCATGACCGTCAACGGCGATCCGGAAACCTTCTCCAGCCAGCGCGGCGGCATCCTGATGGCCGTCGGCAAGCCTGAGCAGCGCCACGCGCTGCTGTTCCGCGCCTCGATGGACGCCATGATCAACATGGACCAGCCCTGGCACCTGCAGCTGCGCCGCGAGCACATGCCCTATTTCACCCCGGGCTACCTGCGCGAACTGCAGGTCAAGGTGAAAGCCGAGATCGGCCGTCTGCTGGACCAGATGGCCGGCAAGGGTGAGCTGGATTTCGTCGAGAACTTCTCCTCCCAGCTGCCGCTGTTCACGCTCTGCGAAATCCTCGGCGTGCCGCCGGAGGATCGGCCGAAGTTCCTGAAATGGATGCATTATCTGGAGCTGGCCCAGAACATGGCCACCGAGCAGGCCAACCTGGCCGCCGGCCCGACCCTGGAACTGATGCAGTTCATCCAGGACTTCAACACCAACGTCGAGGAGATGTTCGACTACGGCCGGCACATGCTGCACAAGCGCCGCCAGGATCCCCAGCCCGACCTGATGAGCGCCATCGCCCGCGCCCAGCTGGAGGGGGATTTCCTGTCCGACGAATACCTCGACGGCAGCTGGCTGCTGATCGTCTTCGCCGGCAATGACACGACGCGGAACACCCTGTCCGGTTCGGTGAAGCTGGTCACCGAACACCCCGATCAGCGGGCGAAGCTCCTCGCGGACGACAGCCTGCTGCCCAATGCCGTCAACGAGTTCATCCGCATGGTCAGCCCGGTGATCTACATGCGCCGCACGGCTACCCGCGACGCCGAGGTCGCCGGCCAGCGCATCCTCGAGGGCCAGAAGGTGATCATGTACTATGGCGCCGGCAACCGCGACGAGGCGGTGTTCGCGAACCCCGACGTCCTCGACGTCACCCGCGCCAACGCCGACAAGCACATCGCCTTCGGCTACGGCCCCCACGTCTGCATCGGCAAGCGGGTCGCCCAGCTGCAGCTCGAGGAAACCTGGCGCCAGCTGCTGGCCCGCTATCCCGACATCCGCTGGACCGGCGACATCGACATCGCCCCCAACAATTTCGTGCACGCCATCCGGCGTCTCGGCGTGGCGTTCAGCGGCTAGTCCTTGCCTTCCGTGAGGGAGGGCGGGTTCTATGCCGGCACATCAATAGAGGGAGCCGCTCGTGGCCTACGAAACCATCCAGTACGTCGTCGAGGACGGCATCGCGACCCTGACCCTGCATCGGCCGGAGCGGATGAATGCCTTCACCGCCCAGATGATGCTGGAGATGATCGAATGCTTCGACGAGATCGACGCCGATGACGCGGTCAAGGCGGTGATCGTCACCGGTTCGGGCCGCGCCTTCTGTGCCGGGGCGGATCTGGGCACCGGCGGTTCCACCTTCGACTACGCCTCGCGCAACGAGGACGCCCGCGAGAGCGGCAAGGTCGACAACATCTACCGCGACGGCGGCGGCCGCCTGACCCTGCGCATCTACGAATGCAAGAAGCCGGTGATCGCCGCCGTCAACGGCGCCGCCGTCGGCATCGGCCTGACCATGCAGCTGGCCATGGACATCCGCATGGCCTCGACGGAAGCCAAGTTCGGCTTCGTCTTCGCCCGCCGCGGCATCACGCCCGAAGCGGCTTCCAGCTGGTTCCTCCCGCGCCTGGTCGGCATGCAGCAGGCGCTGGAGTGGTGCTACACCGGCCGGGTCTTCCCCGCGCAGGAGGCCAAGGACGGCGGGCTGGTGCGCTCGCTGCATGCGCCCGAAGACCTGCTGCCGGCCGCCCGCGCCCTGGCCCGCGAGATCGCCGACAACACCGCCCCGGTGTCCATCGCCCTGACCCGCCAGCTTCTGTGGCGCAACGTCGGGGCGCCGCACCCGATGTACGCCCACCGGTCCGACAGCCGCGCCATCCAGTACCGGGGCGCGCAGGGCGACGCCAAGGAGGGGGTCACCTCCTTCCTCGAAAAGCGCACGCCCAACTATCCGGACAAGGTGTCGACCGATCTGCCCGACATCTGGCCGGACTGGGAAGAGCCCCAGTTCAAATAGAGCATTGCGCCCCGGTTTCCGTCGCGGAACCGTGACTCGTCAAAGTTAAGGACGAGGCGCAATCTTTCTCCCGCAGAGACCTCACAGAGTCTCGCGGGAGAGAATGCCATGATGGATCGCGTGTTGAGCTGGTCGTTCGGCCTGGCGCTCGCTGGGCTGTTGCTGGCCATGAGTTTTCAGAAGTTCTTCGGTCTTGATCCCAACCCCGTCTTCGGCCTGATCGCGGCCCGGTCGGGGATCGGTCTGTTCGAGCCCGGCCTGCGGTACTTCACCGCCGTGCTGGAGTTGATCGCGGCCGCTCTGGTGCTGTGGCCCGCCATGCGTCAACGGGGGGCCATGCTCGGCCTGTTCGTCGCCGCCGGCGCCATTGTCTTCCACCTGTCGCCCTGGCTGGGCTGGCAGGTTCCCAGGCCCGTCCCGCTGTCGCAGGCGCTGGCCCAGGGGATGACGGCCGCCCAGATCGACGCCCTGAACCTGCCGACGGACAAGGGCGCGATGTTCCTGCTGGCCGTGGCCATCGCGGCCCTCGCGGGCGTGAGCATCTTCATCGAGCGCAACAACCTGTTCACGGCCAGCCACCCGGCCTCCAAGCCGGAGCGGGCGAGTTTCGCTTAAGGCCGGCTGAGCGTCTCTCGAGGGCGGGGCGTTCGTCACCGGTAGTTAACGGCGTGGGCTTAAGCTCACGCCGGAACCGGAGTCCCGATGAGCGAGCCCGCCCCCATGCGCCCCCTTGAGGACGCCCCCGAACCCACGGGGGCGGCGGGCGCTCCTGCGCCTGGCGCCGCGCCCGCGCCGGCCCCGGTGGCCCGCTCCCGCGCCACCCTGCTCAAGCGCCTGGCCGACGTGGTCTGCCTGCCGGGCAGCCGGGTCAACGCCTTCGAACGGGCGATGACCTCCGACCTCCTGATCGAGATGCTGCGCGAGGCCGCGCCCGAGGAACGGGCCAAGGTCGCCCGCCGCCTGGCCAACATTGCCGATATTCCACCGGCCCTGGCCCGGATGCTGATGCGCGACAGCATCGACATCGCCGGCAACCTGCTTGAGCACAGCCAGCACCTGGGCGACGCCGACCTGATCGACTGCGTCCTCTACGCCGGCCCTGAGCATCGCCGCCAGATCGCCCTTCGCCGCGGGGTGGGGGAGGCGGTCGTCGACGCCCTGGTCCGCCGCTGTGAACAGCCGGTGCTGGAAGCCCTGCTGCGCAACGATCTGGCCCGCCTCAGCCATGGGGCGCTGGAAACCATCGTCGGCTGCACCCGCGACAATCCCCGGCTGATCTCCCTCTTGCTGCGGCGGCCCGAGCTGCGGCCCAGCCACGCCTACATCATGTTCTGGTGGGCCGACTCCGACTGTCGCCGCCTGATCCTGCAAAGGTTCGCCGTCAGCCGCGAGGTGCTGCAGGATGCCGTCGGCGACCTCTTCTCCATCGCCGCCGAGGAGGGCTGGCAGGATCCCCTGACCCGCAAGGCCCTGCAGTTCATCGAACGCCGCCAGCGCAACCGCGCCGCCATCGAGAAAAGCCCCTATGGCAGCCTCGACGAGGCCATCGCCGCCTCGCAGAGCGGCATGACCCGCGAGCTGGCCGAGGAAATCAGCTACCTCTCCGGCCTCAAGCCGATGACCGGCGCCAAGATCATGACCGATCCGGGCGGCGAGCCGATCGCCATCCTGTGCAAGGCCACCGGCCTGCCGCGGGGCGCCATCAAGGCCCTCTGGCGCGGCCTGCGCCGTCCGGAAACCGACGGGGCCGGCAACATCACCCCGGCGCTGGAACGGGTCCTGACCTGCTTCGACAGCCTGGCCGTCGACCGGGCCCAGACGGTGCTGCGATACTGGAACTGGGCCCTGTCCTCGGCCCTGACCCCCACCCTGATGAAGGCCATTCGCGAAGGCGATGATGGCGCCGTCGATGAATTCTCCGCCCCACAACGGGCAGCCATGCTCGCTTTGGGCCGTGATTTCGCGGGATAAGTGTCGGAAACCTCAGGTTTTGACCGTCAACTGACGACTATCCGCCGCCACACTGTCTACCGGTGAGCAACACTCTACTGTTGTTTCAAATATCGTGGTTGGGGTTGTCTTCATTGGCGACACGGCTTATGCAGCCATCAGCCGGGCGGCGCGCCCGGGCAAGAAACAACCCAACAATTCCCAAATGGAACCCCCGGCCATGGAAGATAAATCCGCCATCATCGAGATGACGACCGACATCGTTTCCGCTTACGTCGGCAACAACACCGTGTCGGCCACCGACATCCCGGCGCTTATCCAGTCGGTGCACAAGGCCCTGAGCGGCGTTGCCACGGGTGTCGAGACCGTCGAGGTCGCCCCCAAGGAGCCGGCGGTTCCGGTGAAGCGTTCGATCACCCCCGACTTCCTCGTCTGCCTGGAAGACGGCCGCAAGTTCAAGTCGCTGAAGCGCCATCTGCGCACCAAGTACGACATGAGCCCCGAAGAGTACCGGGCCAAGTGGGGTCTGGCCAAGGACTACCCCATGGTCGCGCCGAACTACGCCAAGGCCCGCTCGGACCTGGCCAAGCAGATGGGCCTGGGCCAGGGCGGCCGTCAGGCCAAGAAGCGCCGCTAAAGACTTACCGTCGACTCAGCTTCGACTCGCGGACGCCCGCCGGAGATTCCGGCGGGCGTTTTCGTTGATTCAAAAGTGGGCTGACAAACCGGGGTTCTCTTTTTGATTGACTCAAAAACAGAATCTTCTCCCGTGCGGCGAAATATCCCTTGCCTCCGATTCGTCGGTTAAGCGATAGTGAATCACAGGTGATTCAAAGGGTTGTTAAGGATTCTGTAGATGGTCGCGCAACTGGGCGCCTCGGCTCTTGCAGCCCGCGCTCACGAAGAGCTCCTGCGTTACTGGGCCTCTCAGCGCCGCTCTGGCCGTCTGCCGGCCCGGGCCGACATCTGCCCGGAGGCCTTCAAGCGCCTGCTCCCCACCGTCAGCCTGATCGACGTTGTCCGCCTCGAGGACGGCAGCGTCGACTACCGTCAGCGTCTGGCCGGCACCGGTCTCTACTCGGTCTACGGCCGCGAAATTACCGGCATGAAGCTGACCGACCTCTACAGCAGCACCGCCGCCGACTACTGGAAGAGCGAGCTCGACGCCGTGGTCGCCGACCGCAAGCCGAGGGTCGGTTCGCACAGCATGGCCTGGCGCGGCGCCTCCCACGTCTCGACCCTGTGGCTGCGCCTGCCGCTGGCCACCGACGGCAGCGAGGTCGACATGATCCTCGGCTATGACGCGGTCATTGGCCTGAAGGCCGAGCGGACGGCCTATTCGAGCGGTATTCGCGCCGCCTAGAGCGCGCCCGCCGCGTCCCGGCGAATTCTCTCCACCATCGAGGCCAGGCCGTTGGACCGCTGGGTCGACAGCGTGCCGTCCAGGCCCAGGCGCTTGAAGGCGGCCTTGGCGTCGAAGGCCAGGATGTCGGCGGGTGCGGCGCCGGAATAGAACTTCAGCAGGATGGCGATGAGGCCGCGCACGATGTGGGCGTCGGAGTCGCCCCGGAACTTGAGGACACCGCCGTCCTTCTCGGTGACCAGCCAGACCTGGCTGGCGCAGCCGCGCACCTTGTTGGCGTCGGAATGCTCGGCCTCGCTGAGGGGAGCGAGCTCCTTCCCAAGGTCGATGACGTACTGGATCTGCTCTTCCCAATCGCCGATCAGGTCGAAGTCCTCGGCAAGCGCGGCGAGTTCGGCGTCGATGGGGGAAGTCATGCCCGGGGATTAGACGCCGATCAGGCGGCGGGCAAGCTCAGCCGCGCGGTCAGGCCCTCGCCCCTGGCCGAGACAATGGTCAGCCGCCCGCCCATGGCCCCACTCAGGGCCTCAACGATCGGCAGGCCGAGGCCGGCGCCGTTGGCCTTGCGCGTCAGGGCGCATTGGCCCTGTTCGAAGGGTTTCAGCAGGCGCGGAATATCGGCCGGATCGATGCCCGGGCCGGTGTCGCTGATGACGATGTCGGTCATCCCGGCCCGGCTGTGGGCCGAAACGCTGACCACCCCGCCGGCCGGCGACCAGGTCACCGCGTTCTGCAGCAGGTTGAACAGCATGGTGCGCAGGCCGCGGCCATCGGCCAGGACCGAGGGCAGGGCGGTGTCGTCGGCGATGTCGATGGTGACCCCGGCCTCGCGCAGGTCTGGCGACAGCTGTTCCAGCGTGTCTTCCAGGGCGTGGTCCAGGGCCTCGGGGCCAAGCTGCATGTCGGCGGCATGGCCTTCCAGCCGGGCGATCTCAAGCACCTGGTTGACGATGGTCAGCAGCTTGTGGCCGCTGGCCCGGATGTGTTCGGCGTATTCCTTGTACTGCGGGGCGCCGAGCGGGCCATAGAGTTCGCAGGACAGGATCTCGGAAAAGCCGATCACCGCATTGAGCGGCGTGCGCAGCTCGTGGCTGACCATACGCAGGAAGGATTTCTTCTGCTCGTCGAAGATCGCCCGGCGCTCGGCGGCCAGGTCCTCTGGCGAGGGGGCCGGCGGCTCGAAGGGGACAACGGTCTGCAGCGCCGCGCGGGTCATTCTGGCCTTTCGCGCCGCGCTTCTGAGCGGCCTCCATGCGGTTGTGCCAGTCGGCGCTTACGAATCCGTTTCTTTGGAGTGCCGTTGCGCGCCTGGCGCGCCAGTCGGGGCCCCTATCCACAGCCATCCCCGCTTGATCCGTCGCCCGCCGATTGTGCGCGCTTCTGCTGACGGCCCCGGACGGGTAATGTCTTAACGACCACCAGTGGGGCAGGGACGCCAAGCTCAGGCCGTTGACCGACGATCCGAACGATCACGTAGCCGACGCCGAGACCGAGGCGCGCAAGCCCGCGCGCCCCGATCCCTTGCTCCTGCTCGCCCTGTCGGCCGCCGCCGGCGTGCTGGGCGCTCTGCTGTCGGGCGGGGTCGGCGGGCCTCTGGGCGTGCTTTGCCTCAGTCCCCTGGCTATAGCTTTAGTTATGGGGCGCGACCGGCTGACCGCCGCCGGGGCTCTGTTGTCTATCGCGGCGGCCGCCGTCGCCGCGCTCGGCCAGCTGCTGGGCGTGTCGCTCCAGGCGCCCAGCCCGCCGGTGGCCATGGCGCTTGGCCTGCTTGGCATGGCGGTCATCGTCCTGACCCTGGGCTCGGGCCTGCTGCTGTCGCGCCGCCGCAGCCGCGAGATCGAAGGACGCCAGGACAGCGAGGCCCAGCGGCTGACCGGCCTGCTGTCGGGGCAGCCGCACCTGCTGGTTGCCCTCTATCCGCATGGCAAGGTCCGCGCCCTCTATGGCCGCGCGCCCGAGGGCATCGACACCGACGCCCTGGTGCAGCTGGGCCTGCCGGCGCTGGCGGCGCAGCGCGAGCCGGTCGCCGCCGCCCTGAAGGCCGCCGCCACCGAGGGCAAGGCCGAGGTCGCCTTCGCCCCGGTCGCCGCCCAGGACCGCTGGGTCGCCGTCTCCTTCCGCCGGGCCGAGGACGACATGATCCTGGCCCTGGTCCGCGACGCCACCACCGACCGCGCCCGCGAGGCGGCCCTGGAACAGGCCAAGACGGACGCCGAAACCCTGGCCAGCGGCAAGTCGCGCTTCCTGGCCAACATGAGCCACGAGCTGCGCACGCCGCTCAACGCCATCATGGGCTTTTCCGACATCATGCACTCGCGGCTGTTCGGGCCGATGCCCGACAAGTACGGCGAATACAGCGGGCTCATCCTGGAAGCGGGCAGCCACCTGCTCGACCTGATCAACGACGTCCTCGACATGTCGAAGATCGAGGCCGACCGCTTCGAGCTGTCGCGCGAACCCTTTGACGCCCGCGAGGCGGTGTCGGCGGCCCTTCGCCTGATGCGGCTGCAGGCCGATGGGGCCGGGGTCCAGCTGCGCGGCATGCTGCCGACCCAGCCGCTGGAGATCGACGCCGATCGGCGGGCGCTCAAGCAGATCGTGCTGAACCTGGTGTCGAACGCGTTGAAGTTCACGCCCAAGGGCGGGGCGATCACCGTGACGGCGCACGGTTTCGAAGGCTTCTTCGAGCTGGTCGTGGCCGACACCGGCGTCGGCATCGGGGCCGACGATCTGGAGCGCCTGGGCCGGCCCTACGAACAGGCGGGCGACAGCGACCGGCGGGCCATGGGCACGGGTCTTGGCCTGTCGCTGGTGAGGTCCTTCGCCGAACTGCATGGCGGCGAGATGGGCATCGAAAGCACACTCGGCGAAGGCACCACGGTGACCATCCGCCTGCCGGTGCTGTTGCCGCCGGTGCAACCCGCCGAGCCGGCGGGGGACAATGTGGTGGCGTTCAACCCGGTGCGGTAACTACCGCGCGCCCGCCGCCAGGAACGCTCTGCCCGCCGCGAAGTCGCCGACCTCGACATGGGCCTGCCGCACGACGTCGCCACGCGGACCGGCGAAGACGAACTCCACCACAACCGCCTCGCGCGGGTCGAGGCCGGCCAGCGCCGCCTGGGCGGCCGGCGAGAAGCGGAAAGCCCAGCCGGACTTGGCGCCCTCGGGCAGCAGCATGGGGCCGGCGGACCCGCGGCTCTCGGCGGTGAACACCCGCGAGGTCGAACGCGGCGAGGTGCGGGCGACGAGAGTCAGCTTGCCGCCCTTGCCGCGCGCGCGGGTGTCCAGATAGGGGCCGCTGGTGCGGGTGACGTCGCGCATGACCAGGCGGGCCGCATAGGGGGTGGCGTTGTCGGCGAAGACGGCGACGGCCGTCAGCTGCGGCCCGCCATACTGGCCGGCCAGGCCGAAGCGCAGCTTGTCCCAACCGAAGTTGCTGGTCTGGGCCAGCTTCCAGCGTTCACCGGCCTTGGAGACCGAGCGGTCGGCGCTCCAGCCGGCGACCTCGCCGGGATAGTCCATGCGAGCCAGCTTGGAGTAGCCGGCGAAGGCCCCGCGCACCCGGCCCGCGGCCGTGGCGATGTCGGGCGAGCGGCAGTCAACGGCCTTGGCCTTGCGCCAGGCCCGGCCCTCGGTTTCGGCCAGGGTTTCCTTGGCGGCGCCGGCCCGCAGGGCGGCGCCGCGCGCCTGCAGCCGCGAGGCGTCGAGCGCGGCCTTGATCTGCGGCGTGAACAGCGCGCAGCGCTGGTCGGCCGCGGTCATCACGGTTCGCTCGTACAGCAGGTCCAGGGCGCCCCCGGCGGCATGCGCGGGCTTGGCCGTCGCCACCAGGGCGACACAGACCAGACCGACCGACCACCAGGCGGCCCGACCCGCGATCTGCTCACGCAGGCTCGTCATCGGTCCGCATTTCTCTATTCTTGCCAAGTCTTCGCTTGGAATTGGCACCGTAACGGCGGTTGCCCTACCATCCGGTTAGCGCCCGGTGTTTTTGAAAGACCTATTGTGCTGCTTTCCACAGATATCTGGGTCGCCGCCCTGATCCGCAGGGCCGAGCTCGGCGGCGCGTTCGCCGTGGTGGCCCGCAAGGGTGACGCGCGGGCCGGATCCGTGCTGGTCAAGGCGGTGAACCGTGGCGAGGGCGGGGCGCGGCTCTACAGCGAGGCGACACGCGGCGACGGCGAACGGTTCTGGATGCAGCCGGTGGCCAGCACGGTCGAGAGCGACCTCGACGCCTACATCAGCCGCACGGCGAAGATCGACCCGGACATCTGGGTGGTCGAGATCGAGGACCGCGAGGGCCGCCACTTCCTGACCGAGCCGGTTGAGACGCGTTAACCGCGTTCCTTGACGGTCCTGAAAGCCACGCCGGTGCATTCATATCTGCCCCCAGAATGAGTGCGCCATGCTTTTCCTGCTCAACGACGTGGTTCTGAACCTTGCGCCGACGGAGATGGCTCCGCCGGTCGCCGCACCGCGCTTCAAGACCTTGAGCATGGCCTTCGTCGAAAAGCTGGGCCGCGAGCTGTTCGCCGAAGAGCCGCTTCTGCACCGGTTTCACCCCGAACGCGCGCGGCGGCTGGCCAGCCTGATCCTGCTCAAGCAGCCGGAGATCAACGCCGCCCTGTTCGTCGCCCCGGCCCGGGGCTGCAAGGACGACCTGGTGGCCGTGCGTTACGCCCAGATCAGCTTCGAGGTCATGGGACTGCTCTACGAGCGCCAGCAGCATGGCGCCCTGACCACGGTCGAGGCCGATCGTCAGGTTTGGCGCCGCCTCGCCGCCTGATTTTCTGGACGCTACGCCCAGGCTTTGCTTAGCTTCTTCCGGGTGAGTACCGGGGGTTTTCAATGATGTCGCGTATTCTGACGGCCTTGGCCGCTGTCGTCGTGCTGGCGCTCGCCGCCAGCCCGGCTGACGCCAAGTGGATTCGGGCCGAGAGCCCCCGCTTCATTGTCTACAGCGATGGCGACGAGACGGTGCTGCGCACCTATGTCGCCGACCTCGAGATCTTCGACGACCTGCTGCGGTTCCGGCACGGCATGCCGACCGGCGGGCTGCCGCCGCGCAAGCTGGAGATCTACCTGGTCGCCAACTCGCCCAGCCTGCGGCGGGCCTCGCCCGGCATGGGCGACGGCATCGGCGGCTATTACTCGGCCAGCATGGGCGACATCTACGCCGTCGCCATCCGCAGCCGGGGCGACAACAACGTCATCCAGCACGAGTACGTGCACCATTTCATGCACCAGTACTTCGCCAACGCCTATCCGGCCTGGCTGGTCGAGGGCTACGCCGAGTATTTCGATACCGCCAAGGTCGGCAAGACCCAGGTCGAGGTCGGCAAGTGGAGCGAGGGCCGGGTGCTCGAGCTCGAGTATCTGAAGTGGGCGCCGATGGACGACCTGCTCAGCAAGCGGTTCTGGGAACTGCCCAAGGAGACGCAGGGCGGCTTCTACGGCCAGTCCTGGCTTCTGACCCACTACATGATGAGCGATCCCGGCCGGTACGAGAAGTTCCTGGCCTATATGAAGCAGGTTTCGGGGGGCGCCGATCCGGCCAGGACCATGTACCAGATCCTCGGTACCGACGGCCCGGGCCTGGAGCGTATCCTGCGCGCCTATCTGAAAAGCGGGCTGAAATACACCAACTACACCCGAAGCGGCTTTGCCCCGCCGGTGATCACCGTCACCACCCTGTCGCCGTCCGCCGATGATCTGCTGCTGGAAAACCAGCGGCTGAAGACGGCTCACCGCGAGGAGGAGGACAGCGACAAGTTTCTCGCCCTGTTGCGCGAGCGGGCGGCCAAGTATCCGGGCGACCGGCTGGCCACCCTGGTCCTGGCCCGGGCCGAATTCCGGCTGGGCGACTTCGCCAAGGGCAAGGCGCTGATCGACGCCTGGCTGGAGGCCAACCCCAAGGACCCCGAGGCCCTGCGGTTGATCGGCATGGCGATGATCGACCAGGCGCATGACGACGGGGTGTCGGGCCAGGCGTTGGTCGACGCCTACAAGGGGGGCAGCAAGTTCCTGGCGCGCTCGTTCGCGGCCGACAAGACCAACTACCAGACCCTCTACTACTTCGCTCTGGCCCAGCAGACCGATGCCGGCTACCCGAGCGAGAACACCCTGCAGGTTCTGGACATCGCCTTTAACCTGGCGCCCCAGGTCGACCAGGTGCGGCTGCTCTACGCCCAGGCCCTGGTGCGCAAGAAGGAGTATGACGAGGCCATCGTCATCCTCGGCCCCGTGGCCAACAACCCGCACGGCGGCGGCGCGGCCAGCGCGGCCCAGGACATGCTGCGGCGGATCAAGGCCAACCGGTGAGGTGACAAGCGGGCCGCCGCCCGCTACAGCCCCGCCCATGTCCAATACCCCCGCCGCCGAGGCCGCGCGCCGGCGCACCTTCGCCATCATCAGCCATCCTGACGCCGGCAAGACCACCCTGACCGAGAACCTGCTGCTGGCCGGCGGGGCGATCCGGGCGGCCGGCGCCGTGCGCGCCCGTGGCGAGAACCGCCGCACCCGGTCCGACTGGATGAAGATCGAGCGCGAGCGCGGCATCTCCGTCTCGGCCAGCGTCATGACCTTCGACCACGATGGTCTGATGTTCAACCTGCTGGACACCCCCGGGCACGAGGACTTCTCGGAGGATACCTACCGCACCCTGACCGCCGCCGACGCCGCCGTCATGGTGCTGGACGCCGCCAAGGGCATCGAGCCCCAGACGCTGAAGCTGTTCGAAGTCTGCCGCCTGCGCGACATCCCCATCGTCACCTTCATCAACAAGATGGACCGCGAGGCCCAGGACCCCTTCGAACTGCTCGACGAGATCGCCAGCAAGCTGCAGCTCGATCCCGCGCCGCTCTACTGGCCGGCCGGTTCGGGCGGGCGGTTCAAGGGCATGATTGACCTGCGGGCGCAGAAGTTCATCCCCTACAACCGCAACCGCGAAGAGGGCCACGATCCGGCCGTGCCGATGGGCGGTAATGCGGTGGACTCCTACCTCGACCCCGCCGAGCGGGAAGAGGCCGAGGAAGGCGCCATGCTGGTGCAGGAGGCCTCCAAGCCATTCGATGCCCAGTCCTTCCTCGAAGGCCACATGACGCCGGTGATTTTCGGCTCGGCTCTGCGCCACTTCGGCGTCGACGAGCTGCTGGCCACGCTCGGCGCCTTCGCCCCGCCGCCCAAGGCCGTGAAGGCCGAGAAGGCCGGCCAGGCCATGGAGGTCGAGCCGGGCGACACGGAAGTCTCCGGCTTCGTCTTCAAGGTCCAGGCCAACATGGACCCCAACCACCGCGACCGCATCGCCTTCTTCCGCCTGACCAGCGGCAAGTTCCAGCGGGGCATGAAGCTGAAGAGCGCCCCTCTCGGAAAGGGCGGGACAGGCAAGCAGATGAGCGTCAACGCGCCCATCATGTTCTTCGCCTCCGACCGCGAGCTGGCCGAGGAGGCCTTCGCCGGCGACGTCATCGGCATTCCCAATCACGGCGTGCTGCGGGTCGGCGACAGCCTGTCGGAAACCGGGACCCTGCGCTTCGCCGGCCTGCCCAACTTCGCCCCGGAAATCCTCCGTCGCGTGCGTGTCAAGGATCCGCTGAAGGCCAAGCACCTGAAGAAGGCGCTGGAAGGCCTGGCCGAGGAGGGTGTCACCCAGCTGTTCCGGCCGGAGCTCGGTTCGGACTTCATCGTCGGCGCCGTCGGCCAGCTGCAGTTCGAGGTCATGGCCGACCGGCTGGGCAATGAGTACGCCCTGGACGTCATCTTCGAGGCCTCGCCCTATGCCGAGGCCCGTTGGCTGGGCGGGACCGACGCCGACATCGAGAATTTCCGCTCGACCCACCGCACGGCCATGGCCAGCGACATCGACAATTCGCCGGTGTTCCTGGGCAAGACGGCCTGGGAGATCAACTACGTCGCCGAGCGCTATCCGAAGGTCAGCTTCCAGCGCACCCGCGAGCGGGGCTGACGCCAGCCCCCCTTTGTCGGGTATCCGATTGACGCCGTCTCCTGCTATCCCGTTCATAGGGCAGCCGCCGGGGAGGGCAGCGCATGATCGTCACCGCCTTCAGCCTTATGCTCGCTGCGTCGGAGGGGCCGCCGCCCTATCCGAAGTCGCTACGCTGCGCCGGCCTGACAATGGCCTGGGCCGTGCTCGAGACCCGCAGCAACGCCGCCGGCGCCAAGCTGGCGATGAGCGATGCGGAGTTTTGGGCCTTCGCAACAATGGATGCGGCCCAGCGCAGGGGCGGTCTGACGGCGCCCAAGGTCGAGGCCGACATGAACCGCGAGATCAAGGCGGCCCGCGCGCGTTTCGAGGCCGGCGACGACAACGCGGCCCGCGAACTGCTCGATTGCCAGATGCTGATCCCGGAAAAGGGCCGCGGCATCGACCCGGTGAAGCCGGACTAGGCTTTCATCGCGCTGTCGGCCAGGGCCCAGCGATGCGAGGTGGGCCCCAGCGGCAGGCGGAAGGGCCGAGGATCGTCGCGCCCTTCGCCCAGATGCCGTTCGAAGGCGTTGAGCAGTGCGTCGGCCAGGCCGTCGACCCGCTGGCCCGCCTTGCGGTGGGCCGCCTCGATGAACTCGATCACATGCTTGCGGTGACTGGCGCCGCGGAAATAGCGCAACGCGTCGATGATCTCGGCCGTCAGCGGCTCGAGCACCGTTACCGTGGCCTCGTCGTCGGGCCGAACCAGCTTTATCGCCATCACCGACCCCGTCCGTCGTGGTGGAAATAGGTTTCGCGTCAGGCGCGAGCCCGACGGCGGCACCATGACCCACAATGAGGGTTATGGCGAATCGATTTCATTCGCATGACCATTGGCCCTCGACCTTGGGCCCGCCGCCCGCTACGAGGCAGCCCTCCCATGCGCCCGCCCATCCTCGCCCTCAAAGACGTCCGCCTCGTGGACGGCGCCACCACCCTGTTCGATGGGGTCGACCTGGCGCTGGAGCCTGGGGTGAAGGCCTGTCTGGTTGGCCGCAACGGGGCGGGCAAGTCGACCCTGATGCGGCTGTTGATGGCCGAAATCCTGTCCGATGCCGGCGAGCGCGTGGTCAGCCCCGGGGCCCGCATCAGCGTCGTGCCTCAGGAGCCGAGGATCACCGGCGAGACCCTGCTCGACTACGCCACGGCGGGCGGCGCGGAAGGCTACCAGGCGGAGTCCACCCTGACCGAACTGGGCCTCGATCCCGCCAAGAGCACCGCCGGCCTGTCGGGCGGCGAGATCCGCCGCGCCGCGCTCGCCCGGGCCTTCGCTGAAGAGCCCGACGTGCTGATGCTCGACGAGCCGACCAACCACCTCGACATCCTGGCCATCGAGACTCTCGAAGGCATGCTCAAGGCCAGCCGTGGCGCGGCCCTGATCGTCAGCCACGACCGCGCCTTCCTGGAGCGCACCACCACCCGTTGCTTCTGGCTGGAGAGCCGCCGGGTGCGGCGTCTGGACAAGGGCTTCGCCGCCTTCGACGAGTGGTCGGAAAAGCAGCTTGAAGCCGAGGCCGATGAGTTCCGCCGTCTCAACGTCGCTCTGGCCAAGGAAGAGCACTGGCTGCAGCGCGGCGTCACCGGCCGCCGGGCCCGCAACGAGGGCCGCCGCCGCCGGCTGATGGCCATGCGCGAGCAGAAGTCGACGGTGCTGCGCGAGGCGCGCGGCACGCTGAACATGGAAATGGCGGTCGGTTCGGCCTCGGGCAAGCGGGTGGCCGAGGCCAAGGGTCTGTCGAAGGCCTTCGGCGACAAGGTTCTGGTCAAGGGCTTCTCGACCCGCATCCAGCGCGGCGACCGCGTCGCCATCGTCGGCCCCAACGGCGCCGGCAAGACCACCCTGGTCAAGCTGCTGCTCGGCCAGCTGGAGCCGGACAGCGGCGCCGTGCAGCTGGGGACCAATCTCGAGATCGCCTACATCGACCAGGCCCGGGCCGATCTGGATGTGGGCGCCACCCTCTGGGAAGCCCTGACCCCCGGCGGCGGCGACCAGGTGATGGTCGGGACCACGCCGCGCCATGTGGCCGGCTACGCCAAGGACTTCCTGTTCCGCGACAACCAGCTGCGCCAGCCGGTCTCGACCCTGTCGGGCGGTGAGCGGGCCCGCCTGCTGCTGGCCCGCGCCTTGGCGACGCCGGCCAACCTGCTGGTCCTCGATGAGCCGACCAACGATCTCGACATGGAGACGCTCGATCTCCTGGAGGACCTGCTGGTCGCCTACGAGGGCACCCTGATCCTGGTCAGCCACGACCGCGACTTCATCGACCGGCTGGCCGGCTCGACCATCGGTCTCAACGGCCGGGGCGAGGTGGTCGAGACCCCGGGCGGGTGGAACGACTTCCTGGCCCAGAACCCCGGCTTCTTCACCAGCGGCGTCCAGGTGCTGCGCAGCCAGCAGAAGGCGGCCGCCACGGTCGCCGCCCCGCCCAAGGCCAAGTCCAAGCTGACCTACAAGGACCAGCGCCGGCTGGAGGAGCTGGAAGGCCTGGTCGCCAGCCTGCCCGTCGAAATCGCCAAGCTGGACGCCATCTTGGCCGATGCGGGCCTCTATGCGCGCGATCGGGCGACCTTCGACCGCACGATGACGGCCGCCGAGACGGCGCGCTCGAAGCTTGAGGCGGCCGAGGAGGAGTGGCTGGCCCTCGAAGAGAAGCGCGAGAGCCTCGGCGGCTGAAAACCGGTGGATAACCGGGAAGCCTTGCCCGCCAAGGGGCGTGAAGGACCTATTCCCGCTTATCCACAAGCCGTCCCCAACTCGTCCGACCTCGGCGCACATCCCCGCCGAAACGGCCTGTTGCGGCCCGCCCGGAGCGGTGACACCCTCCACTTGTCGAGAGGAACTGCGGCGCGGGCGAGACGGGAAACCGGAAGGCCAGGCGAGCGGAACGGCTCCAGACTTTAGGACCGAGGGGAGACCCGAGGAGACCGGTCAGGGGTCGGTTGGTTGAAGACCGGAGCAATCCGGACCCCACGCCAACCATCACCACTCGGCCATCAGATCCCTTCGGGGAGCTGGGTAAGAGGGCGAGGCCGCCGGGCAACCGGATGCTTCGCCCTCTTTCTCGTTTTGGCCCCTATCATCGCCGCAACCCCTTGGCGCAGAACGCCGGTCGCCCTACCTTCTCACCCCTTTGAGGGAGGGTGGCATGACGTCTCGTCGAATGGTCCTGGCTGGTGGCATGGCGGCGCTCGCCGCGGCCTGTTCCAAGGCTCCCGAGACCCCGCCCGGCAAGACCCGCATCCGCTTCGCCACCGACTGGAAGGCCCAGGCCGAGCACGGGGGCTTCTACCACGCCCTGGCCAGCGGCGAGTACGCCCGCCGCGGCCTGTCGGTCGAGATCAAGCAGGGCGGTCCGGGCGTCAACGTGCCCCAGCTGCTGGCCGCCGAGGCCATCGAACTGGGCATGGGCTCCAACAGCTTCATCGCCCTGAACCTGGTTAAGGAGAAGGTGCCGGTGAAGGCGGTCGCCGCCTTCATGCAGAAGGACCCGCAGGTCCTGCTGGCCCACCCCGACCAGGGCATCAAGTCCATCGCCGACATGAAGGGCCGGCCGATCCTGCTGTCGGCGGCCTCGAAGGAGGCCTTCTGGGTCTGGCTGCGCGCCAAGTACGGGTTCACCGACGATCAGGTCCGGGCCTACAACTACAGCGCCGCGCCTTTCCTGGCCGACAAGCGGGCCGTCCAGCAGGGCTATCTGTCGAGCGAGCCCTACACCATCGAGAAGGAGGCCGGAATGAAACCGGCCGTCTTCCTGCTGGCCGACGAGGGCTACCCCGGCTACGCCACCATGGTGCTGGCGCCCAACAAGCTGATCCTGCGCAATCCGGACGCCGTCCGCGCCTTCGTCGAGGCCAGCGCCGTCGGCTGGAAGGCCTATCTGGCCGGGGACGCGGCGGCGGCCGACGCCCTGATCCTCAAGGACAATCCGGAGATGACCCCGGAGCTGCTGGCCCACGCCCGCGATGTCATGAACCAGTACGGCATAGTCGAGAGCGGCGACGCGAAGGCCGGCGGCATCGGCGCCATGAGCGACGCCCGCTGGGCCGAGTTCTTCAAGGTCACCAGCGAACAGGGGGTCTACCCCAAGGACATGGACTTCAAGCAGGCCTACACGCTTGAGTTCCTGAAGAAGGCCTGATGATCGCCGACCTCAAAGCCGTTGAGGTCGAATACGCCCGTGGCCTGGCCCTGGGGCCGGTCGATCTGTCGCTGGGCGAGGGGGAGGTCGTCGCCCTGGTCGGACCGTCGGGCTGCGGCAAGTCGACGGCGATGCGGCTGCTGGCGGGGCTGGAGCCGCCGACGCGCGGGACGGTGACCCGCACCACCGGCCGGGGTGAGACCTCGCTGGTCTTTCAGGCGCCGACCCTGGCCCCCTGGCTCAGCGCCACCGACAACGTCGCCCTGCCGCTGGAGCTGGCCGGCGCGCCCCGCGGCGAGGCGAGGGCGCTGGCCATCGACTGGCTGCGGCGCGTCGGCCTCACGGGCAGTGAGGCGGCGCGGCCGGCGCAGCTGTCGGGGGGCATGGCCATGCGCGTCTCGCTGGCCCGGGCGCTGGCGACGAAGCCGCGCCTGCTGCTGCTTGATGAGCCGTTCGCGGCGCTCGACGAGATTACCCGCCGGCGGCTGGCCGACGACGTCCTCAGCCTCTGGGCCGAGTTCAAACCGGCCATCCTGTTCGTCACCCACAATGTCGAGGAGGCCGTCTACATGGCCGGCCGGGTGGTGGTGATGACGCCGGGCCCCGGCCGCATCGCCGGCCAGCTGGCCATCGAAGGCCCCATGCCCCGGCCCGAGGGCTTCCGCACCACGGCCGGCTTCCGCCAGGCGGCCGAGACCATCAGCCGCCTGCTGGATGGGGGCGCCTCGTGAAGCGGCTGGTCGACATCCTCGCGCCGCTGGCCCTGGTCATCGTCCTGCTGGCCGGCTGGGAGATCGCCTGCCGGGCGCTGGCCGTGCCCGTCTACCTGCTGCCGGCCCCCAGCGCGGTCTGGTCCAGCCTGATGGAGGATTGGCGGCCATTGGCCGCCGCCGCCTGGACCACCCTGTCGATGGCGCTCACCGCCCTGGCCGTGGCCAGCGTCTGCGCCTGCACACTGGCCCTGCTGGGCGGCCTGTCGCCCCTGATCGAGAAGGCCATCCAGCCGGTCGCGGTCACCATCCAGGTCACGCCGGTCATCGCCATCGCCCCGCTGGTGATGATCTGGACCGGCCTTGATCATCCCGAGCGCGCCATCATCGTGCTGGCCACCATCGTCGCCTTCTTCCCCATCTATTCGGGGGCCGCGACAGGACTGCGCGCCGCCGATCCCGACCTCAAGCGGCTGTTCGCCCTCTATGGCGCGGACCGTTGGCAGAGCCTGTTGCGGCTGCGCCTGCCCTCGGCCATTCCGGCCCTCGTCGAGGGGCATAAGGTGGCGACCGCCCTGGCTGTCATCGGGGCCGTGGTCGCCGAGTTCGTGGCCGGTTCGGGCGGGGCCCAGGGCCTGGCCTGGCGGATCATCGAGTCGGCCAACCGGCTGCAGACCGCCCGGGTGTTCGCCGCCCTTTTCACCCTGGCGGTCATGGCCGCGCTGCTCTACGCGGCGGTCGACATTCTCGAGCGCCGGATCCTCGCCTGGTGGCGGGGCCGTTAGGGACGCCTTAAGCCGCGAGACCGCACAATAGGGGCAAGCAACCCCCGGTTTTCCATGCGTCTCGGCCTCGTCCTTCTGTTGATCGGTCTTCCCGGCGCGGCCCTGGCCGCCGAAGACCGCTATGGGCCCAGCCGCAGCCCCGTTCCGGCCGCCGTCGTCATTCCGGTGTCCAGCACCGCCGCCCCGGCCTATCGCGAACCGACCGACTATCGGGGCCGCACCCTGAGCTGGGCCGGCAAGCCGGTCGCCGCCGCGCCCCAGATCGCTCCGGCTCCGCCGCCGCAAGCCGCCCCCGCGCCGCCGCTGGCGATGGCATCACGCACGCCGGCGCCGCTGCCGACCAGCCTTTACGACGCCCCGGCGCCCGCCGCGCCGGCGCCCGTCGTGGCCAGCCCGCCGCCGGCCCCGCAGGCGCCGGCTGCCACACCGCTTGCCGCCGCCTGGCCACAGACGGCCCCGGCCCAGCCGACCCTGCCGCCGCCGCCCACCCCCCCGCCGCTGGCCGGGACGCCCAGCTACGGCTACAGCCCGCCGCGCTCCTATTCGGTGATCCGTGAGTGGGGCGGCACGCCAGACCGCATCCCGACCCCTCCCGCCGCTGCCCAGTTCAGCGGCCGCGAGGTCGCGCTCGACCCCCTGACCCTCGGCGCCGTCGAACCGCCCAGCTCGCCGGCCGAAGAAGAACAGCTCGACGAGGAACAGGCGCAGCAGCAGCGCGAACAGCAGCAGAAGAACCTCGACAAGCAACAGGCCAAGGGCGCCCGCAAATGAGCGCCGAAGCCGGACGCCTGCGCCAACTTGTCGACCTGGCCCAGGAGGGGTCCAGCGAGCGACGCCGCGACCTGCTGCGCGGCCTGACCGACGCCTTCTTCTCGCGCGATGCCCACGCCCCCGCTGAAATGGCCCTGTTCGACCAGGTCATCGGCCAGCTGGCCGGCGAGATGGAAGTCGCTGTCCGGGCCGAACTGTCCGGCCGACTGTCGGTTCGTCGCGATGCGCCCGCCGGCGTTCTGCGGCGCCTGGCCAGCGACCAGATCGAGGTTGCCCGGCCGGTCCTGACCGGCGCGGCGGCCCTGAGCGAAAGCGACCTGATCACCGTCGCCCGCTCGCAAGGCCAGGATCACCTTCAGGCGATCTCGCAACGCAAGCATCTGTCCTCCGCCCTGTCCGACGTCATCGTCGAGCGCGGCGACGAGGAAACCCTCAGTGTCCTGATCGGCAACGAGGGCGCCGACCTGTCGCGCGAGGCCCAGGAGCGGCTGATCGACAAGGCTGAAACGAGCCCGCGTCTGCAGGAAGGCTTGGTCAACCGCCGCAGCCTGCCGGTCGACCTGCTCAACGAAATCTACTTCGTGGCCGAGGCCCGGATCCGCGAACAGATCATGGCCCGCAACGCCAGCATCGACCCTGCCGAGCTGGAGCGTGCTCTGGAAAGCGGCCGCAAGCGCCTGGCCGCCCAGGACGGCGCCCTGCCGGCCGACTACGCCCAGGCCGAGGCCGACATCCAGCGCCTGGCGGCAAAGGACGAGCTCGGCCCCCGCACCCTGGCGGCCCTGCTGCGCGGTCGCCAGACCACCCGCTTTCTGATCGCCCTGGCCCATCTGGCCAATGTCGATTTCCACACCGCCCGCCGCATCGTCGAGCGGCGCGAGCTGGACGCCCTGGCGGTGATCTGCAAGGCGGCGGGCTTCGAAGCCAGCCTGTTCCTGACCTTCGCGGTCTTGATCCTGGATAGCGACAGCGACGCCATGGCCAAGGCCCGGCAGTACGGTCAGCTGTACAATGACCTGCCGCTGGAGGTCGCCCAGCGCACCATCCGCTTCTGGCAACTGCGCCGTCGGACGGGTGACGTGGCCGCGGCTGCCTAGGGCAGCTTCGACTTCACGTCCGGAAACTCCAGCACCACCAGCTTGCCCTTGGTCGGCTTGCCGTCGACGTCGAGCGGGGCGGCGGTGAACTTGCGCGCCGTCCATTTGGCAGGGCCGTCATAGGCCTTGCGGGCGCCCGGCTCGGCACAGGGTGTCAGCTTGCCGGTCACCGAGATGCGGCAGACCAGCCGCAGGGTCTTGGTCTCGCCGATGGCCTTGGTCGGGCGAACCCGACCGGTCCATTTCAGGCGATCCAGCGCGATCAGATCGTAGGGCAGGCCGTCGGCGGCGAACTTGCCCGGCGCGGTCCAGACCACCGGGATGCGCACCAGCCGGCCGGCGACCGAGGCCCCATCCGGGCCGATGGCCTTCATCTTGTAAAGCCGGGTCAGCTTCAGGCTGGGTTTGGCGAAGCCGGCGTCCGGATTGCTGTCGCCGACGACCTCGCAGCGGTCGAGGTCGCCCAGCGCCGTGGCGCGGCAGATGATCGTCACCGTGCCGCCCTTGCCGGTCTCGTAGGCCGAGACGGGATAGGCG
This sequence comes from Caulobacter sp. SRI_014, assembly GCF_057586315.1. Classification (NCBI taxonomy): domain Bacteria; kingdom Pseudomonadati; phylum Pseudomonadota; class Alphaproteobacteria; order Caulobacterales; family Caulobacteraceae; genus Caulobacter; species Caulobacter sp. SRI_014. The sequence goes on along the minus strand of NZ_JBYCZQ010000008.1, from coordinate 106,634 downwards.
TCGTTGAGGTCGTTAGCGGTCGGCCTGGCCACCCATTCGGGCTTTCCGAACTCCGCTTCGGGCGTGGCGGGGGGCGTCTCCTGAGCGATCAGGACCAGGGCGAGCAACGACAGCAGCATGGCTTAAGCTTCGGACCGTTCCCTGAGGCGTTCAAGCCCCTGCGCGGCGAGGTCGCACAGGGAACGCAGACCCTGTTCGGAGAAGACCTCGAGGGCCGCGTCATATGCCATGGCCGCGTTCGCCAGTCGATGGTCGCCGCGGCCGGTAATCTCGACGCGCAGTTCGTAGAGGCGGGCCAGACCCAGCTGGGTCAGGGCCCAGGCAACCGGGTCCTGGCCGGGGTTGCGGGCCGACAGGTCGGTCAGCATGGCCGCCTCGGCGGCGTCGAGGACCGCGAGGTCGCCGGTCAGCTCGGCCAGGCGTCCCAGGCAGTTGGCGCGGCCGGCGGCGACGGCGGCGTGCAGGGCCAGGGCGGTTTCCTTGCCCAGGCCGAAGAGGGCGCGGTCATAGCAGCGCAGGGCCTGGTCGAAGGCGCGCGGGGCGTCGGTCAGTTCGCCGAGGGTCTGCAGGGCCTGGCCCAGCTGGGCCTGTATGCGGGTCCAGTCGAGCGGGCTGTGGTCGCGCGGGATCAGCTCCAGGGCGTCGGTCAGCTGCTGCACCCCGTCGGCGGCGGCGATGGTGTCGGCGGTCAGTTCGGCCAGGGCGGCGCGGGCGGCGCCGGCCTGGGCGGTGATGCGGGCGGTCAGCAGGGGCTCGTAGTCGGCGTCCAGGGTTTTTGCCGCAAAGGCCAGTTCGCGCAGGGCGCAGTCGATCAGCGGCTGGTCCTTCAGGCGGGCGCCGCAGCCGGCCAGGATGTCGGCCAGGACGGCGCGCTGCTCGGCGGCGGCCATGCGCAGGGCGACATTGCCCTTGGCCGCGCCGTCGAGGCGGCGCAGCGGGACCTCGAAGCGGTTGGCGGCGGCCAGGGCGTCTTCCAGACCGCCGCTGGCCAGGGCGCGGCGGCCAGCGACGCCGGCGAGACCACAGAGGGCCAGGGCGCCGGCCGGGCCGGGATCGGTGGCGACGGGGGTCAGGGTGGCGACAACGGCGGCCTCCAGGCCTTCGTCCCCGAACAGCTCGGCGCCGAGCAGGGCGCAGAAGGCCTGTTCGACCCGGGCGCGGGCGACGCCGGCCGGGCGGCGCGAGGCTTCGAACCTGTCAGCCGCTTCGCCGGCCGCGGCGGCGGCCTTGCGCAGGGCGACCGCGTCGCCCGAGCGCCGGGCGACCTCACGCCAGACCAGGGCGGCGTCGAGCCGGCGCATGGCCGGGTCGCGGGCGCTGATGCGGCCGGCGGCGACATCGGCGGCGCGGGCCTCGGCCTTGAGCAGACGCAGGTCCAGCAGATCCAGCAGGGCCGCGTCGCCGCCGGTCATCCCGTCGCGAGGCGGGGAGGACGGGGTCTCGAAGGCCCGGCGCAGCTGGCGACCAAACTCGAACATGCGGAACTCCGAAACCGTCCCGGACCGGAACAGTCCGGTGGGGGTCATGTCGGTTCAGAGCAAAGCCCGATCCAGTCGTGTTTACAACTCGTTAACCATATTTTCCTGTTGAGCGGTCGCAAGTTGCAGGTTGCTAGCCGAATCCATTCCCGTCATCCCGGCCGGAGCGCGCAGCGCGGAGAGCCGGGACCCAGGGGGTGCAGGCTCGCTGTCTCAACCACGCTCGCCGCCGCCCCTGGGTCCCGGATAGCCCCTGCGGGGCTTCCGGGATGACGGAGGGGATGCGGCGGCTAGTAGGGGATAGGCTCCGACGGCGCCGGCGGTGCGGCGGCGCCGGGCGGCGCCTGGCCGGGGGGCGGGTCGATGACCGGGTCCGGGTCCCTGGTGAGGATTTCCAGTTCGCTGGCCGCGCGGCTGAAGTCGCTGCCGAGGCCCTCGTAGAAGCCGTTGCGCGGGTCGGGTTCGGTTTCCGGCTCGACGTCGGGCAGCAGCCAGTCGAAGTCGCGCGCCGGCAGACCGGCGTGCGCGGAGACCATGTACTGGCGCCAGATGGTCGAGGGCATGCCGCCGCCGGCCACGCGTTCCATCGGCGTGTCGTCGTCGTTGCCGACCCAGACGCCGGTGACGACGTCGGGGGTGAAGCCGATGAACCAGGCGTCGCGGTAGTTCTGGCTGGTGCCGGTCTTGCCCGCCGCCGGGCGGCCGAAGGCGGCGCGCGTGCCGGTGCCGCGCTCGACGACGCCCTTTAGCATCTTGACCATCATCGAGGCGTACTGGACGTCGTAGACCGGCGTCCCGGGCCGTTGGCTGCGGTTGTACACCGGCTGGCCGTCCTGGGTGACGATGCTTTCGATGATGTAGGGCTGCACCCGCTGTCCGGCCTGCTGGAAGACCTGGAAGGCGCTGGTCAGCTCCAGCAGGTTCACCTCATAGCTGCCGAGCGCCACCGACAGGTCGGGGCGGGACGGCACGGTGGTGATCCCGAAGCGGCGGCTGATCTCGCCGATGGCCGGACCGCCGACCTCCTGGCCGATCTTGACCGCGACGGTGTTGATCGACTTGGCCAGCGCCACCTCGAGGGTGACCGGCCCGGCATAACTTCCGCCGTAGTTTTCCGGGGCCCAGTCGCCGAACTTGACCGGCCCGTCGACGCGGACGTCCTTGGGCAGCAGGCCCTTTTCCAGGGCCGCGGCATAGACGAAGGCCTTGAAGGTCGAGCCCGGCTGGCGCTTGGCCTGGACGGCGCGGTTGAAGGGGGCGACGTCGAAGTCGGTGCCGCCGACCATGGCCCGGATGGCCCCGTCGCTGCCCAGCGACAGCAGGGCCGCCTGCTTGGCCTTGGCCTTGACGCCGTCGGTGGTCAGCACCTTGCGGATGGTGTCGGCGCCGACCTTCTGCAGCTTGCTGTCGATCGTCAGCTTGACCGTCAGGTCGGGGGCGTTGGCCCCGGCGATCTTCACCGCCTCGGTGGTGGCGTAATCGAGGACGTAGCCGAGGTCGCCCTCGTCCTGCAGGGCCTTGGCCTGGAGCTTGGGCGGATTATCAATCGCCTCCTGCTCCTGCTCGGCGGTGATCCAGCCCTCCTTGCGCATGCGATCGAGCACCAGGTGCGAGCGCAGCAGGGCGGCGGCCATGTTCTTGTTCAGCGCCAGGCGCGAGGGGGCCTTGGGCAGGGAGGCCAGCAGAGCCGCCTCGGCGATGGTCAGCTGCGAGGCCGGCTTGCCGAAATAGCTCATCGAGGCGCCGTCGATGCCGAAGGTGTTGGCCCCGAAATAGATGCGGTTGAGATAGAGTTCGAGGATCTCGTCGCGGCTCAGAACCTTGTACAGCCGCCGCGCCATGACCGCCTCGTGCAGCTTGCGCTTGATGGTCTGGTCGGGGGTGAGGAACAGGCCCTTGGCCAGCTGCTGGGTGATGGTCGAGCCGCCCTGCACCGTGTGTCCGGCCCGCCAGTTGATATAGGCGGCGCGGCTGATGCCGTAGAAGTCCAGGGCGCCGTGCTTGTAGAAGCGCCGGTCTTCGGCGGCCAGGAAGGCGTTCTTCACGTGCTCGGGCAGCTGGTCCAGGGTGATGCGCTGGCCATAGCGCGGCCCACGCGTGGCGATCAGGGCGCCCTCGCGGTCGAGGAACTTGATCCCCGGCGCCCGGTTGACGGCGAACAGGGCGGCCCGGTCGGGCAGCGGCGGCACGTCGGTCAGATACTTGCGCCAGATGTAGACGCCGCCGCCGATGGCCACCGTCGTTCCGATGACGAACAGGACGGCGAGCGTGATCCACAGCCATTTCAGCCGGGCCATCAGCGCCTTGAACCGCTCCCAGCCCTGGCCGTCGGAGACGATGCGCTCGCGCTTCGGTTTCTTCTCCTTGGGCGGCCTGGGCGCCTTGGGCTCCTTCGGCGGCTTGACCTTCTTTTCCTTCACCGGCTTCTGGCGCGGCTGCGGAACAGGTTCGGGCTCAGGCTCGGGGTCCTCGGCGGCCTGGGAGTCCTCGAACCGGAAGGGTTCGAGTTTCCACTTGTCGTTTTCGTCGTCGGACACGGGCTACCTGAAGTCTGAACGCAAGGATGGTCGCCTCATCTGTATCCTTCCGAGGCGGGAAAGGTCCATCACGCAAGGATTGTGCCGGGACCCGTTGGGTCCCAACTCAAACCTGAGAGCGTGTCCGGGCGGCCGAACCGCAAACACTTCGGCCTGACACGCTCTCTGCGAGACGGTTCGACGCGCTGGTCTGGACGGCGCATCGGAGGTACTGGCTGTGGGATGTCGAGCCGCCCCTTCTGGGAATACAAGAGCCTCCGCCAGATGACGGTGGCCGAATGGGAAAGCCTATGCGACGGCTGCGGTCTGTGCTGCCTGGTTCGCTTCGAGGATGAGGACAGCGGCGAAGTCATCCCCACCCGCGTGCACTGCAAGCTGTTCGACGGCCAGCTGTGCAGCTGCACCGATTACGCCAACCGCAAGGCGCATGTGCCCGACTGCGTGAAGCTGACGCCCCACAACATTGACGCCCTGCCGTGGATGCCGGCCAGCTGCGCCTATCGGCGGCTGCATGAGGACAAGCCTCTGCCCGAGTGGCACCCGCTCATCACCGGCGATCCGGAGAGCGTCCACAAGGCCGGGGTTTCGATCCGGGGCCAGACGATCAACGAAACCGAGCTGGTCGAGGCCGAGGACGCGCTCGAGTACACGGCCTGGGATCTGATGATCGACCGCGGCGACGAGCCCTACGACCCCGACTAGACCGCCTTTCGCCCGGCGAGTTCGAGCAGCAGGCGCGCCGCGACAGCCGCCCCATCCGTCCGCATCTCCGCCGCCAAGGCCGCCGCCCGCTCACGCGTCTCCGGCCGCAGCGCGACCTCCAGCGCGGCGGTCAGCGACGGCACGGTGATCGTGCCGCCGTCGTGCGCCACGCCGACGCCCAGCGCCGCCACGCGGCCCGCGTGATACGGCTGGTCGGCGATCTGCGGGACGATCACCTGCGGCGCGCCGGCCCGGGCGGCGGTGTGGGTGGTGCCGGCCCCGCCGTGGTGGACGACGGCGGCCAGGCGGGGGAACAGGGCCTGCTGGTTGATCTCACCGATGACCAGCAGGTCGTCGGCTGTCTCCAGGTCCAGGCCCGCCCAGCCGCCGGAGAGGATCAGCCGGCGGCCCTGGGCCCGGGCCGCCTCCAGGGCGACCTGCGCCGCGGCCTTCAGGACCGGCATCGGCATGCTGCCAAAGCCCAGGTAGACCGGCGCCGTTCCGGCCGCGAGGAAGGCCTGGACCGCCGGGGGCAGGGGGCGGTCGTCGGGCAGGATCCAGGCCCCGGTCTGCACCGGGTGGATCAGGTCCGTCGGCCGCCAGGGCGCCAGCACCGGGTCCGCCGCCAGAAGAGGCTGATCGCCCATCACATGGTCGCGCAGGTTCTCGACCGGCGGCAGGCCGACGCGCGCACGCAGGGCGGCCGTCGCCTCGCCGAAGAGGGCGTTCATCACCGCGATATTGTGGTCCCAGAGCCGGCGGTTGTCGGTGACGCCCTCCGGCGCGGGGTGGCCGGGGAAGGCGAGGGGCCGGTGGTGTTCCGAGGGCACGAAGGCCGGGCAGTAGGCGCCGTGAACCTGCGGCAGGCCCCTGAGCTCGGCGGCGCAGGCGGCGGCCACCGTCGAGGGAAACAGGCCGATGTGAAAGATGGCGTCACAGCCCTCGGCGGCGGCCGACAGCACCTCGAACTGGGCGTTCAACACCCAGGCGGCCCGCTCAGGCAAGCTCATCGGCGGATCGTTGGCGATCGCCTCGGCGATCCACTGTCGGACCGAGGTGAAGGCGGGGACCAGGGCGGCGCCCGCCCGCTCGACCAGGACGGCGAATTCCGGGTCCGGCGGGCAACAGACCAGGGCCTCGCCGCCCTGGGCCCGCACCTGGGCGGCCAGGGCCGCCACCGGCTCGACGTCGCCGCGTGATCCAAAGGTCGAAATCAACAGCCGCATGCGTTTGTCCCTCTCAAGATCAGGGCGCCGAACACTGCGGATTTTTGGTCGCCTGCCAATTCTTGAACGAAAGTCTTTCGTCCCCAGATAGCTGTCAGGCGAACAACCCCGGCCGTCGCGCGACGGGCGGGGTTTGGCGCTTCTAGAACCGGACGGTGGTCGTCAGCGTGGCCGACCGGGTGTCGCCCGGGATGGCCCAGCCGAAGCCGGAGTTGGAGCGGATGTTGGTGTAGTACTCCTCGTCCGTCAGGTTCTTGACGTTGAGCTGCAACCCGACCCGGTCGTTGATGGTCCAGGTGACCGCGGCGTTGAACAGCCAGTAGTCGTCCGAATACTTCTGCGGCGCGGCGGCCGTGCCGCGCTGGAAGCTGTACTCGCCGGCGTAGTTGGCGCCGACGCCGACCAGCCACGCATCGTTGATCTGCCAGCTGGTCCAGGCGTTGAACGCATGCTTCGGCGTCAGCGGGATCGGGTCGCCCTTCAGGAAGTCGACATCGTTCGGCGGCAGGGCCGTCGAGGCGACGTTCTGCAGGATCTCGCTGTCCAGGTATGTGTAGTTGGCGATCACCGTCCAGTTGGGCAGGATCTGGCCGCTGACGCCGACGGTGACGCCGCGCACGCGGCTCCTGCCGTCCTGTTGCTGCACCGGGATGGCCGGGTCGTTGGAGGCCAGGCGGATCTTGCTGCGCTCGTTCTGGAACACCGCGCCGGTCACCGACAGGCGGCCGTCCATCAGGTCCCACTTGGTCCCCAGTTCCCAGATCTCGCCTTCTTCCGGATCGAGCTGGCAGTTCTGGGCCGTGCCGGTCAGGGCGCAGCCGCTGTTGACTGTGGCCTGGGACGGGGTGCTGACGTTGCCGTAGGCCAGGTAGATCGTGCCGTTCTCCATCGGCTTGAACACCCCGCCGATACGGTAGGAGACCAGTGTCTCCTCGTTGCGGGCGGTCGGGGCGGTGGTGACCACCGGGCTGGCCGGCGGCGCGGGATAGGGCGTGGCGATGGTGGCCGAGGTGAACTCGCCCTCGTTGTTTTCCCAGCGGATGCCGGCGTTGATCGAGAACATCGGGCTGAACTCGATGTTGTCGAAGGCGTAGACCGCCTGGTTGCTCAGCTCGCCGTCGTTGATGGCGGTCTTGATGTAGTTGACCGGGCCCGACCAGACATTGTCCGGGTTGGCGATGTTCATGTTCGGCAGCACCGGGTTCGGCGTCGCGCCCAGCGGGTTGCGCAGGACGTTGCCGCCCTCGAAGTCGTAGGTCTCGTTGGAGAAGCTGACGCCGACGACCAGGTTGTGCTTCACCCCGCCGGTGTTGAACTTCCAGTTCAGGTCGGTCTGGTTGACCAGCTGGGTGTTGGAGCTGTCGCGCACGTTGCCGCGCGGACCGCTGAGGATGTACTGGCCGGGCGTGCCGCAGGCGGCGCCAGTCTGGGCATTGAAGCCGCTCGACAGGCACCAGGTCCCCTGCGGCGGATCGACGATCAGGAACTGGTCGACCTTCAGGTAGCGGCCGGTGTTGGTCAGGATCAGGTTGTCGCTGAATTCGTGGCGGACCTTGAAGGTGGCGCTGTCGACCGTGATCTCCTGGGTGTCCAGGTTGCGGTAGCCGTAATAGTTCGACGGGTTCACGCCGGGCAGCGGGCCGTTGAGGAAGGCCCCCGAAGCGTAGGGCACGCCGTAGCGCGGCGTGTTCTCGTCTTCCTGGTGGAACAGGGCGATCGTGAACTGGGTCTTGCCGCCCAGGCCGATGGTCAGGGACGGGGCGATGCCCCAGCGCTCGTATTTTTCGACATCGCGGCCGGGGACATCGTTCTGGTGGACCATGGCGTTGATGCGCAGGGCCACCTCGTCGCCGATCAGGATGTTGCTGTCGACCGTGCCGCGCAGATAGCCGTCCGTGCCGACCCCGGCGGTCAGGGTCGTGCGGTCCGTGCCGTAGGGGCTCTTGCTGACCAGGTTGATGTTGCCGCCGACCCCGCCCGAGCCGTTGTAGACGCCGTTCGACCCGTTCACGACCTCGATCTGCTGCAGATTGAAGGTGTCGGTGCGGCTGTACTGGGCGCTGTCGCGCAAGCCGTCGGTGGTGATGTCGTTGTTGGCGCTGTAGCCGCGCAGGTTGATGCTGTCGCCGTAGCCGCCGCCGCCCTCGCCGGCCCCGAAGGTGATGCCGGGCACGGTCTGCAGCACGTCGCGCAGGGTCAAGAGGTTCTGGTCGCGCAGGGTGCGCTCGGAGACCACGGTGATGGTCTGGGGGGTGTCGAGCGGGGCGGCGGTCAGCTTGGTGGAAGACGGCTTGTCCTTGGCGCCCTGGATGGTGACGCCCGAGACTTCGGCGGCGTCGTCGGCGGCGTCGGCGCTGGCGGTGACCATCGGCGCCTCGTCGGCGGCGAAGGCGGCGCCGGCCAGACCAAGGCCGGCGAGACCGGCGACGGCGGCGACGCTCAGGGCGCGCTTGGCGCGGGCGCTGACGCCCGCCGGCAACTTCGAACTCATTACTGTCTATCCCCAGACTTGAAACGGACCGCCCGCGACGCCCTGTCGCACGCGATTGCGAAGCGTTCTTAGTCGCAGCATTTCAAGCTTGCAATGAGAATCGTTCTCATTTGCGCATCAAATGTCGGGTCCCCGCCGAACCCGCCGATTGATAGTCGTTCGCAAAAGGGATAGCTGCGATGCATGCTGATCCAGATCGAGAATGTCCTGACCCCCGAACAGGTCGGCCGCTTCCAGGCCGCCCTGGCCGACGCCCCCTGGGCGGACGGTCGGGTGACGGCCGGCTACCAGTCGGCCCTGGCCAAGAACAACCTGCAGCTTCCCGAGACCAGCGCGGTGGCCCGCGCCCTCGGCGCCGAGATCGAGGCGGCCCTGGCCGCCAACCTGCTGTTCCAGTCGGCGGCCCTGCCGGCCCGCGTCTTCCCGCCGCTGTTCAACCGCTATGAGGGCGAGCACAGCTTCGGCGTCCACATCGACAACGCCCTGCGCACCCTGCCGGGCGGCGAGCGTCTGCGGACCGACCTGTCGGCGACCCTGTTCCTGACCGATCCCGACGACTATGACGGCGGCGAGTTGGTCATCGAGGATGTCTACGGCGCCCAGTCGGTGAAACTCACCGCCGGCTCGATGATCCTCTACCCGGCCACCAGCCTGCACCAGGTGACGCCGGTCACCCGCGGCGCCCGCACCGCCAGCTTCTTCTGGATCCAGAGCCACGTCCGCGACGATGCGGCCCGCTCCACCCTGTTCGACATGGACATGGCCATGCAGCGCCTGCGCCTGGACGTCGGCGACCAGCACCCCGGCCTGATCGCCCTGACTGGCGTCTACCACAACCTCCTGCGGCGCTGGGCCGAGACCTGAGGCCAAGGACAGTCTGGCCGGGGATCGAACGAACCATCGCCCGGCGCGTTTGAGGTCGCCGGCTCACGCCGGCCGTTCCCCCGCCGACGCCCCCTGAACCGCGGGCGGAACGAAAAAGGCTCCCCGGCAGCGATGCCGGGGAGCCTTTTGTCTATGGCCCCTGGTCGGGGCCCGCGACGGTGCGCCTAGACGCGGCCGCGACGGAAGACCAGGTGGTAGAGCAACAGCACCACCGCCGCGCCGACGACGGCGACGAACAGGCTGTAGAGGTTGAAGCCGGTTACCCCGGCGCTGCCGAACTGATTGAACAGCCAGCCGCCGACCACGGCCCCGACGACGCCGAGGACGAGGTCCATGACCAGGCCGCTGCCGGACTTGTTGATGAGCTTGCTGGCGATAAAGCCGGCCACGATGCCGAGGACGATCCAGGCGAGGATTGACATGAGGTTCTCCGAAGGTCGGCGACGATCGCGAACCCTTGGAATGTGGAGCGGTTGGGGCGGGGGTTTGTTCCGGGGAGGGCGCTTGCGCGCCTGAGACGTCGCCAGGCCACCTGTGGATCCACGTAAGCGATGGCGATCTGCAAGGACGGTACGTTGGGACCCAGCTTTGGGACCTGGCTGCCCGCGAGGATACGCCGATGCCTGTGTTTGGTATGCTCGGCGGATGACCTTGAACGACCAACACCGTCCAACCACCGAAGGCGGCTGCCTCTGCGGCCAGGTCCGCTTTCGCCTCCTCGACCGCCTGCCCCCCGTCGGCTTCTGCCACTGCTCCCAATGCCGCCGCGCCTCCGGGACCGGCTCGAACGCCGTGCTCAACGTCCGCCGCGAGCGGTTCGAGTGGCTCGGCGGCGAGGGCGGGCTGCGGCGGTTCGAGACGGCGTCCGGGTGGAGCCATACCTTCTGTGGCCAGTGCGGCTGTCCGATGCCGCAGCCGACGCCGGACGGGGGGCGGATGTTCGTGCCGGCCGGGGCGCTGGACGGCAATCCGGCGCTGCGCATCGCCGGCCATATCTTTGTCGGGTCGAAGCCGGACTGGGTGATGATCTGCGACGACTCTCCGCAGTTCGAGGCCCACGCAGACGGCTCCGGCTGAGGCTGTCGGCGGCGTCGGCGGGCAAGATGAATATGTCTAGACATAAGGATTCCGAGGCCGCCGGGCGCCCCGGTCCGGACGGTCACGGACCGACCGAACCAGGGTGGTTTCAGAGGGGTGGTCCGGTGGGTCTTCGAGGGGTCGAAACGACCTCTCCGGCCGACCTTGGGTTGGTCTCATGATGTTGAATTATAACGGTATTTATTCTGTCCGGCCTGCTATAATGGCAGGCGCTTCGATACGCCGGGGGCGAGGCCTCGACCACCCTCCCGGCCCCGGCCAATGACCCCACGGAGACGACCATGGACTTGAGGATCGCGGGCCGCACCGCCCTGATCGCCGGCGGCAGCGCCGGCATGGGCAAGGCCGCCGCCCTGGCGCTGGCCGGGGAGGGGGCGAGGATCGTGCTGTCGGCGCGCGGCGAGGCGCGGCTGACGGCGGCGGCGGCGGAGATCGCGGCGGCGACCGGCGCGGACGTGACGCCGGTGGTGGCCGACCATTCGACGGTGGAGGGCCGGGCGGCTTTGGCGGCGGCCTGTCCGCGCGCCGACATCCTGGTGATCAGTGTCTCGCCGCCGGCCCCGGTCGAGGACTTCCGGGCGATCGGCGAGGCGGACTGGCTGGGCTCGGTGTCCAGCGGGCTGATCGGGCCCGTGGAGCTGATCCGCCACTACAGCGAGGGCATGGTCGAGCAGCGCTGGGGTCGGATCGTCAGCATCGCCACGGTGGCGGCCAAGTATCCCAGCGAGATGCGGCTGCTGTCCGGGCCGGCGCGGTCGGCCCTGGTCAATTATGTGGCGGCGGTCGGCCGCAAGCTGGCGCGGCACAATGTGGCGATCAACAGCCTGTTGCCGGGCATGGTGGCGACCGATGGGCTGAAGGCTCTGCTCGAGGGAGTGGCCAGGGAGAATGGCGTGGGGGCGGAAGGCGCCGCCGAAATCTACGCCAAGCGGATGCGCATCCCGGCCCGGCGGGTCGCCGAGGCCGACGAGGTCGGCAAGGTCGTCGCCATGCTGTGCAGCGATTTCGCCGGCTATGTGGTCGGCCAGAGCCTGGTGGTCGATGGCGGGATGACCACCTCCCTGTTCTGATCAGGCCCGGCGGGCTCCGCTCCGCCACTGGAGGGCGACCTCGCAGAGCAGCAGGGGGACGATCCAGGTCAGCCAGAGCAGGGCGCCCGTGGTCACCGGGTCGATCTTGAACGGCAGGTAGCCGAGGCCCCGGCAGAAGACGAAGCTCCAGGTCAGGACATAGCTGCGGATCACCCAGTCGCGGTGGCTGTCGATCCGCCGGTTGAGGATGGCGCGGAAGGCCATGGCGGCGGTAATCAGCCAGGCGGCGGCCAGGGCGCCGGTGGCGTAGGCCAGGCCAAGGTCGTGGTGCACGTTGACGATGTTCAGCCCCAGGGCCGCCGTGGTGGTCGCCAGGCCGGTCAGCAGGTAGGCTCGGCCGATCCAGCGGTGGAAGCGGAACTGCCGGCGGGTCCAGCCGATCCACAGGGCTCCGGCCCCGGTGAACAGCATCACCGTGCCGGCGGCGGCGTGCAGGTAGGTCCAGGGGACATGGCCGGCGTGGCGGCCGATCGGGGTGGCGCTGGCCCCGAGGATAGGGATTGCGATGAGCCACCAGACGGGAAGGGCGGTGACCAGGGCGGCGACGAAGATCGCCGCAGGAAAGCGGGCGACCAGGTCGAGCGGTCGCCGTGTCTGCGTTGATTGCGTCATGGCGACCCCCGTCGTGAAGGGCCAACAGACACCGTCGTTCTTCGAAAGGCAATCGACGGGGGGCGGAGCCTTTCGGGTTGCGGGGGGTTTGAGTCGCCTTGGATCAACCGGAACAGGGTCATGCGCACCGCCAACCAATGCCTCGACAAGGCCACCGAACTGGAGTTCCGGGCCATGTTGTGTGAGGGGGCGGTGGCCGGCGACGACTTCCTGGATATGGCCCGGACCTGGCGGCGGCTGGCCTGCCTGGCGCAGATCCAGGATAACTACGACCAACAGCCGCTCGGCCGGGCGTGAGGTCTTAACGTCGCAGCCCCGGTTCCAGCGCGACTTTGTCGGCGGGTCGACTTATGATGGCCGCGGGGTGTTCATTCGGTCGAGATCGACCGCCGCCCCCGCGCTACAGATCGGTTCCGCCTTTCCGCCCATGATCAACCCCCTTCAGGGGATCGCGGAGGCCCAGACGCTCGCCCAGGCGATCGTCGACACCATCCATGAGCCGCTTCTGGTGCTGGACGGCAGCCTGCGCGTGATGGCCGCCAGCCGCGCCTTCTACGAGATTTTCAAGGTCGAGGAGGCCCATACGCGCGGCGTGCCGCTCTACGACCTGGGCGACGGGCAGTGGGATATTCCGGCCCTGCGATTGCTGCTGGAGACCATCATCCCCGAGAAGGCGGCGATGGACGACTTCGAGGTCAGCCACGATTTCCCGGGTGTCGGACCCCGCACCATGCTGCTGAACGCCCGCAAGGTGGTCTACGAGACCAGCAAGGACCACACCATCCTGCTGGCTTTCACCGACATCACCGCCCGGCGGGCGATGGAGAAGGAACTGGCCGAACTGCTGCTGCGCACCGAGTCGCTGCTCGAACAGAAACAGATCCTGCTGCAGGAAATGGAGCACCGGGTCGCCAACAGCCTGCAGATCATCGCCAGCATCCTGATGCTGAAGGCCCGGGCGGTGACCTCGCCGGAGACCAGGGATCATCTGCGCGACGCCCATCAACGGGTGATGAGTGTGGCGGCGGTGCAGTCGCACCTGCACGCCGTCGAAGGCATCGACGATATCGCGGTCGGCTCCTACTTGACCAAGCTCTGCGAAAGCCTTGGCCGTTCGATGATCGCCGAGGACCGGCCGATCGCGCTCGAGGTCATCGCCGACGAAGGGCGGATGAGCTCCACCCAGGCGGTCAGCATCGGGTTGATCGTCACCGAGCTGGTGATCAACGCGGTGAAGTACGCCTTTCCGACCGGACGGGACGGAGCGTGGGTGCGGGTCGGCTACGAGAGCAAGGGCGAGGACTGGAAGCTGACCGTCTGCGACAACGGCGTCGGCAAGCCGCTCTCGACCCCGGCCGGCTCGGTGGCCGGCGCGCCCGGCGGACTGGGAACCGTGATCGTCCAGGCCCTGGTCAAGCAACTGGACGCCCGACTGGAGGCGGAAAGCAGCGACAGCGGCATGACCGTTACGGTGGCGCGCGCGACCTTCATCTCCCGCAAGCCCTCGCTCGAATCCGCCGTCTGAGTTTCTGGCCCTAGGCCTGTTGTGAGGCGGTGGCGGCGAAGCCCGGGCGGACACCGGGTGGCCATCGATCAGCCAGCGCCAGCCGGCCAGGCTGCGGGTCGGCCACCAGACCTGGTCATAAAGCGAGTTCACCGCCGAAAAGTCGGACAGGTTGAGTGGGCGAAGGGCGAGATCGGTCATCGGGCAGCTCCGATTGCCCTATTTTGGGGCAATGAGTGTTGAATTCTCGAAGCGGAGAATACTACTTCTGAGCGCACTAGAGATTGCCGGCGCAGGGCGTTCTGTCGCGACCTGTTAATGCGACGCCCAAGGCGATTTTCAAGAACGCCGGTTTTTGATACAGGGCGTGGCGCCCGTTCGGGCTGTTTTGATCCAGTAGAGGCAAGCCGCATGGCCGGACAACCATCGGATATATTAAAGTATACATAGATATTCATCCGAACCATTCGACGGCGTTTACCGCAAGTCCGACGGGGGTGACCCAGTTCCGGTGAAAAAATGACAGTGTCGTCATGTATTCGTTTAAGCGTTGATTCATTACCCAATGGCAAAGCTGGGAAAAACAAGTCCATATGGGGCTATCCGATGTTGAAGCGCCCGTTTTACCTTGGAAACGCCGATGGCGCCGCCGCTCTGGAGTTTGCCCTCCTGACCCCGGCCCTGGTCGCCATGCTGGTCGGGATCGTCAGCTACGGCGGTTACTTTTGGCTATCGCATAGCGTGCAGCAGTCGGCGAACGACGGCGCTCGGGCGGCGGTCGCCGGCCTGAACAGGACCGAACGCGCCGAATTAGCGAAAGCCAGCGTCATCGAGGGCCTGCCCGGCTACGCCATCCTCGAGGCCAAGGCCGTGACCGTCGTTGTGACCGAGGATTCCGAGCGCATGACGGTCACGGTCAAGTACGACGCCTCGGGCACCCCGTTCTGGATTTTCCAGAAGATCATCCCGATGCCGTCCAGCACGATCGCCAGCAACGCCGTGGTCCGGCTGGGGGGCTACTGATGGCGTCCGTCCGAACGCGATGGCCGTTACGGCGGCTGGGCGGTGACCGGCGCGGTGGCGTGTCAATGATCGTCGCCCTGGCCGGGGCCATGCTGCTGGCCTCGGCGGCGGTCGGCATCGACCTGGGCTCCATCTACCTGGAGAGCCGCAAGCTGCAGGGCGTCGCCGATCTGGCCGCCCTCGCCGCCGCCAACGACATAGACAAGGCCCGCACCGCCGCCGAGGCGACCGTCGCCGCCAATGGCCTCGGCAGCAATGTGACGGTCGAGCTGGAGCTCGGCAGCTACATCCCCGACGCCTCGATCCCGGCCGCCCAGCGCTTCGTGGTCACCAACGTCAATCCATCGGCCGCCCGGGTGCGGCTGCGCAGCCAGGCCAGGCTGGCCTTCGGCGCCTTCGTCCTCGGCAAGCCCAGCGTCGCCATCAGCCGGGTCGGCGCGGCGGCCCAGACCCAGCTGGCCTCGTTCAGCATCGGCTCGCGCCTGGCGTCCCTGAACGGCGGGGTGGCCAACGCCCTGCTGAGCGGCCTGACCGGCAGCAACGTCAGTCTTTCGGTCATGGACTACAACGCTCTGGCCTCGGCGGATGTCGACCTCCTGCGCTACGTCCCGGCCCTGGCCACGCGGATGGACATGGAGGCGGCGACCTTCGACCAGGTGCTGGACAGCAAGGTCAGCGCGCCGACCGCCCTGAACGCGCTTGCCGACGTCCTGACAACCAATGGCAAGACCCAGGAAGCCGGCAGCATCCGCACGCTTGCCGCCGCTTCGGTCGGCGTGCCGGACCTGAAACTGTCCCACCTGCTGGATCTGGGCGTCTACGGCGATCAGGACCGGGTGACCGACAGCAGCCGGGCGACCATCGCGCTGAGCAGCCTCGACCTGGCCCGCGCCCTGCTGCTGACCGGGCAGGAAGGCCGCCAGGTGGCGCTGGACCTCTCGGCCGGCGCGCCCGGCCTGCTGGACGCCGGCGCCTGGCTGGCGATCGGCGAGCGGCCGAACAACTCACCCTGGCTGTCGGTGACCAGCGACAGGAACGTCATCCTGCGCACCGCCCAGACCCGCCTCTACATCGAGCTGGAGGCGATGCCGCTGGGGGCCGCGGGTCTGGGCTTCACCCGGGTGCGGTTGCCGGTGCTGGTCGAGCTGGCCGAGGGCCGGGCCAAGCTGGACGCCATCAGCTGCGCCAGCAATCAGGTCAGCGTCGCCGCCTCGCCCGGCATCGGCCGGCTGGCCATCGGCGAGATCGATGAGAGCAAGCTGAACAATTTCAAGAAGGGGCTGAGCGTCGACGCCGCCCGGTTCGTTGCCGTTCCCCTGTTGTCGGTCAGCGGCAAGGCCGACGTCAGCATCGGCGGCGAGGCCTGGCGGACCCTGACCTTCACCCAGAGCGACATCACTGACGGCGTCATCCGCACCGCCTCGACCCGCGACACGGCGGCGGCGACGCTGTCGAGCCTGATCGGCGACACCGACCTGACCGTGTCCCTGGCCGGCTTCGGGCTGAGCCCGCTGACCGGCGGCATCAAGACCTCGGTCGGCAATACCCTGGGCGCGCTGGCGACGCCGCTGGACGCGACCCTGAACGGGCTGACCGATCTGCTTGGGGTGCGCCTTGGGGAACTGGATGTGCGGGTGAATGGCCTGCGCTGCCGCGACGCGGCGCTGGTGGCCTAGAAGGGCCGATAGGGGAATGAGATGAAGCCGAGCCGAATGATCCTCGACGAGCCTCTGGGCCCGCCGACCCTGGACCTGCTCAATTCGCTGCAGGAGCCGCCGAAGGTGCGCGACCGGGTCCACACCCTGATGGCCCTCTACGCCTTCTCGCCGCCGAGCCGGCGCAACTTCATCCTTGATGAGGTGGAGCGGATGCTGATGGAGGAGGCTGGCCGGCTGGCCTCCGAACTCATCGACCTCGGCTGGTCGCCGCCGGCCGCGCCCGGAACAGCCGCCGGCCGAAGAAGATGACGGCGATCACGACGGCGAGGCCGATGACGATCCAGAGGGCGTCGAAATGCGCCACCTCGGCCCCCTTCGCGGCCAGGTAGCCGGGGGCCAGCATGACCGGCACCCAGATGAGGGCTGAGCCGACGTTGGCGACCTGAAAGCGCATCTGGTTCATCGCGGTCATCCCGGCGATCAGCGGCACGAAGGCCCGCACCGGCCCCAGGAAGCGGCACAGGTAGATCGATGCGGCGCCCCACCTGCGGAAAAACAGACGGGCGCGGGCGATGGTGCGGCGGCGGCGCTGCAGGGCCGGGCTGCGGAAGGCGCCGGGGCCGACGTGGCGGCCGATCCAGTAGCTGACCGCATCTCCGGCGACGGCCCCTGCCACGCACCAGGCGACGACGGCGACGGGATCGAGGATGCCGGCCGCGGCCAGGCCGCCGGCGATGACCATCAGGGCCGTGGCCGGGAAGAAGGCGCCGATGAAGGCCATCGACTCACCAAAGGTGATCAGACCCAGCACCGGTCCCGCCCAGACGGCGTTGCGGGCGATGAAGGCGCCGATGTCCTGGGCGAAGTGTTCCACTACCGCTCCCTGTGGCGCCTGGCGGCCAGCCAGAGAAGGCCGCCTGAGAGGGTGATCCAGGCGCCGGCCGCCATGGCCCAGGTCCCCGGGGTGGGCATGTAGCGCCAGGCCACGGCCGGCTTGCCGTCCGGCAGGGTGACCTCGGTGGTCGCCCCCTCCAGGCCGCCGCTCATCATGTTGTCGAGACCGAGCGGATCGCCGATCAGGGCGCGCATGACGGACTCCCCAACCCCGGTCGGATCGGCGACCAGCAGGATGTAGAGGACCGCGAAGCAGGCGCCCCACAGCCACCAGTTCCGCACGCCCACGCCGAGGGCGCAGCCGATCGTGTAGAAGACCGCCGCTGTGCCGATCGGGGCCAGCCAATGCCAGGTCTGCGGCGTCCAGCGGAACTGGCGCACGCCCTCCCAGGTGACATGACCTTCCGGTCCGGCCGGGGCCAGCAGCAGGTAGCGATCAAACCCCAGGTCGCCGCCGGAAATCAGCCCCATCGTGGCGATCCACAGCAGCGCCCAGGCGACCAGCCCCGCCACCCAGACACCGCCGGCCAGGCTGCGGATCAGGATGTGGCGGTCACGGGCAACGGGCAGGGTGGAGAGATGTCCGCCCTGGAACAGCTTCTGGCTGCTCCACAGGCTGAGGCCCATGGCCAGGGAGCCGAGCGCGACGATCGGTGTGGCCTCGAGCGGGAAGTCGACGGTCATCCGGTGGCGGATGATCCCCCACAGGGCGAAGCCGGTGAACATCACGAAGGCCGCGCCGAATACGGCGCCGGCGGGCCAGTAGGCGCGGCCGATCAGGCCCAGCTGCTCGGAGAACACCGCTGTGAACGACGGCGTCACCCTGGCGGTGGCGTGGGGGGAGGCGAGGGCGGCGTCCGTCATTGCTCAACTGAATCCTTGGCGCGCATCAGGGTGACGACGGCGTCGTCGAGGGTGAGGGGGGCGACATCGCGAACGACGCCACCGCTGTCGGTGATGCGGGCGGCCACATCGCTTTCTTCGCCCCAGACGGTCCAGTGGATCTCCCGGCCGAGCGAGGCGCGCTTCATGACCCCCGTGAGGTCGGCCGGCCCGACCCAGCCTTCAGGGCCCGTGGCCCGGTAGACGCGCAGTTTCCGCTGCAGGTCCTCGCGGGGAAGCTGGGCCAGGAGTTGACCCTCGCGCAGCACGCCGATGTGGTCGGCGATCCGCTCGACCTCATAGATCAGGTGGGTGGAGACAAGCACCGTGCAGCCGGTGTCGGCCAGGTGCTCGGCGATCAGGCCCATGACCTCGTCGCGGGCCACAGGATCCAGCCCGTCGGTTGGTTCGTCGAGCATCAACAGCCGCGGGCGGCGTGCCAGGGCGGCGATCAGCTGCACGCGGCGGGCCTGGCCCTTGGAAAGACCCCCGAGCTTCTTGTCGGGGCGGATGTCCAGCCGACGGGTCAGCTGGTCGGCGTAGGCCTGGTCCCAGCGCGGATAGTAGCTGGCCATGTGATCCATCAGCCGGCCGACGCTCATCCAGCGATAGCCGATCTGGTGGGTCTCGGGCACGTAGCCCACCTCGGCGCGGACCGTCGGTCCCTCGCGGCGCGGATCGAGGCCCAGAACGCTCGCCTTGCCGTCACTGGCCGGGATCAGGTTGAGCAGGATGCGCAGCAGGCTGCTCTTGCCCGCCCCGTTCGCCCCGGCCAGCAGGTAGACCCCGCCCTCCGGCGCGATCAGATCGATGCCGGCCAGGGCGGTTTCCTTGCCGTAGCGCTTTATCAGCCCCTGTGTGGATATCGCAGGAGCACCCGCGACCTCGGCATGGAAGCCCGGAACCTGACGTTTCAAGGTGGAGGTGGTCATTCTGCGGCTCTGGGCGTGTTGGCCGCGTCCCGGACGGCGGCGATGAGGTCGTCGGCGCTGAGGCCGTGGCGGTGGGCGTCGAGCAGGGCGCGGGCGGCGACCTCGCGGACGATGGCCTCGCGGTCCGGCGCGGTGGCCGGCCGGTCGGCGACAAAGGTGCCCTGGCCCCGACGGACATAGACAACCCCATCGCGCTCAAGTTCGCGGTAGGCCTGGGCGACGGTGTTGGGGTTGAGGCGCAGATCCCCGGCCAGTTGGCGAACCGACGGCAACGGATCCTCCGGCCGCAGGGCCCCCAGCACCAGGGCGCGGCGCACCTCGTCCATGATCTGGACGTAGATCGGCCGGGCGTCGGTCGTGTTGATGGCGATATGCAACAGCTAGAGACCTAGTGTATCGGTGGACCAGTACACTAGTTGTGCAATCGGCGACCGTCAAGCGCCCGGCGTCAGAACACGTCGGCGGCGTCTTCCTGTCCGGGCGGCGGCCCGAACTCATTGGCCTCCGGCTGGCCGCGCGCGCAGCCTAGCCAGGCCACGAACCCCAGGGTCAAGGCCAGCGGCACGGTCCCCATGATCAACCCCCGCAGTTCCGGATCAGGTCTGGCCAGCGCCACGACGACGCCGAGGACAAAGCTGCCACCAATGGGAATCAGGCCGAGGGCGCCCGGCAGGCCAAGGTCGTGGAAGCGGCGGGCGGCGTAGAACAGCCAGAGGGGAAGGGTCAGCAGATTCCCCCAGATCGGCGAAAACCCGAACTGGCTGCCGATCAGGGTCACCGCGACGGCGACCACGACCTGAATGGCAAAGCCGATCCAGAATTCCTTTCGGTCGCCGCGCCCGGCGAAATTCTCGCCGATCAGCCTGAACAGTCTTCCCACGCCGCGACTCCCCTGGCGGCCATGCTGGCACGGGCGCCGGGCCCGCGACAGGCCCGTCCTCTTGCGTGGGCCGCGCGTTGCCTTAGGTAGAGGCCTTCCGCCGACGTTCGTTTCTTGAAGAGGTATCCTTGGCGCGCGACCCCTATCTGGAGCTGGGTGTTTCCCGCAGCGCGTCGTCGGACGATATCCGCAAGGCGTTCCGCAAGCTGGCCAAGCAGTACCACCCCGACGCCAACCCCGGCGACAAGTCGGCGGAGGAGAAGTTCAAGCGCGTCTCGGGCGCCTTCGACATCGTCGGCGACGAGGAAAAGCGCAAGAAATTCGATCGCGGCGAGATCGACGCCGAGGGCCGCGAGCAGAGCCCGTTCGGCCGTGGCGGCTTCGGCGGCGGCTCCGGTCCCTCCGGCTGGTCGCCGCGCGGTCCGGGCGGCGGCCAGGGCCCCGAAGGCGTCGACCTCAATGATATCCTCGGCGAGATGTTCGGCCGGGGCGGTCCGGGCGGCGGGCGCAATCCCGGCGGCTTCGGCGGCTTCTCCACCAAGGGCCAGGACGTCCGGGCCAAGATCGACATCGATCTGGAAGACGCCATCCGGGGCACGAAGAAGCGCATCGCCTTCTCCGACGGCCGGACCATTGAGGTGGCGATCCCAAAGGGCGCCCAGGACGGCCAGACCCTGCGCCTGAAGGGGCAGGGCGCCCCCGGACGCGGCGGCCCGGGCGATGCGCTGATCGACCTCAGCATCCGCACCCACCCCATCTATCGGCGCGAGGGCGACACCCTGATCATGGATGTGCCGATCACGGTTCCGGACGCGGTGCTGGGCGGCAAGGTCGAGGCCCCGACGCCGGACGGCAACGTCTCGCTCACCGTGCCCAAGGGCAGCAACAGTGGCCAGCAGCTGCGGCTCAAGGGGCGGGGCTTCATCGACGCGAAAGGCAAACGCGGCGACCTCGTCGCCCGGCTGGTCGTCACCCTGCCCGACGTGGCCGGCCCGGAACTTGAGCAGTTCGCTCAGGAGTGGAAGGCCAAGCGCCCCTACGCCGCCAAACGGCGCTGATCCCTCGCCTGATGAGCGCGGCCCCGTGACACGCCGCCGCACAGATTGCATAACCTGTTCATTCAGCCGCCATTCAGACGGCGGGCCCTAGAAGCACAGGCATGAAACGTCTCGTCGCCCTTTTTGCAGCCGCGCTCCTCACCGCCGCCATCCCCGTGGCGGCGGACGCTCAGGGCCGTGGGAAAGGCAATCGCGACGACCGCCAGGAACAGAAGGGCGGCTACGACGCCCCCCGCGAACGGGAAATCCCCCTGTCGCAGCTGATCCGCATGGTCGAGAGCCGCACCGGCGGCGAGTACGTCAACGCCAATCCCCGCATGCAGGGCGGCCGCAAATACTACTGGATGCGGTTGCGCTTCCCCGGCGGCCGATTCGAAGACTTCATGGTCGACGCGGCCACGGGCCAGTTCTAGGGTTCAATCCATGCGCATTCTGCTCGTTGAAGACGACCCCGATCTGTCGCGCCAGCTGAAGCTGGCCCTCGGGGACGCCGGCTATGCCGTCGATCACGCCCCGGACGGCGAGGAAGGCCACTTCCTCGGCGAGACCGAGCCCTATGATGCGGTCATCCTCGACCTTGGCCTGCCCAAGATCGACGGCGTGTCTGTGCTGGAAAAGTGGCGGCGTGAGAACGTCGCCACCCCGGTGCTGATCCTCACCGCCCGCGACAACTGGAGCCAGAAGGTCGCCGGCTTCGACGCCGGGGCCGACGACTACCTGACCAAGCCGTTCCACACAGAGGAACTGCTGGCCCGCCTGCGCGCCCTGGTCCGCCGGTCGGCCGGCCACGCCAGCCCGCAGCTGTCCTGCGGCGGCCTGCGCCTCGACCCGCGCGCGGCCCGCGCTTCGGTCAATGGTGAGCCTCTGCGCCTGACCTCGCTGGAGTACCGGCTGCTGCACTACATGATGATGCACCAGGGCCGGGTGATCAGCCGCACCGAACTGGTCGAGCACCTGTACGACCAGGACTTCGACCGCGACTCCAACACCATCGAGGTGTTCATCGGCCGGGTGCGCAAGAAGATCGGCCAGGACCGCATCGAAACCGTGCGTGGTCTCGGCTATCGCATCATGGCCCTCGAGGGTGAGAGCGACGCGTGAGCGACGCGCGCGATAAAGCGCGAAAACGCACGCCCTTCTTCTGGCGCCTGAGGCGCTCCTCGCTCGTCCTGCGGCTGGTGCTGCTGGCCGGGGTGTGGAGCATCGGCATGCTGGTGCTGGCCGGTTTCGGCCTCAACCACCTGTTCCGCCAGGCCTCCGTCCAGCGCTTCGAGGCCGGCCTCGAAGAGTCCATCCGTGGCCTGCAGGCCGAAACCACCGTCGACAACGGCCAGGTCTACGCCCCGCCGATGACCGACGTGCGGGCCTATCGCCCCTACAGCGGCTTCTATTGGCAGATCGCCGAGATCGACGCCAAGGGCGTGGTCAAACCCCTGGTCGAGTCGCGCTCCATCTGGGACAGCAACCTCGCTGTCCCCGCCGGCATCGGCGCCGCGGCGGCCAAGACCCCCGGAACCAGCGTCTATTTCGACACCGTCGACCCCTTGGGCAAACGGCTGCATGCCGCCGCCCAGGTCGGCTCCATTCCCGGCAGGGACAAGCCGGTGGTGTTCATGGCCGCCGAGAACCGCGAGTCGATCGATGCGGCCGCCAACCGGTTCGTCGCCGTCATCGTCGGCGCCCTGGTGGTCCTCGGCGCCGGGCTGATCCTTGCCGTCTATCTGCAGGTCCGCGTCGGTCTGGCCCCCATGTTTGGCCTGCGCCGCGAGGTCGCCCTGGTCCGCCGGGGCAAGGCCGAACGGCTGGTCGGCGAGTATCCGGCCGAACTGGCGCCCCTGGCCGGCGAGCTCAACGCCCTGATCACCCACAACCAGGATGTCGTCGAACGCCAACGCACCCACGTCGGCAACCTGGCCCATGCCCTGAAGACGCCGCTGGCGGTGATGCTGACCGAGGCTCGCTCGACCCCGGGTCAGCTGTCCGACATCGTCGAACGCCAGGCCGAGGCCATGCGGGCCCATGTCGAACACCACCTGCGCCGCGCCCGCGCCGCCGCCCGCTCGCAAAGCACCGGCGAGCGCACCGACGTCGCGGAGGTGCTGGACGAACTGGCTGTGACCATGGAGCGGATCTTCCAGGACAAGGGCGTCACCATCGACTGGCGCGCGCCCGACGACCTCTGTTTCCGGGGCGAGCGTCAGGACCTGCAGGAGCTGGTCGGCAACATCCTCGAGAACGCCGGCATCTGGTGCAAACGCAACATCCGGGCGACCGCAGACATCGCCGGCCCCGACTGGCTGAGCATCACCATCGAGGACGACGGGCCGGGCCTGCCGGCCGAACGCCGGGAGGAAGTCATCAAGCGCGGCGCCCGTCTGGACGAGAGCGCCCCGGGTTCGGGTCTGGGCCTGGCCATCGTCGATGAACTGGCC
This sequence comes from Caulobacter sp. SRI_014, assembly GCF_057586315.1. NCBI lineage: Bacteria > Pseudomonadati > Pseudomonadota > Alphaproteobacteria > Caulobacterales > Caulobacteraceae > Caulobacter > Caulobacter sp. SRI_014. The sequence continues at coordinate 83,251 of NZ_JBYCZQ010000008.1, read as the reverse complement.
CGCGCCTATGGAGGCGACCTGGTGCTGGACGACAGCGCGCTCGGTGGCCTGAAGGTGGCGGTCAAATTGCCGCGGGCCGAAGGCTGAATGGACGGTTTCGGCCTTCATTAACCACCAATACGCCATTTTGGTTACCGCCGCCGTTCCGCGCGGCTTTGGGCGTGACCAATGGGCGAGCTTTCGCCGGCCAAGGCTGGATTGCTCCGGATGCTGATCGACAGCGCGCCCGACGGCGTTCTGCGCAAGCTGGAACACGCCCTGTCCGACGACGCCGTGCGTGACGGCCCCCTGGGCTCGGTCTGGATGCTGGTCGACCGCGAGGCCAAGGACCGCTCCCTGCGCAACATGGCCCTGGCCCCCATCGTCGGCCTGTTCTGCGGGCCGATGACGCAGTTTCCGCCCGGCCATCTGGGCAAGATCTGGCGCCACCTGAAGACCTCCTACCCGGGGCCGGTCGCCCTGGCCCAGATGTCGGCCTCTGCCTACAACCCCGAAGACATCGATCCGGCCAGCTTCGACGCCCTCTGCCAGTTGGCCGCCCAGGATCTGGAGGCCGACGAGCGGCCCTCCGCCCTGGCCGATATCGACGCCGCCCGTCTGCTGCCGGCCCTGGCCCTGGCCCCGATCGTTCGCCGCTGCCTGCCGCATCTGACGGACTGGCTGGCCCGCATGGACCAGGAACGCCGCGCCGCCGCCCGCCTGGCCTACCGCGACAGCGTCGCCATCGCTCCGGACGCCGGGCCTCTGTTCTTCCAGATGCTGGCCTCGCGCATGGGTGAGCCGAGCCAGATTCTGCGGATCATCTCGGCGGTGATGGACCGGCCAAGCGAGCGCTATCTGGCCGACTCCGACCTGGCCTCCTTCGGGGTCATGGTCATGGACAGCATCGACACCCACCTGACCGCCGTCCGCAACTTCGACACCAGCGGCGGCGAGGCCGCCGGCCGGGCTGCCGGCCGCTCGGTGCACTACGCCGCCACGGCGATCGCCGAGCTGGAAGAGGCCGTGCAGCTGAACAAGGACGGCGAGTGGGGCAGGCGTCTGGGCGGCCAGAAGCGCGGCCTTGCCCTGTCAGTCGAAGGGCGGCTGAAGGAAATCGAGGCCGCCGTTGGCCACGCCTTGCCGGTGCAGGCCCTCCGCTACAGCGCCCGGCTGATCAAGGCCGCCCCGAAACTGTCGCAGGATCCCGATCCCAGGGCGGTCGGTCACGCCATGAGCCTGTTGGCCTTCTCCGAGGAGGTCCGCTCCTGCGCCGACACCGGCGGCTTCGGCGCGACCCGGACACGTATCCTCGAGGCGGTCGACAAGCACATCGACCCCTACGTCGAGGACGCACTGGAACATCTGCGTTCCGGCGAAGTCGACGACCCGGACCGGGTGCGCGCCTACCTGGCCATCGCCGCCGATATCCTGACCCTGTCGAAGGGCGACAAGGACGCGCAGATCGTCCGCCGACGACTGGCGGCAGCCTGAGACCAGGCTTTCGCTCTTGCGCTGGATCAAGGCGCAACTCACCTGAAGCTGTAGCTGGATCGACCTGCGGCCCGCCGTGCCGCGGCCGTGATAGATTTTGCCGCCTCGCCCCCGCCGCCGATATCCGCTAACAGCCCGCCCATGTCCCTTTGGATTACCGTCCTGTTCTGGACCCTCGCGGCCCTGCTCTCGGCGCTGGCCGGCTGGCTGGTGTTGATGCTCGCCCGGCGGCGGGCGGCGGCGAGCGAGGGTGTCGATCCCGGCGTCGCCACCCACCGCCGCCAACTGGCCGAGATCGACGATCTGGTCGCCCGTGGTCTGCTCAATGAAACCGAGACCGCAGAGGTCCGGGCCGAAGCAGGCAAGCGCCTTCTGGCGGCCGACGGTGCGGCCCGACCCGAAACTCTGACCGGCGGCCGCAAGGTCGTTCTGGCGGCGGCGGTGCTGGCGCCTCTTGCCGCCTTCGGCCTTTACCTGCTGGTCGGCTCGCCGGGCCGAGCCGATGCGCCGATGCGGGCCCGGATTATGGCCTGGAGCCGGCAGGACGAAGCCACCCTGACGCCGCAGCAGATGGCCGCCGCTCTTACCGAGGCGGCCAGGACCCGCAAGGGCGATACCCGGCTCCTGTCGTTCCTGGCCGAGAACCGTCGCCTGTCGGGCGACCTGTTCGGCGCCGCCAAGGCCCTGCGCGAGGCCGTCGAAATCGAGCCGCGCAACCCGATGCTCTGGGCCCAGCTTGGCGAAGTCTACGTCTGGACCAGCGAGGGCGAGGTCGGCGGCGACGCCCGGGCGGCCTTCAACCAGGCCCTGCGCCTGGACGCCCGCAACCTTTCGGCCCGCTACTATCTGGGCCTGGCCGAGATCAGCGACGGCCGGCCGGCGGCGGGCCTGACCCTCTGGCGGGCTTTGCTGCTCGATCTGCCGAAGACCGATGACAACTACGCCACCATCGCCGCCGAGGTCGCCGAGGTCGAGCGCACCGGCAAGCGGCCGGTCCCGAAGGCCGCGGCCGACGCCGACATGGATGCCAGGATCAAGGGCATGGTCGACAGCCTGGCCGCCAGGCTCGAGGCCAATCCCGATGACCCCGAGGGCTGGGTGCGGCTGGTGCGCGCCTATGGCGTGCTCGGCGAGACGGCCAGGCGGGATGCGGCCCTGGCCAAGGCCAGAACCCTGTTCAAGGATCAGCCGCAGGTGCTTCAGGCCCTGCAGGCGGAAGCGGAGACGGCGCGATGAGATTCTGGCCCAAGTCGCACAAGGCCCGGCGTCGGCTGACCATCGTCCTGGCCTGCGCCCCGGTGCTGGCCCTGGCCGTCGGCCTGACCCTCTATGGCCTGCGGGAGAACATCTCGTTGTTCCTTACCCCCGGTCAGGTGGCCACCGCCGAGCTCAAGCCCGGCAAGGCCTTTCAGCTGGGTGGTCTCGTCGAGGTCGGCAGCCTGAAGAAGCAGGGCGAGGCGATGACCTTCCGCGTCGTCGACAACCAGGCGGGCATGACCGTGGTCTACGACGGCGAGGTCACCAGCCTGTTCAAGGAGGGCCAGGGCGTCGTCGCCGAGGGCGCCCTTCGCTCCGACGGCGTCTTCGTCGCCAAGCGGGTGCTGGCCAAGCACGACGAGAAGTACATGCCGCGCGAAGTCACCAAGGCCTTGAAAAACCAGGGCGAATGGCGCGGCGAGGGGCAGCGGCCCGACCATGACGCCCCGGCTCCGAAGCAGGACGGCGCATGATCGTCGAACTGGGCGCCTTCGCCCTCGTCCTCGCCCTGGCCCTGTCCATCGCCCAGACCGCCCTGTCGGCGGCCGGCGCGCGTCGGCCGCTGCTGGCCGGGGCCGGGGAGGGGGCCGCGACCGGCGCCTTCCTGGCCCTGATCGTCACCTTCGGGGCCCTGATCCACGCCTTCGTGACCAGCGACTTCTCGGTCGCCAACGTCGCCAACAACAGCCACACCGCCAAGCCGCTGCTCTACCGGGTGGCCGCCGCCTGGGGCAGCCATGAGGGCTCGATGGTGCTGTGGTGCCTGGCCCTGACCGGCTTCGGCGCCGCCGTCGGCTGGTTCGGCCGCGACCTGCCGCGCGATCTCAAGGCCCGGACCATCGCCGTGCAGGGGGCGCTGGGCGCGCTGTTCCTGGCCTACACCGTGTTTGCCTCCAACCCGATGGCCCGCCTTGCCGAGCCGCCGGTCGAGGGGGCCTCGCTCAATCCGCTGCTGCAGGACCCGGCTTTGGCGGTCCATCCGCCGATGCTTTACCTCGGCTACGTCGGCTTCTCGGTGGTCTTCAGCCTGGCTGTCGCCGCCTTGATCGGCGGCCGCATCGACGCCGCCTGGGCCCGCTGGATCCGGCCCTGGACCCTGGCCGCCTGGGGCCTGCTGACCATCGGCATCACGCTGGGCAGTTTCTGGGCCTACTACGAACTGGGGTGGGGCGGCTGGTGGTTCTGGGATCCGGTCGAGAACGCCAGCTTCATGCCCTGGCTGATGGGCGCGGCCCTGCTGCACTCGGCCGTGGTCACTGAAAAGCGTGGCGCCCTGCCGGGCTGGACCCTGTTCCTGGCCATCGCCGCCTTCACCTTCTCGATGCTGGGCGCCTTCCTGGTGCGCTCGGGTGTCCTGACATCCGTTCACGCCTTCGCCGTCGATCCGGAGCGGGGCTTGCTGCTGCTGGGCATCCTCGGCCTCGCCGCGGGCAGCGCCTTCGCCCTCTTCGCCTGGCGCGCGCCGGCGCTTGCCCCCGGCGGCGTGTTCAAGCCGATCAGCCGCGAGAGCGCCATCGTCGTCAACAACATCGTCCTCACCGCGGCGGCCGTGGCGGTGATGTTCGGCACCCTGTTCCCGCTGATCCGCGAGGCGCTGGACGGCCAGACCGTGTCGGTCGGCCCTCCCTACTTCAACCTGATCTTCGTGCCGATCATGGTCATCGGCATGGTCATCCTGCCCTTCGGCCCGATGTTGGCCTGGAAGCGCGGCGATGCGCTGGGCGCCGCCCAGCGGCTGGGTTTCGCGGCCCTGCTGGCGCTCGGCGCCGGTCTCCTGACCCTGGCCGTCGTCAGCCCGCGCAAGGCGCTGGCCAGCGCTGGCGTCGGCCTTGGAGTCTGGCTGCTGGCCGGGGCCGTCGCCGAGATCGGCGAGCGGGTGCGGGCCTTCCGCGTTCCCTGGGTTGAGGTGCGCCGTCGCCTCGGCGGTCTGCCGCGCGGCGCCTGGGGCTCCAGCCTGGCCCACTTCGGCCTGGGGCTGTTCGTGCTGGGCGCCTGTTTCGAGACGAGCTGGAAGATCGAGCTGGCAGAGGTCATGGACGCCGGCCGCACCGTGCCGTTAGGCGGCTACGAACTGACCCTTGACCGGGTCGAGGTCGTCGATGGCCCCAACTACCTGGCCGAACAGGGCATCCTGACCGTGCGCAAGGGCGGCAAGGTCGTGTGCACAGGCCGTCCCGAGCGCCGCTTCTACCCGGCCGGCGGCCAGACCACCCAGGAGGTGGCGATCTGCTATCGCGGCCTCGACCAGGTCTACCTCACGCTGGGCGAGCGCCGGGCGACCCCGGACGGCAAGCCGGCCTGGCTGGTCCGGGGCTACTTCAATCCCTGGGTCCAGCTGATCTTCCTGGGACCGCTGTTGATGGCGCTCGGCGGGGCGGTGTCCCTGTCCGATCGTCGCCTGCGTCTGGGCGTCGGACGCAAGAGCAAGGAGGCCGCCGCATGAAGCGCCTGGCTGTCGCGCTCGCCGCCTTCGCCTGTATCGCGGCCGCGTCCGATCCCTCCGAGCGGATGGCCGATCCGGCCCAGGAAGCCCGGGCCCGGGACCTGTTTCGCGAGGTCCGCTGCCTCGTCTGCCAGAACGAGTCCATCGACGACTCCACCGCCGGCCTGGCCGGCGACCTGCGCAAGGTGATCCGCGAGCAGATCGCCGCCGGCCGCACGGACCAGGAAATCCGCGACTTTCTGGTCGCACGCTATGGCGAGTTCGCCCTGCTCAAGCCGGCGGTCTCGGCCCCCAACGCCGTCCTCTGGGGCGCGCCGATCGTGGTCCTGCTGATCGGCGGCGGTCTGCTGGCCTTGCGGCTTCGCCAACGGCCCGAAACTGCGGCTCTTTCGCCCGAAGAGGAAGCTCGGCTTGCACAATTGACGCGCGAAGAGCGAGATTGACACCAAGCCGCCGCGATCCTGCCGCAACTAACACCTTGCTCATGAAGCAAAACTAACTTGAGCAGCGTTGCGCATCGCGGCAACGCTTCTAACTTGGACAGGGAAACACCGGCGCTTCGCCGGGGCAGGAACAGAACGACGATGTCATCGAAGAAGAGTGGATTTGTCGTGGGCGCGATCGCTGGCGTGGGCGTCGCCGCCGCCGCCATGGCTGGCGTGGGCATGCGGATGGCGGACGCCGCCGAGGGTCACTACGCCGCCGCCGGTCAGCTTACGGCCACGCGCGTCAATTTCGCGCCCCCGCCCGGCGCCCCGATGTCCTTCGCCGACATCTTCGAAAAGGTGTCGCCGGCCGTGGTGTCCATCGATGTGAAGTCCAAGGTCGATCCCTCGACCCTGCGCGGCATTCCCGGCCTGCCCTTCAACCTGCCCGGCCAGGGCGAAGAGGGTGAAGAGGGCGGCGAAGAGGGCGGCGCGGGCGGTCTGCCCCGCCAGCAGTCCTCGGGCTCGGGCTTCTTCATTACCGCCGACGGCTACCTGGTGACCAACAACCACGTGGTCGAGGGCGCCGACGAGATCATGATCACCCTCAAGGACGGCCGCGAGCTGCCGGCCAAGCTGGTCGGCCGCGATGACGGCACTGACCTGGCGGTGCTCAAGGTCGAGGGCAAGGGCTTCAGCTTCGTCAACTTCGAGAACGACGCCAAGCCGCGTGTGGGTGACTGGGTCATCACCGTTGGCAACCCCTTCGGCCTCGGCGGCACGGCCACGGCCGGCATCGTCTCGGCCCTCAGCCGCGACATCAACGACGGCCCGTTCGTCGACTACATCCAGGTCGACGCCCCGATCAACCGCGGCAACAGCGGCGGCCCGACCTTCGACACCTACGGCCGGGTGATCGGCGTCAACAGCGCCATCTTCTCGCCGACCGGCGGCTCGGTGGGCATCGGCTTCGCCATTCCGGCCGAGCTGGCCGACAACGTCACCCAGCAGCTGATCCGCAACGGCAAGGTCACCCGCGGCTACATCGGCGCGACCATTCAGAACTTCACCCCCGAAATGGGCGAGGCGCTGGGCCTGGGCGGCATCAAGGCGGCCATTGTCGCCGACCTGACCCCCGGCGGCCCGGCCGCCAAGGGTGGGCTGCAGCGCGATGACATCGTCACGGCCGTCAACGGCAACGCCGTGACCTCCTCGACGGCCCTGACCCGCGAAGTGGCCAAGGCCCCGCCAGGGGGCGTGCTGAAGCTGGACGTGCTGCGCGACGGCAAGAAGACGACCGTCTCGATCCAGTCGGGCGTCCGGCCCTCGGTCAAGGAACTGGCCGAGCTGAACTCGCCTGACGCGCCCGCGACTCCGAAGGGCGCCGCCGCTCCGGTGGTTCCGGCCCAGCGTCCGGTGGTCCTGGGCATGGCTCTGGCCCCTATCGACGCGGCGACCAAGAGCCGTCTGAACGTCGAGCAGGGCGTGCTGGTTGAAACCGTCCGCGCCGACTCCGACGCCGCCGAACAGGGCGTTCGCCGGGGCGCGGTGATCATCAGCGTCAACACCCGCAAGGTGGCGACGGCGGCCGATGTCGCCGCTGCCGTCGACGCGGCCAAGAAGGCCGGTCGGCCGACCGTCCTGATGGGCTTTGCGGTCGGGGGTTCGACTCAGTTCGTCCCGGTGAAGATCCCGGGTTAGTCTAGGCGAGGGCGGCCCTGAGTCGGGGCCGCCCTCGATATTCTGCTGGGGCGGCGCCATGCGTATTCTGATCATCGAAGACGATATCGAAGCGGCGGAGGCCATGAAGCGTGGCCTCAGCGAGGCCGGCTACGAGTGCGAGCACGCCTCCGACGGCGAGTTCGGCCTCGACGCCGCCCGGGCCGGTGAGTTCAACGTCCTGATCGTCGACCGCATGATGCCCCGCCGCGACGGCGTCAGCGTCGTCGAGACCCTGCGCCGCGAGGGCGACGCCACCCCGGTGCTGTTCCTCTCGGCCATGGGCGAGATCGACGACCGCGTGGTCGGGTTGAAGGCCGGCGCCGACGACTACCTGGTCAAACCCTACGCCTTCGCCGAGCTGATCGCCCGGGTCGAGGCCCTGTCACGCCGCCGCGAGACCGGCGCTGTCTCGACGACCCTGAAGGTCGGCGACCTGGAGATGAACCTCCTGACCCGCGAGGTTCACCGCTCGGGCAAGGAAGTCGACCTGCAGCCGCGCGAGTTCCAGCTGCTGGAATTCCTGATGCGCCACGCCGGCCAGTCGGTGACCCGCACCATGCTGCTGGAGAAGGTCTGGGAATACCACTTCGACCCCCAGACCAACGTCATCGACGTCCACATCTCCCGCCTGCGCTCGAAGATCGACAAGGGCTTCGACCGGGCGATGCTTCAGACGGTGCGCGGGGCCGGGTACCGGCTCGATCCGTAGAGATGTGGTAGGATGGCGAGATGACATCCGATCCTGAGTTTCCCGAGATGCCGGAGGGCATGGCCGAGGACGCCAAGGCGTTCGAGGACTGGGAAGATGCCTTCGTCGCCCGCAACCGAGATGCGTTGGAGCGAATGATCGCGGAAGCGCGAGCCTCCCTGGATCGCGGCGAGGAAGACACCCGGACCGTCGAGCAGATCATCGCGGAAGGCCGCGCCCGCTTGGCGGCCGGACGCTAGCGAGGCGAACGGTGGGGGCCATCTATGTGCGGTCGCCCGAAGCCGGTCGTGATCTCGACGAGATTTTCGAATGGATCTCGCGCGAAGCCAGTGAGGCGCGGGCGGTCGAAGTGATCCAACGCTTGGAGGCCAAGTTCCAGATGATCGCCGAGTTTCCTGGCATCGGCCGCCATCGGGAATTAGCGGGCGGACTGCTCGGCGCATCCGAGCCGCCCTGGCTTATCCTGTACGAACATCTGCTCGGTAGGTCCGGCGTGCGGATCCTCCGGGTTGTGGACGGGCGGCGTGATCTGCCTGCGGCGCTGGGGATGGCCGACCAATGATCAAACTCCCCCGCTTCGTCCGCACGACCACCTTCAGGCTGACCCTGCTGTTCCTGGCCCTGTTCGCCGGGGCGGCGGCGGCTTTCCTGGGCTACATCTATGTCGCCACCGCCGGCGAGGTCAGCCGCCGGGCCGACAACGAGATCACCCGCGAGATGAACTCGCTGGAGGCCACCTACCGCCAGGGCGGGGTCAACGGCCTGAACACCGCCATCATCGAGCGCTCGGCCAGCGAGAAGCCGTTCCTCTATCTCCTGATGGACAAGGACGGGAAGAAGATCAGCGGCACCATTCCGGTCTCGCCGATGGACGAGACCGACGACGGCGAGAACTGGGACAGCTTCACCCTCACCGACACCGACATGGACGGCGGCGAGATCCGCAAGCCGGCCCGGGGCCTGCAGGAGCGGCTCGAGGGCGGCGAGATCCTCTTCGTCGGGGCCGACGTCAGCGAGAGCGAGGCCTTCGTGGTCGGCATCGCCCGGGCCCTGTGGGGCGCCGGGGCCCTGATCATCATCCTGGGGTTGGCCGGCGGCATCCTGGTCAGCCGCAACGTCGCCCGTCATATGCAGGGCCTCACCGAAGCCGTGGCGGCGGTGCGCGGCGGCGACCTCAAGGCGCGCGTCCGCGTGCGCGGCGTCCGCGACGAGTATGACGAGCTGGCCGAGGGCCTGAACGACATGCTCGACCGGCTGGAACAGTCGATGGGCGGCCTGCGCCACGCCGGCGACGCCATCGCCCACGACCTGCGCTCGCCCCTGACCCGCCTGCGCGCCCGGCTCGAGGCCAGCCTGATCGAGATCGAGAACGGCAAGGGCGACGCCCTCCAGGCCCTCGAGCAGGCCCTGATCGACGCCGACAATGTGCTGAGCACCTTCAACGCCGTCCTGGCCATCGCCAGGCTGCAGGCAGCCGGCCGTGTGCCCGATCCCAAGCCCTTCGACCCGGGCGAACTGGCTTCCAACATCGCCGAGCTTTACGAGGCGGTCTGCGAGGACAAGGGGCTCGACTTCAAGGCCGAGTTGACCCCCAGGCTGACCGTCAACGGCGCCAGGGAAATCCTCACCCAGGCCATAGCCAACCTCCTCGACAACGCGATCAAGTACACGCCCGAAGGCGGCGCCGTGATGTTGCGCGTCCGCCGCCGCTCGTCCGGCGAAGTCGAGTTCTCGGTCACCGACACCGGCCCCGGCGTCCCCGAGGAAGACCGCGCCCGCGTCGTCCAGCGCTTCGTCCGCCTGGAGAACAGCCGCAGCGAGCCTGGCTCCGGCCTCGGCCTCTCCCTGGTCGCCGCCGTCGCCGAGGCCCACGGCGGCCGACTGGAACTGTCCGAAGGCCCTGGCGCCGTTGACGGCTCGGGCCCCGGCCTGCGGGTGGCCCTGGTCCTGCCGAGGCCGGAGTGAGCCCGCCCCGGGGTCCTTTGGGCCCAAGGCTCGAGCCCTGCGGCCCGATCATCGACGCCAAGCACGCCGAGCGCACCCGGGAGATCGTCGAGAGCGACGTGGGGGCTGGGGCCCTGGACGCCGTCTGGCACGCGCTGGCGCCGGTGCTCGGCGCGTCACCCTATCTTTCCAGCCTGATCCGCCGACGGCCTTCATCCCTGGTCGAGACCCTGGCGAGCGATCCCGAGGAGCGGCTGGAAGCCTTGCTGGACGCGGCGCGAGCCCAGGCGGACGAGCCGGACAACCCCACGGCGGCCAAACAGCTTCGTCTGCAAAAGGCCGACCTGCACCTGCTCTGCGCGCTCAGCGATCTGGGCGGCGTCTGGGATCTCGACCAGGTGACCGGGGCCCTGTCCCGTTTCGCCGACGCGGCCCTTGAGGCGGCGCTGGTCCAGGCGGCGCGGACCGAGATTGATCGCGGCCGGCTGACCGCTCCGGCCGACGCCACGCGCGGGCCGGCGCCGGGCCTGTTCTGCCTGGCCATGGGCAAACATGGGGCGTTCGAGCTCAACTATTCCAGCGACATCGACATTTCGGTTTTCTACGAGCCCGACCTGCTGCCGGTGGCCGGAGGGGCCGAGCCTCAGGATGTGGCGGTGCGGCTGACCCATGGCGTCGCCCGGATGCTGCAGGACCGGACAGCGGACGGCTATGTCTTCCGCGTCGACCTGCGCCTGAGGCCCGATCCCTCCTCGACGCCGCCGGCCATGCCCGTGCCGGCCGCCTTCGCCTACTATGAGAGCGTCGGGCAGAACTGGGAGCGGGCGGCCTTCATCAAGGCGCGGGTGGCGGCCGGCGACATGCGGGCCGGTCGCGATTTCCTCAGCGAACTGTCGCCCTTTATCTGGCGGCGCAATCTCGACTTCGCGGCCATCGCCGACATCCATTCGATCAAGCGCCAGATCCATGCCCACAAGGTCGATGACCGGGTCACCGCCGCCGGCGCCGACCTGAAGCTGGGACGCGGCGGCATCCGCGAGGTGGAGTTCTACGTCCAGACCCAGCAGCTGATCCTCGGCGGCCGGCAGACGGCGCTGCGTTCGCCCCGTACCCTCGACTCCCTGGCGGCGCTCGAGGAGTCCGGCCACGTTACGCCGGACGCCGCCCGGCTGATGCGCGAGGCCTATGTCCAACTTCGGGCCCTGGAGCACCGGGTGCAGATGCTGGCCGATGAGCAGACCCACCGGCTGCCGGAGGCCGATGCCGACCGCAAGCGGGTGGCGGCGCTGTGGGGGCACTCAAGCCTCAAGAGTTTCGACGCGGCGGTCGGCAAGATCCTCAAGGGCGTCAACGCCACCTATGGCGAGCTGTTCAAGGGCGAGGAGGAACTGAGCTCCCGCTTCGGCAGCCTGATCTTCACCGGCGTCGAGGACGATCCGGAGACCCTGGCTACCCTCAAGCGCATGGGCTTTGACGATCCGCCGGCGGTGTCGGGGGCCATTCGCGGCTGGCACCATGGCCGTATCTCCGCCACCCGCACCGAGCGCGGCCGCGAGCTGTTCACCCGGCTGGCCCCGAGGCTGCTCGATGCGGCGCACGCCACCGGCGCCCCCAATGCCGCCTTCCGCCGGTTTGCCGATTTCTTCGAGCGGCTGGGCTCCGGCGTCCAGGTGCAGTCGCTATTCCTGGCCCAGCCCAAACTGTTCGAGCTGGTGGTGCAGGTGATGGCCTTCGCGCCGGAACTGGCCCGGACCCTGGCGCGGCGGCCGGCGGCGCTCGACGCCCTGCTTGATCCGGCCTTCTTCGCGCCGTTCGAGAGCGGGCAGGGGGCGGCGGCCTTCGATCAGGCCCTGGCGGCGGCCGACGGCTTCGAGGCGGCGATGGACGCCGCCCGCCGGGTGCACCGCGAACAGGCCTTTCGCATCGGGGTTCAGGTGATCGGCGGCACGGCGACGGCGGCCGACGCCGGCGCCGCCTTTGCCGACCTGGCCGACCTCTGCATCGCCGGCCTGGCCCCGGCTGCCCTGGCCGAAACCGTCCGGCAGGGCGGGGAATTTCCGGGCGAGGTGGCCGTCATCGCGCTCGGCAAATGCGGCGGGCGGGAGATGACGGCCCGCTCCGACCTCGACCTGATGACCCTCTATCGCGCGGCCGATCCGGCGGCGATGTCGGAAGGGCGCGGCTGGGGGGCGGAAACCTTCTATGGCCGCTTCACCCAACGCCTGATCGCGGCCCTGTCGGCGCCGACCGGGGAGGGCGGCCTCTATGAGGTCGACATGCAGCTGCGCCCGACCGGCAGCAAAGGGCCGGTGGCGGTCAGCATGAAGGCCTTCGAGGCCTATTACGACCGGGAGGCCGAAACCTGGGAGATGCTGGCTCTGACCCGTGCGCGGGTGGCCTGGGCCAGCAGTCCGCAGTTCGCCAGGGACTGCGAGGCCGCGATCGACGCCGCCCTGCGCCGGCCGCGCGACCGGGCCCGCACCGCCGCCGATGTGCGCGAGATGCGCCAGCTGCTGGAGGACGAACGGCCGCCTTCGGGCCCCTGGGACCTCAAGCTGTCGCCCGGCGGCCTGGTCGATATCGAGTTCGCCGCCCAGTTCCTGCAGCTGGCCCAAGCGGCCGAAGGCGGCCCTCTGCGCCAGAACACCGGCGACGCCCTGACCGCCCTGGCCGAGGCCGGCCTGGCCGATCCGGCCGCCATCCGCGAGCTGGCAGGCGCCTGGCGAATGCAGCAGAACCTCAGCCAGCTGCTCAAGGTCGCCCTCGACGACAGCGCCGATCCGGACGCCGAGCCCAAGGCTCTGAAGGCGCTGCTGGCGCGCGCCGGCGATGTCGGGGACTTCAAGGCCCTGAAGGCGGCCTTGACCAGGGGCCGGGTCGCGACCCGCGCGGCCTACGACCATCTGGTGCGGTAAAAAGCCTGTATGATCAAACCCTTGATGAATATGTCTAGACATATTCATCACGATTTTCGCCGTTCTGGACCATGGGCGGGGCGCCCGTCGCTGGCCGTTGATACGGCGTGGTCAAAGCGCGCCTACATTCCCCGCGTCCATGCCAACACGGCGCCTACGCTGACGCCTACCTTCCCGGCCCCGCCCGCTACGCCAAAGCCAACAGCGACAAGGGTTTGGGCATCGAAGGGCCGATCGGCGCCCTCGCGCGCTTTTTTGTGGGCCGCCAGGCCGCGGTACAATGGTCGCCGCTTCGATAAGGCCGGCCGACGGAACCTTGCGCCCCCGCCGTTGAAGCTGCGGGGCGTGAACAAGGAGACACCCATCCATGAAAGCCTATCTGATCGCCGGCGCTCTGCTCGCCATGACCGCCGGGGCCGCCTGCGCCCAGCCCGCGCCCGGCAAGGGCCGCCCCGACGCCAACGGCGACGGCAAGCTGACCCTTTCAGAATTCACGACCGCCCGCACCAACCAGATGATGCGCATGGACACTGACCGCGACGGCAAGGTCTCCAAGGCCGAGTTCCAGGCCGGCATGGCCGCCCGCAAGGCGCGCGCCGACGGCAAGGGCATGGAAGGCAAGGGCAAGGGCGGCGACGGCAGCCGCATGTTCGGCATGCTCGACGGCAACGGCGACGGCGCCCTCGACAAGGCCGAACTGGGCAAGATGGCCGAACGCCGCTTTGGCCGCATGGACGCTGACGGAGATGGCGTTCTGAGCGCCGCCGAACGTCAGGCGGCCGGACAAGGCATGATGGGTGGCGGCCGCTGACGCTATAGTCCCTGAAGCGGCCGGCTGGGGGCCGCCGACGGGAGCATCATTTGACGCTGAAGGGCGATCCGGACGAGGCGCTGGTGGCGCGTATCGGCCGCGGCGATCAGGCCGCGGTCCAGTCCCTTGTCGCCCGCAAGCTGCCGCGCATGCTGCAGCTGGCCCAGCGGATGCTGAACGATGCCGCCGAGGCCGAGGATGTGGCCCAGGAGGTCTTCGTCCGGGCCTGGAAGCAGGCGGCGTCCTGGACGCCCGGGGCGGCCCGGTTCGACACCTGGCTGCACCGGGTGGCCCTCAACCTCTGCTACGACCGCCTGCGCCGCCGCCGCGAGCATCTCATGGCCGAGCCGCCCGAGCAGGTGGACACCGGCCCGGCCCCGGACCGGGGCCTGCTGGCGGCCGATACAGGGCTGCGGGTCTCCGCCGCCCTGGCCGCCCTGCCGGACCGGCAGCGGGAGGCGGTGGTGCTGTGCCATTATCAGGACCTGGGGAATATCGAGGCGGCTTCGCTGATGGGGATCAGCGTCGAGGCCCTGGAAAGTCTGCTGTCCCGGGGGCGCCGGGCCTTGCGCGCCGCCCTCGCCGACCTGAGAGAATGAGATGATGATGGACGCGCAACGCTTCGAAGCCCTTGCGGACGCCCACGGCGGCCTGATCACGCGCTGGCCGGCCGACGTGCAGGACGCCGCCTACGCCTGGTTGGCAGAGGCGCCGGAGGCGGCGCAGGCCGTGCTGAGCGACGCCCTGGCGCTGGACGAGGCGCTGGATGTGCTGCGGCCGCCGCAGCCGTCGATGGCCCTGCGTGACGCCATTCTGGCCGCCGCGCCGAAGGCGAAGGCGCGGACGGGCATCGGCCGTTGGCTGGCAGGGGCCGGAATCGGCGCGGCCCTGGCGACGGCCAGCGTGGCCGGCCTGGTGGTCGGGACCCAGATCAGCAGCGCGCCTGCCACGGCCTCGGACGAGGCCGTCCTGGCGGCCGGGACCGACGAGGAGTGGATCGTGCTGCCCGAAGCGGAGAGCCAGTCGTGAAGCCTCGCGGCCTGATCATTGCCCTGGTCATCTCGGTGGCCATCAACCTGTTCCTGGCCGGCCTGATCGTCGGTGGTGTGGTGGTGGCGCGGCGGGTGGCGGAGGCGCGGCCGGCCGAGGCGGCGGGCCCGAACCGGTTGCCGCTGTGGCGGGCCGGCGACGAGCTGCCCTTCCCCAAGCGACGGGCTTTCCGCCAGATGTTCCGCCAGGCGGGGCTGGATACCCGGGACGCCATCCGCGAGTCCCGCGCCATCCGCCGCGAGGCCATCGCTTCGATGGAAGCGCCTGGCTACGACGCCAGGGTCGCCATCGACAAGATGAACCGCGCCCGCCAGCTGGACAGCCAGGCCCGGAGCCAGGTCGAGGCGAAGATCCTCGAGTTCGCCGCCACCCTGACGCCCGACGAGCGCGAACTGCTGGCCCAGGGCCTGCGCCGGGCAATGGCCGGCCAACTGCGCGAGCCGCCGCCGCGCGGCGAGCGAGCTCCGATCCCGCCGGCCGAGAAGTAGCTCAGGCGCTGCGGCGCACGGCCTTCGACACCCGCCAGGCCATGAACAGGGCCGGGATGCAGAGGATGGCCGCCACCGCGAACGGCGCGTTGGGGCCGATGCCGGTGAACAGAGGCGCCGCCATCAGCGGGCCGAACACCCGGGCCAGCGCCCCGGCGGCGCTGTTGAGGCCCATCATCTCGCCCTGCCGTTCAGGAGGCGAGGCCTTGGACAGGATGGCGGCGACGTTCGGGAAGGCCAGCGACTGTCCCAGGGCGACGGTGATCATGCCGACAACGGCCAGGGGCCAGTTTGCGCCGACGAACGGCTGGAAGGCGAAGCCGAGGCCGACCAGCGTCAGCCCGGCCATCAGGGTGGCGGGCTCGCCGAACCGCCGCGCGCAGATCCCGGCCAGCAGGCCCTGGGCCAGGGTGGCGGTCAGGGCGATGGCCAGGAAGCAGAAGCCGATCTCGCGCGGGCCCCAGCCGAAGCGGTTCTCGGCCCAGAGGCCGAAGGTCGCTTCCATGCCGGCGAACCCGGCGATGGAGATCAGGGAGACCAGCAGCACCCGCCAGATCACCGGATGGGCCGCGGCGTCGCTCAGGCCTTCGAAGCGTCCACGGCGCGGCGCGTCGGAATGGACATGGCGGGTCTCCCGCACGAACAGGGCGACCCCCAGGCCGGCGGTCAGGGCGAGGCCGGCGGCCAGCAGCAGCGGCAGGCGGAAGCCCGCCAGACCCTGGGTCTTGTCGGCCAGCATGCCGCCCAGGGCCGGGCCGGTGAGGAAGCCCAGGCTGAAGGCGGCGCCCATGAAGCCCAGGCGTCCGGCCCGCTTTTCCGGCGGCGTGACATCGGCCAGGTAGCCCTGGATGGTCGAGTTGTTGCCGGTCAGGATGCCGCCGCCGAAGCGGATCAGCATGGCCACCCACAGGTTGGGCGCGAAGGCCAGCAGGACATAGGTCAGGGCGTTGCCGAAGATGGTCATCATCAGCACCGGCCGTCTGCCGATGCGGTCCGACAGCTTTCCCCAGATCGGCTCGGCGAAGAAGTTGCCGAGGCTGTAGCAGGAGAACAGGACGATCACCTGCCAGGCCGGAGCCCCGAAGCTGGAGGCGTAGAAGGGCAGCAGCGGGATGACCACGCCGAAGCCGGCGATGTTGATGAACACCACGCTCAGGAGGATGAACAGGGCGCGCTTGTCTTCAGGCGCGGGACTGGCGGGCGTGGTGTCGGACATGAACCTGAAGACCTACGCCCGCCTGTCCCTGATGGCTAGTTCGCCGGGTTGTGCTTCTCGACGAAGGCGACCGTGGCTTCCAGGGTCTGCAGGCGGGTGTCGCTGCGCGACAGCCAGTGGTCCTCGGCCTTCAGGGTGACCAGCTCGACCGGGCGGCCGGCGCCGCGCAGGGCATCGTACATCCGCTGGCTCTGGGCGTAGAGGACGACCGTGTCGTCCTTGCCGTGGATGAGCAGCACCGGGACATTGCCGCCGGCCACATTGTGGGCCGGCGAGATGGCCGTCAGGTCGCGGTCGCGCCGGTTCTCGACGCCCATGAAGCGCGACCAGTAGCGCTGGGTCGCGGTTTCGCGGCCATTGTCGGACTTGTATTCCTCGACCAGGAACTGCTTGAGATCGGCGACGCCGGCCACCGCCACGGCGCAGCGGTAGACCCCCTTGTCCAGGGTCGCGCCGGCCAGGGCCGCATAGCCGCCGTAGCTGGCTCCGACGATGCAGACCCGCCGCGGATCGATGGTTCCCTGCGCGGCCAGGTAGCGGACGCCGTCGGACAGGTCCGACTGCATCTTCTTGCCCCACTCGCCGTAGCCGGCCTCGAGGAAGTCGCGGCCGAAGCCGTCGGAGCCCCGGAAGTTGGGTTGGAACACCGCATAGCCGCGCGAGGCCATCCCCTGCGCCCACCAATCGAATCCCGGCTCGTCGCGCACGGCCGGACCGCCGTGGGGCATGACGATGAGCGGCAGCTTCTCGGCCGCCTTGCCCCAAGACGCCTCCGGGGGCAGGGTCAGGTAGCCGGTGATCTCCAGGCCGTCGGCGGCCTTGTATTTGACCGGCTTGACCTCGGCGACGTCGGCGGAGGTGATGCCGCCATACACCGAGCCCAGCACCCCGGCCGAGCCGGTGTCGAGGTCAACGAGAGCGTAGAAGGGTCCGGCCTTGGGGTCCTCGACCTTGACCACGATCTTGCGCCGGTCGTCGCTCCAGGAAACCAGACGCACCTGCAGGCCGCCGTAAGCCTTGCCGATGCCGCGCCAGACGGCCTGGTCCTTCTTGTCGAAGAAGCTGTAGCTGAGCACGTCGCCGTCCAGTTCCCAGGTGCCCATCAGGGCGTCGGTGGCGGGGTTGCGCAGCAGGCCGTCCCAGGGCGGCAGGGCGATGTCGCGCGGGGCTGTGCCATCGGGCTGGTACTCGCGGGTGACCCGCAGGTCGGTTTCCTCGTCGCGGGTGATCAGCAGCACCGACTTGCCGTCCTGGCCAAGGCCCGCCAGGCCCGGCCGGTTGATCGGCGCGATCTGCTTGTCGACCGACTCCCAGCGGTTGTTCCTCTGGAACAGCAGGTCCCATTCGCCGGTGACGCTGTCGTATTCGGTCTGGGCCAGGGCTTTGCCATCGGCGCCGATGACCCAGTCGGTGGTGTGCGGGCGGCCTTGTTCGTGAACCTTGGTCGAGCCGTTGGCCAGCTTGATGGCGAACAGGCTGTTGCGGCCGCGCTGGCCACCGGCCCAATGAATGCCCTCAACGATGACATAGGGCTCCCCGTCCATCATCCGCACGTTCGGCGGTCCGATGACGACGTTCATGGCGTCCGGCGCCTTTTCCATCAGAAGACGCGTCTTCTTCGCCGCCACGTCGTAGGCCAGGACCTGGAGATATTCCCGGCGGGGACCGCTGAGGCCAGGGACGAAGGTGGTGGTGGTGATGGAGATCAGCAGATAGCCCGAGGTCGCCCACTGGATATCGCGGACCTTGCGGTCGCCGGCATTGAGGGTGGCGATCACCTTGCCGTCGGAGACCGCCTTGATCAGCACCAGCCGGGCGTCGCCGTTGGTCACCGCATAGGCCACCATGGAGGCGTCGGGCGAGATCTGGGCGTCTTCGATGAGCGGCAGCCGACCATAGGCCGAGAGCGGCGCGGCCAGCGACGGGCTCGCCATGGCGGCAAACAGCAGGACAAGAACGGCCAGGCCGCGCGACAACAGCTTCATTTCAGGTACGCCCCCCAGGCCCGACTGATAGACCGGCGGTAATGGTAGCAAAGCGGGAAATGATCGTCCGCAACGAAAAACGCCCCGGCGCGAACCGAGGCGTTTATCTCTTGCCGATGGATCGGTCCTAGCGCGGGGCCAGGATCATGATCATCTGGCGGCCTTCCATCTTGGGCTCGTGCTCGACCTTGGCGACTTCGTCGAAGTCGGCCTTGACCTTGTTGAGCAGCTTCATGCCCAGTTCCGGGTGCGCCATTTCACGGCCGCGGAAGCGCAGGGTCACCTTGACCTTGTCGCCCTCCTCGAAGAACCGGTGCATCGACTTGGCCTTCACGTCGTAGTCGTGAATGTCGATGTTGGGCCGCAGCTTGATTTCCTTGAGCTCGACGATCTTCTGCCGCTTGCGGGCCTCGTTCTTCTTCTTCTGCTCCTGGAACTTGAACTTGCCATAGTCCAGGATCTTGCAGACCGGCGGATTGGCGTTGGGGACGATCTCGACGAGGTCCAGACCGGCCTCTTCAGCCGCTTCCAGGGCGGCGGAGATGGGCATTTCACCCTGCTTCTCGCCGTTCTGATCGATCAGAAGAACACGGGGAACGCGAATGTCTTCATTCATGCGCGGCCCGTCTTTAACGGGCGGCGTATTGTTGGGGCGGCGAATAGGCTTCTGCTCCGGGCTGTTACGACAAAAGGCGCGGCTCGCCCGAGGCGTTCCGCGTCCTAGGCGCGATATATGACCCTTGCGGGGGTGCGCCGCAAGTGAAGTTCAGGGTTCCGCGCCCGAGGGGCGCTGCCTGTGCCCGCTAAGCCGCGGCTGATCTAGCGGGGCAGCAGCGAGAAGCTGGCGTTGGCCACCGTGTCGACCGACATGTCGGCCAGGCTCGGGGCATGCAGCACGGCGACGTGGCCGCGCGGGCCGGTGACGGCGGCGTTGCTGTTGGCGGAGAACAGGGCCACCGTCGGGGCGCCGGCGGCGGCGATCAGGTGCAGCGGGCCGGTGTCGTTGCCGACCGCCAGCACCGAGCGGGCGCCGAGCAGGGCGATCTGGGCGAAATCGGTGCGGCCGGTCAGGTCGCGGGCCCGGCCGACGGTTTTCTGGATGGTCCGGGCCAGAGCGCTTTCCTGCGGTCCGCCGATGATGACGATGTCGTAGCCGGCGTTGAACAGCCGCCCTGCCAGTTCCGAGAACTTCTCGATCGGCCAGCGCTTTTCCGGGACCTTTTCGTTGCCGCCGGGCACCAGCAGCACGAAGGGACGCGGGGCCTGGGCGCCGGGGGTCGGCCGCTGTTCCGGCGCGCGGCGCACGATCCAGCTGAGGTCAGGCGCCGGCGCGTCGCCGGGCGCGGTCGGGGCGTCAGGCCAGATGCCGGCCACCTGCAGTTGCTCGGCCTGGCGCTCGAGGATGTGCATCCGCTCGCGGTCCGGATTGCGATGCCGGAACTTGGCCCCGGCCACCGGGCCCGACCAGGGCGGCGGGAAGGGGCGCAGCATATTGAACAGCGAGGCCGACGCGGCATTGGCCTGCAGGTCGTAGACGCGGGCGTACTTGGCCGCCTTGATGGACTTGCGCAGCGCCAGCCATTCGCCGGGATTGCCTGGGGCGCCGCCCGTATCGATGTCGTTGAAGTAGGGGCTGGTCTTGGCCAGGGCCTCGAAGGCCGGAATGGTCAGCAGGGTGATACGGGCGCGCGGATGGGCGGCCCTGATGCGGCGCATGGCGGCCAGGGACAGCACAAACTCGGCGATGGTCCCGGCCTGAACGACCAGGATCTTCTCGATATTCGCCATCAGGCCCGACTCTCCAGAATCTGAGCATAGACGGCCAGCGTGGCTTCGCACATGGCTTCAACCGAGTAGAGTTTTTTGGCTCGCGCCTGGCCGGCCTCGCCCATGGCGCGACGGCGAGCGGCGTCGGTGGTCATGGCTTCGCTCAGGCCCTCGGCCCAGGCCTCGGCGTCGCCCGGAGGCAGCCGCCAGCCGGTCTCGCCCTCGACGACGGTCTCGCGGGCGCCGCCATGGTCGCTGACCAGCACCGGTCGGCCCATGGCCTGGGGCTCGACGGCGGTGCGGCCAAAGCTTTCGGGCTGGGTCGAGGGCAGCAGGGCGAAGTCGGCCAGCCGGTAGGCGGCCGGCATGTCGTCGCAGTGCCCAACCAGCTTGATGTTGTCGGTCAGGCCATTGGCGCTAATCGCGTCCTCGACTTCCTGGCGGTATTCGGTGCGGCCCTGGTCGTCGCCGACGAAGAGGATCAGGAAGTCGCCGCGGCCTGCCTTCTTCAGCCGGGCGGCGGCGTCGACGATGGTCTTGTGGCCCTTCAGCCGGGTGATGCGTCCGCCGAGCACGAAGACGGTGCGGCCGTCGGGTTTGCCGAGACCCCAGAGGTCCCGCAGCGCCTTGACCCGGGCGGCGGTGACCTTGCGGGCGTCGAACCGGGCCAGGTCGACGCCGCGCGGAATGGAGATGACCTTGTCCGGCGCCGCATCGTGGGCGGCGATGACGTGGTCGCGGGTGTAGTCGCTGTTGGCAATGACCAGATCGCCCCGCGTCATCACCGCATTGTACCAGCGCTTGAGGCCGCTCTTGGCGTTGTAGATGCCGTGGTAGGTGGCGACGAAGGGGACCCTGGTCGTGTGCGCCGCCCACAGGGCGCTGAAGGCCGGGGCGCGGCTGCGGGCGTGGACGATGCTGATCTTCTCCTTGCGGATCAGGTCGATCAGCCGGGCGGCGTTGCCCATCATCACCAGCGGGTTCTTGCTGTGCACCGGCATCTGGACCAGGCGCCCGCCGTCGGCTTCCAGCCGCGCCGCCATCCGCCCGCCGCGAGTCGCCACATAGGCCCGGCCGCCGGCATTGACGACGGCTTGGGCGATGTCGATGGCGGTCTGCTCGGCGCCGCCGGTCTCCAGCTCGGGGACCACCTGCAGCAGCGCGAAATCCGGGGGCAGCTTTGCCAAGGGTGCGGGTGCTTCCTTCGAGGCGTCGAATGAGGATAGGGAGCGTTGATAGGCCAAACAGGAGCCCGGCGCCAATGACCGAGACCAGCGGGTATCTGGACCGCGAAGACGGCGAACGCGTGGCCTGGAAGGCCGTGGCCGGCAAGGGGCCGACGGTGGTCTGGCTGGGCGGCTTCATGTCCGACATGGCCGGGACCAAGGCCCAGGCCCTGGCCGACTGGGCGGTGGCGCGGGGGCGGACGTTCGTGCGCTTCGACTACATGGGCCACGGCGAGTCGAGCGGGGCCTTCCGGGACGGCACGATCAGTCGCTGGCGGGAGGATTCCCTGGCCGTGATCGATCAGCTCACCGACGGTCCGCTGGTTCTGGTGGGGTCTTCGATGGGCGGCTGGATCAGCTGTCTGGTAGCGGCGGTGCGGCCGGAGCGACTGGCCGGGATGGTGCTGATCGCACCGGCCGCAGACTTCACCGAAAAGCTCATGCTGCCGGGCTTCCCGCCCGAGGCTCACGCAGCCCTGGCGGCGACCGGCGAGTGGATCCGCCCCAGCCTCTATGACGAGGGCGGCTATCCGATCACCCGCAATCTGCTCGAAGACGGCGCTCGCTGGTCGATCCTGCCCGGCCCGGTGCCGATCGAGGTTCCCGTGCGTATCCTGCAGGGGGCGGAAGACCCTGACGTGCCGTGGGCGCATGCCTTGGCGCTGGCCCAGGCCCTGAAGGGTGAGGATGTGGTCTTTACCCTGATCAAGGACGGCGACCACCGCCTGTCGCGGGCGCAGGACATCGCCCGGCTGCTGGCGGAGGTTGAGGCGATCTAGACGTCGGACCGGATGGCGAAGGCTTCAGCCCGGCAGATGACGCTCGCCATCTCGCCATGGGCGAGACCCGGTATCTCGGCGGCCAGGACCTCGAGCCGGTCATGGTGATGGGCGTTGGTCGCCGGCTTGGTCGAGGGGCGCGGATAGTAGATCAGCGCCGTGTGGTATCGCCCGCCAAGGTGCAGGGCGCAGCGGGTGAAGGAGAAGTTCTCTGGCGCAATCCGGCTGCGGGGGTCGGGAAGGGGACTCGTCCAGTCGACCGCCTCCAGCGTCACGTCCGGGCTGACGAGGTCCAGCGCGTAGGGGAGCTTGAGATTGATCGTCCCCCAGAAAAGGTTGGGAGCCTCGGCCAGAAGGTCGAAGCCGCGCGCCTTGAAGGCCTCGTACTGCAGCTTGAGCGAGCCGTCCGGGAACGGGTTCTCAGGCTGGCCGACGGACTGCCCGGAGGCGATCTGGTAGCCCGGTGTGATCACGCCTGTGTGGAAGGCGAACATCCGCAGCTCAGTTCCAGAAGGCCTTGATCCGCTCCGCCTCCGCCAGCCCCTGGGCATGGCCGGCGCGGGCGATGTCGCCGCGCCGTGAGCCGTCCATCAGGTTGGGGCCGAAGGCTTCGCCGCTGCCGCCGTCGGGGACGATCAGGGCGGCCTCTCCGCCGGCGGCGCGGACCTGGTCCAGCTCGGCGTCGAGGCCGGGCTGCATGAAGGGCAGGAAGGCCGGCGGGGCGACGGCGACCAGCAGGACCTTGCCATGGCTTTTGGCGAGGTCGGCGTTGGTGCCCGAGCGCATGCCGCCGTCGATGTAGCGGCGCCCGTCGATGGTGATCGGCGGGAAGATGGTGGGCACCGAACAGCTGGAGGCGATGGCGCGGATCAGGGGCGCGGCCTTGTCGCCGTCCCAGATGACCAGTTCGCCGTCGGCGGTGTCGACCGCCGTGCAGGCGTAGCCGGTCGGCCAGGGACCGTCGTGCTCGGCCAGCGGGCCGAAGCCGGCGATGAAACCCTCTTCCGACGGCGTGGTGGCCTCGAGCGCCATCTTCGCCAGCTTGAGACGGCCCTCGATGGCCAGCGGCTCGCCGGGCGGCTTGCTCATCATCACGCTCATCAGGGGCGTCAGGTCGGGGGCGGGACGGCCGGTCGGGGCGGCGGCCTTGATCTGGTCGGCGGCGGCGAACTCGGCCCTCAGCATGGCGGCCGGATCGCGGCTGATGGCCAGGTGGGCGCCGACGAAGGAACCCGCCGAGGTGCCGAGGATCCAGTCGGCGTCGGAGACATCGACCCCGCCGTCGGCCAGTCCGGCCAGCAGGCCCGTTTCCCAGGCGATCCCCACCGGACCGCCGCCGCCCAGAACCAGCGCCTTGCTCATGTTTCCATCCCCTGTTTTGTCAAGGATAGCGGTCGCGGCCTCATCACAGGAAGGGTCAATCGCCGGCTGGAGGCTCCGGCTCCGGCCAATAGTAACCCTCGCGGTCGTAGCGCCGGCGGACGGCGGCGGCCTCCTTCGTGTAG
Source organism: Caulobacter sp. SRI_014 (assembly GCF_057586315.1). Lineage (NCBI taxonomy): Bacteria > Pseudomonadati > Pseudomonadota > Alphaproteobacteria > Caulobacterales > Caulobacteraceae > Caulobacter > Caulobacter sp. SRI_014. The sequence goes on along the minus strand of NZ_JBYCZQ010000008.1, from coordinate 59,536 downwards.
CCCGCCTTGAGAAGCTCCGCGTACAGCAGGCCGGCCGTCATTGAGGTCTCGCCCAGAGACGTGATGGCGGGGGTGTAGAAGTTGACCGCCTCGGCCGGGCGGCCATTGGCGATCAGCATCCGCATGCCTTGGCGCCAGATTGTTGCGCGGTCCTCATCCCGACCCCTGGGAGGTGGGGGATAGGTGGCCGCGGCCTGACGATAGTAGCGGAGCGCGGAATCGACATCGGTCGGCGGCGACGGGACCGGCGGTTCACCCGCCATGCCGGGGTCGACATAGGCTTCAGCGATGTAGAGCAGGCTGAAGGCCGTTTCCGCGTTGTCGGTCCCCAGCCGGGCGCGGCGGATTTCGTAGGCCTGCTTGAAGGCGCCGACGGCGGCCTGTCGGTTGGCTTTCCGGTCGACCTTCAGCAGCATGATGCCGATATCGGTCCAGGCCACGGCGACCTCCGGGTGTTCGGGCCCGAAGGCGCGAACGTAGGCCTCCTTCGCCCGATAGAAGAAGGGCAGGGAGGCGGCGCTATAGTCGTTGACGTCAAGCTGCACGGCAAAGGCCGAGGTGATGTCGGCCACGCGGACTGAGTCCTCGCCATAGGTGGCGATGGTCTCGGTCAGCAGAATCTCGAAGGCGACGACGCCGGCCGAGAGATCGCCGGCTTCGAGGTGGGCAGTCGGCCCGGCCACCAGGACGTCACGCTCTTCCGTGCTGAGCCGGTCGGTTGTCTGGCTGAACGCCGGCGGGTCTTCGGGCGCCTGACCCGCTGCCGGCCCTGTGAGCACCAGGACGGAAGCGACGACCATCCCGGCGACCCCGCGAACGACACTGGCGCGCATCTCTTCCCCCTACTTGGCGGCGAGGATAGCGGTCAGGCCCTCGCGATAGGAAGGGTAGATCAGCCGCCAGCCCAGTTCCGCCTTGGCCCGGGCGTTGGAGACCCGCTTGTTCTCGGCCCAGAAGCGTCGGGCCGGGGCGGGCATGCTGGCCTCGTCGTAGGGGATCAGCGGCGGCGGGGCCTGGCCGAGCAGGGCGGCGGCGAAGGCGTTGACCTCATGGGTCGGGGCGGGCGCGTCGTCGACGATGTTGTAGATCCCGCCGGCCCGTGGGCGGGCGATGGAGGCGGCGAGGGCGCCGGCGATGTCCTCGACGTGGATGCGGCTGAACACCTGGCCCGGCTTGACGATGTTGCGCACCGTGCGCTCGTGCAGCCGGTCCAGCGGCGAGCGGCCGGGGCCGTAGATGCCGGGCAGTCGGAAGACCTGCACCGTCAGCCCCATGCCGCGCCCCACCTCCAGCCAGTCACGCTCGGCGGCGACGCGGCGGCCGGCCTCGATGCTGCGGGCGTGCAGGGGCGTGGTCTCGAAGCACCAGCCGCCCTCGCGGTCGCCATAGACGCCGGTGGTCGACAGATAGCCGATCCAGTCGGGGAAGGCGCCGGCCCGGGCGATGGCCGGGACCAGGGCCTCGAGGGCCGGGCAGCCGTGGTCGGTCGGCGGCGGGGTGACCAGGATGGCGGTCATCGGCGGGGCGCTGACCAGAGCGGCCTGGTCGCTGCTGTCGATGGGGGTGACGCCGGCGGCGCGCGCGCCCTCCGCCGACGCTTCGGAGCGTACGGCCGCCCAGACGCGCCAGCCGTCCGCCATCATGCGGCGGGCGAAGACGCCGCCGGTGTAGCCGAAGCCGAAGATCAGCAGATTGGGCAAGGCGGCTCCTTCCGACTTATGCCGGCCAGCATCTGCCAGAAGGAGTGCCTCAGACTGTCGCTTGATCCAAGCGGTTAGGCGAGGGTCAGGGTGACGTCGATGTTGCCACGGGTGGCGTTGGAATAGGGGCAGACCTGGTGGGCGGTGTCGACCAGGGCCTGGGCCTTGTCGCGGTCGAGGCCCGGCAGGCTGACCGTCAGCGCCACTTCCAGCCCGAAGCCGCCCTTGTCGTTGGGGCCGATACCGACGGCGGCGTCGACGCTGCTTTCGGTGATGGTCACGCCTTGCGAGCGCGCCACGAAGCGCAGCGCGCTGTCGAAGCAGGCGGCGTAACCGGCGGCGAACAGCTGTTCCGGGTTGGTCGCGCCTTCCTTGCCCGGGCCGCCGAGGGCCTTGGGGGTCGACAGGGCCACGTCGAGGACGCCGTCGTCGCTGCGGGCGGAACCGTCGCGGCCGCCGGAGGCCTTGGCGTGGGCGGTGTAGAGGGTGGTCATCGGTCAGTCTCCAGTTTGATTGTGCACAATATAATTGGAAACGATTTTAATGTTTGCAAGGGGCCTCGGCGTGCTTATTTCCTGTCCATGCCCACCCCGACCTTTTCCCCCGCCGACAGCCTGCGCCTGTCGAACCAGCTGTGCTTTCCGGTCTATGCGGCCGCCAACTCCGTGCAGAAGCGTTACCGCCAGGCCCTGGCGCCGCTGGGCCTGACCTATCCGCAGTATCTGGTCATGCTGGTGCTATGGGAGATCGACGACCTGTCGCTGGGCGAGATCGGCTCACGGCTTTGCCTCGACTCCGGCACCCTGACGCCGCTGCTCAAGCGGATGGAGACGGCTGGCCTGGTCATTCGGGCGCGGTCGGCGACCGACGAGCGGGTGGTGCGCATCCGGCTGACGGAAAAGGGCCGGGCCCTGAAGGCGCCGGCCCAGGCCGTACCGATGGAGATGGCCGGCGCCTTCGGGCTGCAACGCGACGAGGCTGTCAGCCTGAAGGCCGGGCTTGAGAAGCTGATCGCCGCGCTGAACTAGCGGAGGAGGGCTTCGACCGCTTCGCGCGCCGCCTTGCCCAATTCCGGATGCTGCAGGGCGTAGGCGACGTTGGCGCGCAAGAGGCCGATCTTGTCGCCGCAGTCGTAGGTGACGCCCTCGTATTCCAGGGCGTGGAAAGGCTCCAGCGCCATCAGCCGGACCATGGCGTCGGTCAGCTGGATCTCACCGCCGGCGCCTTTGCCCTGGTCGGCCAGCAGGTTGAAGATTTCCGGCTGCAGGATGTAGCGGCCCGAGATGAACAGGTTGGAGGGCTCGGTCCCCAGCGGCGGCTTCTCGACCATGCCGGTCATGCGGTTCAGGCGGCCCTCGCGGCCGTCCAGCGCCACGATGCCATACTTGTGGGTCTCGCCTTCGGGGGCCGGCTCGACGACGACGATATTGCCCCCGACCTGGTTGTAGGCGTCCATGGCCTGCTTCAGCGGCGGCACCTGCGCATGCATCAGCATGTCGGGCAGCATGACGGCGAAGGGCTCGTCGCCGACGATGTCACGCGCGCACCAGACGGCGTGGCCGAGGCCCTGCGGCGACATCTGGCGCACGAAGCTCATCTCGCCAGGCTGTGGCAGATCGGCGAGGACGGCTTCGAGAATGTCGAGCTTGCCCTTGGCCTGCAGCTGGGCCTCCATTTCGACGTGGTGGTCGAAGTAGGCCTCGATGGCTTCCTTGCCGCGTCCGGTGACGAAGACGAAGTGCTCGATGCCGGCCGCGCGGCCCTCGGCGATGATGTAGCTGAGGATCGGCCGATCCACGATGTTGAGCATTTCCTTGGGCGTCGTCTTGGCGCCGGGCAGCACGCGCGTGCCCAGGCCCGCGACCGGAAGGACGGCTTTGCGGACAGGTTTCATGGGGGATCAGGTATCCGAACGGCGATCACAATTCCAGCCGGGACGGAACGACCCGTATTGGGCGATGGTTCTCGGAACAGTGCAAGTTCGCCCGTCTGGATGCCCGCCCATGAGACCGCTTCTGACCATCGCCATCGCCGCTGGAACCACCCTGGCCCTGATGGCCTGCAGCAAACCGGCGACCGATGCGCCGCCCGCCGCCGAGACGACGACCTCGCCCGTTCCGCCCGCCAGTGACAGCCCGCCGCCGCCGACCGATGCGACGACCACGCCGCCGGCCCCGATCGATCCGACCGACCCGACCAAGGTTCCGCCGGACATCGTCGCGCCGGCGCCGGGCGAGGGCGATCAGACCAAGCCGATGCCGCCCTCGTAGGGGCTATTCCACCGTCACCGATTTCGCGAGGTTGCGTGGCTGGTCGACGTCCGCGCCCTTCTGGACGGCCACATGGTAGGCCAGCAGCTGGATCGGGGCGGCGAAGACCAGCGGGGCGATCAGGGGGTCGCAGGTCGGGGCGATGATGACATCGGCGCCGTCCGGAGCGTGATGGGCGCCGGCCTCGTCGGTGATCAGCACCACCCTGCCGCCGCGCGCCACGACCTCGCTCATGTTGCTGACCGTCTTCTCGAACAGGGCGTCCGAGGGGGCGATGATGATGATCGGGGTGTGCTCGTCGACCAGGGCGATGGGGCCGTGCTTGAGCTCGCCCGCCGCATAGCCCTCGGCATGGATGTAGCTGATTTCCTTCAGCTTCAGAGCGCCCTCATAGGCCAGCGGGGCCATCGGGCCACGGCCGAGGTAGAGCACGTCGCGGGCCCGGGCGATCTTGGGGGCGAGGGCGGTGACCGCCGCTTCGACGTCCAGCGACTCGCCGACCAGGCGCGGGGCTTCCAGCAGGACGCGGGCCAGATGGTGCTCCTGGTCCTTGTCGATCCGGCCGCGCGCGGCGGCGGCGGCCACGGCCAGGGCCAGCAGGGCGGTAACCTGGCTGGTGAAGGCCTTGGTCGAGGCCACCCCGATCTCGGGGCCGGCATGGGTCGGCCACAGGACGTCGGCCTCGCGCGCCATGGTGCTTTCGTGGCTGTTGACGATGGCGGCGGTCTTCAGACCCTTGGCCTGGCACCAGCGCAGGGCGGCCAGCGTGTCGGCGGTTTCGCCCGACTGGCTGACGGCGATGGCCAGGGTGCCCGGCGTCACGGCCGGTTCGCGGTAGCGGAACTCCGAGGCGATCTCGACGTCGCAGGGCAGGCCGGCCAGGCGCTCGAAGGTGTAGCGGGCGATGGAGGCGGCGTAGAAGGCCGTGCCACAGGCGACGATCTGGATGCGCTCGACGCCCTTGAAGTCGAAGTCGCCGGGGGCCTTCACCGTGCCGCTGACGGCGTCGAGGTAGGCGGTCAGGGTGTGCTGGCAGGCGTCGGGCTGCTCGTAGATTTCCTTGACCATGAAGTGGCGGTGGTTGCCCTTCTCGACCAGGGCGGCCGAGGCGCTGACCAGCTTCACCGGCCGGGTCACCGCGTTGCCGTCGGCGTCGAAGATGCGCGAGGTGGTGTCATCGATGGCGACGAAATCGCCCTCTTCCAGATAGATGATCCGGTTGGTGAAGGGGCCGACGGCCAGGGCGTCGGAACCCAGGAACATCTCGCCGTCACCCTCGCCGACGACCAGCGGGCTGCCGCGCCGGGCGCCCAGGACCATGCGGTCGTGGCCTTCGATCAGCACGGCCAGGGCGAAGGCGCCAGTCAGGCGGTCCAGCGTGGATTTGAGGGCGACCAGCGGCTCGTCGCCGGCGGCGATGCGGCTGTCGATCAGCTGGGCGATGACCTCGGTGTCGGTGTCACTCTCGAAGGTGCGGCCGGCGGCCTGCAGTTCGGCCTTCAGCTCGGCGAAGTTCTCGATGATGCCGTTGTGAACCAGGGTGACCTTGCCGGCCTTGTGCGGGTGGGCGTTGGGCACGTTGGGAACGCCGTGGGTGGCCCAGCGGGTGTGGCCGATGCCGACCGTGGCGTTCAGCGGCTCGGCGGCCAGGACCTCTTCCAGGGCCTTGATCTTGCCCTTGGCGCGGCGGCGTTCGACGCCGGCCCCGACGACGCCGGCGATGCCAGCCGAGTCATAGCCGCGGTACTCGAGGCGCTTGAGGCTTTCGATCAAACGTTCGGAGACGGAGCTCTTGCCGACGATGCCGATGATGCCGCACATGCTGGGACCGTCCTGTAGTTCAACGAGTAAGCGAAGGCGCCATTAGCACCGCCCGGGCGGAGCGGGGCATGAAAATGCGTTGCAGACTGTTGCGTTAAGACTTTCCGACAAGAAACAGACGGTCGCCAAAAGTTTATTGGCGAACTCGCGCGTCGGGGGCAAAACCCGCGTTCAAGAGGGACCTATGGCCAAACGCTCCTATTTCGGCACCGACGGCATCCGCGGCCGCGCCAACAGCCATCCCATGACGGCGGAGGTCGCCCTGCGCGTCGGCCTGGCGGCGGGCAAGCTGTTCCGCACCGAGGCCGACCGCCGTCACCTGGTGGTGATCGGCAAGGACACGCGCCTGTCGGGCTACATGATCGAGCCGGCGCTGGTGGCGGGTTTCACCAGCATGGGTATGGACGTGCGGCTGTTCGGGCCGCTGCCGACGCCCGGCGTGGCGATGATGACCCGCTCGATGCGGGCTGACCTCGGCGTGATGATCAGCGCCAGCCACAACGCCTTCTCCGACAACGGCATCAAGCTGTTCGGGCCGGACGGCTACAAGCTGTCGGACGCCCGCGAGGCGGAGATCGAGAAACACATGGACGAGGGCCTGCAGGAGGGCCTGGTCGGTCCGACGGAACTGGGCCGGGTGCGGCGGATCGATGACGCCCAGGCCCGCTATGTCGAGATCGCCAAGGCGACCTTCCCCAAGAGCCTGAACCTCAACGGCCTGCGCATCGTCATCGATTGCGCCAACGGGGCGGCCTACAAGGTGGCGCCCCTGGTGCTGCATGAGCTGGGCGCCGAAGTCATCGAGATCGGGGTGGAGCCGAACGGCTTCAACATCAACGACCTATGCGGTTCGACCCATCCGGCGACGATGAGCGCGGCGGTCAAGGAATACCGGGCCGACATCGGCATCGCGCTCGACGGCGACGCCGACCGGGTGACCATCTGCGACGAGAACGGCGTGGTCGTCGACGGCGACCAGATCATGGCCATCGTCGCCGGCGCCTGGGCCAAGGATCAGAAGCTGGCGGGCGGCGGCATCGTCGCGACGGTGATGAGCAACCTTGGCCTCGAGCGGTTCATGCAGGCCCAGGGCCTGAGCCTGGAGCGCACCGGGGTCGGCGACCGCTATGTCATGGAGCGGATGCGCTCGGGCGGCTTCAACCTGGGCGGTGAGCAGTCGGGGCATGTGATCCTGTCGGACTTCTCGACGACGGGGGATGGCCTGATCGCCGCGCTGCAGGTCGTGGCGGTCATGATCCAGACGGTGCAGCCGATGAGCGCCCTGGCCCGCCAGTTCGAGCCGGTGCCGCAGCTGCTGGAGAACGTGCGATTCAGCAAGGGCGCCAAGCCGCTGGACAGCGACAAGGTCAAGGATGCGATCAAGTCCGCCGAGGCCCGGCTGAACGGTTCGGGCCGGGTGCTGGTGCGGGCTTCGGGCACCGAACCGCTGATCCGGGTCATGGCCGAGGGCGACGACGAGGCGCTGGTGGCCGAAATGGTCGGCGAGATCGTCGGGGCCGTGAAGGCGGCGGGGGTCTAGCCTCCTCCGTCAGGGCCGCAGCGCCAGCAGGGCGAAGCTGGCCAGCCAGTGCTCGCCCATGTAGTCGCCGGCGACGTGGTCGATGGCGCTGGCCAGGTGGCGGGCGGCAGCGTCCTTCGCCGCCGCCGAGGCCGGGTGGCCTTCAGGCAAGGCGCCCGCGATGTTCCGCCAGCACCAGGCGCGTGACAGGTTCAATCCATCCAGATGGGCGATCTTGCCGTCCGTGCGGTCGCTGACCGTGGCCGGCTGGAACAGGGTCGCCGGCAGGCGTTCGGCGGCCCTGGGCAGGAAGCGGTCGAACCAGGCGGGGAAGTCGGCGCCCAGCACATGGCGCATGGCTTCGGCTTCCATCAGGGCCGGGGAGAGGAAGTCTTCGCCCGAGGGCTCCCAGGCCTGGCAGTCGGTGTCGTCCAGGTGCCAGCGTCGCAGGGCTGCCTTGAGCAGGGCCGAGAGGTCGTGATCCTCGATGACGTCGGCGTATTCGAGGGCCAGGGTGATGGCGAAGGCGGTGCTGGAGTGCACGCCCGTGCGGACCGGATAGGTGGCCAGGGGCAGGTAGGCGTGGAACCGCTGAACGAACCCGTCGGCCAGCGGGCGCAGATGGGCGAACCAGTCGTCGTCATGGCGCAGCAGTTCGGCCTGCAGCATCAGGAGCCAGCCCCAGCCATAGGGGCGCTCGAAGCCGCGCGAGCCGGGGCGGCCGAGGTAGGAGGTTTCGACGGCGACCTTGGCGGGGGTGAAGGCGTCGTCGAACAGGGCGCGGATGCCAGGGGCTTCGGGAATGCCGGGATGGAGCCGCAGCAGGGTCGCCAAGGTCCAGTAGCCGTGGACGCAACTGTGCCAGTCGTAGCTGCCGAAAAAGATCGGGTGGAAGTCCTGGTGCGGCGCGACATCGCCGGCGCTCATGAACACATGGTCGGCCTTGTGCGGCCAGGGCTGGCGCACGTGGCCCAGGGCGATCGCGGCGAAGCGGGAGGCCGTTTCGGCGGAGAGCTCAGTAGACATAGACATACATCAGCACGGTGTTGGCGATCAGCAGAATCAGGGCGGTGGGGATCTGGGCCTTGATGACGCCGTAGCGGTCGGTCAGCTCCAGCAGGGCGGCGGGCACGATGTTGAAGTTGGCGGCCATCGGGGTCATCAGCGTGCCGCAGAAGCCCGACAGCATGCCGATCGCCGACATGATCACCGGGTCGCCCTTGAAGGTCCCGACAATCAGAGGCAGGCCGATGCCGGCCGTCATCACCGGGAAGGCGGCGAAGGCGTTGCCCATGATGATGGTGAAGATGGCCATGCCGAAGGTGTAGGCGACGACGGCCAGCATGGCGCCGGCGGGGCCGCTGCTGGGCAGGCTGGAGCCGGCGAACGCGCCGATGATCTGACCCACCCCGGCGGCGGCGAAGACCGCGCCGAGGGCCGCCAGGGTCTGGGGCAGAAGGGCGGCCCAGCCGACGGCGTCGAGCAGGCGGCGGCCTTCCTGGGCGGGGACGGTCGGCCGGGGCCGGATCATGACTACGGCGATGACCAGACCGACGAGGATGCCGAGGATCAGGGCGACCAGGGTGGCCTGCTTGGGATCGACGAGGGCCGTTCCGTTGATGGTCAGGGGCGTCAGGCCAACCAGCTCCCAGCCCTTGAAGACGAAGGTGCCGATCAGGGTCACCGCGGGGATGACCAGGGCCGGGATGAACAGCTTGGCGCCGAGGCGGGCGGCGCTCTCGCGGCGTTCCTCGGGCGTTGTGGTGGCGGGCTTGCCCTGGCCCAGGGCGCCGAAGCCGGCCAGGCCCGCGAGGGCCAGGACCAGGACGCCGTTGGCGAGGTCGCCGATGTAGCTGCCGAACAGGAAGCTGACCGCCAGCAGGCCCCAGAAGGCCAGGTTGCCCCAGCGCTTGGGGTTCGCAGCGTCGAAGGCGCCGAGCAGGGCCATGGCCGCAAAGAAGACGCCGCCGATGACGTAAAGGACGGACAGGCCGATCATTGGAACTCATCCTCGGCGTTGAGCTTCGCCACATGGGCGTCGAGCCGCCAGAGCCGTACCCCATGGATGATGAAGGCCAGGATGGCCGTCGGGATGGCCCATACCGACAAGGCCAGGGGATCGACGATGATGCCGTTCTGCTCGAGGAAGCCCTTGATCAGCAGGATGGAGGCGATGGCGATGAAGATGTCCTCGCCGAAGAACAGGCCGATGTTGTCGGTCGCCGCGCTCATGGCCCGGACGCGCATCCGGGCTGCCTGGCCGAGCAGGCCGAGTTTGGCCTCCGCCGCGCCTTCCGCCATGGGGGCGATCAGCGGGCGGACCATCTGCGGGTGACCGCCAAGCGAGGTCAGACCGGCCGCCGAGGTGAGCTGGCGAACCAGCAGGTAGAGGATCAGCAGGCGGCCGGTGGTGGCGCCCTTGATGGCGGCGACGAGATCGCGGGCCTTTTCTTGCAGGCCGGCCCGTTCGAGCAGGCCGATGACCGGCAGGATCATCCAGGTCAGGGTGATGTAGCGGTTGTCGTTGAACGCCTTGCCGAAGGTCTCCAGCGTCGTCCTGGCGGCGGCGACGGGGTCGAGGCCGGTCGACAGGCCAAAGGCGATGCCCGTCGCCAGGGCGGCGGCGGCGACGACCAGCAGCGGATTGAACCGCAGCACGAAGCCGACAACGACGACGGCGATGCCGATCAGCGGCCAGAGACTCATCGAGCGGGCTCCTGTTTGGCGAGACAGTCGCCGCAGTTTGATCAGCCGTCTACCGGCGCGTCCTCGTCGAGATGGCGCAGGGGCGAGAGGAAGAAGACGGTGGTGACCAGGCCGATCATCAGGACGCCGGGAACCAGAATCGAGGCGTGGGGCCCGAAGGCCTTGGCCAGGAAGCCGTAGACCACGGCGCCCAGTGGTCCGCCGCCCATCAGGCCGAGCGTGAACACCGACAGGATGCGGCCCCGGCTCTCGGCCGGCGCGTACTGCTGGACCAGGCCCCGGCCCAGCGTCATCGCCACCCCGCCGCCCAGGCCCCAGATGAAGTTGAGGACGCAAAGGGCCGGGAACGGCATGCGGATCGAACAGCCGATCAGCACCAGGCCGCCGGTCAGCAGGGCGGCCATGTAGATCCGCCCCTTGCGGCGCAGATGGCCCAGTCGCGCAAGGGTCAGGGCCGAGACCAGAGAACCGACCCAGAAGCAGAGGCTGAACTGGGCCAGGGCGGTGGCGATATGGGTCGGGTCCGGATCGTTCGGCGGGAAGTAGCTCTGCACGATCAACGGCAGCAGGACGAAGAAGCTGCCCATGAAGCAGATGCCGACGAACAGGGCGCAGACCACGGTCGGGGCGATGATCGGCGAGGAGAAGGCGCCCTTCACCCCGCCGGCGATGTCGGCGGCCATGCGGCGGACCAGATGGCCGTCGCCCTTCTCGGCGACATGGGCCGGGCGCGGGCGCAGGCTGACGGCGGCCAGGGCGGCGGCGGCCATCAGGCCCGACAGGCTGAGCAGCATGCGGCCGACGCCGACGACCGGCGCCAGGGTGGCGTAGGCCATGCCGAGGATCTGGGCGCCGAACTGCGCCAGGGAGGCGAAGGTGACGGCCCGGTGCACCGAGGTCCCGTCGGCCCCGGGCGCGACGAGGCTGAGCAGGCTGTCGCGGGCGGGGATGGCGAAGGCTCCGATGGTCCCCACCGACAGGGCGTAGGCAATGACCAGGCCGTAGGTCAGCCGACCGCTCATCACCATGAAGCTGAGGGCCGCGAAGGTCAGCACCGACAGCGCGCAGGAGATGGCGACGATGCGGCGCGGCGGGATGCGGTCGGCGGTGAAGCCGCCGATCAGGATCAACAAGGTGGTCGGCAGCTGCAGGCACATCTGGGCCAGGCCGAACCGGATCTCGTCCTCCTGCAGGACCACCCGGACCAGATAGGGAAACAGCACCAGCTGCACCCCGAAGGCCAGGAACCAGGCGCCGTGGGTGAAGAGGTAGGCGGGAAAGCGGGTCGTGGTCGACGTCGGCACGGCGGTCTCCGGTAGCGCACGGCCGAGGTGGGCGAAGCGTCCCTGGACTATAGCGCGCCTGCCGCCGGGGAGGCCAAGGGCCTGCTTGTCAGCGAACGCGGGTCAGCGGACAGTGCCGCCAACGCCGGGGAGGGCGCACCATGCAAGACACCACCATCCTGCTGCCGATGATCGCCATGGCGGCGCTGACCTTCGTGGTCAGCTTCCTGATCCCGCTCCGGCGGTTCAGCAAGAAGCACGGCCTGAGCCAGGACGACTTCGCGCTCGGGGAGTCGGCGCGGGTGCCGACCGAGGTGTCACTGCCCAACCGCAACTTCGCCAACCTGTTCGAGGCCCCGGTGCTGTTCTATCCGGCGGTGCTGGCCTTCTATGTGACGGGGACCGCCGACATCTTCGCCATCGGCCTGGCCTGGGCCTATGTGGCGGCGCGGGTGCTGCATTCGATCGTCCATGTGACGTCGAACATCGTCCGCTTCCGGGCGCTGTATTTCACGCTCAGCATGCTGGTGCTGATGGGTCTGTGGGGCCTGCTGGCCTGGAAGATCCTGACGGCCGGGTGACCGGGCCTCAGCCCCGCCCGATGCTCGAATACTCGAACCCCCGCCGACGCATGTCGTCGGTGCGGTAGATGTTGCGCAGGTCGACGACGATGGGGGTGTGCATCAGGAGCTTGACGCGGTCCAGGTCCAGCGCCCGGAACTCGTCCCATTCGGTGATGATGACCACCGCGTCGGCGCCCTCGACGGCGTCGTAGGGACCGTCCTTGAAGTCGACGTCGCGCAGCATCTGGCGGGCCTCGTGGCCCTCCGGGTCATAGGCCTGGACCTTGGCGCCGAGCGCCAGCAGGGCCGGGACGATGTCGAGGCTGGGGGCGTCGCGCATGTCGTCGGTGTTGGGTTTGAAGGTCAGGCCCAAAACGCCGATGGTCTTGCCGGTCAGGTCCTCGGCCCCCAGGGCCTTGGTGACCCGGGCGGCCATGGACTTCTTGCGGCGGTCGTTGACGCGGACGGTGGCCTCGACCAGCTCGATGGGCGTTCCGGCGTCGCTGGCGGTGCGCACAAGGGCAAGCGTGTCCTTCGGGAAGCAGCTGCCGCCGTAGCCGGGGCCGGCGTTGAGGAACTTGCTGCCGATGCGGTTGTCGAGGCCGATGCCCTTGGCCACCTGCTGGACGTCGGCGCCGACGGCCTCGCAGAGATCGGCGACCTCGTTGATGAAGGTGATCTTGAGGGCCAGGAAGGCGTTGGCGGCGTACTTGATCAGCTCGCTGGTGCGGCGGCCGGTGAAGACGATCGGCGTCTCGTTGAGGAACAGCGGGCGGTAGAGCTCCTGCATCACCTCTTTTGCCTGGTCGTTATCTGTGCCGACGACGACGCGGTCCGGCCGCTTGAAGTCGTCGATGGCGGCGCCTTCGCGCAGGAACTCGGGGTTGGAGACGACGGCGAACCGGGCGTCCGGGCGGCGCTCGCGGATGATGCGCTCGATCTCGTCGCCGGTGCCGACCGGGACGGTGGACTTGGTGACCACGACGGTGAAGCCGTCCATCAGGTCGGCGATCTCCTCGGCGGCGGCGTAGACGTAGGAGAGATCGGCGTGGCCGTCGCCGCGGCGCGAGGGGGTGCCGACGGCGATGAAGACCGCGTCGGCGTTGCGGACCGCGTCATTGGCCTCGGTGGCGAAGAACAGGCGGCCGGCCTTGACGTTGCGGGCGACCAGATCGTCGAGGCCCGGCTCGTAGATCGGCATGATGTTGTCATGCAGGCGCGCGATCTTGCCGGCGTCCTTGTCGATGCAGGTGACGGTGTGGCCGAAGTCGGCGAAGCAGGCTCCGGACACCAGGCCAACATAGCCGGTGCCGATCATCGCAACACGCATGGGAGTGTCTCTGTCTTAGGAGGGCGCGCCCCTGGGCGCCGCTTTATGAGGCGGCTTTGAGCATGACGTGGGGGGAGAGGGCAACCTCAGGAAGGGGGCGTTGTCGCGGTTCGTCCGAAGGGTGGCATTTGGGCACTAGACGGCGGGACTGGTGAAAGCGACCTGCGCTGTTAGAAGGGGCCGGATAGGGGGAGTTTCGATGAGAGTTGTCGTCCTGGCCGCCGCCTTGCTGGCCGCCTTCGCCGGGCCCGTCGCTGCGCAGGCCGACCTGACCGAGATGACCAGGTCCTACAGCTATTTCCACCGCGTCGGCGCAGACCTGGCGACGCATGACGCCGAGCTGATCGACTGCCTGAGCAAGGCCGGCCAGACCCAGTCGCTGCGGGGAGGGCTGAACGTCCAGAAGCTGGACAAGCTGGACGAATTTCTCAGCGGTTTCCGCGCCCAGAGAAACATCTCGGTGAACACCGAGAACTGCATGGTGGTGAAGGGGTGGGAGATCGTCACCGTGGCCGAGGCCGTCGGCAAGGAAATCATGGCGCCGGATGAGCCGCAGCTGGCCAAGGCTTTCCTGGCGGACCGGGTCGGCGCGCCGGTGGTCTCCGGAGGCGTCGTGCGGTCCTGGAGCAACGACGCCGCCAACCCCGAATCCGAGCGCTTCGGAGGTGATCCAAGCGTCGCCGGCAGGGGATCGATCAGCGTCAAGGGCCTGCTAAGCTGGGACCTGAAAAAAGCGGTAAGCACGCCCGGCTGGATGCCCAGGCCGCCGCAGGCGCCGGAGAGCGCAAGAGCCCGGCTGTTGAAGGCCAACCAGCTCGCCGATGTCCCGGCCGGCAGCGCCGTGATCGTCACCCGGGTGCGCGATGTCAGCAGCCGAAACAGCATCGGCTTCGCCTTCGAGCGGGTCTCGTCCGATCCTGCTGTCCCCGCCTGGTCGGTCGACGGCCAGGTTTCGGAATTCGGGGTCTATCAACCCCTGATGGGAGCGAACGAGGACGGGCGCTTCGTGGCTGTCGTCGTGCCACCGGGCGAGTGGCGATTGGCCTCGCTGGGCTTCTATTCGGTGCTGAACCTGTGCCTCGGATCGCCCTCGTTCGAGATCAAGGCGGGCGAGATCATCTTCGCCGGGACCTTTGATATGGGCGGCCAGCCTTTCCGGCCCGACATGGAGATGACGGCGGCGAAGAAGTTCCTCAAGGCGCGGCCCGATTTCGTTCAGGCGCTCAGGCCGGCCATCTGGCGCAACGGCTCAACCGGCCCTTGCCGCGACCACGTGATCTATGCCCTGGAGTTCGAGGGCGCGCCGTTCGCCGAGGGCTACGCGTGGGGTGGCGCGCGGAAGGCGCTCTAGGTACGAGCCGCCCTCGGCTCGAGCAGGCAGAGGCCGGCTCGCGCGGCTTCAGCCTCCAGAACGGGCACGGCGGCCGGGTCCGTCAGGAACACCAGGAATTCCAGATCGAAGGCGGCGATGAACCGGGCCTTGTGGCGGGGGAAGTAGAGGTCGAGGTCGTCGAGGTCGCGCAGGCAACGCTGGATGAAGCGGCGCCAGCGCGCCGAACGCGGATTCAGCGGCCGGTCTGTCTCCCGCCCGACCACCTGGCGCGCGCCGCCTTCGGCCAGCCGGTCGAAGAAGGCGAGGAAGCGAGCCTCCAGTTCGACAAAGGCCTGATGCTGACCGCTCTCCCAGGCCTCGCGGTAGAAGAGGAAGGGGACGGTGAGGAATTCTTCCTCGGTCAGCCAGTGATCATGCCGCGACAGCTGGCGGACGGTGTAGCCCGCCGCGATCGCGCGGTCGTAAGCGTCCTCGTGAAAGGCCGGAAACGTCGGCATCCGACGCGTCAGATTTCCTGGTTGTACTTGCCGACCTGCGGGTGGGCGGCGAGGCGGGGCTTCACTTCCTTGTGGAAGAGGGCGCGCATGTCGTCTGCGTCGCGGGTGCTTTCGACGACGACCACGATCTCGGGCTTGTTGGAGCTGGCGCGAACCAGGACCCAGCTGCCGTCGTCCAGGGCGACGCGGACGCCGTTGACGGTGATGACGTCGGTGATCCCGCGGCCGAGGATTTCACCACCCCGGGCTGCAAGGGCTTCGTATTCCGCCACGACCTTTTGTACGACGCCGTATTTTTCTTCATCGCCGCAATGGGGGCTCATGGTCAGGGAGGTGTAGGCGACCGGCAGGGCGTCCTTCAGATCGCTGAGGGTCTTGTCCGGGTTGCGGTCGAGCATGGCCAGGATGGCGGCCGCCGCGGTCAGGCCGCAGTCGTAGCCCCGGCCCAGCGGCTCGTTGAGGAAGAAGTGGCCGCTTTTTTCGAAGCCGGCCAGGGCGCCGAGCTCGGCCGACTTGCGCTTGATGTAGCTGTGGCCGGTCTTCCAGTAGACGGTGGTCGCGCCATTGGCCTCAAGGATGGGGTCGGTGGCGTAGAGGCCGGTCGACTTCACATCGACGACGAAGGTGGCGCCCTGGTTCAGCGGCGCCAGGTCGCGGGCCAGCATCAGGCCGATCTTGTCGGCGAAAATCTCCTCGCCGGTGTTGTCGACGACGCCGCAGCGGTCGCCGTCGCCGTCGAAGCCCAGCGCCAGGTCGGCCCCGAACTCCTTCACGGCCTTGCTCATCTCGTGGAGCATCTCGTGGTCTTCGGGGTTGGGGTTGTACTTGGGGAAAGTCCAGTCCAGCTCGCAGTCCATCTCGTAGACCACGGCCACGCCCATGCGGCGCAGGGCGTCGGGGACGAAGGCGCCGGCGGTGCCGTTGCCGCAGGCGGCGACGACCTTGAGCGGGCGGACGATCCGTGCGCGGCGCGAGACGTCGGCGATGTAGCGCTCGGCCATGCCCTCGATGCGGGTGACCTTGCCGCCGTCGCGAGAGACGAACTTGGCGCCCAGCACGATGTCCTTCAGGGCGCCCATCTCGTCGGGGCCGAAGGTCAGGGGCCGGGCGGCGCCCATTTTCACGCCCGTCCAGCCGTTCTCGTTGTGGCTGGCGGTGACCATGGCCACGCAGGGGGCGTCGAGGTCGAACTGGGCGTAGTAGGCGGTCGGCGACAGGGCCAGGCCAATGTCGAGCACCTCACAGCCGGTTTCGATGAGGCCAAGGCTCAGGGCTTGTTTGATGGTCAGCGAATAGCTGCGGAAGTCGTGGCCGACGACGATGCGTTTGTGGCCGAGGCTCTGGATATAGGTGCCGAGGCCGAGGCCCAGGGCCTGGATGCCCAGCAGGTTGATGTCCGGCCCGAACAGCCAGCGGGCGTCGTACTCGCGGAACCCCGTGGCCTTGACCAGCGGTTCGGTCTCGTAGGCGACGGTGTTGGGAACGAGGTCGGCGCGCGGGATGAAGGGCATGGGGGACTCGAGAAGCCGTTTTTCTTTGGACGGCTCCTATAGCGCGTTGCGGCGGCCGGCGTCAGCGGCGTTGAGTCACGGGCGGGGCGTCACGCGGGAACGTAGACCTCCTCAATCTCGTCGAGGATGCTCTCGGGCGCTTCGTCGGGTTTGGCCGGATCAACGGGCTTGGGCGGCTGGCCGTCAGGCGGCGGGCAGGCCTTCTCGGACCGTGCGGCCATCTTGGCTTTGAGCTCCGCCTCGATCTGGTCGACGCGCGTCTCGGTTTCCTCGACCTCAAAGCGTCCGCGGTCCGAGATGATTTCGCCCGAGCCGCGGAGATCGGCGATGGCCTGACGAATGCGTTGGAGCTGCCGCAGGGCGGCCTCGTAGCTGCCGCCGCAGGGGTCCTTGTCGCCGGCGTCGATCAGTTCCCGGAGGGTGGCGAGTTCGCTGCCGATGTAGCTCCAGTACCATTCGGGAACGATCGGGGGCTGGCCGGTCGAATCGCGCCCGGCAGGACCGGCGCCGAGGTCGGGACCTTCGACCTCGCCAGCCGGCGGCGTGTAGGGTGCCGGGGCGGGTTCGAATCTGGCTTCCCGGCTCGTCGACCTGGGCGGTTCCCCAGGGGGACGGCAGGCGGCGGGATCCTCCGAGAGCCAGTCCAGCAGAGCCTCCATCCGCCCCTTGTCAGCCAGCAGCGCGGCACGGCCCCGGTGGCCAAGGTTTGGATTGTCAAAGCGGGCCAGCCGTTCCCGGATCTGGTCGATCAGCTTCTGGCGCGTCCCTGGCTTGCAGTCATATTTCGACATCAGCTCGTCGATGAGCTTGAGGTCTTCGTACAGCCAGGTGTCAGTCTGCAGGTCCACGAACATGCCGGTGGTCAAGGCCTCCTTGCCGGCATCCGTCATGTTCGGGTCCTGCTGAGGCGTGGACACGGGTGCCGCCGGCGGGGTCGTGGTGGAGACGGTGTTGAAGACCGCCGGCGGACAATCCTCCTTCGCCTCACCCTCGGTGAAGGTGAAGACGCCGGGCGAGGTCTCGGTCATGGTCATTACGAAGGGCACCGCCATGACCGGGTCGCCCTTGGGCTGGGTGATGTAGGTGATGAAGGTCAGCGGGCCGCCACCCTGGGGCACGCTGAACTTCATAAAGGCTTCCTTGGCCCCGTGGCTGGCGCTGGAGAAGCCCATGCTGGCCCACATCGGTTGCGGGCCGGACTTGGTCAGCATGCCGGGCAGGCTGAACTTGCCGCCTTCCGACCAGCCGCCGGATTCCTGGCTGACCATCTGGCCGTCGACATAGGTGGTCTTGGTCCAGGAGACGGTCAGCTGCCAGTCGCCCCACAGATCGCAGGGGCCGGCGTCGGACGGCGCCTGGACCTTGCCGCCATCGGGGGTTTCGAGCAGGGCGGCCTGGAAGGTGCCCTTGTCTGGCGACTTGGCGATGTCGGCGAAGATGTTGACCGTGTCGCCCTTGCCGCGCTTGGCGCCCACCCGCAGGGCGATGCCGCTGGGGTGGGTGAACAGCGTCATCTCGCTGTCCTTGATCCTGCAGGTGTAGAGCTGCGGACCGCCGCCGCCCCCGCCACCACCGCCGACGCCGGCTGCGCCTAGCAGGCCGCCGACCAGCATGCCGCCGAGCTTCTTGGTCAGTTGGGCGCCCGAGCCGACCTTGCTGTTGGGGCCGACGACGATGGGCTTGCGCGGGGTCTTGGGCGGGCAGGGCTTCTTGCCGCCGGTCGCCTGTTCGACCATGCGGGCCGGGATGACGCCGACGTCCTCGCTGGCCGGTGCGACCGGAGGCGGCGCGGGATCGCCGGTAGCGATGCGCGGCTTTTGATCCGGGCAGGGGACGATTGGGATGGCCAGGATGCGCTGGTACACCGCGTTGATGGCGTTGGAATCGTCGGTCGCCGTCTGGGCGATGGGGCCATAGGCGGTCTGCTCCTCGCGCACCGCCGCCCAGCCGGGGCCGCCCTCGTTCTTCATGTAGTCGGTGAACATGCCGCCCAGCTTGCCCAGGTGCGCCGTGGCGGTCTGGGCGTTGGCCAGGCTGGCCTTAGCGGCCGGGGTGTAGACCTCGTTCATGTAGGCGACGCGGGCGAACTCGTCGCAGAAGCTGGCCGGCGGTTCGAGTTTGGCCACCGGGATCAGACTGGGGCGGGTCAGGTCAGGGGCCGGCAGCTTCGATTGCGGGCGGCAGATCTTTTCGCACTCGAGGGCGGCGGCGCGCGCGGCTTCCAGCTCGGGCAGCAGGGCGTCGTACTCTGCCTTGAGGTGGGTGTATCGCTGCTCGATCGGAAGCTGCGCGGCGCGGTGGTGGTGTTTGTGCTCCTCGGACTGCTGGCGCATCTGGTTCAGCAGGTTGCGGGCCCGGCTGGCCAGCTCGTTGTAGCGGTCGGCCTTCTCGCGGCATTCGGGACAGACGCCGGTGATCAGGCGCGGCGAGGCGGGCACGTCGAAGCCGGCGCCCAGGGTGTCCGGTTTGGGCTCCAGGCGGGGGTCATAGAAGCCGCCTCTTGTGATGCCCGGCTCCCCCGGTGGCACGCCCTCGTAGGACCAACGCTGGCCCTTCCAGGGCACGCCCTCCTCGTTGAAGAAGAAGCGGGTGTCGACGCGGCCGTTCTTGATGATGTCGGCCGAGACGATGATGACGTCGCCCTCGGGGCTGCGGCCGTAGACTGGCTCCCACTGGGCGCCGTCCTTCAACTGTGGGCCGATCGTCTCCCAGGCCTTGCCCTGCTGGGTCAGGGTGACAGGGCCGGTGGGCTGGCCGTCGGGGCCGAACTCGATCTGGTGGGTCGGCACGTCCTGGCGATTGTAGAAGACGATGCGAGCGCTCTCGCCGAGGGCGGTGTCCTCGTCGTAGCTGGATGAGACGAACTCCTCGACCGTGCCGGGCGGACTGGGGTTGTCCTCGCGCCAGTCTTCGATGGCGTCGTCGAACTTCTTGATCTGCTCGGCGTTACGGGCCCGCATTTCCTCCCAGCGGGCGTTGGCTTCCTCGGCGGCCTTCTGGGCGTTGGCGTCCTGCTCGGCGTCTACGCGGCGCTGTTCGGCCCGGATGGCCTCGGACTTGGCCCGGGCCTCGGCGAACCGCTGCTCACGGTCCGCCTTCAGCTTTGCCATGTGCTCGGCCCGCGTCATGGGAGGGCCGCCCTGGGGCGCGCCGCCCTGGCTCCAGGCCGACAGCGGCGCAATGAGACAGGCCGTCACGACGGCGAGAATGGCGAAGACGGGCAGACGCGTCATGGAACCTCCGGGAACGCCGGTGGGGCACGCGCACTCTTAACTGATAACGACGTTATACGCAGGCTGGGGTCATGCCTATCACCAGATTTGGTGACTCAGACGACCCCGGCGCTGAGCACGTCATGGACGTGCAGCACCCCGACCGGGCGGCCGTCATCGACCACGAACAGCACGGTGATGCGGCTCTCGTTCATGATCCGGGCGGCGTCGGCGGCCAGGGTCGCAGGCGTCACGGCCTTGGGGTTGCGGCTCATCACCTGCTCGACGGTCTTGGCCGACAGGCCTTCGAAGTTACGGCGCAGGTCGCCGTCGGTGACGACCCCGACCAGCCGCCCGTCCGCATCGGTGACGCCGACCACGCCCAGCCGCCGGGCGGTCATCACCTGCATGGCCTGGGGCATCGGCATGTCCAGCGGGGCCAGCGGGGCCTCGGCCAGCTTGTGCATCAGGTCGCCGACCGTGCGCAGCATGGCGCCCAGCTTGCCGCCCGGATGGAAGACGTGGAAGTCCTTCGGCGTGAAGCCGCGACGCTCCAGCAGGGCCACCGCCAGGGCGTCGCCGAGCGCGATCTGCAGGGTGGTCGAGGTGGTGGGGGCGTTGAGGTCACCGGTCGCCTCCGGCGCGTCGGCCAGCTTCAGCAGGATGGTCGAGGCGCTGCCCAGCGCGCTGGCCCCATTGGCGGTCATGCCGAGCAGCGGAATGCCGAAGCGGTGGCAGTAGGCGATGATGTCGGAAAGCTCACGCACCTCGCCCGACTTGGACAGGGCCAGGACGACATCGCCCTTGTCGATCATGCCCAGGTCGCCGTGGCTGGCTTCAGCCGCGTGGACGAACATCGCCGGTGTGCCGGTCGAGGCCAGGGTGGCGGCGATTTTGCGGGCCACATGGCCGCTCTTGCCGATGCCGGTGCAGACCACGCGGCCCTTGGCGGCGAAGACGGTCTCGACGGCGCGGGCGAAGTCTTCGCCCAGCTCGGCGGCCTGCTGGTCGAGGGCGCGGGCCTCGGTCGTCAGAACGCGTCTGCCGGCCTGTACGGGGTCGATGTCGCTCATTGGGCGTTGCGCAGTCCTGCGGCCTTGGCCGGCGTGGTGGGCTCATGACCGAACGGGGCCGGGGAACGCTGGCCCTGACCCTGCGGCCAGACCAGGGCCAGCAGGATCATGCCGGCGGTCAGGGCGATGGTCAGCGGATAGAAGAAGCGGTCACGCATCAGGTGGCTATAGCCTGCGCCGTCTCCCGGTTGAACCCCGCTTTGGGCGGTGAAGGCGGCTTGACCCCGCGCCGTCATCGCCTTAGCCCACCGGCCCATGGCTACCCTCATCCTCCTCCGCCACGGCCAGAGCCAGTGGAACCTTGAAAACCGCTTCACCGGCTGGGTGGACGTGGACCTCACCGCAGAAGGCGAAGCCCAGGCGACCAAGGGCGGCGAGCTGATCAAGGCCGCGGGCCTGATCGTCGACAAGGCCTACACCTCGGTGCTCAGGCGGGCCCAGCGGACCGGGGCCCTGGCGATGGCCGCGGCCGGGCAGGGCGATCTGACCTTCACCAACGACTGGCGCCTGAACGAGCGCCACTACGGCGGCCTCACGGGCCTGAACAAGGCCGAGACCGCCGCCCAGCACGGCGATGAGCAGGTCACCATCTGGCGGCGCAGCTACGACGTGCCGCCGCCGCCCCTGGCGCCCGGCGGGGAGTGGGACTTCTCGGCTGACGAACGCTATGCCGGCAAGGCCATCCCCGATACCGAGAGCCTGAAGACCACGCTCGACCGCGTCGAGCCCTACTGGACCGCCGAGATCGCGCCGCATCTCAAGGCCGGCGAGACAGTGCTGGTGGCGGCGCACGGCAACAGCCTGCGGGCCATCGTCAAGCTGTTGTTCAACGTGCCTGACAGCGACATCGTCGGGGTCGAAATCCCGACCGGCAATCCGCTGGTCATCGAGCTGGACGCCGGCCTGAAGCCGACCGCGGCCCGCTACCTCGACACCGACCGCGCTCAGCCGCTGCCGGCGGTCTGATGACCGACGAGACCTTCATGCGGGCGGCCATCGCCGCCGCGAAGGTCAACCTGGGGCTCACCGCGCCCAATCCCGTCGTCGGCTGCGTGCTGGTGCGGGACGGCGTCATCCTGGGCAGCGGAGCCACCGCGCCCGGCGGCCGTCCCCATGCCGAGGGCCAGGCCCTGAGAGCCGCCGGCGAGGCCAGGGGCGCCACGGCCTATGTCACACTCGAACCCTGTGGCGCGCGGTCGTCCGGCGGAACGCCCTGTTCGCAGCTGCTGGTCGAGGCCGGGGTGGTGCGGGTGGTGGTCGCCTGTGACGATCCCTCGCCCTTCGCGGCGGGACGCGGGTCGGAGCGTCTGCAATCCGCGGGCATTGCGGTCGAGACCGGCCTGCTGGCCCAGGAAGCGATCGACGCGCTGGACTACGGCGCCTGGTTCCTGACCCAAAAGGTGTAAGGCCAACGTTAAGCAAAATCAGGCATCTGTGGGCTCCTTGAGGAGTCACACGCGCATGAGCGCCGCTGCGGCGTCCGGGCCGAGACGCCTGACGCAATCCGATGTCGACCTGATCTGCGCCCGTCATGACCGTCTGTGGTCGGGCCGGGGCGGCGGGGCGCGCGCGGTGTTCAGCTTCGCCGACCTGTCGGGCCTGAACCTCTCGGGCCGCAATCTTTGCGACGCCGACTTCACTGGCGCCCAGCTGGGCGACGCCAGGCTCGTCGGGACCAAGCTCGACAACGCCAGCTTCTTCGGGGCCGACATGCAGGGCGCCGACTTCACCGACGCCAGCCTGCGCCGCGCCGACCTGAGGGGCAGTTGCCTGCGCGGCGCCAACCTGTCGGGCGCCGACATGTTCGAGGCCGACCTGCGCGAGGGGGCCATTGCCGCCGCCGACGCCGAGAAGGGCCTGCGCATCCTCGAACATCAGGTGCGAGCCGGCGACGCCCGCGGGGCCAACCTGTCGGGGGCCAATCTGGAACGCTCGCGCCTGTCGGGCGTGGTGGCGGTCAAGGCCGACTTCAGCGACGCCATCCTCAAGGACGCCAAGCTGGTCCGTGCCAACCTCAAGCAATGCTCGCTGGGCGGGGCAGACCTGTCGGGCGCCGACTTGTCGGGGGCCGATCTTTCCGGCGCCGACCTGCACGACGCCATCCTGGTGGGCGCCAAGACCGCCATGTGGAAGACCGACGGCGCCGACATGAAGGGCGCCCTGACCGATAAGCCGGCCGGCGAACCGGTCGCCGACCTGCCTTACGAACAGATGATCCGCGACCACGCCCGCTGGTGCGAAACGGCCGGGGCGGCCGGAGCGCCGTCGAAGTTCGATCGCGCCGACCTGCGGGCCCTGGGTTCGCTCAAGGGCCTGAACCTCACCGCCCTGTCGGCCCGTGACGCGGTCTTTTACGGCCTCGACCTGGAAGGCGCCCAGCTGCAGGGCGCGCACCTTGAAGGCGCCGATCTGCGCAACTGCAATCTTCGCCGCGCCGACCTGCGCGGCGCCCGGCTGGCCGGGGCCAAGCTGTCCGGTTCGGACCTGCGCGAAGTCCAGCTGGGTCCGCTGATGATCGCCGCCGACCGCCTGCTGCCGGCCGACCTGAGCGGCGCGCAGCTCAAGGGCACGGACCTGGCCCGGGCCGACCTGCGCCAGGCCCGGCTGACCGGCGCAGACCTGTCGCGCGCCAACTTCACCAACGCCCACACCAAGGGCGCGGACCTGCGCGATACGGTACGGGTCGGGGTGAGAGGACTGGACTGGTCACCGCTGACCCCAAGGTGAGCCTATTAAGCTTAACGCTTCGGCGCCCATTGTTCGGCTAACATGTTCGTCTTCTGATTCTGTCCTTTCGGGGCGAGGACCTTGGTAACTCTGACCACCACGCCGATGACCGGTCGACGCCGCATCACGCAGGCGGAGCTGGACATGATGGTCTCGGCGCATGAGCGATTCCTGGGGGGCAAGCCGGGGGGCAAGCGCGCCTCCCTGCGGTTCCTCAACCTGTCGGGCCTGGAGTTCTCCGGCCGCAACCTCGCCGACGCCGACCTTTCCGCCTCTATCCTCGACGGCGCGCGGATGATCCGTTGCCGGCTGGACCGCGCCAACCTGTTCGGCTCGGACCTGCGCAAGGCTAACCTGACCCAGGCCTCGCTGGTGCGGGCCGACCTGCGCGGCGCCTGCCTGCGCGGCGCCAACCTGACCCAGGCGGACCTCACCCAGGCGGACTTCCGCGAAGGCCAGATCGCCATCCCGCATCCGCAGAAGGGCCTAAACAGCCTGCGCCAGGAACCGCGTATCGGTTCGGCCGACGAGGCCAACTTCACCGGCGCCACGCTGGACGGCTCGAAGTTCCAGGGCGCCTCGGCCTTCGCCTCCGACTTCACCGACTGCTCGCTCAAGGGCGCCACCCTGACCGGGGCCAATCTCAAGGACGCCAACCTGACTGGCGCCGACCTGGCCGGCGCCAACGTCAGCAACTGCAACCTCGAGGGCGCTGATCTCTCGGGGGCCGTGCTGTCGGGCGTCGACACCGCCGCCGCCAGGATGAGCGGCGCCAAACTGGCCGGGGCCCTCTCCAGCCCGACGCGCGAGGCCCTGACCCTCGCCGTCGCCGCCTTGGAAAAGCTCAAGGCCAACCAGGCCTGGTGCGAGACCGGCGGCAAGGAAGGCACACCCGCCAAGCTTGACGGCGCCGACCTGCGTCCGCTGGGCGAGGCGATGAAGGGCATGCGGCTGACGGCGATGAGCGCGCGCGGCGCCTGCCTGGTCGGGATGAACCTGGCCGGAGCCCAGCTTCAGGGGGCCAATTTCGAGGGCGCCGACCTGCGCGGGGTCAATCTGCAGCGGGCCGATCTGCGCGGCGCCAAGCTGGCCGGGGCCAACATGACCAAGGCCGACTTGCGGGGCGCGGCGGTCGGCGTGCTGCCGCTCGGCCCCGGTCGCGAGAACCCGGCGACCCTGAACCAGGCGCGGCTGCGCTACGCCCATGCCCAGGCCGCCGACCTGACCAGCGCTATCCTCGACGGCGCCGACCTGCGCGGGGCCAATCTGACGGGCGCCAAGCTGATCTCGACCAGCTTCCGCGACACGGACCTGGGCCAGACGATCGGGATGGAGACGGCCTAGGGTCGTTCGCGCCGGGCGTAGAGGATCACACCGGCCACGCAGACCGCGAACAGCGCCCCCTCGAGGGTTGAGGTCCCATAGCGGCTGACGACCCCGAAGCTGGCTTCGCCGAACAGTTTGCCCAGCGGCTCCAGGCTCAGCCGTGATTGCGGAAACTGCTGGGCTAACGCATCGAGGCTGCCGGCCATCAGTCGCCCACCGGAAAAAGCGATCACCAGCCCGGCCAAGGCGCCCTCTAAGGCGGCGACGGCCAGCACCCGTGCCGGCGTCGTGCGCCCGATGACACTGGCCCCCGCGCCGGTGGCGGCGCCGAGCACCAGACCTTCGAAGCCGCCGGCGATGCTGGCCGGGGCCGCGCCGAACAGCAGGTTGAAGGCGTCCAGGCCCAGCAGCTTGACCACCGCCCCGATGACCAGGCCACCAACAGCGCCGCCGATGATGGCGCTCCACCAGTCCTTGCGAATCAGGCCGCTGACGGCGATCCCGCCGCCGACGCCGAGCCCGCCGAGCAGTCCGGTCAGCAGGCACAGGCAGACCATCACCGCCAGCACCGAGGCTGAGCCCTGGCCCGGCGTCGCGGTCTGGGCGGCGCCGGCGAAGCCATAGAAGAGACCGCCAAAGCCGCCGGCCGCGCCACCGCCGAGCGTTCCGGCGCCCGCGATGAACAGAGCCTTTTGCCAGCCTGGCGCCTCGGCGGCCGGAGGGGAGGGCATGGCAGCCGGCGTCTCAGCGGCCTCAAGCGTCGCGATGAACCGATAGCCGTGCTTGGGCACCGTCTCGATGAAGCGCGGTTTGGCGGCGTCGTCGCCCAGCTGCCGGCGCAGGGTGCGGATGCACTGGGTCAACGCCTCGTCGGTCACCGGCACGCCGCGCCAAACATCTTCGAGAAAGCGGTCTTTGGACACCAGCTTGCCGGCCTCGCGGACCAGCAGGGTCAGGGCGTCGAGATAGCGGGCGTTGAGCTCTACCGGCGCCCCGTCGCAGGTCAGCAGGCGGTCTTCCGGATCGAGCTGAAACCGGTCGAATCTAAAGGGGCCAAGGTCCATGGTCTGTGCTTCGCGATAGGCGCTGAGCATTCTAGTGCGTTTCTGGTCGGGCGCGACGTGGAGGATCAGCGTATCGGGCAGCGGCACGGTCGAATGCCAGGCGACTTGGCCGGCGAACCAGAAGGCTTCGGACAGGCTTTCGTCATCATGACTGGTGGTCATGATGAAATCCGCCTCGGGAATGTCGCCGAAATCGAACTTCGCGAGGTTGGCCCAATCGACCTCATATTCCCAATCGCCGCAATCGCGCCCCCAGGCGATCAGGTAGAGGCAGCCTCTGTCGACCAGCCATTCGCTGATCTGCTTGCGCCAATCAGCGCTGGTCGATTGCTCGCAAACGACGATCGCCTTGAAGGGTCGAGACGGTGCGTCGATGGGCGGTTGGTTGCCGGCCGGCAGGTGGATGTAAGTCGGGGCGGCCATCTCGTCCCTTGATAGCCGCGGTTCTCGCCTGACAGCCAAAGAAAAAGGGCGGCGCTGGGGATCGCCGCCCTTTCCCTTGGTGAGGCTCTGCCTAAACCGTTAGGCGGCCTTGTCGCCCTCGATCAGGGTCGAGGTCGGGGCGGTGTTGATCGTCACCGTGCGGGGCTTCAGGGCCTCCGGCAGCTGGCGCTCCAGGCTGATGGCCAGCAGGCCGTCGGCGAGGTGGGCGTCGGTCACCACCACATAGTCAGCGAGCTGGAAGCGGCGCTCGAAGTTGCGCTCGGCCAGGCCGCGATGCAGGAACTTGCGGGTGTCGTCATTGGCGGCCTTGCGGCCGGTGACGGTCAGCAGGTTTTCCTTCACCTCGATGGCCAGTTCGTCCGGGCGGAAGCCGGCGACGGCGATCTCGACGCGGTAGGCGTCTTCACCGGTGCGCTCGATGTTGTAGGGGGGATAGCCCGCCTGGCTCTCTTGAGCGGCCGCCGAGTCCAGCAGGGTGGCGAGCCGGTCGAAGCCGACGACGGAACGGTACAGGGGCGAAAAATCGATCGTACGCATGGGTAGGCACATCCTTCTTTGCATAAGCAAGGTTGCGGTTTGCCGAGCTCTTCGACGACCCGAATGGCCTCGTCTACGAACCCGTGAAGACCCGTTAGCGGCGCCTTCGAGGTCTAAATTGGTGAGCCGAATTTTGGTTTCAAGGGGTGGGTGAACAGGGTTTCAACGACCCGCTTCGAGGGCTAGGGTGCGCGTCCAGTTTTCGGGAGGACGGCATGCTGAATCGGCGCGCAACTTTGGTTCTGATGGGGGCCAGCGCCCTGACCAGCAGAACCGCCTTCGCCAAGGGCAAGATCGACGAGGCCCTCAAGGCCGCCATCGCCGGCCCGCAACGGGGCGCGGCCCACGTCGCCCGCGACCCGCATCGCCATCCTTACGAGAGCCTGACCTTCTGGGGCCTGAAGCCCAAGCAGACGGTGATCGAGATCAGCCCGGGCAGCGGCTACTGGACCGAGATCCTCGCCCCCTACGCCAAGGCCACCGGCGGGACCTACATCGCCGGCGTCGCCGACCTGTCCAATCCGGCCCTGTCGGAAGGCGCCAAGAGGGGCCGGGCCAACTTCGAGGCCAAGTACGCCGACAAGGAAAAGTTCGGAGACATCACCTATGCGAACTTCGGACCCAAGTCGGGTCCGCTCGGCGCGCCCGGGTCGGCCGACCTGGTGATCACCGCCCGCAACGTCCACAACTGGCTGGGCGGCGGCATGCTCGACAAGGTGCTGGCCGACTTCTTCGCGGTGCTCAAGCCCGGCGGCCTGCTGGGCGTCGAGGATCACCGGGCCGATCCGCTGCCCCAGGCCGACGGCGCCCCGACCGGCTACATGTCGACCGCCTTCGTCGTCGCCGCCGCCGAGAAGGCCGGCTTCAAGCTGGCCGCCAAGAGCGAGATCAACGCCAACCCGAAAGACGACAAGGATCACCCCTTCGGCGTCTGGACCCTGCCGCCGGTGCGGCAATCGGCCCCTCGCGGCCAGCCCGACGACCCGAACTTCGACCATGCCCCCTTTGACTCTGTTGGGGAAAGCGACCGCATGACCCTCCGGTTCGTGAAGCCGAAGTAGACATCGGGATTTTGACGCGGGCGCCCATAGCCGCTATGGGCACGGTCGCGAGCGCGGGGGCGATCCTGAAAGTGACAGTACGCATGCGTTCAGATCTGTTTCTTCCGTCGCGCCGGGCCCTGTTGGCCGGCGCCGCCGGCCTGACGCTGGCGGGCTGCGGCAAGAAGGAAGAGGCGGCGCCCAAGGCCGACCCCCAGAATGGCGGGAAGCCCGCCGAGATCGGCAAGATCGCAACCATCGCCGACGCCGTGGCCGGGGACTGGCGCCTGCCCGCCGACAAGGCCCGCGACGCCTGGCGCCATCCCGTGGAGAGCCTGACCTTCTGGGGTCTCAAACCGGGACAGACGGTGGTCGAGTTCTGGCCCGGCGCCGGCTGGTACACCGACATTCTGGCGCCGTTCCTGGACGCCACCGGCGGCAAGCTCTACGTCGCCAACCTCGAGACCACCGACCCGCAGGCGACCGAACTGGTCGAGGCCTACAAGCGCAAACTCAGCGACAACAAGAAGGTCCTGGGCGCCGTCGAGGTCACGGCCTTCGGGCCCACCAGCGGTCCCGTGGCCCCGGCCGGAAGCGCCGATCTGGTGCTGTTCCTGCGCAATCTGCACAACTGGATGGCGGCCGGTATCGCCGACAAGGCCTTCCGCGACGCCTTCGCGGCGCTGAAGCCGGGCGGGGTGTTGGGGATCGAGGAACATCGCGGCGTCCCGGGCGCTGTACAGGACCCGCTGGCCGCCGATGGCTACGTCCAGCAGGACTATGCGATCCAACTGGCCAAAGAGGCAGGATTCTTGCTGAGCGCCGACAGTGAGATCAACGCCAACCCGAAAGACGACAGAAAGCACCCCTTTGGGGTCTGGACCCTGCCGCCCACGCGCCTGTCGGCGCCCCGGGGGCAACCGCCGAAGGCCGGTTTCGACCATGCCAAGTATGATGCGATCGGCGAAAGCGATCGCATGACCCTCAAGCTTGTGAAGCCTAAATGACCGTCAGCCGCCGCGTTCTCTTCTTTGCTCCGCTCCTGACCGTCCCGCTGTTCGCGGAACAGGCGGCGGCCGCCACGCGTGAGACCGATGTCTCCAAGGTGTTCGTCTTCCTCGACAACTTCCTGCGCATGAGCCCGGCCGAGCAGCAGCGGCTGAAGGTCGACTTCTACCTGACCCAGAACGGCAACCCGCCCAAGGGCGTCAAGGCCTGGTGGATCGACAAGGACGGCAAGCGCACCGACGTGCCGATCGCCGCCGACGGCCGCTTCGAGAAGGAGCCGAACCTTCGCCAGCTGGTCGAGAAGTCGAAGATGGTCTTCGAAGGCCCCAACGCCGGCGGCTTCTCGGTCCGCATCGGTCTGGTCTGGGGCTCCAAGCCGGCCATCGAGATGGACGCGCGACAGGTAGCAAGCTGCCTCAACGACGCCAACGCCATTGTGAAGAAGGCCGCCGGCAAGTTCGGCATGGTCGCCCCGCGGATGGTCCAGGTCGCCTTTCCGGGCGGCGGTTCGGGCACGGCGGTGATGGCCGACGGCAAGACCGCGCCCCTGCCGATGTTCAAGGGCGCTCCGGCCTACAACCCCAGCGCCCAGGCCAGCGCCGCCAAGCTGCGCTTCGCCAGGGCCCCCTGGCGGATGGAATTCGCCGGGCCAAAGCACTCCGGCGTGGTGTTCGGCTAGAGCCGGCTACAGCTGCTCGCGGTAGCTGTCCAAAATCACCTCGTTGCTGACCGGCGGCTTGCCCATGCCCAGCTGGTCCATGACCATTTCGGCGCCGCTGGGCAGCAGGGCCCGGTCGATCTGGGCCTCGGCGTCCCACAGCCTTGAGCGCATCAGCGCCTTGGGGCAGTGCAGGAAGGCCTCCTCGACGGCCACCCGCAGCAGAATCTTCGGCAGCTTGCCGAACTCCGGAAACCGCGCGAGCAGGTCCGGGTCCTCGGTCGCCGTGACCGAGCCGTTGACCCGATAGACGTCGTCGACGCCGGGGATCATGAACATCATCCCGATCCGCCCCGGACCGGCCAGCAGGCTGCGGATGATGTCCAGCCGGTTGTTGCCCGGCCGGTCCGGCACATAAAGGGTGCGCTCGCCGTCCAGCTTGACGAAGCCAGGCTCACCCCCTCGCGGCGAGACGTCGATGGACCCGTCCGGCCCCGCCGCCGAGACCACCACGAACGGCGACAGGCTGATGAACTTCGCCCCGTGCGGGTCGACCCGGTCCAGCACCTTGGCCTTCACGATCGGGCTCATCGGCTTGTAGAGGCGGTCGAGGTCTTCCAGCGTCAGGTCGGGCATGGGTCGGTCCCCGGCGTCCTTGTTGCGAATAAATCGCAGGTTAGACGAAAGTGTCGCCCCCGTCACCTTTTTCGACGCGCAAGATCGCTGTTCGCTTGCTCGCCGGGCGCGAGAAAGCTATCGCTTGATCGCCTGATAAATAGGGAGAGGCGGCATGAGCAATCTGCAAGAAGTTACCGATCGCGTGAGAGCCGCCGTGGGCGACGATTCCGGTCTGGGCAAGACCCTGAAGTTCGACCTCAAGGGCGACGGCTTCATCCACATCGACGGCGGCACGGTCACCAACGAAGACGCGCCGGCCGACCTGACCATGACCATTTCCCTGGCGGACCTGCTGGAAATGGGCGCGGGCAAGCTGGACGCCACCATGGCCTTCATGAGCGGCCGCCTGAAGCTGTCGGACATGGGTCTCGCCATGTCGCTGCAGCCGAAGATGGGCGCCCTGTTCGCGCGTATGGCCTAAACGCCATAGCCAAACGGCTTTGCGGGCGGCGCGGAGGGGCATTCCTTCCGCGCCGCTTTGCATTTGAGCGATAGCCTGCTTTTCTTCAGTTTGGGGGCGCCGGGGGGCGATCCGCATGAGGCCACTGATGACCACGACGCGCCGCGCCGCCCTGACGGGCCTGGCCGCCCTGCTGCCCCTCAGCCTGGCGGGCGAAGCCTTCGCCGAGTCCAAGCTGATCGAGGTCGGAAAGCTGTTTCCGTTCCTCGACCTGTTCCTGAGCATCCCGGCGGCGAGCCGGACCAAGTTCACGCTTGCCTACTTCTACAAGATGGAGACCGGTGGCCCGCTGACCATGACCCTGGTCGGGGCCGACGGCAGCCGCAAACCCCTGCCGCTCGGCGCCGATGGCCGGGTGACGCGCCTGCCGACCCTGGCCGAGTTCAAGGCCAAGTCGAAGATCGAGCTATCCGCGCCGAAGGGCTCGAAGTTCAAGGGCCAGATGATGATGCTGGCCAATGTGGCTCCGGCCGCGACCTTGAGCGCCGCCGAGCTGAACGCCGCCGTCTTCCAGTGCCAGCAGGCGATCAAGGCCAAGGCCGGGCTGATCGGTTTCGCCGCCCCCAAGATCAAGCGTGTGGTGCTGCACGGCGCCGGGTCGGGCACGGCCATCGACGCCAAGGGCGCCTCCAGGCCGCTGCCGGTCGCCGCCGGCGCGCCGAGCTTTGATCCCGAACTGATGCCGGGCATTGTCACCCTCAAGCTTGCGCGCGCGCCCAGCCGCATCGAGCTCGACGAGCGCCCGAAGAAATGAACCCCCGACCATGAACATCGACGCCCCCCTGCTCGACATCCCCGAAGCGCCGGTTCCGCCCGGCGGCAAGGCCGAGTGGTTCAAGGGGGCGGGTGGAGCGCGGCTGCGCGGCGCGATCTTCATCCCGCCGGGCAAGGCGCGCGGCTCGGTCCTGCTCAGCCCCGGACGGTCGGAGGTCATCGAGAAATACTATGAGGTGGTCACCGAGCTGATGGACCGCGGCTTCGTGGTCGTGGTCCACGACTGGCGAGGTCAGGGCCTGTCGCATCGGCTGCTGCCCGACCGGCTGAAGGGCCATGCGGTGGGGTTTGGCGATTTCGTCACCGACTACAGCTGCCTGGTCGACCATTTCGCGGACCGCGTGCCCCAGCCCTGGCTCGCCGTGGGCCATTCGATGGGCGGTTGCCTGACGACGCTGGCACTGACCCACGGCGAGGCGGAGCGGTTCGTCGGCGCCTTCCTGTCGGCCCCGATGATGGGACTGCAGACGCCCGGCCGTCCGAAGGGGCCGACCCGCGCCCTGGCCTGGTTGATGGCCCGGCTGCAGGGGGCAAACTACATCCTCAACCAGCCCGGCGACCCGCACGGCACCGCCTTCGAGGGCAACATCCTGACCCATGACGAGGGCCGCTATGCCCGGACGCTGGCCCAGCTGGCCGCCTGTCCGGAGATGCGGCTGGGGGCCGGCACCTGGAGCTGGCTCG
This sequence comes from Caulobacter sp. SRI_014, assembly GCF_057586315.1. Classification (NCBI taxonomy): domain Bacteria; kingdom Pseudomonadati; phylum Pseudomonadota; class Alphaproteobacteria; order Caulobacterales; family Caulobacteraceae; genus Caulobacter; species Caulobacter sp. SRI_014. Next base: position 27,318 of record NZ_JBYCZQ010000008.1, on the reverse strand, counting down.
ACTTCGCCTTCGCCGCCTCGGCCTGGCTGAAACGGGCGCCGCAGGTGGCGGCGCTGAAGCTGCCGGTGCTGGTCCTGGGGGCGGGGCTGGAGGCCCTGGTCGACAACGACGACCAGCAGACCATCGTCGCGCGCATGCCGCAAGGCGAGTGGCGCAAGGTTCCGGGCGCCTATCACGAACTGTTCCAGGAAACCGACGACATCCGGGCCCAGGTCTGGGCGGCCTTCGACGGCTTCGTCGATCCGCTGATTCCGAAGGTCTAGTGGGCTGATCGCTTCAGCGTGACCAGCGCCGCCTCGAGGCAGGCCCGGTCGCCGGCGAAGGCGAACTGGCCGCCGTCGGTCCTTGCGGGCGAGCCGTCCCACTGGGTGACGATACCGCCGGCCCCTTCGATGACCGGGATCACCGCCTCGACGTCCCAGACCTTCAGCCCGGTGTCGAGCGCCAGGTCGATCTTGCCCATGGCGACCATGGCGTAGCCGTAGGCGTCGAGGCCGAGACGGGCCAGCCGCGCCGCCGCCCGCACCTGTGTCCAGGAGCCGAGCTCGGGGCCGGTCAGGATGGCCGGGTCGGTGGTGCAGATGGTGGCCTCGGTCAGCTTGGGGCAGGGACGCACCTTCAGCGGCGTCGACTGGCCGCGCGCCATCAGCCGCGAGCCGGTGGCTGCGCCGCCGATGTAGAGCTCGCCGATATAGGGCTGGCCGATGGAGCCGAGCACGGGTCTGCCCTGGTGGCGCAGGCCGATCAGGGTGGTCCACAGCGGCAGGCCGGCGATGAAGGCGCGGGTGCCGTCGACGGGATCCAGCACCCAGATGAAGTCGGCGTCGGCGTTCTCTTCGCCGTACTCCTCGCCGATGATGCCGTGGTCCGGATAGCGCGCGTTGATCAGGGCGCGGATGGCCCGCTCGGCGGCCTTGTCGGCCTCGGTCACCGGATCGAACACCGTCCCCGGCGGCCCGGCCAGACCCTTGTCCTCAAGCCCATGATCGGCCCGGAACAGCGGCAGGATGGCGGCGGCGGAGGCACGGTTGAGCTCGACCAGGAAGGCATCGAGCTCGGCGAGAAGGGCAGGGGAGAGGGCCATGGGGACCCTCTACCAGTCCCTCCCCCTCGCGGGGAGGGGGAGGGTGGTCTGGTCGTCCTACTTCCCGGTGAGTTCCTTCACCAGGTTGGTCTGGCCGTAGACCTTGGTCAGCGCTTCGGTGATGGCCGCCGTCGAGACCACCACGGTCCGGTTCAGCGCGCCGTCGTAGCCGTACGCCCCGCCCAGGCTGTGGATGTTGCCGTCGAAGGCGGCGCCGATCACCTGGCCCTTGGCGTCGATCACGGGCGAGCCCGAGTTGCCGCCGATGATGTCGTTGGTGGTCACGTAGTCGAACACCACGTCGGGGTTCAGCACCGCTTTCTTGTCGGCCCAGCTCTTGGGCAGGTCGAAGGGCGCCTCGCCGGTGGCGCGGTCGAAGGTCCCGCCGATCTTCGTGAAGGCCGGCACGGTGGTCCCGCGATAGGTCCAGCCCTGAACCTTGCCGTAGGACAGGCGCAGGCTGAAGGTGGCGTCCGGATAGACGCTCTCGCCATAGACCGCGAACCGGGCCTGGGCGATGCGCTCGGCGGCCGCGTCGACCGGGGCGGTGACCTCGTTGTTCCAGGCCTGCTTGAGCACGCGGCCCTGGCCCTCGGTGCGCAGGACGAACTGGATCATCGGATCGTCGCTGGCTTCCAGGGCGGCGAGGCCGCCGTCCCACAGCGCCTTGCGCACCGCCGGATCGCCCAGCTTGCTGCCCGAGACCAGACGCGCGGCCAGACCCTGCGGGCTTTCCTTGCCCAGGATGGTCTTCACGCCGGGGTGGTCGACGGTCAGGTATTCGCGGGTCTTCAGCATCCAGTGCTCGAGCTTGAGCTGGTCGATGCCGGCGATCACCGGGGTATTGGCCATCAGGCCGCGTTCCATGCGCGCCAGGGCGGCGTCGCTGTAGTCCGCCGAGCGTTCGCCGGCCGGCTTGGCCTTCTCGCGGCCGGCCCGGACCAGGGTTTGGGCCCAGTTGTAGAGGCGGGCGCCGCCGCCGGCCTCGATCTCAAGCTGGCGGTACTCCAGCCAGCTGTCGCGGTAGGCGACCTGCGCCTTTTCGATGTCGGCCCAGGGATCGCCCAGCTTGGCCGAGAGCGCCGGATCGGCCTTCACCTTGGCGCGCAGTTCGGCTTCGGCGGCGCGCTTGGCGTCCATGAAGGCGGTGTCGTTGAGGGTCAGCCCGCGGCCGTAGAAGACCTTGAAGCTGTTCTCCAGTCCGAACAGGGCGTCATCGGCGGTGCGCTTCTGCTCGGGCCCGCCCTTGGCGTATTCCTGATAGCGGCCGCGCAGCTCGGAGCGCTGCAGCTGGCCGATCGGCAGGGTCAGGTCGCGCTGGGTCTCCAGCTGGGCGACGGTCAGCAGGCGCTCGGTCGAGCCGGGATTGCCCACCACGAAGGTCAGGTCGCCTTCCTTCGGCGCGGAGGCGTTCCACTTCAGGAAGTTCTTTGCCTGGACCGGCTTGCCGTCGGCGCCGTAGGCCCGCAGGAACGCCGAATCGAGGGCGTAACGGGGGAAGTTGAAGTTGTCCGGATCCCCGCCGAAGAAGGCGATCGACTGCTCCGGCGCGAAGACCAGCCGCACGTCGGTGTATCGCTGGAACTTGTAGACCTTGTACTGGCCGCCCCGGTACAGGCTGATGGTCTGGCAGCGGACGCCGGTCTCGGCGCCGCAGACGTTCTTTTCGGCGGCGCTGGCCGCGGCGTCACGGGCCCGCACGAAGTCTTCACCGGTCTTGCCCGCAGCGGCGGCGCGGACGTCAGCGGTGGCGTCGGTGATCGACAGCAATACCTCGGCCGTCTGGCCCGGGCACTTCAGCTCTTCCTCGCGCAGGTTGGCGCGGAAACCGTTCTTGACGTAGTCGGTGGTCGCGGAGCTCAGCGCGCTGGTGCAGCCAAGGACGCAGTGGTTGTTAGTCAGGATCAGCCCGTCCTTGGAGACGAAGCTGGCCGAGCAGCCGGCGATCCTCACCGACGACAGCCGCACATGGTCCAGCCACTTGGCGTCCAGCTTGACGCCGTAGTCGGCCTCGATCTTCGCGGTCGGCAGGTTGTCGAAGGTCCACATGCCTTCATCGGCGGCGGCGGGAGTGGCGGCGCCGGCGGCGCAAACGGTGGCGACGGCAATGCCGGCCATCAACGCGATACGGGTCATAAACGCTCTCTTCTCAGTGGATTGACGGCTGTTGGCTGCGTCTTGATGCGGCAATAGCGCGCTGTCATGCCCCGTGGCTAGGTTTTCGCGCAGGCCTTACCCCGATTTAACTTGGATGGGAGCGATGCTCTCGTCCATACCCGCGTTCAGTTCGGGAGGGTTGCAGGCGCCTATGTCGCTCGCTTTGGCTACATTGATCTACGAGTGGCGCCGCTACATGGCCGCCGTCATCGCGTTGGCCTGTTCGGGCCTGCTCGTGCTGTTCTTCATCGGCATGTTCATGGGCATCGGCAAGGGCTTCACCGCCCAGATCGACCGCGCCCGCGCCGACATCATGGTGCTGGGCCCCGGCGCCACGGCGCTGTTCAACGGCGGCCCGTCCGGCCTGCCGCGCCGCCTGATGCCCTTGGTCATCGGCCACCCCGAGGTGATCCAGGTCGCCCCCATCGACGGCTCCGGCGGCCGCTTCCAGAACATCACCGAGATCGACCCGACGGCCCCGCCCGGCACGGTTCCGAAGAACCGCAAGATGGAGTTCGTCAGCGTCAACATCATCGACGCCATCCCGGGCTATGTGACGGTGCCGACCGACTACACCGACGAGATGGTCGAGACCCTGCGCCAGCCCTACACCGTGGCCATCGACCAGACGGCCCTGGCCCGCCTGGGCGTCAAGAAGGGCGACAAGGCGATCTACAACGGCAAGACCGTGACCGTCGCCGTGGTCACCACCGGCTATCCCAACATGATGCAGCCGACCGTGGTCATGTCGCGCGACACCCTGCGCCTGCTCGGCGAGGCCGACACCGGCCCGCGCGTCGCGCCGCTGATGGTCCAGATCGCCGACCCGGCCCGCGCCGACATCGTCGTGGCCCAACTCAACAAGCTGGGCGACGGCAAGTTCAAGGCCTGGACCCGCGCCGAACTGGCGGAAGCCAACGAAGGCGCCCTGTTCAAGGAGAGCTTCATCGCCATCATCCTGGGCGCGGCCGTGCTCATCTCCGCCTTCATCGGGGTGGCGATCACCTGGCAGACCCTGCGCGGGGCGATCATGGCCAACATCAAGGAGTTCGCCTCGCTGCGCGCCCTCGGCGTCTCCATGGGCGACCTGCGGGTCATCGTCATCGAGCTCAGCTTCTGGGTCGGCATCGCCGGCATCCTGGTGGCCCTGGCCCTGACCTGGGGCGTGTCCGGCCTGGCGGCGATGGGCGCCCTGCCGATGGCCTTCCCGCCTTTGATCGTCGGGATGGTCTGCATCTTCCTGCTGATCATCGCCATGCTGTCGGGCCTGCTGTCCCTCGGCGTCCTCAAGAACAGCCAGCCCGCGGACCTGCTGCGATGAGCGCCCCCAACAGAAAGAATGGCCAGAAGCACGCCAACAAGGTCGGCGAGATCGCCCTCAAGGCCACCGGCATCGTCAAGCGGTTCAAGACCGGCAAGACCTATATCGAGGTTCTCAAAGGCGTCGACTTCGACGCCCGCCACGGCGACGTGACCATGGTCATGGGCCCCTCGGGCTCGGGCAAGTCGACCCTCGTCGCCGCGCTGTCGGGCCTGCTGGAGCCCGACGAGGGCCATGTCTCGGCGCTCGGCGCCAAGGACCTGTGGGACCTGTCGTCCGGCAAGATCGACAAGTTCCGCCTCGACCATTGCGGCTTCATCTTCCAGGGCTTCAACCTGTTTCCGGCGCTGACCGCCAAGCAGCAGGTGATGACCGCCCTCAAGTACCAGGGCGTCTCCCCCGCCGAGGCCAGCCGCCGCGCCTTGCAGGCCCTCGACGAGGTCGGCCTGAGCTCCAAGATCAACCAGCGCCCCTCCGAACTGTCGGGCGGCGAGAAGCAGCGGGTGGCCATCGCCCGGGCGCTCGCCAAGAACCCCGACCTGATTTTCGCCGACGAGCCGACCTCGGCCCTCGACGGCCAGAACGGCCAGATCGTCATCGGCCTCCTCCGTCGCGCCGCGACCGAGCACGGCGCGGCGGTGATCTGCGTCACCCACGACCCCCGCCTGGAGGCCTATGCCGACCGGGTGATCCACATCGAGGACGGCAAGATCCTGGACGACGTGCGCCGCACGCCCGATCCCAATCCGCCGTCGCTCTCGCACTGATTTTCAAGGACGACCTCTCAATGCCCGGATTTCTGCGCAGGCCCTGGTTCTGGATCATCACCGTCATCGTGGTGGCGGTGGTCGGCGGCTTCTTCTTCATGAAGGCCGGCGCGGCCCAGAAAAAGAAACAGGACGAGGCGGCCGCCAAGTCCATGCCGGTCAGCCCCTTCGCGGCCATCGGCAACGGCAAGGCCGACGTCGAGGGCGGCATCATCCAGGTCGCGGCCCGCCGTGGCGGGGTGGTCAAGGCCGTCTACGTGGAGGAAGGCCAGGAGGTCGTCGCCGGCCAGATCCTCGCCCGCCAGGAAGACGACGATCCGCGCCTGGCCGTGGCCAGCGCTCGTGCGCGCGTCCATCAGGCCGAGGCCCAGATCGGCGTCCTGCAGGTCAAGCTCAATGCCGCCCGCCGCGAGTACAGGCGCCTGGAAGACCTGGCGGCCAGCAACTTCGTGGCCAAGCAGCGCATGGACCAGAAGATGGACGAAATCCGCGACTGGGAAGCCCAGATCGTCGCCCAGCGCGCCACCGTCGCCTCCAGCCGCGCCTCCCTGGCCGAGGCCGAGTACGCCCTGGAACTGACCATCATCCGCGCCCCGATCAACGGCCGCATCGCCCGCCGCTACGCCAACCCCGGCGCCGGCGCCTCGACCCTCAACGTCTCGACCATGTTCGATCTGGAGCCCAACGCGGCCCGCATCGTCCGCGCCGAAATCGTCGAGGCTGACATTCCCAACATCAAGGACGGACAGCAGGTCGAGATCACGCCGGAATCGGACCCCAACAAGGTCTATGTCGGCAAGGTCCTGCGCCGCGCCGGCGTCTTCGGCGCCCGCAAGCTGGCCTCGGACGATCCCAGCCAGCGCAGCGATGAGCGCGTCGTCGAGGTGGTGGTCAGCGCCGACGGCGCCCCGCTGCTGGTCGGCCAGCGCGTCCTGGTCAAGTTCATGAAGCCGGGCTTCCCGGCCGGCGCCATCCGCGCCAAACCGAAGACGGCAGATCCGAAGAAGAAATAACCCATCACCGTCATCCCGGGCGGCCGCAGGCCGACCCGGGACCCAGGAAGGGCAGGGGCTCCGCAAGGGCCGCTGCCCTTTCTGCGTTTGGGGCCCCTGGGTCCCGGCTCTCCGCTTCGCTGCGGCCGGGATGACGGCTATGGAGGGCTATGCGCACCCGTCTCGATCTCCTGCTTGTTGACCTCGGCCTGTTCGACAGCCGGGCCAAGGCGCGCGCCGCCATCGAGGCCGGCGGGGTCACCGTCGATGGCCGCGTGGTCACCAAGGCCTCGCAGGCCGTCGAAGAGTCCGCGGACATTGCCGCCGTCGCCGCCCACCCCTACGTCGGCCGCGGCGCCCTGAAACTGGAGCACGCCCTGAGCCTCTGGCCGGTGACCGTCGAGGGCCGCACGGTCCTCGACGTCGGCGCCTCGACCGGTGGCTTCACCGAGGTCTGCCTGCTGCGCGGCGCCGCCAGGGTCTACGCGGTCGATGTCGGCCAGGGCCAGCTGCACCCACGCATCGCCGGCGACGCGCGGGTCATCGAACTCTCGGGCCAGGACGCCCGCACCCTCGACGCAGAGCTGATCCCCGAGCCGCCTCAGTTGGTCGTCTGCGACCTTTCCTTCATCTCCGTCACCAAGGCGCTCGGCCCCGCCCTGGCGCTGGCCGCGCCCGGCGCGGACCTGGTCCTGCTGGTCAAGCCGCAGTTCGAGGCCGGCCGCGACCGGGTCGGCAAGGGCGTGGTCACCGACCCGGCTGTCCGCCAGGACTGCCTCGACACAACCGCTGCCTGGGTTTCCGAACAGGGCTGGACCGTCGAGGCTGCCACCGACAGCCCGATCACCGGCGGCGACGGCAATCACGAATTCCTGCTCTGGGCCAAAAGACCCGCGTAGAGTGCAAATAGAAAACGGGCCCCGGTTTCCCGGGGCCCGCCTTCAAAGTCTCAGGTCAGTCCGCGATCAATAACGACCGCTGGGACGCCAGTCGCCGTTGCGGTTGCGGCAGACTTCAAACCCGCGCCAGCGGCCGCCGCGGTACTCCTGCACCCAGCGGCAGTTGTCGCGGCGATAGCTGATCCGCTTGGGATAGCTGGCGCAGCGCACGTTCTTGCGGCCGACTTCCTTGCCGGCGAAGGCGCCGACCGTACCGCCGACCAGGGCGCCTTCGCCCCGGTTGCCGTCGCCGGCCACGGCCGCGCCGAGCACGCCGCCGATCAGGGCGCCGGCGACGGTGCCCTTACGCTCGGCCTGCTTCTTCTCGTAATGGCAGGGCGAGCTGCCGTTGCCGTAGTCGCGATAGGACTGGGCCGCCACCACGGTCGGGGCGGTAAAGGCCGGAATGGCCAGGGCGGCCATCGTCGCCAGGGAAACAATCTTGCGCATGACAGATACCTCTCTCTGCGTGGGGTGGGCCTCCGGGGAGGGAGGCGCCGGGATGTGATTGGCGTCCATGGCTTGCACCGCGACGCTCAGGGCCATAACAACCAGCCGCACGGCGGGTTCCGCCAGGAGCAAGCCGCTGACCACCACCCGTGACATTGAAATCACACGCATCGGCGCCCAGGGCGACGGAATCGGCGACCGCACCTTCGTGCCGCTGACCCTGCCGGGCGAGACCGTGCGGACCCGTATCGACGGCGAGCGCGGCGAGATCGACGTCCTGCTGACCACCAGCGCCGACCGGGTGGCGCCGCCCTGTCCGCACTTTGGCGTCTGCGGCGGTTGCGCCCTGCAGCACTGGGCGGCCGAGCCCTATCTGGCCTGGAAGCGCGAGCGCATCGTCGAGGCCCTGTCGCGCGAACAGCTCGAAACCGATGTCCTGGCCACCTTCGCCTCGCCGCCGGCCTCGCGCCGCCGCCTGGCCCTGCACGCCCGCGCCGCCAGGGGCGGCGCCGTGGTCGGCTTCAAGGAACGGCGCAGCTGGACCCTGGTCCCCATCGAGACCTGTCCGATCACCGATCCGCGCATCGTCGCCGCCCTGCCGGCCCTGCGGGCCCTGGCCAAGCCGTTCCTCGAACACCCCAAGTCGGCCCCGACCCTGCATGTCACCCTGACCCGCACGGGCCTGGACATCGACGTCACCGGCGTCGAGGCCAAGAGCGGCGGCCTCTCCGCCGACGCCCGGGTGCGGGCCGCGATGATCGCCCAGGAGGCCGACTTCGCCCGCGTCACCATGGCCGGCGAAGCGATCTACGCGACCCGCGAATGCATCGTCACCCTCGGCCAGGCCCATGTCGCCCTGCCGCCCGGCGCCTTCCTGCAGGCTGTGCCCCAGGCCGAGAAGGCCATGGCCGACTTCGCGCTGGAAGCGGTCAGCGGCGCGGCCCGCATCGCCGACCTGTTCTGCGGTGTCGGCACCTTCACCTTCCGGCTGGCCGAGGTCGGCACGGTGCTGGCCGCCGACTCTTCGGCGCCCGCCATTGCCGCCCTCAAGTCGGCCGCCGGCCGCGCGCCGGGCCTGAAGACCATCACCGCCGAGGCCCGTGACCTGGCCAAGCGGCCGGTGCTGTCACGCGAGCTGGCCAAGATCGACGCGGTGGTCTTCGACCCGCCCCGGGCCGGCGCCCTGGAACAGGCCGGCGAGATCGCCCGCTCCAAGGTTGGCCGCGTCGTCGGCGTCTCCTGCAACCCGGCCACCTTCGCCCGCGACGCAAGAGTGCTGGTCGAGGCCGGTTTCACCCTGGACCGGGTCCTGCCCGTCGACCAGTTCCTCTGGTCGCCGCACGTTGAACTCGTGGGTGTGTTCTCGCGCTGACGGCGTAAGGCCTGCACAAACTCCCCGTCATCCCGGAAAGCGCGCAGCGCTTATCCGGGACCCAGGGGCTGCAACGCACCGGCCGAAACGCTGCGCTTGATAGCCAGATCACGCCCCCCTGGGTCCCGGATAGCCCGCTTCGCGGTCTTCCGGGATGACGGTGCGCGGGGTTCGTGAGCCGGCGAGGCTGGAAACTCCGCCGCCCCGTCCTCCTTCACACCCGGCAGCCTCGGCGGCTCCTCGTCCTCCCCGTTTCGCCAGAACGTATGCTTCCTGTGCAGGCACGGCTCCGGCCCCGCGCTCGCCGCTTCGCTCAACGGAAACCCATGCACCGGGTTGGCCGTCGCCCCGCGCAGGGCGGTGACGTCCGGCTGCGGCTTCACCGCCTTCACCACCTCGCCGAACAGGTCCATCTGGTCGCCGGCCTTGGGCGGAACCTTGAAGGCGGCGAGGTCCATCGGCGGCATCTCGCCGTCCAGCCCGAACCGCCGCTTCGCCGCCGCGAACCGCGCCGCGATCAATTCGGCTACCGGCCCCTCGCCCTTCTGCCGCTTGCCCCAGTCTGCGGTGTAGTCGGCCCCGCCGCGCGTCTGGCGGATCAGAGACATCACCCGCGCCGCCCGGCCTGGATGGTCCGACGACAGCCACTGCTGGAACAGCGAGGCGATCTCGCGTGGCAACCGGATGACGACATAGCCCGCCGTCCTCGCCCCGGCCTCGGCCGACGCCTCCAGCACCGCCTCGAGCTCATGGTCGTTCAGCGCCGGGATGACCGGCGCGAACATCACCGCCGTCGGCACCCCGGCGGCGCTGAGCGCCCTGACCGCCTCCAGCCGCTTGCCCGGTGTGGCGGCGCGGGGCTCCATGCTGCGGGCCAGCTTGCGGTCGAGCGTGGTGATCGACAGCGCCACCCGGCACAGCCCCTCGGCGGCGGCCGGCCCCAGGATGTCGAGGTCCCGCAGCACCAGGGACGACTTGGTGATCAGTGTGAAGGGGTGCTTGAACCGGTACAGGGTCTCGATGACCCGCCGGGTGACGCGCATCTTGCGTTCGGCCGGCTGGTAGGGGTCGGTGTCGCCGCCGATGTGGATGACCTCGGGCCGGTAGGTCTTCCTCGACAGCTCCCTGGCCAACAGCTCATGGGCGTGCGGCTTGAAGAACAGCTTGCTCTCGAAATCGAGCCCCGGCGACAGGCCGAGATAGGCATGGGCCGGGCGGGCGTAGCAGTAGATGCAGCCGTGCTCGCAACCTCGATAGGGATTGATCGACTTGTTGAAGCCGATGTCGGGACTGTCGTTGCTGGCGATGATGCTCTTGGCTTGGTCGGCCTGGATCACAGTGCGCAGCGGTTTCGGCTTCTCATCGTCCGCCGTCCAGCCATCGTCGAACGCCTCCCGCGCCATCGAGAGAAAGCGGCTGGTGTCGTTGGTGCGGGCGCCGCGGCCCTTGGTCTGGAGCGGTATGGGGGGCACAGGCGGAGCATAGGCCCGAACGCGAACAAAACAAGAACTATGCTTTGGTAATCTTGGTTAACAAAACGGTACGAACGGGGTCCATGCAGAGCCGTCAGTTTTCGCTGACCTGCGCTGCGAGAAAGGGCCAGGCCTGCACCCAGCCGGATTTGCCGACAATGACGAGCACGGACTCACCAATCTGCGGCGACCAGTTGTGGCCGCAGGACGGGCCGGCGTCGTAGACCCCGGAAAACGTCGCCGGGGCCGCGCCGCGTAGCAGCGTCACCAGCCGAAGATCGACATGGCCTGAGTTGTCCGAAATCCTTCCGGTGCCGCCGGGTGCGGTGACGCCCTTGCTGTGGAGGTCCGCCAGTTCCTCGGCTGTATGGGGCCGGATTGCCGTAACCCGGGCGATTGCGAAGGCGGCTTCGTCGTCCCTGTACTCTGTCCAATAGTGATCCGGGGCGACGAGCAGGCGGCAAGCCTGCGCCGGCGCGGCGAGGCCCAGCGCGGCCAGGGCGACGATCGCCGCCAGCTTCAATGACAAGGGCTGGACCATGGCCGACTCCGGCTAAGCTGATTTCAGGAGCAGTGAAGCACGGATGATCTCGGTCGTAATCCCTACCCTCAACGCCGCCCGCACCCTGCCGGTGACCCTGACCTGCCTGGTCGGCGCCGCGCTGGAGGGGCTGGTCAAGGAGGTGCTGGTCGCCGATGCCGGCTCAACCGACGCTACGGTCGAGATCGCCGAGGACGCCGGGGCCGATGTCCATCCAGGCAACGTGTCCGCCGCCTGCGCTGCCGCGCGCGGAGACTGGCTGCTGATCCTCGAGCCGGGCGTCAAGCTGTCGCCCGACTGGGAAACGGCGGCGGCCATGCACATGGCCCGGACATGGGAGCGGGCCGGCCGTTTCCGCGCCTCGAAGGATGGCCGCCGCCCCTCGCGCCTGCTGGCCGACGCCCTGCGGCTGCCGCTGAAGGGTGACGAGGGCTTGCTGATTTCGCGCCGTCTCTACGACCAGCTGGGCGGGGAGGGGCGCGATTTGCAAAGGCGCCTGGTTGGCCGTATCGACCGGCTGGACGCCCTGATCACCCGCTAAAACGCCCGCCCGCCGGGCCTTTGAGCAATATGTCTAGACATATTCATCGAGGAAAACCGGCAAAACGCCGTAACTTTCCGGGCGCCGGGGGCCATGTAGGCATGGCCGTCTCACAAGGCGCCAACATTTCCCGCCCTGGCGCCTACGCCCTGTCAACGCTGGCGCCAACGTTCACAGCGCCTGCCGCTACCGAAATATCACAGCAGATCAGAGGCTTGCGGCAAACGAGGCGCTTCCCGGCACGGCGCCGTGGTATAATCGTTGACCGCTTCGATAAGCCCTAGCGGTCGCTGCGCAGGTCCACGAGGCGGTCGTACCGCGCCGCCTGGTCCAGCGTGGAGGTCGATTGCCCCCACATCCGCCGGTACGTCCAGTATCCGAACGCCACCTTTTCCACATACTCGCGCGTCTCGCGGGCCGGCAGGCTTTCCATGAACAGCAGGGCGTCGGCGTCCGGCTCCATGCGCTTGCGGGTCTTCAGCACCGCCCCGGCCCCGCCGTTGTAGGCGGCGATGACGCGGAACAGGTCGTAGGCCTCGTCGCCGCCGCCCAGACCCCGCTCCATGAGCCAGGTCATGTAATCCTGGCCGATCCGCAGATTCACCGGCGGATCGAACAGCGGCATGATGTTGTAGAGCAGGTGATCGTCGCCCGCCGCCTCGGCCGCCGAGGTCGGCAGCACCTGCATCAGGCCGACGGCGCCGGCATGGCTGTAGGCATAGGGGTTGAACCGGCTCTCCTGGCGCACCAGGGCGTAGACCAGCGCCTTGTCGAGCGTGAAGCCGCCGTCAGGATAGAGCTCCGGCGCGTCGTAGGGCTCGGCGCGGTAGGGGCGGGCCTTTTTCTTCACCGAAACCGGCCCGGCGGTCGGCGAGGGCGCGGCCTGCAGCGGCACCTTCAGGGTGATGATCAGGGTCTGCCAGTCGCGCTGGTCGGTCTCGCTGCGGGCCAGGGCCAGGCCAACGCGCAGTTCCTGGGCGGCCTCGACCGGGCGGTCGATCTGGGCCAGGGCGGCGGCCCGCTGGGCCCGCTGGTCGCGGTCCATCAGGGACTCGGCCTTGCGCTGGTCACGGGTCGAGACCTGGATCAGCAGCGGGTTGCGCACCGATGGCGGCGGTGGGGTCACGGGCTGCGGGGCCGGGGCCGCCTGGCTGAGCGCGATGGTGCGGCCGCCCTCGATCTCCAGCTTCCGCGTCGCGATCAGACCGTAGAAGGTATAGGGCGTCCCCGCCGCCCGCTGGAAATGCAGCCGGGCGGTCATCTTGTCGCCCAGCCGCTCGGCGCAGCGGCCGGCCCAGAACCAGGCGGCAGAGCGCATCCAGTCGTCGTTGCTGTCGTCCTCGGCGACTTTGAGGAAATAGCCCTGGGCCTCCTTGACGTTGCCCAGACGCCAGCCGGCCAGACCGGCGATCCAGGGCTCGCCCGCCGACGGCGCCAGGGCCCAGGCCTCGGCGGTGCGGCCGGAGTAGTAGGCGTCGCGGGCGGCGAAGCTGGCGTCGGCGGCGCTGGTGTCGTTGCCGGCCTGCATCCAGACACGGGCGGCGGCCAGGAAGCTGGGCTTTTCCGGCTCGCGCGTGCCGCGCGGCTGGCGCTTCTGGGCCAGGGTGTAGATGCGCTCGGCCCCGCCCAGTTCCGCATAGTCCTCCAGCCAGTCGCTCAGCTCGGCGTAGCTGGCCTTGTAGGCGGTGGGGTGCATCAGCTTGACGAAGAGGACGTGCCCGACCAGCGAGCGGTCCTTGACCTTGGCCAGCAGTTCGTCGGCTTCGTCGAAATCGCCCCGGTCGGCGGCGGCGAAGGCGGCGCGGTAGCGGACTTCATCGGGCTTGGACAGGACGCGCTCGGCGGCCAGGGCCGGGGTGGTCAACCAGACGGCGGCCAGCATCAGGACGACCAGGGCGGCCGCCAATCTGCAAAGCTTCACGCCGGCTGCAACCATGCCGAAAACCCCCGAACTCGAATTCGCCGGCCTCGATACAGTGATCGAACCGACAAAGGGTTAAGCGCGGGCGGCCTCGAAAACACCCGAAACCCGAAAGGCCGCCTTCGCTTCAGTGGGCCCCCACTGCAAGAGGCGTGCAGCTTTAGGCAGGGCGCCCCTGGCGATCAAGTCTTTCGGTCAGCGTCAGGAGGTCAGCCCAAGCCTTCTTCTTGGCTGCCGGCTGGCGCAGCAGGAAGGCGGGGTGAAGTGTCGGCATGACGGGCAGATCGAGGGCGCCGTCTGTCGACTTCCATTCAAACCAGCGGCCCCGCATGGCCAGGATGCCCTCGTCCCGTTTCAGCACGGCCTTGGCCGGCGCCGCCCCGACCAGCAGCAGCATGCGGGGTTTGACCAGGGCGGCGGCCCGCTCGACGAAGGGGGCGCAGACCGTCTGTTCGGCCAGCGTCGGCGTGCGGTTGCCGGGCGGGCGCCAGAAGACGGTGTTGGTGATGAACACCCGGCCCTCCAGGCCCGCCGCGGCCAGCATCTTGTCGAGCAGCTTGCCGGCCCGGCCGACGAACGGCTGTCCGGCGGAATCCTCGTCGGCCCCGGGACCCTCGCCGATGACCATCACCGGCGCATCGATGGCCCCGCGATAGAAGACCGACTGGCGGGCGCCCTCGTAACGCAGCGGACAGCCCTCGAAGGCGGCGATGGCCTCGGCCAGCGCCTCAATGCTGTTGGCGGCGGCCGCCATCTGCTGGGCCTGGGCCAGCGCCCCGCCGATGTCGATATTGGGAACGCCCGGTCTCGCCGGACGGATCGGGGTTGGCGGCGGGGGAGGCGGCGCCGGCCGCGCCCGGGCCTTCAGCCGCTCGGCGCCTTCGGCCAGCCGGTCGATCGCCGCGTCGGCATAAAGCGCCTCCACCCCCGCCTCGGCCCAGAAGGCGAGCAGGGCCTCGGCGGCGCGGCGGTCGGAGGCGGGAGTCATTGCCGGGACACGATAGGGGCCCGGACGCCCCCGGTCACCCCGGCATGTTGTGCTTATTCGCCGTATCGCACGCCATTCCTGCTTGACCGCCGCCGCGTCAGATCACGATAACCGCCCTAGAGGATCGAACCGGGGACTGACCATGAGCGACATCGACACGGCCGCCGAAGAACGCGAAGCCATGGAGTACGACGTCGTCATCGTCGGCGGCGGTCCCTCCGGCCTGGCGGCGGCGATCCGCCTCAAGCAGATGGCCGAGAAGGCCGGGACGGAAGTCTCGGTCGCCGTGCTGGAAAAGGGCTCGGAAGTCGGGGCCCACATCCTGTCGGGCGCGGTGATCGATCCCAGGGCGCTGACCGAACTGATCCCCGACTGGAAGGAACAGGGCGCGCCGCTCGAGACGCCGGTCACCACCGACAAGTTCCTGATCCTGGGGCCCCAGGGCGAGCTGGACCTGCCGATGTTCGCCATGCCGCCGTTCATGCACAACGACGGCTGCTACATCGCCTCTTTGGGCAACGTTTGCCGCTGGCTGGCGACCCAGGCCGAGAACCTCGGCGTCGAGATCTATCCGGGCTTCGCGGCCAGCGACCTGGTCTACCGTGAAGACGGCTCGGTGAAGGGCGTCATCGTCGGCGTCGTCGGCATCGGCAAGGACGGGTTGAAGAAGGGCTCCTACGAGCCGGGCATGGAGCTGCACGGCAAGTACGTCTTCTTCGCCGAGGGCGTTCGCGGCTCCCTCTCCAAGATCCTGATCAACAAGTTCGACCTGCAGAAGGGCAAGAGCCCGCAGAAGTACGGCATCGGCATCAAGGAACTGTGGCAGGTGCCGGCCGCCAACCATCGCCCCGGCCTGGCCCAGCACACCACCGGCTGGCCGCTCGACAACGACACCGGCGGCGGCAGCTTCATGTACCACTTCGGGGACAACTACGTGGCCATCGGCTACGTCGTGCACCTCAACTACAAGAACCCCTGGATCTCGCCCTTCGACGAGTTCCAGCGCTTCAAGCACCATCCGTCGGTCAAGCCCTACCTGGAGGGCGGCAAGCGCATCGCCTACGGCGCCCGCGCCATCACCGAGGGCGGCTACCAGTCGGTGCCGAAACTGACCTTCCCGGGCGGCGTGCTGATCGGCTGCTCGGCCGGCTTTGTGAACGTCCCCCGCATCAAGGGCAGCCACAACGCCATGAAGACCGGCATGCTGGCCGCTGAGGAGGCCTTCAAGGCGCTGCAGGCCGGCCGCGAGGCCGACGAACTGGTCGAGTACCAGGCCGCCTACGAGTCGAGCTGGGTGGCCAAGGAACTCAAGGTCGTCCGCAACGCGAAGCCGCTGCTCGGCAAGCTGGGCACCTTCCTGGGCGGCGCGGCCGGCATGTTCGACATGTGGGTGGGCCACCTGACCGGCGGCTTCTCCTTCTTCGGCACGATGAAACACGAGAAGACCGACGCCGCCTCCACGGGCCTGGCCAAGGACTTCAAGCAGAAGGTCTATCCCAAACCCGACGGCGTCATCAGCTTCGACAAGCTGTCGAGCGTGTTCCTCTCGGCCACCAACCACGAGGAAGACCAGCCGGCCCACCTCAAGCTCAAGGACCCGACGGTCCCGATCAACGTCAACCTGCCCAAGTACGGCGAACCGGCCCGGCTCTACTGCCCGGCCGGGGTCTATGAGGTGCTGTATGACGAGGCCGGGAACAACCCGAAGTTCCAGATCAACGCCCAGAACTGCGTCCACTGCAAAACCTGCGACATCAAGGACCCGTCCCAGAACATCGTCTGGACGACCCCGGAAGGCGGCGGCGGACCCAACTATCCGAACATGTAGGCCTCAAGGCGGTTCGCTGACACGACGCGCGGCGCGAAGCGCCTTGCTCCCGCCACCGATTGGGGCAAGTTACGGGGCATGAAGCGCCTTGCCCTTGTTTCCGCCGCGTCCTGCGCCCTGTTGCTCACCGCCTGCGCCACCACCAGCGCGCCCAGCGCCGAGGACGCCGGCCTGCGTCCCGCTCAGAGCAAGCTCGATACCGAGGGCCAGTCGGGCTATGGCCAGTTCCTCGCCGGCCAGAAGGCCCAGGCCGACGGCCAGAACGACGAGGCCGCCAGCTACTTCGCCCGCGCCGAGGCGCTGGGCGCCGAGACCGCCACGCTCAAGCAGCGGATCTTCCAGGCCGCCCTGTTCTCCGGCGACGTCACCCGCGCCGCCGCCAGCGCCCCGGCCGAGGGCGAGGCCAGCGTCATGGTCGTGCGCCTGGGCCTGCTGACCCGAGCCGTCGAGGCCCTGGCCGTCAACGACGCCGCCACCGCCAAGACCATCATGATCGACACCGGCGTCGGCTTCCCGCACCGCCAGGCTTCGGTCCTGCTGTCACCCTGGGCCGCCGCCGCGGCCGGCGATCAGGAAAAGGCCCTGGCCCGTCCGACCCTGCGCGGCGACCGGCTGGTCGAGGTCTTCGGCCTGCTCGGCCAGGCCCAGCTGTTCGAGCGGTTCGGCAAGCTCGAAGAGGCCGACGCCAACTACAAGATCCTGATGGGCTTCGGCGACGCCTCGGCCATCTTCGCCCCCGACTACGGGGCCTTCCTTGAGCGCCGCAAGCGCGGGGCCGAAGCCGTGGCCGTCTACGACAGCGCCCTCAAGGTCCGCCCGGACGACGCCCAGCTGACGGCCGCCCGCGAGCGCGCGGCAAAGAAGCGCAAGGCGCCGGCCATGCCGACCATCCGCGAGGGCTCGGCCCGCGCCCTGTTGATCCCGGCCTCGGCAATGCTTGCCGAAAAGCAGTACCAGCTGTCGCTCGCCTACCTGCGCCTGTCGGCTCGTCTCGATCCCAACCGCGAGGAGCTGTGGCTGGAGCTGGGCGACGTCTACACCGGCCTGGAAGACGCCGAGAACGCCCGCTCGGCCTATGCCCAGGTCAAGGCCGGCAGCCGCGAGTACAGCGCCGCCCGCTCCCGCCTGGCCTGGTCGCTGCAGGCGGCCGGCGACAAGGACAAGGCCCTCAAGATGGCCGCTGACGCCGCCGCCGGCGGCCAGCGCGACGCCCTGCTGACCTACGCCGACCTGCTGCGCGCCAACGAGCGCTACGGCGAGTCCGTGACCACCATCAGCCGGGTCATCGACATCGACGGTGACAAGGCCGACTGGCGCCTGTTCTACATGCGCGGCGTCGCCAAGGACCGGGCCGGCGACTGGAAGGGCGCCGAAGCCGACCTGCAGAAGGCTCTCAGCCTGCAGCCCGACGAGCCGGAGCTGCTCAACTACCTCGGCTACGCCTGGATCGACCGGGGTGAGAACCTCGGCCCCGCCCTCGACATGGTTCAGCGCGCCGTCTCGGCCAATCCGCGCAGCGGAGCGATGATCGACAGCCTGGGCTGGGCCTACTTCCGCATGGGCGACTACCGCAACGCCGTCGACTTCCTCGAGCGGGCGGTGACGCTGGAGCCGGCCGACCCGGACATCAACGATCACCTGGGCGACGCCTACTGGATGGTCGGCCGCCAGATCGAGGCCCGCTTCCAGTGGACCCGCGTGCTGCAGCTGAAGCCGGAAGCGGCGATGAAGGCCAAGGCCGAGGGCAAGCTGAAGGACGGGCTGTCGGGCGTGAAGCCGGTCGTGGCCGAACGCTAGATGTCCCTGAGCCGGTTCGCGCCCGCCAAGATCAACCTCTACCTCCATGTCGGGGCGCTGCAGGCGGACGGCTTCCATCCCGTCAGCAGCCTGATGGCCTTCGCCGACGTCGGCGACCGCGTCGCCGTGCAGCCGTCCGAAGCCCTCGATTTCGAGGTCACCGGACCGTTCGCCAATGGCCTGGCCATGGAGCCCAATAACCTGGTCCTGCGCGCCGCCTGGGCCCTGACCAAGGCCGCCGGCCGGCCGCTGCCGCCCTTCCGCCTGATCCTCGACAAACAGCTGCCGATCGCGGCCGGCCTCGGCGGCGGTTCGTCCGACGCCGGCGCCACCCTGCTACTGCTGCGCCAGGCCCTGGACCTGCCGATGCAGGACGAGGCCCTCAACGCCATCGCCGCCGAGCTCGGCTCCGACGGCGTCGCCTGCCTGTGGGGCGAGACGGTGATCGGCGAGGGCAGGGGCGAGACGCTGGTCGTCGCCCCCGGCATGCCGGTGCTCGACGCCGTGCTGGTCAATCCTCGTGTCGCCTCGCCCACGGGCGCCGTCTACCGCGCCTATGACGAGGCCGGCGCGCCGGGCGACGCCGAGCGGCCCTGGCTGCCGGAAGCCTTCGAGGATGTGGTCGAGGTCGCCGCCGTCCTGGCCACCTGCCGCAACGACCTGGAAGCCCCTGCCGTCGCCCTGACGCCGGCCATCGGCGAGGTGCTGGAAACCCTGCGCGGCGAGCCGGAAACCCTGCTGGCCCGGATGAGCGGTTCGGGCGCCACCTGCTTTGCGTTGTGCGCCGGCGACATCGAAGCCGAAGGCCTGGCCGAACGGCTGGAAAGCATGCGGCCCGACTGGTGGGTGCGCAGGTGTCGGTTGGGCGGCTAGCCTCCGTCCTCCGGTTTAGCCGGCGCTGTCGCCTGCCCCCCCAAAACGCCGAAGGGCGTGACGGTTTCCCGTCACGCCCCCCGCTGATCTCCCCCCGGAGAGGGAAAGCGTTCCTATCGCTTAGTGATAGGCGCGCTCCCCGTGCTCGGCGATATCCAGACCGTCTTCCTCGGTTTCCGCGCTGACGCGCAGGCCGAAGATGAGCTTGATCAGGAAGAAGACGATGAAGGAGGCCACGGCCGACCAGACGACGGCCACACCGACGGCCTTCAGCTGGGCCATGATCTGGAAGCCGAAGTCGTAACCGGTCGTGCCGTTGGTGAAGTCCACCACGCCCGCGCCGCCCAGCTTCGGATTGACCAGGATGCCGGTGGCGATGGCGCCGACGATGCCGCCGACCGCGTGGATGCCGAAGGCGTCCAGGCTGTCGTCGTACTTCAGCGCGTTCTTCACGACCGAGCAGAAGAAGACGCAGACCGGCGAGACGATCAGGCCCAGCACGATCGCGCCCACCGGACCGGCGAAGCCCGCCGCCGGGGTGATCGCCACCAGGCCGGCGACGATACCCGACGCCAGGCCCAGGCCCGATGCCTTGCCGCGCGTCACCTGCTCGACGATCAGCCAGGAAACGCCCGCCGCGGCGGTGGCCACCAGGGTGTTGATCAGGGCGAGGCCCGCATAGCCGTTGGCTTCCAGGTTGGAGCCGGCGTTGAAGCCGAACCAGCCGACCCACAGCAGCCCGGCGCCGACCATGGTCAGGGTCAGGCTGTGCGGCTGCATCGGTTCCTTCTGATAGCCTGTGCGCTTGCCCAGCACGATGGCGCCGATCAGGGCGGCCACACCGGCGTTGATGTGCACCACGGTGCCGCCGGCGAAGTCCAGCGCGCCCCAGCCCCAGAGCAGGCCGGCGCTGCCCGACAGGGCGTCCGCCGTCTGACCAAAGCCGCTGGTCGCGCCGGCCCACCACCAGACCATGTGGGCCAGCGGATAGTAGCTGAGCAGCGGCCACAGGACGGCGAACACCACTACGGCGAGGAACTTCATGCGCTCGGCAAGGCCGCCAAGCACCAGGGCGGCGGTGATGGCCGCGAAGGTCGCCTGGAAGGCCACGAAGATCAGTTCGGGGATGACCACGCCCTTGGAGAAGGTCTCCACGTTCGTGAAGGCCCCCTCGGCGTTGAAGATCGCCCCGTTCAGCCCGACCTTGGCCAGGCCGCCGACGAACTTGTTGAGGCCCGCGCCGTCGGTGAACGCCAGGCTGTAGCCCCAGCCCACCCAGCAGAGGATGCCGATACAGGCCACGGTGGTCACCTGGACCAGCATGGAGAGCATGTTCTTGGAGCGGACCAGACCGCCGTAGAACAGCGCCAGACCCGGCACGATCATCAGCAGCACCAGCACCATGGACACCATCATCCAGGTGGTGTCGCCCTTCTCGGGCGCCGGGGCCGGGGCCGCTTCCTCGGCGGCGGCAGGCGCAGCTTCAGGCGCGGGAGCCGGCGCCGCCGCGGCGGGAGCGGCAGGCGCCGCTTCAGCGGCGGCCGGCGCGGCGGCGTCCTGGGCGAAGGCCGGAGCCGCCATCGGCGCTCCGACAATGGCGGCGGCGAGCATCAGCCCCGCCAACCTGCCGAACTTGAGTGATTTCATCTGCTTATCCCCTTGTTCTTTGATCACAGCGCCGAGGCGCCGGACTCGCCGGTGCGGATCCGCACCGCGTCCTCGAGGCTGAGGACGAAGATCTTGCCGTCGCCGATCTTGCCGGTGGCGGCGGCGGCCTTGATGGCCTCCACGGCCTTGCCGGCGGCGCTGTCGTCGACCGCCACCTCGACCTTCACCTTGGGCACGAAGTTCACCTGGTACTCGGCGCCCCGGTAAATCTCGGTCTGGCCCTTCTGACGGCCGTAGCCCTTCACCTCGGAGACGGTCATCCCCTCGACGCCAGCCGCGACGAGGGCTTCACGCACCTCGTCCAGCTTGAAGGGTTTGACCACCGCTATGATCAGTTTCATCCGCCTTGTTCGCCCGCCGGTCAGGCGCGCGCCCCTCTGTTTCTTGTGCCGGGGCACGCTAGCGGGACGGACCGCCGGGGCCGGGCCCGCGCCGTTAGGGAATCGGCAAGAAAGCGGCGGCGCGCCCGTTCACTGGGCGGCGCCCAATCTCGGTGCACAAAAATGAGGCGCCCATTCCGGGGCTATCCAAGGCTAAGGTCTGCCACCCGCAACGGAGCAAATCATGCCCTCGACCCTGGTCGCGCGTCTGGCGCCCATCGGCCTTCTGATCGCCTCGAACGTTTTCATGACCTTCGCCTGGTACGGCCATCTCAAGCACAAGGGCGCCGCCCTGTGGCTGGTCATCCTGACCAGCTGGCTGATTGCCCTGCCGGAGTATGCGCTTGCCGTGCCGGCCAACCGCATCGGCTCGGCAGTCTGGTCGACGGCCCAGCTGAAGACCATGCAGGAGGTCATCACCCTGGTCGTCTTCGTGATCTTCTCGACCTTCTGGCTGAACGAGCCGATCCGCTGGCCGACCCTGGTCGGCTTCGGCTTCATCGCCCTAGGCGCCGCCTTCGTGTTTCTCGGCCGGTAGGTCGGCGCGACTTCACGAGCGCGTGATGGCGGGCAACCGACTCAGGCCGGCAACCGCTCAACGACCGACGGGGGGCTCACCGTTTCATCAGCTGATGAAGCAAGACCGTCGAGGAAGCCATGCGTTTCAACCCCGTCCTCAAGACCGCCGCCGGCCTGGCGGCCCTGTCGTTCGCCGGCGCCCTGGCCGGGTCGGCCCTCGCCCAGACCCCGCCGATCGCCACTCCGTCCGCCGAGGAGCAGCCGCTTCCGGCTGACACCGGCGTCGATGTAACCGCCCCGGCCTCGCAGCCCACCGGCCAGATCATCGCCCCCGGGTCCGATGTCGCCGCCGAGGCCTCGCAGCCGGCCGGCATCCCGACCGGCTCGCCGACCCCGGTCGCCCAGGCCTATCTCCTGAAGGCCGGCGACCCGTCCGTCGTCTCCAACACCCCGGTGCCCGACACCCCGGCCACGCGCCGCGCCTACGGCGGCCCGGACTCCAACGGCGGCCGCCAGACCCGCCCGGTCGGCAACTGATTTCCCCCTCGCGGCCGGCGTCCGCCGGCCGTCCGTTCCGCGTAAGCGTACAAGGACAAGCGTCATGAAACCCTACATCCTGTTCTCCGCCGCCGCCCTGGCCACCGTGCTCATCGCCAGCCAGGCCGCCGCCCAGTCGGCCGCCGATCCGGCGCCGCCGACCCAGACCACCACCCCCAGCGGCCCGATCAGCCCCGATCAGAAGCGCTCCACCTTCGACAAGAACGACGAAATGCGCGCCGCCGACCAGGAAGCGAAGGTCGAGGGCGCCGCCCCGGCCACGACGATGGCCATGCCTGCCAGCGATCCGGCCTACGCCATCGCCGCCGCCACCGCCGAACCGGCCGTGGTGACCAACGGCCCGGTGCTCGACACCGCCGAGAACCGCGCCAAGTACCCGCCGCAGTCGCGGGCCGGCAAACGGACGGCCGCGCGCGGCAACTAGCCGCTCCCAATCCTCAACTTCCGGCGGGCCGCCTCCCGGCTGCCCGCCGCTTTGCGTCGCTTCTGGCCGCCTTCCTCCTGAAGGCGGAGGCGGCGCCGACGTTCCGACCCGATCAGAAAGGACCCTCCCCATGAAGACCCTGACCCTCCTGACCACGGCCGCCACTGTCGCTCTTCTCGCCGGCGGCGCGGCCCTCGCCCAGACCGCCGCCCCGGCGCCCGCTGCCGCGCAACCCGTCGCGCCGGCTGCTGCTCCCGCGGTTCCGGCCACGCCCGCCGCGCCGACCGCCGGCAGCGTTGTCGCCAAGGGCGATATCGTCGACACCCTCAAGGCCTCGGGCCAGTTCACCGTCCTGCTCCGCACTCTGGACGAGACCAATCTCACCGGCCTGATCAAGGGCAACAAGGGCCTGACCCTGTTCGCCCCGACCGACGCGGCCTTCGCGGCCCTGCCGCCCGGCGAACTGAAGCGGCTGGAGGACAATCCCCAGGAACTGCAGAAGCTGCTGACCTATCACCTGATCAACGCCCCCATCGACTCGACCAAGGTCAAGGAGCGGGCCGGCAAGGTGGCCACGGTCGCCGGCGGCGAGATCGTGCTCGACAACAGCGGCGCGGCCTTCACGGCCGGTCCGGCCACCGTCACCCAGGCCGACGTGAAAACCACCAACGGCTTCATCCATGTGGTCGACAAGGTGCTGACCCCCGCCGGCACGCCCGTGGCCGCGAACATGACGACGGATATGCCGCAGGGCCGGATCATCCGGGCCAGCTACCAGCCGGTCCCCAGTGCGCCGCCGGCCGACGCCGCCACGGTCCCGGCCGCCGCCCCGCCGGCCGATCCGGCCGACCCCAACGCGACCGACCTGACGTCGGGCGCGCCGGTTGATCCTGCCGCTCCGGTCGAAGCGGTCCCGCCCGCGCCGGTGGCCGCCCCGACCGATCCCCGGAACCCCGCCGCTTCGGTGGCGGCCGCCACGGCCGAGCCGGCCAAGGTGACCAACGGCCCGGTCCTCGACACCGCCGAGAACCGCGCCAAGTACCCGCCGCAGTCGCGGGCGGGCAAACGCACGGCTCCGAAGGGCAACTAGCCCCTCATGCAGTGTTGAAGCGGAAGTCGGCGGGCCCTATGGTCCGCCGACTTTTTTTGCGCCTGCGAACAACGAAGATGATTGCCGCCAAACCGACCTCTTTCCAGGGCCTGATCCTGACGCTCCACAACTACTGGAGCGATCGAGGTTGCGTCATCCTGCAGCCGCACGACGTGGAAGTGGGCGCCGGCACCCTGCACCCGGCGACGGTTCTGCGCGCCCTCGGCCCCAAGCCGTGGAACGCCGCCTACGTCCAGCCCAGCCGCCGCCCGGGCGACGGCCGCTATGGCGAGAACCCCAACCGGCTGCAGCATTACTATCAGTACCAGGTGCTGCTGAAGCCCAACCCGCCGGACATGCAGGACCTCTACCTGGGGAGCCTGGCCGCCATCGGCCTGGACGCCAAGGTGCACGACATCCGCTTCGTCGAGGACGACTGGGAGAACCCGACGGTCGGGGCCTGGGGCCTCGGCTGGGAAGTCTGGTGCGACGGCATGGAGGTGTCGCAATACACCTACATGCAGCAGGTCGGCGGCCTCGACGTGAACCCCGTCGCCGGTGAACTGACCTACGGCCTCGAGCGCCTGGCGATGTACGTCTTCGGCGTCGACAACGTCTACGACCTGCCCTTCAACGATCGGGGCATGTCGTACGGCGAGGTCTTCCTTGAGAACGAGCGCCAGATGAGCGCCTACAATTTCGAAGTCGCCGACGTCGACACCCTCAAGCGCCAGTTCGAGGACATGGAGCGCCAGGTCGTCCGCATCCTCGACGAGGGCGTCGGTCCGCAGGGGCAGAAGCTGGTCCTGCCGGCCTATGACCATGTCCTGAAGGCCAGCCACCTGTTCAATGTCATGAACGCCCGCGGCGCCATCGCCGTCGCCGAGCGCGCCAGCTACATCGGCCGCATCCGCGACCTCTGTAAGCTCTGCGCCAGCGAGTGGCTCAAGCAGCAGGAGGCCGCATGAACCGCCTGCTGATCGCAATTGCTGCGGGCTTGCTGCTGTCCGCGCCCATCGCGGCGCCGGCGCTCGCCCAGGATGATGCCGACAGCAATGTCGTCGACGTCTCCCGCGACGATCCCGAGGTCAACGCCGCCAAGGCCTTGGCCCTGCGGAACCTGCCTGGCTTCTGGACCCGGTTCGAGAACGATCCGGTGGTCCGCCAATCGGCCGCCCTCAAGGTCGAGTTCATCCAGGGCGACAGTTCCGAGGCCATGTGGGTGGCCAACCTGCAGCGCGGCCCGGGCGGCGCCATCTCCGGCGTCCTCGACAACGACCCGGTGCTGGTCACCAACATCAAGGCCGGCGACACGATCAAGGTCGATCCGGCCCGCATCATGGACTGGTCCTATGCCCGCAACGGCAAGATCTGGGGCCATTTCACCAGCCGCATCCTGATCAAACGCCTCCCTGCCGAGCAGGCCGCCCAGTACGACGGTCTGTTCTCCGCCACTCCGGTCGAACCCTAAAGTTCCCATGCCCCAGCTGCTTCTCGAACTCTTCTCCGAAGAAATCCCCGCGCGCATGCAGGCCCAGGCCGCGCGCGACCTCGAACGCATGATCCGCGACGGCCTCTCGGCCGCCGGCCTGATCAGCGAGGGCATGAAGGCCTTCGCCGGTCCGCGACGCCTGGCCCTGGTCATCGAAGGCCTGCCGGTCGCCCAGGCCGACCGCGATGAAGAGGTCAAAGGCCCCCGCGTCGGCTCGCCCGACCAGGCCATCGACGGCTTCCTGCGCAAGACCGGCCTGACCCGCGACCAGCTGTCGGAGCGTGACGGCCTCTGGTTCGGCCGCATCTCGTCCAAGGGGCGCCCGACCACCGAGATCATTGCCGAGTTGGTCGAACAGACCGTGCGGAACTTCCCCTGGCCCAAGTCGATGACCTGGGGCAGCGGCAAGCTGCGCTGGGTGCGCCCGCTGCAGTCGATCCTCTGCGTCTTCGACCGCGAGATCGTGCCGATCAGCTTCGAGGGCCTGACCGCCGGCGATATCTCGAAGGGCCACCGGTTCATGGGCAGCGCCCAGTCGTTCCGCGCCCGCGACTTCGACGAATACCGCGAGGCCCTGCTCGGCCACTACGTCGTCCTCGACGCCGAGGAGCGCAAGGAGCGCATCCTCGAGGGCGCCCGCACCCTCTGCTTCGCCCGCAACCTCGAACTGGTCGAGGACCAGGGCCTGCTGGACGAGGTCGCGGGCCTGGCCGAATGGCCGGTCCCGATCCTCGGCGACATGGATCCGGCCTTCCTCGACCTTCCGCCGGAGGTCATCCGCACCTCCATGCGCACCCACCAGAAATACTTCGCCGTCCGCGACCCCGCGACCGGCAAGCTGGCCCCCCACTTCCTCGTGGTCGCCAACATCGCCGCCCAGGACGGCGGCAAGGTCATTGCCGCCGGCAACGCCAAGGTGCTGTCGGCGCGGCTGAGCGACGCCCGCTTCTTCTGGGACGAGGACCGCAAGTCGGGCTTCGACGCCTGGCTTAGCAAGCTGACCGGCGTCACCTTCCACGCCAAGCTCGGCACGATGGCCGAGCGCGTC
The DNA here is from genome assembly GCF_057586315.1 of Caulobacter sp. SRI_014. Taxonomy (NCBI): domain Bacteria; kingdom Pseudomonadati; phylum Pseudomonadota; class Alphaproteobacteria; order Caulobacterales; family Caulobacteraceae; genus Caulobacter; species Caulobacter sp. SRI_014. The sequence goes on along the minus strand of NZ_JBYCZQ010000008.1, from coordinate 1,097 downwards.
GAGCGCATCGCCGCCCTGGCCCGCGAGATCGCCCCCCTTGTCGGCGCCGATCCCGCCCTTGCCGAAAAGGCCGCCCGCCTGGCCAAGGCCGACCTCGCCAGCCAGATGGTCGGCGAGTTCCCCGAGCTTCAGGGGGTCATGGGCCGCTACTACGCAGGCGCCGACGGTCTCGACCCGGTGCTGGCCGACGCCATCCGCGACCACTACCGCCCGCAAGGCCCGGGCGACACGGTGCCGACCGCGCTGGTCAGCATCGCCGTTGCTCTGGCCGACAAGCTCGACACCCTGGTCGGCTTCTTCTCCATCGACGAGAAGCCGACCGGCTCGAAGGACCCCTACGCCCTGCGCCGCGCCGCGCTCGGCGTCATCCGCATCATTCTGGAGTCGGGCAAGCGCCTGGCGCTCAACAGCGTCAGTGGCGTCCAGGCCAACGACCTGATGCCCTTCTTCGCCGACCGCCTGAAGGTCACCCTGCGCGACCAGGGCAAGCGCTTCGACCTCGTCGACGCCGTCTTCGCCCTCAATGACGACGACCTGGTCCGCATCGTCGCCCGGGTCGAAGCCCTCGACGGCTTCCTGAAGACCGACGACGGGGCCAACCTGCTGGCCGGCTACCGCCGCGCCGCCAACATCCTCAAGGCCGAAGAGAAGAAGGGCGCCCTGCCGACCGGCGCGCCCTCCGCCGTCTCGCAGCCCGCCGAGGAGGCCGCCCTGTTCGCCGCCCTCCAGACCCTGACGCCGAAGCTCGACGTCGCGTTGGCCGCCGAGGATTTTACCGGCGCCATGACAGCTCTCGCCGCCCTGCGCGGCCCGGTCGACGCCTTCTTCACCGCCGTCCTGGTCAACAGCGACGTCGTCGCCGAACGCGACAACCGCCTGCGCCTGCTGCAACAGGTCCAGGCCTCCATGGGCAAGGTCGCCGACTTCTCGCTCGTGACGGGGTAGGGGACCGGTTGCGGCGCAGCCGCTACCTGTCCCCGATCAGCGCCGGCTGGCGACCGGCCCTCGCACTAACCGTCCGCGCAAATCGGGGACAGGTAGCCGCACTCGCGCGGCAACCGGTCCCCAAAAACCCAGCCTTTTCAGAAGCCTGGCGA